>CADCIP010000004.1 GCA_902801485.1 uncultured Bacteroidales bacterium | reverse complement strand
TGTCAACATGTTGGCAGAGAGCCTGGTAATTGATGGCAAAACCACAGTAGATGGTGGTGATGCATTGAGCAAAGAAGACAAGAGTTGGGAAATCTGGTCCGACGACAAGGACTGATATAATATCTCAATTTCTATGGTAAACAAAGGCTTACGCATAAAGCGTTGGCCTTTGTTTTTCTTTTAATATGCCAAATAAGAAGGTCTTGCAGGGTAATATCAATTTATGCAGTTAAAATATCATTTATTTAAGTACGGAAATAGAAGAAAACCGTATATTTGCATTGTCCTTTTTTTAAAAAACAACATTATGGTTAATAGATTTATCCTTAACGAAGTGTCATACTTCGGTCCCGGTGCTCGCAAGGAGTTGCCAGGAGTAGTGGCCCGCCTCGGCTTCAAGAAGGCGTTGGTAGTAACAGACAAGGGCTTGATGCAGTTTGGTGTTGCCAAGATGGTATTGGATGTTATGGATCAGGCTGGCATTCAGTATGAAATCTTCGATGATGTGAAACCTAACCCCACCGTAACAAATGTTAAGGACGGCATAGAGGCTTGTAAGAAGGCCGGAGCCGATTTCATCTTAGCTATCGGAGGCGGTTCGAGTATGGATACAGCCAAGGGCATCGGCATTGTGATTAATAATCCGGAGTTTGCCGATATCGTTTCGCTGGAGGGTGTGGCAGATACCAAGAAGAAGTCTTTGCCCATCATCGCCCTGCCTACTACAGCAGGTACGGCTGCCGAGACAACTATCAACTACGTTATCATCGACGAAAAACGTCAGGCCAAGATGGTGTGCGTTGACCCCAACGATATTCCCTGTGTGGCTATTGTGGATGCCGAGTTGATGTACTCTTTGCCTAAGTCACTTACAGCTGCAACAGGTATGGATGCTATGACGCATGCCATAGAGGGACTTATAACGAAAGGTGCCTGGGAGCTGTCTGATATGTTCGAAATAAAGGCCATAGAGATGATATACCGTAATCTGCCTATCGCTGTAGAAGACCCCAGGAATCCCGTTGGTCGTGACGGAATGGCAGTTGCTCAGTATGTGGCCGGTATGGCATTCTCTAACGTCGGCTTGGGTGTAGATCATGGAATGGCTCATCCGCTTTCAGCCTTGTTCGATGTGCCCCACGGTGTTGCTTGCGCTATGCTATTGCCTACAGTGATGCGCTTTAATATGCCTGCTGCCAAAGAGAAGTATGTAGAGATTGCCAAGGCTTGCGGCGTATATGAAATAGGTATGAGCACAGACGAGGCTGCCGAGGCTGCTTGCAAGGCTATCGAGGAACTGAGTGCCAAGGTAGGCACAAACAAGCGTCTTACCGACTTGGGTATAAAGGAATCCGACATTTCTGCGCTGGCTGAGCAGGCTATCAATGATGTCTGCACACCTGGTAATCCCCGTTCTGTGACCAAACAGGATATCATAGACTTGTATCACCAGATTCTGTAGATTGGTTAGTAGCTTAATAGCTTAATAGAGTTTCAGGTTTCAGGTTTCAATGTTCAATGCTCTAAATTCTTTTGGATTAATGAGAAGGCTTTTCTTGACTCTTATCCTCCCTTGTATAGGGATGATGGGCGGTAATATGCCCGTTGTCTGCGCGAAAAAGGCGCAACCTTTATACACTCAGTTTCAGACTGCCAAATGCGACCAGCGTGTGGCCGTTTACTGGTATTGGATTTCGGACAACATCTCTGTAGAAGGTGTGGAGCGAGATCTGGAAGCGATGAAGAAGGCTGGCATAGACCGTGCCTTCATCGGAAACATCTGGGAAGGAAGTGTAAGGCCCGGAGGCATAAAGGTCCTTTCGCCCGGATGGTGGGAGGTGCTGCATGCTGCCCTGAAGAAAGCTACAGAGCTGGATATCCAGATAGGTCTTTTTAACTGCCCGGGATGGAGTCAGAGTGGTGGTCCGTGGATTAAGCCGCAGCAGAGTATGCGCTATCTGGCGCAGCAACATGTCAGGGTGAAGGGGAACGGTATGATACAAAGCCTGACACTGCCCGTTGTGGGTAAGGATGCTCAAGATGTCTGTGTAGTTGCTGTGCCCGACGTTCCCCATAAGTCATTTGTATGCGAGGTGGACAAAGAGCCGGGAGTCAGGGAATCGAAGGATATTCATCTGGACGAACCTATGACACTGCGCAGTGTTCTTTTTGAAACACCTGCCTACTTGCTCGTGGATGCTACGCTGGAGGCTAAGGTTAATGGGGAATACAAAGTCTTGCGTACGGAGCACTTGGACCGAACCAACCATAATCCTAACGTAGGTTTTCATCCCTTGGCGCCAATCAGCCTGAGTATTCCCGATGTGAAGGCTCAGGATTTCCGTCTGACACTGAACGGTGGCGGTCAGCCCACCAAACTGACGGTAACACTGAGCGAACAGCCCTTGGTGGAACGCTACGAAGAGAAGACGTTGGGCAAGATGTTCCAGAGCCCGCTGCCTATGTGGGACTGGTATATGTGGCCCACACAGCCCGAACCGCTGCAGACAGGACTGATAGCACAACCCGGGAAAGTTATCGACCTGACGGAAAAGATGCAGGATAACGGAAAACTGGAATGGGAGGTGCCGGCAGGCGAATGGACAATATACCGAACGGCTATGCTCACTACAGGTGTCACCAACGGACCAGCCTCGCCCGAGGCTACCGGTCTGGAGGTGGACAAGATGAGCCGGAAACATGTGGCAGACCACTTTGATGCCTTTATGGGTGAGATACTCCGACGCATTCCCGCCAAAGACCGAAAGAGCCTGATTGCTACCGTTGAAGACAGCTACGAGATGGGCGGGCAGAACTGGACAGACGATATGATACCTGTCTTCCGTCGGACATACGGCTACGACCCCGTCCCCTGGCTTCCTGTTATGTATGGTCAGGTAATAGGCTCTCAGGACCAGAGCGAACGTTTCCTGTGGGATTTGCGCCGACTGGTGGCCGACCGTGTGGCATACGACTATGTGGGCGGGTTGCGTAAGGTCAGCAACAGGAACGGGCTTACTACCTGGCTCGAATGCTACGGACATTGGGGATTCCCGGGCGAGTTCCTGATGTATGGCGGACAGAGCGACGAGGTGGCTGGCGAGTTCTGGAGCGAAGGCTCTCTGGGTGATATTGAGAACCGTGCAGCCAGCAGCTGTGCACACATCTATGGCAAGCAGAAAGTATGGGCTGAGAGCTGCACCGCTGGCGGGCCTCCTTTTAACCGTTATCCATACGTCATGAAGCAGCGCACCGACCGTTTCTTCTGCGAGGGTATCAATGCAACGCTGCTGCACCTCTATATTCAGCAACCCGACAACACCACCTTCCCTGGTATCAGTGCTCCCTACGGTAATGAGTTCAACCGTAAGAACATCTGGTTCCAGCAGATGGACCTTTTTACCGACTATCTTCGCCGTTGCAACCTGATGCTTCAGCAGGGACGCTATATTGCCGATGTGGCTTATTTCATCGGTGAGGACACACCGAAAATGACGGGCGAGTGCAAGCCGGAATTACCACGGGGCTATAGCTTCGATTACATCAATGCCGAGGTACTCAAACGGTGCACCGTAAAGGATGGCTGTCTCTCTCTGCCCGGCGGCATGCAGTACCGTGTGCTCGTCCTTCCACAACAAAAGACGATGAGACCTGAGGTGCTGAAAGTCATTGAAAGCCTTGTAAAACAGGGCCTCAATATCCTTGGCCCCCAACCTGTTGCTTCGCCCAGCATGCAGAACTATCCCCAATGCGATGAGCAGGTTCGCCTGTTGGCCGGTAAGATGTGGCAGGCGGGAGCGTACGGGAAGGGACGTGTATGGCCTGACGGCACTGAGCTTCAGAAGGTGCTTGATGCACTAGGTGTTAGGCCCGACTGCTTTGCCCGGCAGACCGTTCCGTACTCCTTTATCCATCGTCAGCAGAAAGGCTCGGATATCTATTTTATAAGCAATCAGAGCGAGCAGCCTCAGACCTTCGATGCCATTTTCCGCATCCAGGGAAAATCCCCTGATACATGGGACCCTGTTACGGGTGAGAAGCGTCAGCTGCCTCAGTTCTGGCAGCAGGACGGACAGACCACCGTGCCTATGCATCTGGAGCCTAACCAAAGCCTGTTTGTGGTATTTGACACTCCTGCCTCCGAGCGTCCTGCTTCTCAGACACCAAACTATCCCGATCCCACAGTGCTTGCCAAGACAGATATGCCTTGGACCGTTATTTTTCAGTCCGATATGCGAGGCCCCTCCGAACCCCAGACGTTCGACGAGCTTACGGATTGGAGCAAGAATCAGGATGATGCTATCAGGTATTATGCCGGAATGGCTTCATATACAAATACGATGTACCTTGGCAGTCAGCCTCAGGGAGCCGTTTATCTCGACCTGGGCCGCGTTATGGTAATGGCACGCGTCTTTGTAAACGACCGGTATGCAGGAGGTGCGTGGACCTTCCCTTATCGGGTTCCCGTAACAGGACTCTTGAAGCAGGGGCAGAACACAATCCGTATAGAGGTTGTCAACAACTGGCGCAACCGCCTTGTCGGTGATGCCCGTCTGCCCGAATCGGAACGCAAGACTTACGCCACCGTAAATCCTTACGATGCCAACTCAGGGCTTCAGGAATCCGGTCTCATGGGTCCTGTGCGCCTGATACAATATTAAGTTAAGGGGGGGATTATTTGCTGTCAGTGTTTTCCTTTCGTTCAGGAAGGACAATACCTTCGCGTTCCAAGGCTTCGCGTACCAAGTCGTCAAAACTTTTAACCTTGTCGAATTCTTCAAGGATTTTCTTGTCGCGCTGGTGCTTGCGGGCCTTCTTCCTGTCCTTAAAGGCGAAGGGATGTAGAATCTTGTCTGTCAGTCCCGGGGAAATCTTATCTATCACTTCACCCATATTCGGGGTGCGGGGAACTCCCATTCTTTCCATACTCTGGCGTATGGCATCCTGAAGACCTGCCATAGAACTCGGTGCTACTACCTGCACTTCTTTTAGCGTGTCTGTCGGCTCGTGGGTTGGCGGAATGGTGTCATCGGGCAGAGCCGTCAGCATAAGGGCTGTAAAAAGGACGTTTATCATTCTTTTCTTTGTTAAATGTTCACAAAAGTACAAATTAAATGCAAGAAACAAAGGGTGATGTGCATATTTTTATTACTTTTGTGACTTGAAACACAAAAATAAGATGAGATTTTGCATGAAAAGACTCGTTCTTTGGCTCCTTGTGATGCTTTTTTACACTTCGGCAGGCGCTCAGGACTTCAAGGCATATCGGGGTACTGTGCCCGGTAGCTATAACTTCTGGTTCCACGACCCCGAGGGCGGTTCGCATAAGGACCCCAAGGCGCACTTTCCCCTGCTTATCTTCTTGCACGGCAAAAGTCTTAGCGGTCATAATCTGGAGCGGGTAAAACGCTATGGGCCCATCAGTGCCGTGGCCAAGGGGCTTAGCATCGACAGCTATATTCTGGCTCCGCAGACCAATAACGGATGGAGCCCCGAGAAGGTAATGAAGATTGTGGATTGGGCTATTAAGAACTTTGCCGTCGATACCACACGCATCTATGTTTACGGCATGAGTATGGGCGGATACGGAACCATCGACCTCTGTGCCACTTATCCCGACCGTATCGCTGCCGGCATGGCTGCCTGTGGCGGTGCTACAGTGAAGAATGTAGAGGGCCTCTCAAAGGTTCCTATGTGGATTCTGCACGGAACTGCCGACCGCGCTGTGCCTTTCAGTGCCTCGCAGAAGGTGGTGGATGCGATGGAGAAAACAGGAACGGACCGCCTTATCTTTACACCGCTGAAGGGAGTAGATCACGGACGGCCTGCACGACTCTTCTATATGACACAGACGTACGACTGGCTCTTCAGTCATTCTACCAAAGACCCCGGACGCGAGGTCTGCCGCGACTTCAAGGTTACACCCGAAATGCTGAGCAAAGCATACGAGGACCTGCGTGACCTCAAGAGTGACGGAAAGGAAGAGGAGTATATGGAGTGAGTGAAGAGTGAAGAATTTGCTGCCGCTGAGCTCGCTAACCGCTAACCTCTAACCGCTAATCGCTAATCGATTTTAATTTAAATAAATGAAAAAGACATTTTTATCTCTGATTGTTATGGTAGCAGCAACCTTTCAGTTGCAGGCCATTGACTACACAAAGTTTGTAAATCCCTTTATCGGAACCCAGACCGACGAGACGGGTGCCCTGAGCGGAAGTACTTTCCCCGGCCCTACAATGCCGCAGGGAATGGTGCAGCTATGTCCCGAGACGGAGCAGTATGTAACCTGGGACCCTTGCTGCGGCTACGATTTCAATAAGGACAGCATCTTCGGATTTACCCATACGCATCTGAGCGGAACGGGTTGTACCGACCTGATAGATATTTCCCTGATGCCCACCATTAAAAAGGTGACTCCTGCCGAACTGAAGAAGGGTATCTTTGCACAGACATACAAGCACAGCGAGGAATCTGCTGCTCCCGGCTTCTATATGGTGAAGTTGCAGAACGAGAATATCCTCGTCAACCTGTCGGCTACCGTTCATGCCGGAATTCATAAATATACCTTCCCCAAGGGCGCACAGCAGACGGTGATTCTCGATCTGGACCGTATGACGTGGCGCGGCGATGCCTACTATGCCGGTCGCAGGGCTTATCAGATTATCCAGAGTCAGATGCGCGTGGTTGACGACCATACCATCGAGGGCTTCCGTGTGCTGACCGGTTGGGCCAAGTTGCGCAAGGTTTATTTCCGTGCCGAGTTCAGCAAGCCCATCCAGGGCCGCCTGATGATGGACGGCGGACGCTCTGTTGGCGAGAGCGATGTGATGAACGGCCGTACCCTGCGTGCTGCCCTCGAGTTCAACAGTCAGGACAGTCAGGACCTGATGGTTAAGGTTGCTATCTCTGCCGTCGATAACGACGGTGCCCGTAAGAATATGAAGGCCGAGGCACAGAGCTGGGATTTCGGTTACTATGCGAAGGCTGCCCACGATGCCTGGGAGAAGGAACTTTCCCGCATAGATATAGAAGGTACGGATGCCCAGAAGACCATCTTCTATACAGGTCTTTATCATGTGCTGATGCAACCCAATACCATCAGCGATGTGGACGGAAGGTATATGGACACCAACTTCGAGATTAAGCAGATGCCTGCCGGTCAGTCTTACCACAGCACCTTCAGTCTTTGGGACACTTTCCGTGCCGCTCATCCCCTATACACATTGCTCTGCCCCGATGTGGCCGCTCAGTTTGTACGCGATATGATTCTCCATCACGAGACCTACGGCTATCTGCCCATCTGGGACCTTTGGGGACAGGACAACTACTGCATGATTGGTAATCACGCCATTCCTGTCTTAGCCGATGCTATATTGGCAGAAATCCCCGGCGTAGATGCCGAGAAAGCTTATAAGGCAATGTACGAGAGTAGCACCCGCACGCATACCAACAGTCCCTTCGAAGCTTGGGAGAAGTACGGCTATATGCCTCAGGATTTGCAGGGTACCAGCGTAAGCATCACCCTGGAGCAGGCCTTCGACGACTGGTGCGTAGCTGCCGTAGCCAAGAAGTTGGGCAAGCAGGCCGACTACGAGCGTTTCCTGCGTCGTAGCGAGTTCTACCGCAATCTGTGGGACAAGGAGACAGGCTTCTTCCGTCCCAAGGACAGCAAGGGTAACTTTATCGGGAAGTTCGATCCTCTGAGCTACGAAGAACCATGCTTCATCGAGGGAAATGCCTGGCAGTATATGTGGTTCGTGCCTCAGAATCCGAAGGGGCTGATAGAACTCTTAGGTGGTGAGAAGGGCTTCATCCAGAAGCTCGACGAGAACTTTACCCTTACTGCTACCAGCGGTGAGGTGAATGGCAATGCCAGCGGATTTATCGGTCAGTATGCCCACGGTAACGAGCCCAGTCATCATACCGTCTATCTTTATAACTTTGCCGGTCAGCCCTGGCGCACTCAGGAGTTGGTGAATCAGGTGCGCAGTACATTCTATAACGAGACACCCTGCGGCTATGCCGGTAACGACGACTGCGGACAGATGTCGGCCTGGTACATCTTCTCAGCCCTCGGCTTCTATCCCTTCAATGCCGGAAGTGCCGAATACACCATTGGTACACCTCTCTTCCAGAAGGCAACGCTGCATCTGGCAGGCGGAAAGGAATTCACTATCCTGGCACCTCGCAAGAGCGACAAAGCCATCTATGTGAAGGGCGTAAAGCTGAACGGTCAGAAGATAACCGACTGGACACTTACTCACAGTCAGATTATGGCTGGCGGAACACTCCAGTTCCAGATGAGCGAGAAGAAGTAGTACTCCCTTGGCAAAAGGTTCAGCGCAAAAGGGACGTCCCCCTTATCATATTTATGTAGGGAAGAATTTTTTTATGGCAATAATATTTTTTTTTGCAGATATTGTTTGCAGTAAGACAAATATTTGCTACTTTTGCCGCAGAATGATACAATTTTGACCAAAATAACCGAATAATTATTAACCAATTTGCAACATCATGAAGAAGTTTACTCTTTTCTTTGCAATGCTTCTCGCACTCGGCCTGACATCTAAGGCAGAGGGTCTGGACGACCTTGTAATCGAGGATGGCATTGTTCAAATCTCTACAGCGGAGGATTTGAGGAATTTTGCTTTGGCTGTCAATGCTGGAAACACCGAACTCAATGCGGTGTTGAAAGAAGACATTGACTTTGCCGAATTTGTTAAAATCGGAGATACGGGCGACCACAAGTACGCGGGTACCTTCGACGGACAGTTCCACTGTATAAACTACAGTGTTACAGTAGAAAGCGCCAGCTTCGGACTTTTCGGCGGTGTTTCCGGTACCGTTAAGAACCTGAAGGTTGACGGTTCTATCACCACCGGCATCAACAAAGTTGCCGGTATTGTAGGCGAATGCTTTGGCGGTACCATCGAGAACTGCTATTCCTCGGTAGATATTATCGGAACGGCCAACTTGGATGCCTGCTATGCCGGTATCTGTGCCCGTTCGAGTGCTTCCGGCGTGAAGATAACCAACTGCGTTTACGACGGTACTATCGATGCACCAGAAGCATACAGTATCGCCAGTATGCTGGGTTGGGCAGGCGACGGCTGCAATGCCACAATCACCAACTGCATCTTTGCAGGAGCCATCAACGCCGATGCGGAAACTGGCAACAATCCCAGTTATACAATATCCCGTCGCCCTGATCTGGTAGCAGTAAACAACTGCTTCTATCTGAACGAATGGGCAACTCCCAACGACGGTTGCGAGCAAGTAACCGAAGAGCAACTTACAAGCGGTGAACTCTGTTACATGCTGAACGGTACACAGGAAACCATCTCGTGGTGGCAGACACTGGGCAGCGACATGGTTCCCGTTCCATTCTCAAACAGCAAGCAGGTATATGCGGCAGGTAACTTGAGTTGTAACGGACAGAGTGCCGACGGTTCACCCCTTACCTATTCTAATACCAAGACGCAGGATATTCCTCCCCACCAGTATAAGGATGGCATCTGTATCAACTGCGGCAAGGTAGATCCCAGCATGGCCTCTTTGGTTGACGGCTTCTATCAGATAGAGACGGCCGACCAGTTCGTATGGTTTGCCAATCTGGTAAATCAGGGTAACAACACAGCCAATGCAAAACTGCTGGATGATATCGACCTCTCCAGTACAGAATTTACTGTTATCGGTACAAGCGGAAACCACTACAAGGGAATCTTCGATGGTAATTACAAGACACTGAACATAGATCTGGTGGCTACAGAAAGCAGTTGGGGCCTCTTCCGTTACCTCGACGGTACTATACTGAATCTCTACATCACCGGTAGCCTCATTGCACCTTATAACAAGGTAGGTCCCTTGGTAGGTGAAATCTTCGGCGGCAAGGTGCTGAATGTAGTTTGCGATGTAAATGTGACCAGCTCTTTCGAGGGTGATGCTGCTATTTCAGGACTCATTGGCCGTGGCAGTGCCGACGGTTCCCTCATCGAGAACTGTATCTTTGCCGGAAGTATTTCGGGTACGGGTTATAACTGTGCTGCCTTCATCGGATGGTCAGGATCAAGTTCTACACTGAACAACTGTGTCTTCACAGGTATAATAGACATCGATACCAGTCAGGGTAACGCCTATACCTTTGCCCGTAACCCCGACGTAGTAACCTGTAATAACTGCTACTTCGTGAACGAGTTCGGCTCTCATCAGCCTAACACCACTCAGGTTAATGCCGAGGATGTGACAAACGGTATGCTCTGCTACCTGCTGAATGGCGACCAGTCGGACATCGTCTGGAACCAGACACTCGAGGAAGATGAACATCCCTTCCCCTTCCCCACTCACGAACGTATATACAAGGCAGGAGATGTATGCGGAAATGCTTACGACAACACCACCTTTACGGCTTTCGCCAATAAAGTCATCGGTGCCGAAACCGATTTCTGCGAGAACACGCAGGCACAGAAGAGCCTGATAGAGAGCTACCAGGCTGCACTGCAAGGCGTTGAGCAGTGTAAGAACATTGATGAGTTCATGGCTGCATGGAACAGTATTCAGGACTTACGCAATAGTGTAAGGTCTTGTGCCGATGCATACGCTGCTTACAAGCAGAAAGTTGAGGAGACAGATAAGTATTTGGAGGAGCACGATGACTTTGCCGGTAAGAAACGCGACGAGCTGGAGGAATACCTGCGTACCAGTCAGGAGCCCAGCGCTCTCTATCCCAAGGGAACAGCCCTTTATATCCTTGACGAATGCGAACTCTCCGAAGAGGAAATAAAGACAGAGACCAAGAAGATTGCTGCCATGTTGGAGGCTGCTATCACTGAGGAGCCTGCTGCGGGTACAGATATGACCATGTTGATTGCCAACCCCACCTTCACAAACGGTTTCGAAGGATGGGAAGGCAAAGTGGGAACAGGACACAGCGGTGCTGACGGTTCAGAAATGCATGCTGCCGAGTCGTGGAACTCAACCATGGATATGTATCAGACCATATCAGGTTTGGCAAACGGTATCTATGAAGTACGCATAAACGGTGTTTACCGTCCTTATCCCGGAGATGTTGATTTGTACAACACCAACTATATGGCTACGCTTACAGCCAACGGTATGACCAATTACTTCCAGGTTCCCGTTGAGGATGCTATTCCTATGAGCGAAGCAGTTGACGGCTATAACTGTAACCTTACCGGTGAGTATCCCGATTATGAAGTTACCGATTTCAACGGAGTTGACGGATATGTTCCCCGTGGATTGGTAGGTTACTGCAGAGCATTTGAGAGCGGTCGCTACGAGAATGCCATCCTTGCCAATGTAACAGACGGTACGCTGAAGATTGGTATTCGCGAGGTTGGCTCTGGTTTCGAGAATGATGCCTTTGGCTTTGGTAACGTCAGACTTTTCTATCACGGAACACTGGATCAGGCCGGAGCCGGTCTCGACAATGTGCTGGAGTCTCAGGCTGCCCGTGCCAATACTATATTGAATCACTACGAGGCAGACTTCGGATCAGACTATGCCGTTTACCCCAACTTCTCTAACGAGATCAAGCAGAAGCTGCAGGCTGCTGTGGATGCTGTTGCAACAGTTTCCGATGGCGAGGCCAAACTGGCTCTTATCCAGCAGTTCTCTGACCTCTTCGAAGAGACAATCCGCTGCAAACAGGGCTATATCAATGTTGTTCGCGAGTACGACAAACTGCAGGCTATGGCAGACGATTTGCAGGCTTTGTTCACAGACGAACAGGCAAACGAAATAAATACGCTGATGGAACAACTATGGGGCTACTACGATGGCGCGGCTACTACCGAGGAAGCCTGCAAGGACCATCTGTCCGGCCTTTCATTCATGCCTAAGAAGTTGGATGGTATGTACTGTTTGGGTACACCCGTCGAACTGATGCTCTTTGGCAGTCTGGTAAATGCCGGAGAAACAGATGCCGATGCCGTTCTTACTGACGATATCGACGTTTCTGCAGTGGAGATGACCATGATCTCGACGCTCGACAATAAATATGCCGGAACATTCGACGGTCAGGGGCACACCATTACTTATACGATGAATGCCAACCAGGAGATTGTAGGCCTCTTCCGCGCTCTTACCGGAACAATCAAGAACCTTTGCGTGGCAGGTACCATTTATACTTCTTACAAGAAGGCCGGCGGTATTGTAGCTGAAATCTTTGGTGGAACTATCCAGAACTGTCTGTCTTCTGTAAATATTGAGTCCGACTTCAACGACGACGCTGCCTATGCAGGTATCGCCTTCCGTGGAAGCGCCGCAGGATGTGTCGTTAAGGATTGTATCTATACCGGTACCATAAACGCTCCTTATGCCTTCAATATGGCTGGTATTCTGGGCTTCACAGGCAGCGACTGCAGTTCTACAGTCAGCAACTGTCTGTTCATGGGCACCATCATCGGTGACCCCAAGGGTACCGACAACCCATCGTACACCATCTCTCGTAACCCCAGTGTCTCTACAGTTATCAACTGCTACTATATGAATGGCTTTGGTACTCCTAATTCAGGTTCTACCGAGGTTACTGCCGAGGAGATTGCCAGTGGTAAGGTTGCCTTCCTGCTGAATGGCGACCAGAAGGATATCCAGTGGACACAGAACCTGCCCGAGGACAGTTATCCCGTTCCCTTCCCCACCCGTGGTGTTGTGTATGCTAACGGAGCGCTCAAGTGCGACGGCAAAACACCTGTTGACGGAACAACGGTTACCTATAGCAATACCGAGGGTAGCACTATCGAGGATCACCACTTCGAGAACGGTTTCTGTACTGAGTGTGGCGCTCCCGATCTGACTATGGCTACGCTTGTTGACGGCTTCTGGCAGATTGGTTCAGCCGAGCAGCTGGTATGGTTTGCCAAGAAGGTCAACTACGGCGATACCAAGGATAATGCTCAGCTGATTGCCAATATCGATCTGACAGAAGTGATGAACGAATTCCCCATGATTGGTACCACAGACAAGAAGTACGAGGGCATATTCGACGGCCAGTGCCACACTGTTACTATTAATAAGGTTAACGAGGCCGAGGGCTTTGGCATGTTCCGTGCCTTGAGTGGTACAGTAAGGAATTTGCGTACTGCAGGTACCATTAACACATCTGCCAAGAGAGTAGGAGGAATCGTTTGCGAAATCTACGGTGGTACAATAGAGAACTGCGAGAGTGCTGTTGAGATTATATCTACCTTTAGCGGCGATGCGCTCACAGGTGGTATTGTTGCCCGAGGAAGTGGCGATAACAGTGTTATCAACAACTGTCTGTTCAGTGGTTCCCTCAAGAGCGAAACGGCATGGAACTGTATTCCTATCGTAGGTTGGTGCGGTAATGTAACCTATATCACTAACACGCTCTCTGTGGGCGAGGTGGATATCACCCTCTATGCTAACGGTACCCACTATGCACTGGCACGTAACCCGGGGAATGCCAAGTGTACCAACTGCTACTTCCTGAACTTGGTAGGTGATATCAACGAGGGCTCTGCCCAGGTTACCGAGGAACAGCTTAAGAATGGTGAAGTTTGCGAGTTGCTGAATGCC
The DNA here is from genome assembly GCA_902801485.1 of uncultured Bacteroidales bacterium. GTDB lineage: Bacteria > Bacteroidota > Bacteroidia > Bacteroidales > Bacteroidaceae > Physcousia. The sequence goes on along the minus strand of CADCIP010000004.1, from coordinate 144,967 downwards.
GGTCAGGAGACAGCACATTGGACGCAGACCGATAATTATCCTGTTCCGTTCGTTGCTCCTATTGACGATGAGGATGGCATTGCTAACCTTAACGTTAACGATAACGCTAACGATGGAGCTATCTACGACTTGAGTGGTCGCAGAATTAACTCTCACCCCTCAACTCTCAACTCTCAACTCAGAAAGGGTATCTATATTGTAAACGGAAAGAAAGTGTTGTTCTAAAGTAAATTTTCCTCATGAAGGAGCAGGAGACAGAGAGGTCTCTTGCTCCTTTTCTTAATCAACAAGATGTTCAAGCAGGCACTTTTATTTACTGTTTCAGTCTTTTTTGTATTACCTGGCGTGCTGGCCCAGCCTACATACAACCGCCAGCACGGCATCTGCAAATCGCCTTTCTTGCTTAAGATATACGGCAGCGAGGCAGGGACTGAAATCAGATATACTCTGGACGGTAGCGAGCCGACGACGGCAAGTTCCCTGTTTACCACCAATATGTATGTCAGTAGTACCACCATCCTGCGTGCTGCCGAATTCCGGGATGGTGTCAGGTGTTCCGATGTTGCTACTGCCTCTTATATTTTCCCCGCAACGGTGCTTGCCCAACCCGCTGCGCCTGAGGGTTATCCCTCCACCTGGGGGAAATATAGCACCATCAGCGGAACCGCACAAGCCGACTACGAGATGGACCCAGAGTTGACTTCGGACCGTACTTATGCCAAACGTATTACGGATGCGTTCTACTCCATCCCGGCTCTCTCCATTGTTACGGAAAGGGGGAATCTTTTCAATAAGGAGAAGAACGAACAGACAGGCGGCATATATATCTATACCGGCTCGTCGGAGAGCGAAGGGCGCGGATGGGAACGTGCTGCTTCGGTGGAACTGATGGGCAACGGGCACGACTTGTCTGTGAATTGTGCCCTGAAGATACATGGCGGCATGGGACGCTTGGCTGAGAAAAATCCCAAGCACTCTTTCCGTCTCACCTTTAAGGATGAATATGGAAAGAAAACCCTTAAATACCCAATCTATGGCGAGGAGAATGTGGCGCGTTTCAACTCCCTTATCGTACGAACCTTTTACAATTATTCCTGGACGCATTCTGATGCAACCCAGCGCAGCCGTGCTCAGTACGGACGAGACCTATGGAACCGTAAGATGCAGAAGAGAATGGGCTACGACACATCGGACGGCCTGTATGTGAATGTCTTTATTAACGGACTCTATTGGGGGCTATACAATCTGTCGGAGCGTATCGACGATGATTACTGCAAGTACCACTTCGGAGGCAGCAAGACCGACTACGATGTTGTGAAGCGTGAAGACTATCTGGAGGCATCGGAAGGCTCTTTGGACAAATGGAATCAGTTGATGCGCCTCTCGGAGAAGGCTTCCTTGGGGCGGACATACCGCATCATCACCGGACAGGAAGCACAGACTCCGGGGGGAGAACCCGAGGTTTTCCTCTGTGTGGATAATTTTATAGACTACATGCTCATCAACCAATATGGCGGGAATGCCGACTGGGACCAGCACAACTGGATTGCCGTTACCAATCGGGAAGACCCTTCCGAAGGTTTCCGTTTTATCTGTTGGGATTCGGAACAGACGCTTCATGGTCCCTCAAGCAATGTGCTTGACACCAAGAATACCGACTGTCCCACCTATCTCTTCCAGAATCTGATGAAGAATGCAGCCTTCAAGCACCGCTTTATCGACCGTGCCTACAAGCATCTGGAGGACGAGGGAGGTGTGTTACGCCCCGAAGCTACACAGGAACTTTGGGACAGCCTGCAGGGTATTATCTCGCTGGCCGTCTATGCTGAGTCGGCCCGTTGGGGCGACTACCGCAAGGATGTTCATCCTTACACCTCGCGTGGTGAGTTGTATCGGGCCGATGTGCATTATGTTGCCGAGAACCGCCTTCTCCGCGAACAGTTCTTTCCCCATCGCACTGCCACCCTTATCTCGCAACTCAAGAAAAAAGGTTGGTATGCCAGCGTGGATGCTCCTGCCTTTATGGTGAACGGGAAACCTGTTTCGGAAGGTGATACCATACGGGTTACCGACGAGCTTACCTTGTCGCCGGACTCATATATCATGTACACCACAGATGGCAGTTACCCAGTTTCGTGGTCCGGTAATTCTTTGGGCGAGGCAACTCCGGATGCCACTTTGTATAGCAAGGAGAATATTGCTCCGCTTCTTGCTCCAGGAGCGGCAACCTTGCGCGCTATTAGTAAGAACGGTTCTAACTGGAGTGCCACCATCTCACGTCGTGTGTTTGTGGTAGATGAGCAGACAGACGGAATTAATGAAGATTTAAGAATGAAGAGTGAAGAAGGTTCAGATCGACGGACCGAAGGGAAAAGTCAATTTGCAGATGCTGTCTACGACCTCGCTGGCCGCAAGGTTAATTCTCAATTCTCAATTTTCAATTCTCAATTAAAGAAGGGTGTTTATATTATAAATGGAAGAAAGGAGATTCGCTAACCGGATCTCCTTTCTCTGACTTCCTAATGGCTCCTATTTATACTAATATAACGGTCTCCAATTCCTGTTACATTACTTGCCGACGCGGCGTTGGAAGATGACTCCTGGGGGGGTCGGTTTCTTGAATTTTATTGCATCGGGATTGATTTTCATTGGTGAGTCAAGTTTATTTATGTCTATCCTCTTCTTGAAGTCATCAATGATTTGCTGACGGCGTCCGTTTAGGGCTTCTATCAGTTCCTGACGGCGTTCTGGAGTGACAGTGGCAAGACGAATGGAGCTTTTATCACTAAGGGAGAATATGTCATTTTTGCAATTCCACCAAATGTTCCATGAAAATTCTCCATGTATCATTTCCCTGACTTTGCCTTGTTCGTCCATAATTATCAGTCCATGCTTCATATCTTCTTCCTTTTTTTCTTCATGCGAAAACATTGCTGCGATGAAGCCTTCGGGCTGTTCCAGTGTCCAGTTGTCGAAAGCCAGAACCGTATATAACTTTCCGTCTTCAGGGTTATACCACTGCCACACTTTATCCTTCATTTTTTCCCGATGTTCCATCAGCAGCATTTCCTGGGACAAGGCATAAATGGTTTCCGTCTCCTCTAAACCCGTAGCGCGCTGTCCCTCTGGCAGTTGATTGTTCAGCATGGTTGCTTCGCGAAGGATCCTTAAGCATTCAACGTCGCCATAAGGACTCATTTGGAATAAGTACATCAAAAGATTCCAACAACCTATATTGGCGATATGGGGAGGAATGAGTTTGTTCTGGTAACCAAACTCATCGATGTAAGCACGAATGGCCCTGTCGAAGGCAGGGAGCGCCTGCCCATAATCCTTTTTTACCGTATAATAGCCTGCCATCAATTCCAATGACTTGGGCAATATGGTGTCTTTCTTGACCTCCATCTTCTCTGCGATTTCCAGGGCACGTTTTGCGAACTTCTCGCTTTGAGTCGTATCCTCTATAGTGAGGAAAAACTCAGCAGCATCGAACTGTTTGCGCCAGTTCTGCGGGTCGGCATCGGCGGCCTTTGCCAGTTTTTCGCCCTTTTGTTTGAGAGTACTTGTCCCCTGTTGTGCAGGGACATTCAAAGTCATACAGATTAAGGCAACTGCGGCCGTAAGCAACCTTTTCATATTATTTGCATTTATTATTGTTATAAAATACCCGAAATTACGCATTTACGATGCAAATGTATATAATAATTATGAGATTATAAGCCAGTTGAAATAAAAAATCACACAAATTGCCCTGAGAAGTTGGAAATCAAGAACTCACCCCCAACCCCTCCCGAAGGGAAAGGGGGGGATGACGAATACGTCCCTTTTTGCTTCTGAACTCTACTAAAGGACGGGGCAGAGAAGGGTCTCTACTTCAGTATTCCCTTTTCTTTCAGGAACTCGCTGATGCGTTCCATCCAGGTGTAACTGCCTGTGCCGGGAGATTTTACCGTTATGGTTAATACTTTGCTGTCGTAAGTATGATGTTTATTCTTCATTACTACGATACTTAGCTCACGGCAATACCGCAGATAGAGAGCAGAAGCACCCAAGGGGTACCGCTGGGTTTCCTCTGGGTTCAAAAACAATGGTTAAACGTACGTACCTGGGACAAAAAGGAAACTTTTTACCTGTCAATGTTTGAAGACGTACCAAAAAAGTATAACTTTGCGAACGTTAACGGAATAAATTACTGTCACTATTAATGTAATCCAGAATGAAAATTTCATTGCACGGAGAAAAACGATATATAGGCATAATTATAATCATCTGCATCCTGATTGGAGCATATTTCTTTCTTAACAGGGAAGAGCATTCAAAAGAGATGAATGATTACAATCGTCGCGAATTGGCCATTCTGAACAGTCTTATAGAAAAAAAACAATTCTATAACGACAGCTTAAAACATCAGATGGACTCTGTCATGCTGCAACTTCACAAGAATACGGATTACAGCGACTTATTCAGGTACTATACTAACAGGCGTATGCTGCAGAAGGCTCAGATGTTCTCGTATGACTATGCCAGCCAGTTTTCTCGTAAAATGATACTGCTGTCCGACAATATTGGCGACAAAAATCTGATGGCGGAATCACGTATCCTGTCCAGCTTTAATTTGGCACAAGCCTGTCTGTTTGTCGAGGCTTTGGACACCTTAAAGTCGGTGGATTTGGATTTCCCCGAACTGAGTGACAGTATCCAGGCCCTATATTATTTCTATTATGGTATAGTCTACCAGCGACTGGCCGTTTATGTGAACGATTCCGTCAATGGAAACAAATACAACAACATCGGTCAAGAGATGTTCAGGAAGAGCCTGGATTATTCAAAAGATGAGGGAATGAACAACTTTGCCCTGGGAAGAATCTATGGCAGACAAGGGAAATTCGATGTGGCGCAGAAATACTTTGAGGAAGCGCTGAAGTACATCCCCAAAGAGAATAATATCCTATACACTCTGGCAAACGCCTCGCTGGGCAAATGCTTCAAGCATCAGGGTATCCATGAGGCCGCTACCCGTTATTACATGGAGGCCACGAAGAACGATATCCTGAACGCGCAGAATTCTTCCATAGCCATTATAGACCTGACGGAACACATGTTCAGGCAATACCATCTTAAATATAATGTAACCAAATATGTGAACATCGCCATTGAGAGCGGCGAGTACTATGGCATGCGATCACAGATAACACACTTAGACAAGATAATACCGGATATAACAAAAGAGAAATCAAGGAAGAACCGCATTCTTACATTATTCTTTGTGGCTTTATTACTTGTATTCCTAACATACATTGCGCATATTGTATTACGCTACGAGAGGAACAGGAAGCTACTGAAGGGCTTTCATTCCTTGGATAAGAAGGTGAAGGATGAAAACTGCCTTCTGAAGGAAGAAAACGAAAGCCTGACACGAACCGGCATGCTGTTACGCGACTCTAACAGGCTGAAAGATTCATATATAGGTAAACTGCTAGAGTCGAACAGCGAACTGACGAATATGTTTGAGGAGTTTGCCGTAAAGGTTGAACAGAAACTGAAGAAGGAACAGTATGACCAGGTGCAGAAGTCTATCAGAGAACTACAGAAGAACTTCAGCAAGAAAGAGCAACTTGACAGATTCGATGAACTGTTCATGTCTATGTTCCCCACATTCATTACCGACTTTAATGCCTTGTTGCAGCCTGAGCACAGAAAGCAAGAGGGTGAAGCCCTTCTTACCCCAACCATGCGAATTTACGCACTGATACGACTGGGAATTACCAACAACCAGCAGATAGCAAGGGTACTGGACTATTCATATAATACTATACTGAATTACAGGGTGCGACTGCGCGCTATGGCCCTCAATCCTGACACATTCGAACAGGATGTAATGAAAATAGGACTGTAAAGTATATAGGAAAGGCTACATAAAAGCCTATATTTTCTATATATAAATCCAATATAATACACCCGCAACTTAATTTGTATATTGCTGATATATGGCAACATACAAATAATTCTTGTTATATTCTGCATATATATTTTTTATAGCACCGTCTTGTGTTAAATTTTAGGCGTAACTTTGCAGCAGAAAACTAACAAGAATAATACAACTAATTAAATTAATCACATGAAAAGATTTCTACTACTGTTCTGTACAGCTATCTGTATTGCCCAGACTATGCTTGCCCTCAGCATTGAGGAGGGAAAGTACTACACCATTTCCAATCGTAATGACGTGAATCTCTTTGTCAAGGATGCAGACGCTGACATTATTCAGATGGGAGCACTCGACGATGCATGCTATTGGCAGTTTATCGCAACGGGAAATACCGGTTGTTATTATGTAAAGAACAAGAAGACCGGCCGCTACGCCCAGTTGTGCAGCACAGAAACAGAGGTCAACGTTACCATGGGAAACGATCCTGCCGAATATCGCATAAAGGAATGCTCAGCAGAAGGTAATGATATGTTTGGATTTACTTCTACCAACGAGAGCAACTATGAGTTTACTGCCGGCTGCATCGGATGGAACTGGAAGAACGACAACACGGTGCAGACCTTTGCCGCCGTTGAAGGAACTAACCACCGTTCCTTCTGGAAACTGACATTGGTAACCTTGGCAATGGAGATTAAAACGAATAAGGTATATACCATATCCAACCGAAACGACAATAATGTTTATGTTAAGGACAATGGTGGCGAAGAACTGGCAATGGGTGGCCTGGACAATGCCAGCCTATGGCAGTTTGAGGATGCCGGAAACGGTCAGTTCTATATCAAGAATGTAAAAACAGGTCGCTATGCTCAGGCATGCGATGCCAATACCCAGGTAACCATCAAGATGGGCAATACCCCCGTGGCATACGTTGTAGTGAACTGTAGCGGCCAGGAAGGTAATGATTGCTTTGGTGTTACCTCTGCAGACCAAGCAAACACAGAGTTCACAAGCGGTTGCATCGGATGGAACTGGCGAAATGACAATATTGTACAAACATTTGCAGCAGCAGCCGGAACCAATCATCGCTCTTTCTGGAAGTTTTCTGAATTGGAACCCCAGAAAATCACAACGGCAGGATATGCAACATACTGTGCAAGCGAGGACGTAATGATCTTGGGTGCCCAAACCTATAAAGGTACTGTTGCAGATTCCTACGTAAAACTGACTGAAGTCAATGACGTTCCAGCAGGATCGGCAGTAATTCTTAAGGGTAGCCTCTTTGCAACCGTTGCAACAACAGCCCAAAGCGACATGAGTGGTAATGACCTGAAAGCCTCTGATGGTATTTCAGCTGACGGCACCCAATATATTTTGGCACAGAAAGAAGGAGCCGTAGCATTCTATCTGGCCCAGTCTGGTACCACCATAGCTGCAGGCAAAGCCTACATCAAGAGTGAGGCTGGTGTAAAGGCCTTCTATTTTACAGAGAATGGCACAACAGGTATCGCCTCTCCCCTTGTAAAAACAGAAGAAGGGACAATCATCTACAATCTTTCCGGACAGCGCATTAATAAGCTACAGAAAGGTATCAACATCGTGGATGGTAAAAAAATTCTATTTTAATTCGAAATTTAAGATTCATAATAACATGATGAAAAAATATATTGTTCCAGTACTTCGGGAAGAATCGGCTGATGTTATCAGCATGCTGGCAGAGAGCCTTGTAATCAACAATGACACCACAGTGGACGGTGGTGATGCCCTAACGAAGAAAGCAGAATGGGACATTTGGAGTGATGAAAGCACCCCCGAAGAATAAATAAAGATTACAACCACAAACGCATATGAAAACTAAGAAGCTTCTGTTCTCTTCTGCTGCTCTATTGCCCGCTATTTGTGCAGCACAGTCAGACAGACCCAACATCATGCTCATCGTAGTTGATGATATGGGGTATTCTGACCTTCAGTGTTTCGGCGGGGAAGTAGAGAGCCCCAACCTGAATGCACTTGCAGCCTCAGGTATGCGCTTCACACAGTTCTACAACTCTGGTCGTAGTTGTCCTTCCAGAGCCCAACTCCTTACGGGCCGCTATGCCCAAACTGTGGGTATTACGGGTATGGGACAGAGTCTGACACGCGACTGCGTTACCATTCCAGAAGTGCTGAAAGATGCCGGCTATCATACAGGTATGAGCGGCAAGTGGCATCTCTCGCTTACCAAAGGCATAGGTAACAATGCAGATCAGATGGCATGGCTCTCACATCAGAATTATTTCAACAACCGTCCCTTTGCTCCTATTGAAACCTATCCATGTAACCGAGGCTTTGAACAACATTGGGGCACCATTTGGGGTGTTACGGACCACTTTGATCCCTTCTCGATGGTACATAACGAGGAAGCCATCTTTACCGATAGCATCCCTAAGGATTTCTACTATGCGGACTTTGTGGCAGATAAGGCCATCGACATGATGGACGAGATGACTGCCGACGGCAAACCCTTCTTTATGTATGTAGCCTTCCAGGAACCGCACTGGCCCGTTCAAGCCAAACCTCAGGACATTGCTAAATACAAGGGCAAGTATGATGACGGATGGGACGCTATGCGTGAACGTCGCTACAAGAAGATGCAGGAACTAGGCCTTATTTCCGCCGAAGAGATGCCTGTGGCCGCTAATGCCTCCGGTCGCAAATGGGAAGACGAGACGAACAAAACCTTCCAATCTGCCAATATGGAGGTTCATGCTGCCATGATAGATTGTGTGGATCAGAATATAGGCCGTATCATTGACGAATTGAAGCGGAGGGGTATATATGATAATACCATCATAATATTTACCTCTGACAACGGAGCTTCGAGCGAGAACTACAACATTGGAGACTTTGACCGTCACGACCGCACCCGTAGCGGCCAGATGGTAGTACACAACTCACCCACCCCGGGCGGACAACTTACTTATAATTATCTGCATACCGGTTGGGCGGGAGCAGTCAACACACCTTATCGCTACTGGAAGACAACACAATTCCACGGAGGAACGGCAGCGCCCACCATCGTTCATTGGCCCGCAGGTATGGCCAAGGAAAAGGAGGGTACCATCATGAACCAGCCCTGTACCTTCCTGGATGTTATGCCTACCTGTCTGGAGCTGGCCGAGGCATCTTATCCATCCTTTTATGGTGGCAATAGCATCAAGCCGCTCTGCGAAGAGGCTCGAAGCTTTGTGCCTTTGCTTCAGGAAAAAGACAAATGGGAAAATGAGCGCACCATGTATTGGGAGCATGAGAACGGCAAGGCTGTCCGCAAGGGCAACTGGCGCCTGACGGCTCTCGCCAATGGCGGATGGCAGTTGTTTGACTTGGAACACGACCTGTCAGAGACTAATAATCTTGCTGCTGAATATCCCCAGAAAGTCCGTGAGATGAAAACCCTTTGGAACACATGGGCAAAGAGTGTCGGCCTTAACGTTCCCGATGACATTCCAGAGACAAAGACCGAACTTATATTCCACTATCCGTTCGACGGGAATCTGGACGACGCATCACCTTCTAAGTATGTTCTCACACCAAGTACCAACGGCATCACCTATGGTACAGGAAAATTAGGGAATGCCCTGCATCTGAACGGCAATGCCCAGTATGTGGACCTCAACACCACAGGCATCTTCGACACACGTATCACTCAGAGCACCTTCTGCGCTTGGGTTTATGACGAGAACACCACTGCTCCAGGTGCAGGCAGTCAGAGCGACAACGGTGTCTATTTCCGCGACGAGATTATACTGGCACAGAAAGACAATGCAGGCACAGGTCGTATCTATCTCTACGCACGTGCAGAGGCACCAACGGGCGGCGGCACGCCAACCTTTCTGTACAACAACTTTCTCGGAGGTAACCAACATCGTGCAACAGCCGGTTCGCTCAAGCCAGGCACCTGGCAGCACGTAGCTATCGTATGCGATCCTGTGGAACAAAGTATTACCTATTATATTAATGGCGAACGCGACTGCACCATTTCTGTAGGTTCCTTTGAACCATGCACAGGTGGTTTCCGTATAGGAGGACACAAGGCGGGAAAGGATTACTTCAAAGGCTACATAGATGATGCATGGTTCTTTAAAGGTGTCCTTTCCGCCGACGAGATACGGCAAATACGAGATAACACATTCGACCCATCACCTTATTTACCCAAAGGAGATGATAACCCACCTGCGGGGGACTGGCCATTGAAGGATCATGCCTACACCATTCGCAACTTCTCCGGCACACCTGCTTACATGGTGGATAATATGGAGAATGATAATCGAATTTCCTGTGAAGGAAAGGTTGGCGATGCTGCCTACTGGACCTTCGAGCCCACAACCAATACTCATTGTTATCATATCCGCAACGTACAGACCGGACGTTATATTCAGGGTTATGAAAAAACATCCGGCACAATTATCTGCATGGGCTCTGAAGGTGTAGAGTATAGAGTGGCGGCACAGGCTTCGGAGGGCGGGCGATATGGATTTGCCTGCACCTCTGTAAAGCCTAATGACTTCTCATCCGGCACTATCGGTCTTAATTTGCGTGCCGAGAGCAATCAGGCAGATTGTCTTGTTCAGACCTATGCTGCAACAGCAGGAACCAATCACCGATCTTTTTGGACACTCGACGCTGTGGCAAGCGATATTATCACAGGGCTGTCCAAACCCCTTCTCTCCCCCATGGATAATCTAGAGGGAGTTTACGACTTGCTGGGACGCAGAATCAAGGATTTCCTGCCCGGCATTAATATCATCCGTATGAGCGACGGATCAGCCAAAAAGATTATTAAAAGATGAAAAGGAGATTTACTTCATTATCCCGTTATTCGGAAATGCTGACGGGACTTGCCATCCTGCCTGTAACACTCTGCGCTCAGGACAAACAGCCTAATGTCATTATCATGTACATCGATGATATGGGCATCGGCGACGTCAGCTGTTTCGGAGGTTCCTATACCCCGACTCCCCATATCGACCGTCTGGCGCAGCAGGGACTCAGCTTCACGCAATACTATTCTGCCGCACCAGTCAGTTCACCTTCGAGATGCGGACTCATTACAGGCCAGTTCCCGGTGGAGCATGGGATAAACACCTTTATGGACACCAGAGCTGCCAACAGAAGGGTGGAGCAACTCGACTATCTTAATCCTTCTGCTCCCAGCATAGCAAGGGCTTTCCAACAGGCTGGCTATGCTACTGCTCACATTGGAAAATGGCATCTTGGTGGTGGTAGGGACGTGACGGATGCTCCTGGCTTCGAAAACTATGGATACGACGAACACGTTTCCACTTACGAGAGTCCAGACCCTGACCCAATCATCACCTCCACAAATTGGATATGGGCTGCCTCTGATAGTGTAAAGCGTTGGAACAGAACAGCATATTTTGTAGATAAGAGCCTCGAGTTCATCCGTCGGCAGAATGGCAAGCCCTTCTTCCTGAACCTATGGCCGGATGACATGCATACGCCCTGGGTTCCGGAGGCATTTGCCGAGATGCGAGAAAGGTGGGAAAAAGAAGATGCCTTCGAGCCTGTACTGAAGGAGATGGACATTCAATTGGGACGTTTCCTTGACGAATTAGACAGGCTGGGGCTTACAGACAATACCATCGTCATCTTTACCAGCGACAACGGACCCGCACCCAGCTTTATGCAACGCCGAACCTTAGGGATGCGAGGTGCGAAGAACAGCCTCTATGAAGGTGGCATCAACATGCCGTTCATTATTCGGTATCCTGCCAAGATAAAGGCCGGCGAACGCAATAATACAACAATTCTCAGCGCTATGGATCTCTATCCTTCACTCTGCAAGATGGCTGGCATTCCCGTCGAAAAAGGTTATGAAAGCAGAGGCGAAGATATGTCACGCCAACTCTTGGGGAAGAATACCAAGAGTCGCAGCAAGGACTTGATGTGGGACTTCGGCCGTAACAAAAGTTTCAACTTCCCGGGAAGGAAGGAAAACAAAAGTCCCCATTTGGCCATACGCCGAGGCAAGTGGAAACTTCTTTGCAATGACAACTGCACCGACATGGAACTTTACAACCTCGAAGCAGACCGTAATGAAACCACCAACTTAGTCAGTCAGAATCCACGTCTTGCCCGCAAATTAGCAAAGAAAGTTTGTGATTGGTACAAGGCCAACAGGCGGTAAACGGTAAAAGCCGACTACTTAAGGATTCCCTTTTCTTTCAGGAACTCACTGATGCGTTCCAGCCAGGTGTAACTTCCTGTGCCGGGAGAAGCGTTACGCTGGAAGCAATGCGGACGCAGGGCCAACGTATGCAACTCGCTCTGTATGCCCATGGCTCGCATCTTTTCCCAAGTCTTAACCGAATTCATGGCGGCCCATACATCGGCATCACCATGAATAAAGAGCATGGGAGCGGTCTTTAGGTCGAAGTTGAACTCAGGAACCAGAATGGCGCTGTCGTCGTTGCCGCCTGTCGTATTGTGAACTTCGCCACCATCCGTAAGCGCGTAGGCCGGATAGATGCCGATTCCCCACTGAACATTACAGGGTTGCTTATCTACATTGTCTATAGGCAAGTACGACTGCTGCTGCGAGGATGTAACACCCATCAGCGTAAGATGACCGCCTGCCGAGCTTCCCATAATACCTATATTATTAGGGTCGAGGCCGTATTTCTCTGCCTGACTGCGCACCAACTTGATGGCTCTCTGCAAGTCTTGCCAGGCAGTAATGTGCTTGGGCATTCCCTTGGGACGAGGCGTGCGATACTTCATCGTCACAACCGTCATACCCAATTCGTTCAGGTAACGGCGTGCAGGAGCCACCTCGAATCCGTCGGGGTTGTTGCCCTCATAGCTTCCGCCAGAGTAGATAATCTGTATGGCCTTCGTTTTCAGCTCCTTCGGGAAGTTCCATTCTATATAAGGTTTGCACTGATGGTCTTGTGCCAGGGGCATCTTGCCCTCGGGCCAAACATCCTGCGTAACCTTCTCCTTACGGGCATCGTCGCTGGGATAGCGCTTCATCAAATCCTCTTCGGGAGCAACAGGGCCGGGGATTCCCAACTGAGTCAGGAACTCAATGGCCCGGTCCAAACCGAAAGCACCGTGCCGCTTGTTGGGGTAGAGGTGAAGTTCGGCAGGAATCTTACGCTTGCGCAACTCTCTATAGATAAGGGTGGAGCCATTGGGCGTATATTCGTCCATGCCGCCATGATGCAGACTCATGGGACAAGTCTTCTCGTCGAACTTAAAACAAGTACTTAACTTGATGTCAGGGCCGTAACCCTGCTGGGTGGCAGGTGTGCCCAGTTCGCCGTCGGTAGTCACATAGGCGGGTGCATCGGCAATGGCCCAGTTGATGTGGCAGGGAACGGTATCCAGTTTGTCAACAGGCTCATAGGCGGGAGTCTGGGAACTGGTAGCAAGGAGAACGGCCAGATGAGAGCCGGCAGACATAGAGATGGTTCCTATGTGCTCGGGGTCGAAGCCGCGCTTCTTGGCCTGACTGCGCACCATGCGGACGGCACGCTGTCCGTCTTCCCAAGCTGTCTGGTAGATAGGTAAGCCAACGGGCCTTGGTGTGCGATATACAAAGTTCACACACTGGTAGCCAAGGGCTGTAAAGCGCTCGTGCCATTGCTTGATAAGACCCACGTCGCAGCAGTTATAATATCCGCCGCCCGAGATAAGAATCATGCAGCATCCGTTGGGCTTCTCGGGCTTCTCGAACCACTCCAGATAAGCTGTCCTGAACTTCTCGGGTTTGAAGCCTTCGGCTCCCGTTTCGTTTGTCATTGCCGCAATCTGATGTTCCTGCGCATCAGGCATCTTGCCCTTGGGCCATACACTCTGTCGTTCCCATGCAAATCCCGTCAGGGAACAGAAAAGGGCTAATAGAAGAATAAACTTTCTCATCGTTATTTGTTTTTATTTAGTTTATAAGTTGTTTCATTTACCATTTATAACGCTAACCGCTAACCGATTAAAGTTATCGTTTGCCGCTTCACTTCAACTTGTCCAACAGCTTTTTCAGGGCAAATAGGTCGCGAGGGTCAGCATTTACATCCAACACATTTCCTTCGCGGTCGATAAGTTTATAGGTGGGAAAGGCTGTTACCCCAATGAAATGCTCTATGGCGCTCTGCTGGGCTTTGGGCAGATTGTAATGAACCACGTTGTCGCCTAATACTTCGTATTCCTTTATGATGTTCTTCCAGGTATCATCGGGGCTGTTGTTGGCCAGATACAGATAAACCAAGTCATAGTCCTTCAGGCTTTTGTATTCTTCTTGGCTATTCTTCAAGGCAGCTTTGCAGGGGCCGCACCATGTTCCCCAGATATCCATCAGGATGATTTTGCCCCTGTAGGGCTCAGTCAGTTTGCGCAGTATCTGCTCACCATCGCTCATGTTAGCTACATCTTCAGCAGATTTTATACTTTGCGACTTGGAGATATCTCTGCGCTGAATAGCCAGATACTTCTCGTTCTGCGCTTTCAGGAATGCCTTGGCTGCCGGCATCTTCACGTTTTCCTCCACAAATTGCATCACATGTTCTGTCAGAGGCTCGCGAATTTGTTCAAGGATAAGGGATAACTTGTTGACAACGATGATATCACGCATGTCTTGGTCGCAGCCAATGGAATCCAGAACGCTGAGGGCACGATAGGTGTCAAACAGCGGGTATTCCTCCGTAAGAGCCTGTCCGATATCTTCGCGCTCATATATGGCATTGAATTGTTTGGGCAGGTCAGATGCAAAGAACTTTTCATGGGCTTTCTTTGCTTCCTCGTCTCCATCCATGTAACCGGAATATTTGGCGAATCCATCGCCATAGCGCTCGACAATGTCCAGTTCCTCGTCAGTAATCTTCACCTTTCCTGCTTCTCTGTATTTCCTGAGGATAATCGGATATAATTTGCTGTCCGCATGAGTATAGCCATGGCCTAACCTGATATAGAAGCGATCTGACACAAGTTGAAAGATATAGTCTATCCAGAATGTATTGAGCTCGCGATAAAGCGTGTAAGGTTGGGGGAGTTGCTGCCAGTACTGATTGGCATAGTCCATGACTTCAGCAGGAACCTGACGGTTTTTCATGTGGTAACGACCCTGCATAAGATTGCAGAACATGTCCGCATCGTAATGTCCCTTCAGGTAATTGATGTAGCGGTCAGAGATGTTGGGGCGTGCTGCAACCACCTTCTCCAGTTCGTGCAGAGCATCTGCTTTGTCGTCCTTCAGGCCCTGCATGAAGGCCAGTGCTTGGTCTTTCTCCATATTTTCTTCACGGGCATAGCGGAAACCCCATTGGATGGGATTAGCCAGCGTCTCGTTCTGCAGGCGGCAGTTCTTGCCCATGAATAGCTTGTGTCCGCCCTTGAAGTCGTACAGCATCAGGTAGGTCTCGCCCGGCTCAAAGAGGGTTCGGATATAGGTACGGTCCCAGTCGTAGTACACATCGGTGCTGTTCAACATGGGAATCTTCATCACGAAGCGTCCCAGTGAATCCATCTTGGCGTAGCTTTTCTTCGAATTGGAATGTTCCATGAAGATATCGTCGTAAACCGATATACTGTACTCATTGCCCTCCTTCTTCATCCCCTCCGGCATATCCTTTAGCCATCCTACGAAGGTTACGGTATCCGTCTGGTAATGGGTATCCTTGAAGTCTGTTCTTGTGTCCTTCTGGGGATAGTCGGGCAGGGTGATGCTGCTGATCAGATCGTACTGGCCCGTCTTACCGTCGATGGTGATATTGCGCTTGCCGCCCTTGTTCTTGTCAACACTCACGGTTATCTCCTTGCCGCCGTTTTCCAGCACGATGGTGTATTTGTCTCCCGTCTGCTCCTTCTCTTTGTAGTTCCAGAACTGGCAGTCGTAAATGGCGCATTCGTCATAGAAGCTGATGTCCCAGTCGCCCGTCTCGGTGTTGCGCCAGTTAGAGGGGAACAACTTGCCGGCTCTGGTAGAGGGCTGCTCTACGCCCAGCAGTTGCCAGGCACCATTTTCGTCACCTTCCGTAAAGTCGAAGCGTTGCGTGTTCATAGGCATTGGCTCAAAGTGGAACACGGCATCCACATATCCGTGGTCGGTCAGATAAGTTTCCTTGTCCGTTCCCATTCCGTCCAGGCTCTTGAGGGCGTACTTCTTGCCGTCGGCACGAAGGTACGACTGCGAACTGATTCTTACCCAATTTTCCGGACGGCTGGCGATGTGCATAAAGACACGCGTCTCGTCCTTGGCGAATTCCACTCGTCTGATTTCCAGCAGGGGGCTGAAGAATCCTTCAATCTTTGTGTTCACTTCGGTGCAAGGCTGTTCCCATACCACTGTTTTCTCTTTTGCCTGACCTGCTAAGGCAGTAAGTAGCAGCAAAGCGACAAATAATGTTTTCTTCATTTTTTTTAGTGTGTATTTTTGTTTGAAAAATCTATTGCCGGCAACAAATATACTACAATTCCACGAATCTCGTATTAAATCTTTCCAACAATTAAAGAATTTTAGGATATCCCATGCAGCTGGTGACGCTTAAGCAGGTGGCAATTGCTGTCAGGAACCTTAGCATAGTTGTTTCGAACAATTGTTTTTGAGTGCTACAGAGATTTTTATTTCTCCCTCCTGAAAAAAGTTTTTTACTCCACAGGAATTTTCCGTTGCAAACTTTGGAATGTATGTTGCAAACTTTGGAATGTACATACCAAACTTTGGAATGTACGTTTCAAGCTTTGAAATGAAAGATATTGCGTAAGAGGGCAACTTTTTCCTCATGGTCTGAAACCTATACATACCCCTAACTTAACTCATTTAATCGTATTCTTGAGATCTTCGTCCCTAAAATACTTGTGTGGATAAAAGAATCAGATATACCCAAAGGAAAACAAGCTCTTCCTCTTAATAAAGTTTTTATACCTAAAGCTGGAGGTTCTGGTACCGACCCTGACGTTTTAGGACGCCCTTTCTATGGAGAGCCAAATAGTGTTTGTTCATATACTTATCTTTGTTTAGGATATGATCCATAGAAACATAACTTCTCAAAACAAGAATGCGAGAATATAATCGCGTATATAAAGACCTGCTTCTTCCGATATATGGTGTCTATTAAGAAAAAAACTCAGGATGCTTCTCGTGATGTTTATCAATTCGTCCCCCTCCAAGACTTCTCTCATCTTTGGACAGACGAGGTGCTATATAAGAAATGCAGCTGGTGACTCCAGAGGAAATAGCGTTTATAGAATCTATGATTCGCCCAATGGAATAAAAAAAGAAATAAACTAACGGCGCTCTTTGACATTTTGTGGGTTGTTCTTAGACGAGAAATTTAAAAAAGTACTATCTTTGCATTTCATTTATAAAAAATAAGATGGATAAGGAAAAAGATGTGCTACGCAAACAGCCTAATTGGGAAGGCTTGTATTTCTATCAGAAATCAAATGTTCTGTATCAGTTGACTTTCGTTTTTACCAAACGATTCCTTATAAGAGGAGACCGCACCATAGATCAGATGATACAGGCAGCACGCTCTGGCAAGCAGAATATTGTGGAAGGCTCAGCAGACGGGGTGGCTTCTATGGAGATGGAACTTAAACTCCTGAATGTAGCCAGAAGCAGCATCAAGGAGTTGAAGGAGGATTATGAAGATTATATTGTATCCCGCCATCTGACACGATGGTCGCCAAAGAATACCCGTTATGATGCAATGCTGAAATTCTGCCGTACCCATAACAAACTGGAAGACTACGAACCCTTCTTTGAGAAGTGGACAGATGAGGAGATGGCAAACATTGCCCTTACTCTATGTCACATGGTGGACAGGATGATGACCACCTATCAGAAACAGCAGGAAGAAACATTTATAAAGGAAGGCGGCATAAAGGAACGTATGACTGCAGCTCGTTTGGGCTACCGCACCAACCAGCGTGAAGAGATAGCAAGGCTAAAGCAAGAGCTGGATGCAGCCAATCGAAGAATCGCAGAACTGGAAGCCAAGTTGGCCGCTAGCCGGGCTAGATAGCCTAGCCGGGCTAGTTCTTGTCTAGCCCTTATAGTCCTTCTAGCCTGGCTAGATGGGCTATATTGGCTAGGATAAGCAATCAGTTATGGCAACACAAGATTAAATAGTAAATGAGTTTTGGCGTTTTTTTTCAACAAAATTGCAGAAGAACCTCAAAAAGTCGTATATTTGCAAAAAAACGAAGGATTTATGAAACCGGATGGAATGAAAGGTATTTCGTGTAATAATATCATCGAGGCTGAGGGATTCCGCTCCTTTTTACAGGAAGCAGGGATAGAGAGTGTTGTGTATGATGAAACGAACAGCAAAGTGGCTCGGGCCGTCCTTGACCAGGCCGTCGATGTACTCGTGAAAGAAGAGAATTACGAGAAAGCCCGGAAGCTATATCAGACATTCCTGGCTGATCAGCCGTCTCTTTTGCCTTGGTGCCCTAAATGCGGTAGCGAGAATGTTACTGCTCGGCAGAAATCCTCAGCCCGACAACTTCCACGGTTTTTGGCGGCTTTGCTGATGTTTGTTCCCTTAGGCATTTGCAATACGGAGAAGTTTGTCTGTAACGACTGCGGACATAAATGGGAGCGATAAGGCTGGCGCCTTGAAATTACTCCCGTTCGGAAAAGAAAAACGCTTTTCTTTTGTTTTTTCGCTCACTTAATCGTACCTTCGCACCCGAATAAGATGTGAATTACACAAAACAGAAGATATGAGAAAGTTGGTTTTATCTCTTTTCCTGACTGCATCGCTGGGCTGTATGGCACAGTACGATGAAGTTATTCAGCAGTGGCGCGACTCTGTCCGCAAGGCTACTGATGCCGTAATTGGTGGAAAGATTGTTGTCCAGGGCGAAAACAGGATGCCCCTTTTCTGGACTATCTACGGCAAGGAACCGACAGATGGTCGTAGTATGTGGATTTCCCTTCACGGCGGTGGCGGTACGCCCAAGCAGGTGAACGATGGTCAGTGGCAGAACCAAAAGTTCCTCTATACCCCAGAAGAGGGTGTGTATGTGGCACCCCGAGCCCCCTGGGATGCGTGGGATATGTGGTTTCAGGAACCCATAGACAGCATGTACCTGCAACTTATACGGGCTATGGTCAGCCATTATAATGTTAATCCCGACAAGGTGTACATCCTTGGCTATTCGGCAGGAGGAGATGGTATTTGGCGACTGGCACCCCGAATGGCCGACCATTGGGCAGCAGCTTCCATGATGGCAGGGCATCCCGGCGATGTAAGTCTGGTGAATGTGCGTAACCTTCCGTTTTCCATCTGGGTTGGCGGAAAAGATGCAGCCTACAACCGTAACATTGAGGTAGCCAAACGAGGTGCTGAGATGGATTCCCTGCAGACCCATGACCCGGAGGGGTATATCCACGAGACGCATATTCTGGCTGATAAGGAGCATTGGATGGACCGTGAAGACCGTGCTGCCGTTCCCTGGATGGCACAGTACCGCAGAAATCCGTGGCCAAAGAAGCTGGTGTGGCAACAGGAACCGGTACTGAAGCCGCACTTCTACTGGGTAAGTGTTCCAGAGAACGAGATGGAACGTGGCAAGCGGGTAGAACTTCTTGTAAAGGGTAATACCATAGAGATACTTCGTTGTGACTATACCAGCCTCACTCTTCGCCTGTCCCCCGAACTACTCCCGCTCAAGGGCAAGGTAAAGGTTGTATATCAGGGCAGAACTCTATTCAATAATCGTATTAAACCCAGTACTGATACTTTCCGCAAGACCCTTCAACAGATGCAGGATCCTTGCATGGCTGCTCCGGCAGAACTGAAGATAACAATGTGAGAAAACCAAAACGAAAACGAAAAAATCCCGTGCTTATTTCCATAGTACTGGTTTTTTTTGTACTTTTGCCCCCTTGAAAGTGAAATTGAATATGAAGAAACTGATTTATGCGTTCTTTTTGATGTTTTCGTGCGTTTGGGGAGCCGATGCACAGAAGCAGTCGGGACATAATGCTGCCATTAGTCGGAACCTGGAGATTCTGAACGACATATACAAACAGCTGGATATCTTTTATGTTGATACGCTGGATGCAGATACGGTGATAGGGTGGGGCATACGTTCGTTGCTCAGACAAGTTGATCCCTTTACCGATTATTATCCGCAGGAGGATGAGGAATTGCGACAGATGACAACAGGAAAATATGCGGGAATAGGCAGTGCCATACGCTATCACAAGAAAGAGAACCGGTGTGTTATTACCGAGCCGTTTGAGAACTCTCCCAGTCATCGTGCCGGATTGAAGGCCGGCGATGTGATTATGCGCATCGATGGAAAGGATGTAAAAGGCTGGGGAACCAACAAGGTAACCGGTTTGCTCAGAGGTGAGGCAGGAACTACTTTCGAGTTGGTGATACGTCGTGGAGGGGAAGAAAAGACCATGCATATTACCCGTCAGACCATACAGACGCCAGATGTTCCCTATTACGGATTTATAGATAAAGGAATCGGGTACATTTGTCTTACCGGGTTCACCGACGGAGCTTGTAAGGATGTCCGTCAGGCACTGCTGGAGCTAAAGCAACAGGGAGCCGACAAGATGGTGCTCGACCTCAGAGGCAATCTGGGCGGTTCCGTTAACGAGGCGGTGGATATTGTAAATCTCTTTGTTCCCAAGGGACGCAAGGTGGTTTATACCAGAGGGAAAATGAAGTACACCAATCGCGATTACCTTACGGCTTATGAGCCCGTAGATACACTAATGCCCCTTGTGGTGCTGATAGACGGCGCTTCTGCTTCGGCCAGCGAAATAGTTGCCGGCAGTCTGCAGGATATGGACCATGCAGTTATTATGGGTATCCGTTCCTATGGGAAGGGATTGGTGCAGATGGTGCGTGATGTACCGTACGACGGTCACTTGAAGATAACAACAGGTCGGTATTATATCCCTTCGGGGCGTTGCATTCAGGCGTACGACTACCGTCATCTGAATGCCGACGGGTCGGCAGGTACCGTTCCCGACAGCCTGACCAAAGTCTTCCATACAGCAGGAGGGCGTGAGGTGCGCGATGGAGGAGGCATAAAGCCCGATGTAGAGGTGAAGCCTGACAGCTTGCCCACCCTGATTTACGACTTGGTTGGTAGCGATGAGTTCCTGGATTGGGCAACGGATTATTGCAGCCGTCACAATCAGATAGCTCCGGCAGGCGAGATAAAACTGACAGACGAAGAGTACAGCCAGTTTGTCCAATTCATCACCGATTCCGGCTTTAAGTACAATCGCCGTAGCGAAGAGGTGCTGAAGGTGTTGCGCGATGTTGCTAAACGCGAGGGTTATCTGGAGCAGGCCGAGCAGGAACTCGAGGCCCTGCAGGCCAAACTCTCTCCCAACCTCTCTACCGACTTGCTGCGCTTCCGCAAAGATATAGAAATCTATATAGCCGACGAATTGGCACACCGTTATTACTTTGAACGGGGAGGCATCAGGCAACAGTTGTCGGACGATCCCTGCATAGAGCGTGTAAAGGATTTGTTCTCCAATACCGATGAGTTTAACAAAATACTTGGGAAATGAGAAGAAGAGACATACGTAAAGCCAACAGAAACTTCATGTTTGGAGTTATGGCAATGGCCATTGTAGTCATTATGGTGGTCGGACTATTCTGCTTTTGGTGCCTAAAGTGATAATTTTCAGGTGCATAAGTGCAAATTATGACAGAAAAAGCAAATTTTTTCTCTTTTCATTTTTCACTTTTCACTTTTAATTGTACCTTTGCCGGCGAAAAGATGAATGTGAGGGGCTTGAGAGTTCCTCACTTTTCGTTATATACACTTTACTAAAAACAACTAAAGGTTCATGATTAACAAAACAACAGTACAGCAGGCCGTAGAAGAATGGCTGCAGGGAAAAGACTATTTTCTGGTAGACATCAACATCAGTGCTGACGATAGAATCGTAGTAGAGATAGACCATGCAGACGGTGTATGGATTGAAGACTGCGCCGACCTGAGCCGCTTCATTGAGGCTCGCGTAAGTCGTGAAGAGGAAGACTACGAACTGGAGGTGGGCAGTGCCGGATTGGGTCAGCCCTTTAAGATTCTTCACCAATACGAGATTCATGTCGGCAAGCAGGTCGAGACCCAGACAAAGGACGGGAAGAAACATCGTGGAACCTTGTTGTCTGTAGATAAGGAAGGCTTCGAGCTGGGCGAGATGCAGAAGGTAAAAGAGGAGGGCAAGAAGCGTCCGGTTAATAAGGAGGTTACCATCCGTTTTTCTTTCGACGAGGTAGCCTATACCAAATACCTGATAAAGATAAAATAAAACATAAATGGCAACAACAAAGAAATCAGAATCAGTAAACCTGATTGAGTCCTTTGCAGAGTTCAAAGAGACCAAGAACATCGACCGCGCTACGCTCATGAGCGTGCTGGAGGAATGCTTCCGTAGTGTCATCATCAAGACCTACGGCAGCGACGAGAATTACGACATTATTGTGAACCCCGACAAGGGTGACTTTGAAATCTACCGCAACCGTACCGTTGTTCCCGACGGCGAGGTAAAGGATTCCAACCTGGAAATCAGCCTCTCTGAGGCCCGTCAGGTTGAGGATGACTACGAGGTAGGTGAGGAAGTGAGCCAGTTGGTTAAGTTCTCCGACTTTGGCCGTCGTGCCATCCTTACCCTGCGTCAGACACTGGCCAGCCGTATTCTGGAGCTGGAACACGATTCTCTGTACAACCAATACAAGGACCGTATAGGCGAAGTCATTACAGCCGAGGTTTATCAGACTTGGAAGAAAGAGACTCTTCTTCTGGATGATGAGGGTAACGAACTCTTGCTGCCCCGTTCTGAGCAGATTCCCAGCGACTTCTTCCGTAAGGGTGAGAATGCACGTGCCGTTATCTCACGTGTTGAGAATCCCAATGGCAATCCCCGTATCATCTTGAGCCGAACAGACCCAATGTTTGTACAGCGTATGCTGGAGGCTGAGGTGCCAGAGATTCAGGACGGTCTTATCACTATCCATAAGGTAGCCCGTATTCCTGGTGAGCGTGCCAAAATTGCCGTGGAAAGCTACGACGACCGTATCGACCCTGTAGGTGCTTGTGTAGGTGTGAAAGGTAGCCGTGTTCACGGTATCGTTCGCGAGTTGCACGGTGAGAATATCGATGTAGTAACTTGGTCGGCTAATACGCAGATTCTTATCATCCGCGCTTTGGGTCCTGCCCGTGTAAACAGTGTGGTACTGAACGAGGAGGAACACAAGGCCGAGGTCTATCTGGATCCCGATCAGGTTTCTCTGGCTATCGGTAAGGGCGGTCTTAACATCAAGTTGGCAAGTATGCTCACTGGCTACACCATCGATGTGTTCCGCGAGCTTGACAGCGCTGATGACGATGACGTAAGCCTGGATGAGTTTACTGATGATATCGAGCCCTGGATTATCGAAGAGTTTAAGAAGATAGGTTACGCTACTGCACGCGATGTATTAGCAGAGAGTCGTGAAACACTCATTCAGCGTACCGACCTCGAGGAAGAGACCATCGACGAGGTGCTTAACATCCTGGCGGCAGAGTTTGAATAAAACGGGAACGTTAACGTCAACGATAACCAAAAAGAAAACTTACAAACTCAAAAACATAAACGAATGAGCGTAAGATTAAATAAGGTAACAAAAGAATTCAATATAGGTCTGCAGACAGTTGTAGAGTTTCTGCAGAAAAAGGGTTTCTCCGAGGTGGAGGCTAACCCCAACTATAAGATATCCGACGAGCAGTTTACCCTCTTGCAGCAGGAGTTCAGTACAGACAAGAGCCTGCGCACCGAAGCTAAGGTGCTTATTCAGCAGCGTCAGGGACAGACCAAGGAGCGCAAGAAGCCTGCTCCCGTTGTGGAGGAGTATGTCGAGGAGAAACCTCGTATTCAGGGTCCCAAGATTCTGGGGCAGATCGACCTGGGAGGAAAAAAGCCTCAGCCAAAGCCCGTAGAAGAGCCAAAACCTCAGCTGACCCCTGAAGAGAAAACTCCAGAGGCTCCAGAAGTTCCAGAGGCTCCAGAAGTTCCAGAGGCTCCAGAAGTTCCAGAGGTTCCAGAGGTTCCAGAAGTTCCAGAGGCTCCGGAAGCTCCAGAGGTTCCAGAGGTTCAGGAAACACCGGCAGAACCCGAAACACCCATAGCTCCGGAAAAAAACGATGTCGAGGAAGAGCCGGAGAAGCCTGCCCGAAAGAAGAAAGAGAAGAAGGAAATAGGAATCGAGGAGAACGGTGTATTCCGTCTGGCTCCCGCTCCACAGCCCGGCCCCGGTCTTACCGTTAAGGGAAAGATTGACCTTGACAGCCTGAACCAGAGTACTCGTCCAAAGAAGAAGACCAAGGAGGAGAAACGCCGTGAACGTGATGAGAAGCGTGCCCAGCAACAGGCTCAGCACCAACAGGCTCAGGGCGAGCGCAAGAAGCGTCTGCGCACCAGCAAGGAGCGTGTGGATGTCAACGATGTGGCCAATCAGCCTCAGAACTTCCAGAAGAACAAGAACAATAACAACCAGGGACAGCAGAATGGTGGTGGCAAGAAGAAGAATAAGCAGAAGCAGCAAGCCTTCCTGCAACCCGAGGTAAGCGAAGAAGAGGTAGCAAAGCAGGTGCGCGAGACACTGGCCCGCCTTACCAACAAGAACAACAAGATGGGCAAGGGCGCCAAGTACCGTCGTGAGAAGCGCGATGCCATCCGTCAGGGAATGGAGGAGCAGCTCGAGAACCAGGCAGCAGAAAGCAAGGTGCTGAAGCTGACCGAATTCGTGACGGCCAACGAGTTGGCTACCATGATGAATGTGCCCGTCACACAGGTTATCGGTACCTGTATGCAGATCGGTATCATGGTCAGCATCAACCAGCGTATGGATGCCGAGACCATCAACCTCGTGGCCGAGGAGTTCGGCTTTACCACCGAATATGTAAGTGCCGAGGTTAGCGAGGCAGTAAACGAAGTGGAGGATGCCGAGGAAGATTTGGTTCCACGCGCTCCCATCGTTACTGTCATGGGACATGTTGACCACGGTAAGACCTCTCTGCTCGACTATATCCGCAAGACCAATGTTATTGCCGGTGAGGCCGGAGGTATTACCCAGCATATCGGTGCATACAACGTAACGCTGCCCGATGGCCGTCATGTAACCTTCCTGGATACTCCTGGTCACGAAGCCTTTACTGCTATGCGTGCCCGTGGTGCTCAGGTAACGGATATTGCCATCATCATTGTGGCTGCCGACGACGACATCATGCCTCAGACCAAGGAGGCTATTGCTCATGCCACAGCAGCTAATGTACCCATTGTCTTTGCAATCAACAAAATAGATAAGCCCGGAGCCAATCCCGACAAGATTAAGGAAGGACTTGCAAATATGAACTTCCTCGTTGAGGAATGGGGCGGTAAGTACCAGAGCCAGGACATCAGTGCCAAGAAGGGTATTGGTGTTGAGGAACTTTTGGAGAAGGTGCTTCTCGAAGCCGAGATGCTCGACCTCAAAGCCAACCCCAACCGCAAGGCTACGGGTAGCATCATCGAATCCAGTCTGGATAAGGGCCGCGGCTACGTTGCCACCGTGCTTCTTAGCAACGGAACCCTGCACGTAGGCGATATTGTATTGGCAGGTACCAACTACGGCCGTGTAAAGGCCATGTTGGACGAACGTGGCCGTCGTGTCGAGAAGATCGGTCCTGCCCAGGCAGCTACTATCTTGGGCTTGAACGGTGCTCCTCAGGCCGGTGATACCTTCCATGTGATGGATTCCGACCAGGAGGCACGCGAGATAGCCACCAAGCGCGAACAGCTGGCTCGTGAGCAGGGATTGCGTACCATGAAGCGTTTCGACCTCACAGAGCTGGGCCGTCGTATTGCCCTGGGCGACTTCAAGGAACTCAACCTTATTGTCAAGGGCGACGTGGACGGTTCTATCGAGGCCCTGAGCGATTCACTCATCAAGCTCTCTACCGAGAAGATCCAGGTGAACGTCATCTACAAGGCTGTGGGTCAGATCAGCGAGAGCGATGTCAATATGGCCGCCGCAGCCGAGAACTGTTTCATTGTCGGTTTCCAGGTACGTCCCAGTGCTGCTGCCCGTAAGCTGGCCGAACAGATGGGGGTAGATATCCGTCTGTACAGCGTCATCTACGATGCCATCGAGGAGGTAACCGATGCTATGGAGGGTATGCTCAGTCCTGAAATCAAGGAAGAGGTAACCGCTCAGGTAGAGGTTCGTCAGGTATATCATATCAGCAAGGTAGGTGTCGTAGCCGGAGCTTATGTAATAGAGGGTAAGGTCAACCGCACCAACAAGGCTCGCGTCATTCGCGACGGTATTGTTATCCACACCGGTTCCATCCTTGCGCTGAAACGATTCAAGGACGATGTTAAGGAGGTAACCACCAACTTCGAGTGCGGTATCTCTTTGGTCAACTACAACGACCTTCGCGAGGGTGATATCTTAGAGACCTTCCAGGAGATAGAGATAAAGGCTAAGTTATGATTTGGATCGAGATAGCTTGTGTCTGTGCTCTTCTGTACGGGCTGATAAAGGGATGGATAAACGGTCTTTTCGAGGAACTGGTTTCGGCCGGTGGCTTTCTGATAGGCCTTGGCATTGCTTACATCTACTTTAAGACCGTAGGTTGCAATATGTGGGTGTTTATCTTCATTACGCTGGGTACGCCCTTTGCCTTAGGTCTGCTTGCCACCATCCTCACCAAGATATTAGACAAGATTCCTTTTGCCGGTTTTATCAACCACCTCCTGGGTGCTGTCTTGGGATGTATCAAATGGGGCTTAATTGCAGGTTTCATCCTGCTCGTCCTCGAAAAGCTGGAACCGCTGAAGCAATATGTGCCGACTTTAATAAACGGTATTGATTCGCTAAAGGAACAAGTATTAGGGTTGATTAATCAGATAAAATAAAGATTGGTTTTACTATAGAAAGAGAGAAAGGCATCCGGAAATGGGTGCCTTTTTCTGTTATTTACCACTTTATGATTTCTGCGTCACCAAAGGCTTCATAGCCATTGATAAGGATTCTGTCTCCGGGGTTCAGACCGCTGACGATTTCGTAATGCTCGGCATTCTGTCGGCCCAACTTGATGGGGGTGCGTCGGGCACTATGACCTTTCTCATCCACCTTCATGACCCATTGTCCGCTTGTCTGTGTATAGAAGTTGCCACGAGGGATGATAAGACGACGTTCCGGTTTTCCCAATTCTATTTGCAGTCTTAATGTTTGTCCTATGCGCCAGTTCTCCTCCTCTCCTATAGGTCTCATGGGACTCAAGGGCCTTCTGAGTTCTATGGCAAAGCTGTGATCTTGCACCTGCGGCGTGGTATGGCTGACCTCAAAGGCGTACTTATGACCTTTCAGGATAGCTGTTGCTGGGAGTCCTGTCTGGATGCGGTCTATGTAGTATTCGTTCAGTCGGGCGGTAACCTTGTAGTCGGTCAGCACACCTATTTCGCCTATTTGCTCACCTGCCGAGACTTGTGCCCCGATGGTTGCATTCAGGTTACCTATCTGTCCGTCGGTAGGAGCAAGAACGACAAGGGCATCACGGCGTTTGTTGCTGTTCTCCAGCTTTTGCGCCTCGATAGCCATCTGTTGCTGGATAAGCTGACGGTTAATTACGTTCAGCACGGAATCCTGATGTAAGCTCTCGATGTTTAGCAGGGTACGACGACGGTTGTACTCGTATTCGTCACTTGCTACCTCCAACTGTGCTTTACTTCTGACACCCATACGCGCCTCTTCTTCTGCCAGCTCGAAGTCCTTGCTTATTTTCTTCAACTCGAAGTTGGCCTGTAACGCCTGGCTGCGCAGGGTGATGCTTTTCTGCTGCATCTCGATGAGTTGCTGACGATGCTGCATCTGTTGCAGCTCGTAACTCTGTCGCTCCGCAGCCATTTCCTCCAACACTTTTGGGTTGGATAGAATGAGAATGGTATCACCGCGTTTCAGTATATCACCGTTATGGCAACAGATACGCTCCACCGTTCCACCTTCTTTGGCATTCACTCGCATACTGGTGGCAGGACATACCACACCGTTCACATCGATGTACTCCAGAAAATCGCCCTCGCTAACTGTGGCTATCTGCTCTTCGGCAATCTTCACTTTCAGCGTTCGCGGCCCCAGTTGCAGCACAAGGGCATAGACAATCAGCCCGGCGAGCACCATCCCACCGATAATGTATCTCAGGTACCTTACGTACCATGGCTTTTTAGGTAACTTTATATCCACTTCTGTTATTTTCTATTTAATGATTTACGATTTACCTCTTCCATCTTCCATCAGACTTCAGACTTCCTACTTCAGCCTTCTTCACTCTTCATTCTTCAGCGTCAGGCTCCTCAGTCCATAGTATAAGCTCCAATAGGTTTGCAGGGAACCGATGAAGGCCCGTTGTGCCTTGTCCTTCTCGCTGATGCTGGTATTGAACTCCAGTAGCGTCGTGCGCCCTTGCACATACAGCCAGCGTGCTACTTCGTAGCGGCGAAGGGCTGTCTCTCTTGTCTTGTAGGCAATGCGTACGCGATAGCCTTGCAAGTTGTATTGACGTACCATTTTCAGTACGTTCAGCCGAAAGTCCTCCATAGCCTGATCGCTTTGCGTCTGTGTCAGTTCCAGCCTCGACTTTGCCACGCGCACTTGTCCCTTTCCCCGTCCCCAGTCCAAGAGCGGTAGCGACAATGTTAGGCTGCCATACTGCTGGTTCAATGGTTTCGAATAAGCTTCTCCCAGTGTTGTTCCCGTTTGAGAAAGACCGAACTTCACGTACAGGTCAGCTTTCAGGCCGCGATTAGCCTTGGCTGCAGCGAGCGAGCTCTGGCTCTCTATGATGTTAAGACGGAACTGGTCGGGGTCGGGGTTGTTCTCTAAAGCCAGCGCCAAGGCTTCCTCTGCATCATACATTGTGTCGTGAATCAGCGTATCGGGTACCACCTTCAGCGTCACAGGATCCTTTATTCCCAAGTACGACTTCAGCGTCAGCATCGACTCCTCCACTTCTGCCTCAGCATTAAGCTGGTTGGTTTCCTCGGTCAGTCGGTTCACCTCCAGTTGCAGCATCTCATTTTCTGTGATACTTCCTCGTTCATAGCGGCTGCGTGCATATCGGTGCAGGGTATCGCTTACCGCATAGTTCTGTCGGGCGATGTCCAGGTCGGTCTGAGCCGAAGCCAGCATGAAGAAGTAGCTGCTGGCTCGTGAGGCCACCAGTTCCATTGTCTCGTTGTACTGTTTCCTGGCCATACGTACCCGCAATGGTTCTGTGCGTTTTGCCCACTTTAGGCTGTTGTGCCCCAAAAGGCTTTGCTGATAGCCGATAGAGAAGGGCACTGTGCTGTAGCCGTGTGTGTGTTGCTCAAACTCGTCCTGACGGTAGAGGCTACTGCTCACGAAGAGCGTGCCGCCCGTCAATGCTATATTCTGCTTGATGCTTAGCGAAAGGTCGGTGCTCAACTGGTTCTGCCGCACAAAAACATTGGTACCATCGGGTTGCGTGATGCTACTGACCTGACGGTTCAGCGAAGGCGATGACGAGAGCGATACCGACGGCAAGTAGTTCGCCTGATAGTAGCGGTAGTTCCATTCTGCCGCCTCCAACTGATGCTTTGCCGCCAGTGCGTCTGCCGACTGTTGTTGTGCCAAGGCAATACATTTGTCCAGGGACAGGCAAAGCGTGTCTTGTCCGTAAGCCATTGTTCCGTCTGCACCTGACCAACGGGAAGAACATTGACCCTTGAACATTGGCCCTTCAATAAGGAACAAAAGTAGGAAAAGTAGTCTTTTCATTCGTTAAATTCTCAATGTTCAATTCTCAATTCTCAATTCTCAATTTTCAATTGTAAAAGAGGGGGGCGGTGAGGCTTTTTACATCTCTACTTCCTGTACAATCTGTCCGTCGGATAGGTTGATGATACGCTGGGCGTATGAGGCATCACGCTGCGAGTGAGTCACCATTACGATGGTAGCACCTTCGTCGTGAAGCTGGCTCAGCAGATCCATTACCTCGCGGCCGTTCTTGGAGTCGAGGTTACCTGTGGGCTCGTCGGCAAGGATGAGCTTGGGACGCGAAACTACGGCACGTGCGATTGCCACACGCTGCTGCTGACCGCCGCTTAGCTGACGAGGAAAATGCTTGGCGCGATGGCTGATGTCCATACGGCGCATTGCTTCCTCTACCCGCTTACGTCGCTCAGCCTTCGGCAGTCGCATGTAGAGCAGCGGCAGTTCGATGTTCTCCTCAACGCTGAGGTCATCGATGAGGTTGAAACTTTGGAAGACAAAGCCGATGAGTCCTTTGCGCAGCTTGTCGCGTTCGGGTTCGCTGAGTGGTGTCACATCCTGTCCGCCGAGCAGATATTGTCCGCCTGTAGGGGCATCCAGGAGTCCGAGGATGTTCAGCAATGTTGATTTACCGCAGCCGCTGGGGCCCATGATGGCGACGAACTCGCCTTCGTTGATTTCAAGGTTCACGCCGTTCAGGGCAATAGTGCGCACCTCTTCTGTAGTAAATGCGCGCTGGAGATTTGTTGTCTTAATCATCTTTTCATTTACCATTTAATTATTTACCATTTAATCATTTTTTATCTATCATTTATTTCCCTTCTCCCACGGGAGAGGGGTTAGGGGAGAGGCCGAGAGGGTCCGGTTTCCTATTGTTCTTTCAACACTTCATAGGGTTTGATTCTTGTTGCCTTCCATACTTGTTGCCAGAGCGTCAGGGCGCAAAGCAGCAGCACGATGGCAATGCTCACGAGCGGAATCCACCAGGCGATGGTGGCGTGGATGGTATAGTAGCGCGTTATCAACTGATGCAGGCCGATGAGTGAGACGGGAATGCTGACGGTAGCGGCAACAGCCAATATAATAAGGTAGCGGCGTGAGAGCAGCAAGGCAATGTCGAGGAAGGTGGCGCCATTGACCTTACGGAGTGCTATTTCGCGGTAGCGACGTCGCACGTCGAACATCATCAGGCCGAGGACTCCCAAACAAGTGACAGCAATCGCCAGGAATGAGAAGGTGAAGAAGATGCGGGCTGTTCGACGGTCCTCCTCATACATGGCCTTTACCTCATCGCTGAGCCAATGGTAGTCCAGGTCGTTCTTGCCGAAGACCTCCTTCTCCACCTTCTTCAAGTAAGTCACGGCTTCCGCTTCGTGGCCCGGCTCGATGCTCACCAGCGTGCGCTTCTCCGAGCTACCCACGTAATAGACGGTATATTGCCGGTCGTATTTGTCCTGTTCATAGGTAAAGAAGAGGGGCGGCTGTGGCTCCGACTGCTTCAGGGGGTGAAAATCCTTCACAATGCCTACCACCTGATAAGTGGGGCTCTTTGTGGGGTCTGTGTCACTCGTAACGTGTAGATAATAAGAGAGGGGGATACCCTCCGTGCGCCAGTTCTTCAGCCCCAGGCGTTTCAGGGCCGTCTCGTTGATGACGCAGTGGTAAGTGTTGCTGTGGCTGTCGAGCGAATCGCATAGTCCGCGCCCTTCCAGGATTTTCAGGCCTAGGACATTCTGCATGTGTTCGTTCATCTTCATCCAGTACATACTCGTCCCGTTAGCGCCCTGAATCTCGTATTTCTCAGCCATGAAACCCTGATCTTCGCATAGGTCGCGCACGAAGGGACTCTCGCACATGCGCTCCTTGAAGAGCTGGCGGTCGTTTGCCTCCTTGCTCATTTCCGTGAGTGCGTACATATCAGAGGTATATGGCAGGCAGGAGATGACGTTCTCGGTATTGAACCCCGGGTCTGCTGTCATCATCACATATAGCTGCCGCATTAGGTAGAAGCTTACGGTGATGAGGGAAATGGAAATAAAGTACTGGAGGAATAGGAAGAGGGCAGAGCCGCCGCCGCTTCTTTTTACCTTGCCGGCTGCGCAGGTCAGCGGCAAAAAGAACACGATGCAAAGCGACAGGACGGTGTCGAAGACGGGCATCGTCATCTGCTCCATGTTGAACCACTCCTTCATGTGGGGCGTTATCAGTTCGACGACCATCCACACGCCAACCATGGCCAGAGAGCTGATGAGCAGGTTCTCCATGTAGAGCATCGTGAAGATGTCCAGGCGCGAGGCTCCGAAGATGCGACGCACCGTCATCTCATGATTGCGTGCATGCCGCATAACAGCATAGAGGTTGAGGAAGTTGAAAATGCCAACGAAAAAGAGCAGTATGCCGACGGCCAGCAACATCCACAGGTGCTCCTTCGAACTGGGTTTGTTCACCGACGGCCAGTTCTCATGGTTCGTGTAGCCCAGGAAATAATCGTACGGCTCCAGCTTGTAATTCCAGAGGACTTCCTTGTTGTCATTCCCATAACTGAATGCTGTGACACCTTTCTGCTTGACCTGCCGTGCGTTGAACTGTTCGCGGGTCAAGCCCTCCTTCAGCTTGGCGAAGGTGAAGTGTAAGGTGTTATTGAACGATCCCGCGTTGTCTGCGTTCGTCACCATCTCATAGTGCAGGGTGGACTTCGTGGCAGGCTCGCGGAAGATGCCCGTCACGGTGTGCAGACTGTTATCCGCCATGAATGTCTGTCCGACGGCGCTCCCGCCTGGGAACATCTTCTTGGCCAGCGTCTCGCTGATGATGCAGTTTCCCGTGACGCGCAAATCCAGCGTGCCTTCGACGGCTTTCAGGGGAAAGACCTTGACAAAGTCGCTGTCGGCACTGATGGTGCAGACGGTGAAGGTCTTCTCGCCCTCCAGTTTCACCGAGAACAGGCTGCGCAGCCATACACTGGTTGCGGCCTCCACGCCCTCCATCTCTGTGATGGACTGCCCATCATTTGGCATCTTCATTGCGGTCATAGCGCTTCGGTATGCATTAGGATCGTCGCTCTCGTACTCCTCCCTTAGGGCGAAGCATATCCTTTCAAGGTCCGGCATCCAATGGTCGATGGTCCATTCCTGATAGAGGTAGCGTGCGATGATGATAGTTCCGCTGAGGGAAATGATAAGGCCCAGGAGCGAAAGGGCTGTGTAGCCCTTCATGCGGGAAATAATTCGAAATGCTTGTTTCATGTTGTTTTAGTTGACAAG
Organism: uncultured Bacteroidales bacterium; assembly: GCA_902801485.1. Taxonomy (GTDB): domain Bacteria; phylum Bacteroidota; class Bacteroidia; order Bacteroidales; family Bacteroidaceae; genus Physcousia. The sequence goes on along the minus strand of CADCIP010000004.1, from coordinate 111,977 downwards.
TTGACTCCCCTCTCCTCGGAGAGGGGTCGGGGGTGAGGCTTTAGTTTTCCTTTAATACTTCATATGGTTTTATTCTTGTTGCCTTCCATACTTGTTGCCAGAGCGTCAGGGCGCAAAGCAGCAGGACGATGGCGATGCTCACGAGGGGAATCCACCAGGCGATGGTGGCATGGATGGTATAGTAGCGCGTTATCAGCTGATGCAGGCCGATGAGTGAGACGGGGATGCTGACAGCGGCAGCTACAGCCAATATAATAAGGTAGCGGCGTGAGAGCAGCAAGGCAATGTCGAGGAACGTGGCGCCATTGACCTTACGGAGTGCTATCTCGCGGTAGCGGCGGCGCACATCGAACATCATCAGGCCCAGCACGCCCAGACAAGTGACGGCAATCGCCAGGAACGAGAAGGTGAAGAAGATACGGGCTGTGCGACGGTCCTCGCGGTAGAGTTCATCCTTTTGGTCGGAGAGCCATTGGTATTCCAGGTCTTCTGTTCCCCATACCTCCTTGTTCATCTGCTTCAGGTACTTTATTGCATCCTCCTCGTTGCCCGGAGCAATGCTCAGTAGCAAGTCATCGGGCAGGAAGTCCATCGTCTGACTGTCCCAGTTCAGGGTTGGGAAGAAGATGATGGGAGGTTGTGGCTCTGAGAGGCGACCGGGATGGAAGTCTTTCACGATGCCCACTACGTTGTAGGGCGGATTCTCTGAGCAATCCTCATTGGCTGACGTCCACCATCGTTCCGGTAGCTGCACCTTCGCGCTTCGCCAGTCCTTCAGTCCCAAGCGTCGAACTGCTGTTTCATTGAGCAGGCAGTTGTACGAGTAGTCATCCAGCGTGTCGTTTAATTCTCTTCCTTCCAGCAATTCCAGCCCGAACATCTCCATCGTTTTGTGGCACATTTCCTTGCATACCAGCTTATGCCCCTCTATTTCCATCAGTTCACCGGCACTTATCATGTCAGGGTCCTTGATGATGCTTTGGATGTAGGGGCATTCCCTCAGCTTCTTCAAGACAGCCATAGCCTTTTCTCCGCTGCTGTTATCGACGATGTATCTATTCCCGTTGTCATCCTTCCTGATGCGGTTGTAGTCTTCCCTGGGCTTGGGGACGATGTGGAGGATGCCCTCCGTCCTGTAGCCTGGGTCGCCTTCCATCATCAGGTGCAGCTGACGCATCATGTAGATGCTGACGGTGATGAGGGTGATGGAGATGAAGTATTGGAAGCCAACCCCCAGCCCCTCGAGCCTCACCCCAACCCCTCTCCGAGGAGAGGGGCTTCCTGTCGCGAGAGACTCCCCTCTCCTCGGAGAGGGGTTGGGGGTGAGGCTGGATATAAAGGGCAATCCAAAGACTATCGCTACAGTCAGCCCCACGTCGAACGTCCGTTGCGGCAAGACCTCTATATTATAATAGGTGGTGAGCAGCGGCTCCATAAGCTCCACGACGGTCCATACGCCTATCATCGTGAGCAAAGCGAGCAGGAACGTCTCGGCATAGAGCTGACAGAAGATGTCCCAACGCGAGGCTCCGAAGATGCGGCGCACCTCCAGCTCGTGGCTGCGGTGGCTGCGCATCACAGCATACAAGTTCAGGAAGTTGAAGATGCCGACGAGGAAGAGCAGAACTGCCACACCGAATAGCATCCACAGGTACTGCAGACTGCTACACGGACTCAGCGAAGGAATGGTTCGGAATTCCTGTCCATATCTCTCAACCAGCCTTCTCAAGTTTCCCGTATAGGGTACAAGCATAAAATAGAACTCAGGATTCGGGCTTCCCCATGAATTCCTGGGCTGCCGCTCGTTATATGCCTCCATGCTCGCGCCCTTCGCCAGCTTTATCATCGTAAAGTTAAGGGCATTGCCAACCCACCAGTCCCTACGTGCATAGTTGGCAACATCGAAGTGGATTGTGCTCTTGCCCGATGGCCGACGGAACACGCCCACAATGGTATGCAATATGTTCTCGTCGCCCATTTTCATGGTCTTCCCCACAGCACTCTCGCCCGGGAAGTGGCGACGAGCGAAGTCATCGCTCACGATGGCCTGCCCCTCTGTACGCAGCACCAATGTGCCCTCCATAGCCTGTAGTGGAAAGACATCAACGAAACTGCTGTCAACGCTGATAGTGGAGGCGGTTATGGTCTCGTCATTATCCAATATGATGTAGGAGCCATTCTGCAGCAGATGAACATCTGAGAAGGCTTCCACGTCGCTCTGCCCCAAAGTAGGCGACACGAAGCCCTTTGTATTGTTGGGATTCCAAGCCAAACCAGGCGTTGGCTCATCCGCCAAAATGCCATTGACGTAGCGTTGGCACAAGATGAACGTCCTGTCGTAGTCCGGCATCCAATGGTCGATGGTCCATTCCTGATAGAGGTAGCGGGCGATGATGATAGTTCCGCTGAGGGAGATGATAAGGCCCAGGAGCGAAAGGGCTGTGTAGCCCTTCATGCGGGAAATAATTCGAAATGCTTGTTTCATGTTGTGAATTTATGAGCTTACTTTACCTTATATATAGCAAGAACCGTGCCAAAATGGTAAATGGCTGATTCTTAGTGAATTAAAGAAATCTGTTCTTGTGGGTTTGTGTGCGTCATCGCTCATCATTGTGCGGAAGTGCACAGGAAAAGGTATCAATACGTTGTGCATTTTTCTTTTTAAGTCGTGAAAAAACATCTTTTTTCTTTGTCTAAAATTATTTTCAAGGCGTGAAAATATATTTTCAAGACTTGGTTATTTATTTTCAAGGCTTGGTTATAAATTTTCAAAGCTTGAAAATAGTTTTATATGCAGGATAAAATAGTTTTATATCATTGATCATATCTTTATTTCTATCGTAGTACCCTTTTTCTCCTCGCTTTCGATATGGATGGTGCCGCCATGTTTGAGGATAATCTGCCGACAGAGGCTAAGACCGATGCCAGTACCAGTGGGTTTGGTGGTGTAGAAGGGGATAAAGGCATGTTCCAGTACGTCGGCTGGCATACCACATCCGTTGTCGCGGACCAGAAGAGTAACCCCAGCAGACCCTCTCCCGACAGCCTCACCCCCGCCCCTGAACCCCGTCGCGAATGGTAATTCGCTCCCCTTTGTGGGGCCGGAGCCACATTCAGTGGCTCCTCTAAAACCCCAGTCGCTCCGGGGAGAGGGGAGTTGTTGTGCTGAGAGTTCAACCTCTGTGGCGTCGCTTTCGTAGGCATTCTTGATGAGGTTGATGAGGACTTGCTCTATTTGAGCGCGGTCGGCCAACAGCCTCACCTCTAACCCCTCTCCAGGGAGAGGGGAAAACGTTAATTGCGGGGTATTTTTCTCCCCTCTCCCCGGAGAGGGGCTGGGGGTGAGGCTGAACAGCGCTTTTAGGTGTTCAAATAATTCGGAGACGGGGAAGGTCGTTTTCTCGGGTGTCTTGATGCGCGTCAGTTGTCGGTAGCTCTCCACAAAGTCGAGTAGGGAGTGGCAACGACGGTTGATGACGGCAGCCCCCTCCTGTCCTCCCCCTTGGGGGAGAGAACCTGCCAATGTCTCGCTGATGGAGATGATGGGTGTCAGGGAGTTCATGATTTCGTGGGTAAGCACGCGGATGAGTTGTTGCCAGGCCTCCATCTCCTGCCGCTGCATCAGCATAGATACATCCTTCAGGGCTACCACAAGTTTGCGTTGTCCGTCGATTCGCAACAGAACCGTAGAGAGCGCACAGCCGTCCACCATCTCTTTATGTTCGGCAATGGCCGAGAGGATACGGGGAGGCAGAAGCCCCCTCCCAACCTCCCCCGAGGGGGAGGAGTATTGGGTCGCCACATGGTTCATCCAGTCGATGCGTCCGTCTGTGGAGCAGACAAAGAGAGCCGTATCCACATTCTCTGTCAACTGTCGCAAGTACTGCAACTGTCGCTCTGCCTCTGCAAGCTTCACATGCAACTTCTGATTCTCCTTTTCCGTTTCATGGTAAGCGTATCGTAGGCGGCTGATGCGGCCGTAGATGCTGACGGCAACGCCGAGTACGACGAGCGCCATCGTCACAGCGGAAAAGTAGTGACTAACGTGGAGGCAAAAAGCGCAGATGAGGGCGGCCAACACGAGAGCAATTAGATATAACCAAAACATCTTCATAACGGAATGATTTCATAAAAGGTAATTACTCCCCGCCCTAAAGGGAGGGGCTGGGAGAGGGTCCTATTTCAACTTTCTGTATAATGCGAAGCGTGTGATGCCGAGGAGTTCCGCAGCCTTCGTGACGTTACCCCCGGCAATGTTCATGGCACGCTCGATGGCTTCCTGCTCCAAACGTTCCAGATTCAGCGTCTGTGTCTGGGATGTCCGGCGAGAGGAGTCCTTCAGTACAAAGTCCTGCGCACAGAGACTTGACCCTTTTGCCAGGAGCACAGCACGTTCGACAGCATGCATCAGTTCGCGCACATTGCCCGGCCATGTGTGACGCAGCAGCCGTTGACGCGCATCGCGGTTGAGTTCCTTCACCACCTTATTATATTTATGTGCGTAGGTAGCCAGGAAGTGTTCGGCCAGCAGGATAATGTCTTCGCCACGCTCACGCAGCGGCGGTATGGTAATCTCTATGGTGTTGATACGGTAGAGGAGGTCTTCGCGAAAGCGTCCTTCTGCCACTTCGGTATGGATGTCTGCATTTGTGGCGCAGAGCAGGCGCACGTCAATGGGTGTAACCTGCGTGCTGCCGATGCGCGAGATTTCCCGACGCTCCAATGCTGCCAGCAATTTTGCTTGCAAGGGTAGGGGAAGGTTGCCTATCTCGTCAAGGAAGAGTGTGCCTCCGCTGGCAGTTTCCATGCGACCTGCCTTCGCCTTACGGGCATCGGTGAACGCACCCTTCTCGTAACCGAAAAGTTCACTCTCGAAGAGCTGTTCAGGCACGCTGCCTAAGTCGATGCTGACAAAAGGCTTTGCAGCACGGTGGGAAAGGGCGCAAAGCTGTCGGGCTATGACATCCTTTCCTGTTCCGTTCTCGCCGAGAATCAGCACATTGGCATCCGTCGGTGCCACTTGTTCTACCGTCTGCATGACACGTTGCATAACGGGACTCTCGCCTATGAGGGTGGGAGCTTCTGTAGCGGCTGCTACCTCCATGCGCTGTTCCAGCAGACGGTTCTTATGCCGTTCTTGGCTCAGTTCTACCCCTGCAAAGAGTGTCGCCAGAAGCTTGGAGTTATCCCAGGGCTTGGTGATGAAGTCTGTGGCACCGCTCTTCAAAGCCCGTACTGCTTTATCAGCATCGGCGTAGGCAGTCATGAGGATGACGACAGCCTGTGCATCGCGGTGCAAGATGTGCTCCAACCACTCGAAGCCCTCCTCTCCGCTGATGGCATCGCGTGTGAAATTCATATCCAGCAGCACCACATCGGGATGCAGCAGATCATAGAACCTGTCAATCTGTTCGGGATTCTTCGCCACGCGGATGTCTTCTACTAATGGCTTCAGTAAAAGGTTCAGCGCAAAAAGGACATCTTCGTTATCGTCGATGACAAGTATTTTCCCATTCTTCTTTACTTCCATACCAATATGTTTTTACCTTTCCGGAAGTTAAATTGGAAGTTAAAATGGAAGTTATAGGGGAAGTTAAGCCAGCATGCTGGCTGGACGATAGTTATACACATGCAGACAAGAAGTCTTAAGTAACGTCGGAGCGAAGCGGTAACTTCGGAGGGCGAAAGCCCGGTAACTCCTCTAACTCCTTTAACTCCAGAAACAACTCCAGAAACTTAAATATTTCACCTTTCCGGAAGCAAATATATGACAAAACAAACACTTCCCCCAAACTTTCACTTCAGAAAAAGTGTTTCCCCTCGGCAATTACCTGCATTTTGTGCATAATCGCACACTTTTGTGCGTTCTTGCACGTCTTTTACCCTCTTATAGTGTTACGCCGTTTTTGAAGATGGCGAATTCGGCATTGCCGTGTACTTCGGCTGTGGTGCGCTCCTTGCCGGAGGCGACATCTATGATGTAGGCGATGAAGCGTTGGAGTAGCTCTTCCATGCTTGTGCCATCCAATAAGACTCCGGCATCGAAGTCTATCCACTGGGGCTTGCGACGGGCCAAATCGCTATTGGTGCTGACCTTCAGCGTGGGTACAAAGGTGGAGAAGGGTGTTCCCCTTCCGGTGGTGAAGAGTACCAGCTGACAGCCGGCAGCAGCCAAGGCGGTGCTGGCAACGAGGTCGTTGCCGGGAGCGGATAATAAATGGAGGCCAGCCTCACCCCTAACCCCTCTCCGAGGAGAGGGGAACTCTGTGAGGGAGAGGGGAACTTTGTGGGAGGGAGCTGAGTCTAACCTGTCGCCGTACTCTAAGACACCACAAACGGGGGCGGTGCCGGCTTTCTGGGTGCAGCCGAGGGCTTTCTCTTCGAGGGTGGAGATACCTCCGGCTTTGTTGCCGGGCGAGGGGTTCTCGCCTACGGGTTGTCCGTGAGAGAGGAAATATTCCTTGAAGTTGTTGATAAGATCCTTGGTCTGTTGGAGTACTTCTTCCGAGACGGCACGGCGCATGAGGATGGTCTCAGCACCAAACATCTCGGGTACCTCGGTAAGGATGGCTGTGCCGCCCTGCTCCTTGCAGAGCCAGTCGGTGAAGGCTCCCAGAAGGGGATTGGCGGTGATGCCCGAGAATCCGTCGGAACCGCCGCACTTGAGGCCTACACGCAGTTTGCTGACGGGTACGGGAACACGCTCGTAGGTCTGTGCCTGAGCGTAAAGTTCCTTGACGATACGTACACCAACTTCTACCTCGTCGCCCTCTACCTCCTGACAAACCATGAAGCGGATGCGCTGGCGGTCGTAGTCGCCCAGCATCTTCTCGAACTCCTTGGGCTGATTGTTCTCGCAACCTAAGCCAACGACCAGCACGCCGCCTGCGTTGGGGTGCAGGATCATATCGCGCAGTATCTTGCGGGTATTCTCATGATCATCGCCGAGCTGGGAGCAGCCGTAGTTGTGAGGGAAATAGTTGAGAGTGGAGAGTTGAGAGTTTAGAGTCAGTTTAGAGTTGAGAGTGGAGAGTTGAGAGTTTAGAGTGGAGAGCTTAGAGTTTAGAGTTGAGAGTTTAGAGTCGTTTTCGTTATCGTTTTCGTTATCGTTGACGTTATCGTTTTCGTTTTCGTTATCGTTTTCGTTATCGTTGACGTTGACGTTATCGTTTTCGTTGATCTGTTCTTTGGCTTGTTCAACTATTTGGCGGCAGATGCCGTTGACGCAGCCGACGGTGGGGATGACCCAGATGTCGTTGCGAATACCTACCTGACCGTCGGGGCGCACATAGCCGAGGAAAAAAGCCTCTACCCCAGCCCCTCCCCCGAGAGGGAGGGGAGAATTGTTTCCCTCATCTATAAAGTTCCCCTCGCCCACGGGAGAGGGGTTAGGGGTGAGGCTTTTATAATCAATGGTGCCGCTTAGGTTGGTGGCGATGTTATGGTGGTCCACCAACTCACCTTTGCGGATGGCGCGGGTGGCGTGCCCAATGGGGTATCCGTACTTAATGACGTCCTCGCCCTGGGCAATGTCGCGAAGGGCAAACTTGTGGCCGGCAGGGATGCCGGGCATCTCTTGCAGGGCTACCAGAGATTAGAGATTAGGGATTAGAGTCTCGCTGAGGCGATAACGGGAACATTCGTCCTTTAACTTCTTTAACTTCTTTAACTTCCTTAACTTCAACGGGAACGCTAACCTCTAACCGCTAACCTCTAACCGCTAACCTCTAATCTCTAATCCCTAATCCCTAATCTCTAATCCTTTAACCGTTTCCATCATTCCCTTCTCTAAGATGCTGGTGATGTCTTCGGCGAGGAGATCGGTAAGACCTGGGATGGTGTTGAGGTCGCCGTGTTCTGTCCAGATAAGATCTTTGGCTGCCAGAACTCCCTCCGCTACCTTATGTACATCGCCTGTTGCCCACAGGTCGGTGAGCAGTTGCATGATGCGTGGGTCGTCGTTGGGCTGAATAGGTGTGCCGTCGGCACGCTGACCGCCCTTGTAATAGACACAGATGGCGGCCAAGCCCAAGACGATTCCCTTGGGCAATGTGCCCTTGCGCAAGAGGTAGGTTTTCAGTCCGGGCAGGTCGCGTGTCTGGAACTTGGGGAAGCTGTTGAGCATGATGCTGGTAAGCTGATGATCGACGAAGGGATTGCAGAAGCGTTCCATCACATCGTTTCCGAAACGGCGCAACTCATCCTCGGGCAAGTTAAGCGTGGGCAGCAGCTCGTCGAACATCACACGACGGACAAAGGGACCGATCACCTCGTGCTGACAGGCATCGCGGACAATATTCAAGCCTGCTAAGAAGGCAACAGGCGAGAGCACCGTATGGGGCCCGTTCAGCAAGGTTACCTTACGCTCGTGGTAAGGTGATTCGTCGTGGGTCAGGACAACGTGCAGTCCGGCTTTGTCGGCAGGGAACTCCTTCTCCAGTTGCTCCAGGGAAAGGTTCTTGGCCGCCTCAATGACCCAAAGGTGGTAAGGCTCGGCTTGCACCAGCAGAGGATCATGCTGAGGCAGTCGGGCTTGCAGCGACTCGGCATTCTTCTTGGGATATCCAGGCACAATACGATCCACAAGGGTGGTGCAGAAGTAGCATGACTGTTGTACCCAATGGGAAAAGTCATCGAAATCACTGCCTATCTCTGTTGCCCAAAGGTTAATATATTGATGAACGCATTGCTCCAAGAGATGACCATTGCCGAAAACGAGTTCGCAGGGCAGGATGATAAAGCCCTTGGCAGGGTCGCTGTTGAAGGTGCGAAAACGATGGTAAAGCAACTGCGTCAGTTTGGCAGGGTATGAGGTAGGCGGTGTGTCGTTCAGCCGGCAGACAGGGTCGAAGGTTATACCAGCCTCGGTGGTATTGGACACAATGAAGCGTGCCTCGGCATCTTCTGCCAGCGCAAGGAAGGCCTCGTGGTCTTCGTAAGGGTTTACGGCTGTGGTGACACAGGTGATTTCTTCCATTGTATCTATGGTCTTTCCGTTCAGTAAGCCTTGCAGGTTTACATGGTAACGGCACCCTTGTGCACGCAAAGCATCCAAAGTGTTGCCAGGCCGGGGCTTAACGATGGCTACGCTGTAATTCATTTGTTGAGCTATCCACTCAACGAAGGCACGTAGGAAGTTTCCTTCCCCAAATTGGATAATTTTCATGTTCTGCTGGTTTTATGAGAAGTTAACAAGTATTCTGAAGACTTTACCTGGAGCAGCATCCCAATTGGTCATAGCCTGAGCTGCTTCCTCGGGTTTAACGATGCCCGAGATAAGACGTGCTGTGGGGCACTGGCCACGACGCAGGTAGCGGATGACAGCGCGGAAGTCATCGGGCAGGGCATTGCGGGAGCCACGGATATCGAGTTCCTTCTGCACAAAGAATCGTGTGGGCAGTGTGACATCGCCTGGGGCGTAGCCAATGCAGACAACCCGACCCGTGAAGGCAACCTCGTTGATAGCGCAGTTATAGGTAGGAGCCGCACCTACAGCCTCGATGACCACATCGGGACCGGCACCGTCCGTCAGTTCCTGCAAGCGGGCGTGAACATCATCCGTTCCGCTGTTGACGGTAGCAGAGGCACCCAGCTCGCGGGCAAGGGCCAGCTTCTCGTCATCCAAATCCATTGCAATGACGGTAGCACCACGCAGGCTGGCGCGTACAATGGCACCCACACCAATCATGCCGCAGCCAATAACCAGGACGGTATCGCTGTCTGTCACCTGACCGCGATCTACGGCATGGAAGCCCACACTCATGGGCTCGATGAGTGCAATGTCCTGCGGAGCAAGACCCTCGGCAGGAATCACCTTCTGCCAAGGAACGCAGATGAACTCGCGCATAGCTCCGTGACGCTGTACACCAAGGGTCTCGTTGTGCTGGCAGGCGTTGAAACGACGGCGGCGGCAACTCGGACAGTTGCCACAGGCTGTGTAGGGATCGACGGTAACCAACTGGCCCGTCTGAAAACCGGCAGGAACGCCTTCGCCTACCTTTTCTATAATGGCGCTGATTTCGTGCCCGGGAATGACGGGCTTCAGGGCCATAGCGTTACGACCGCGGAAGGTGTTGAGGTCGGAACCGCAAAAGCCGACGTAACTAATGCGCAACAGCACCTCGCCGGCAGCGGGCTGTGGCGTTGGAAGTCCGATGACTTCCAGCAAATGAGTATCAGAAATCTGTAATGCTTTCATGTGTTATTTTATTAAAGCCTTATGTGTACGGTAGCCGTAAAGGGCTACGAAAATGAAGCAAATCAGGGGCAGACAGAACGAAACGTTCACGGCAGGCCAACCGGCCACGCTGCCTAAGTCGATAATCATGCCCTGCAGCGGAGGCATCAGCGCACCGCCAACGATGGCCATCACGAGGAAGGCGGCACCGAGAGAGGTGTCCTCGGCATCGACATTCTCGAGTGCTACACCATAGATAGTGGGGAACATGATGGACATGAAGAGGCTGATACATACCAATGAGTAGAGGCCAAACCGTCCGTCGATACAGATGGCTCCGAGGGTACAGACAGAAGCACAGATACCGAAGATCATCAGCAGACGGCGGGTATTGACGTAGCGCATGATAAAGGTGCCGATGAAACGACCGCTGAGGTTCAGCGACATAGCCACAATATTAAAAACCTGCGCTGTAGCCTTGTTGATACCCAGACGGTCGGCATACTGGATGATGAAGGTCCAGCACATAATCTGTGCGGCTACATAGAAGACCTGGGCCAATACGCCCTCGCGATAGATGGTGTTGTGCCAAAGGCGGTTGAGCGTATGCTTGGGGTGCAACTTCTGTCCTTCGCCAGCCAAACGCGGCATCTTTGTCAGGGCAATGATGATAAGCATCACCACCACAACTAATCCGATGGCTACGTAGGGATCGCGGATGACAGCAAGGTCGTGCAGACGGATGTCTGCCTTTTCGGCCTCGGAGAGCGAACCGAAGATAATCTGTCCGGCAGCATCGCGCTTGTCGGAAAGCAGTTGCGGCAATACGATGAACGATGCTACAGCCATTCCCGACAGGGAACCTACGGGGTTGAAGGCCTGTGCCAGATTCAACCGGCGTGTGGAGGTTTCCTTTTCGCCCAGTGAGAGAATGAACGGATTGGCCGTTGTCTCCAGGAAGGCCAGACCGAACGTCAGGATATACAGCGAGACGCAGAAAAACGAGAACTGCTGGTACTGGGCCGCAGGGATAAACAAGAAGGCACCAATGGCATAGAGTGCCAATCCCAGCAGCACGCCGTGTTTATAGGTATGCTTGCGAATGAACAGCGCAGCAGGCACAGCCATGGTGGCGTAACCGCCGTAAAAAGCAAACTGCACCATAGAGGCTTTGGCGGCAGATAACTCCATCACCGTCTGGAAAGCTGCTACCATGGGATTTGTCAGGTCGTTGGCAAAGCCCCACAGCGCAAAGAGCGAGGTGATGAGGATAAAAGTGAAGAGGTATTTCTTCTCAACAAGAGTGGATTTATTCATTGAAAATTGGATTAGGAATTAGGGATTAGGGATTAGGGGTGAGGCTGTTTTCGTTGAACATCACTTATAGATTGGTCCGAAATTCTGGCAGGCACGATAGTCGGCACCTTCCTTGTCCATGCCGAAGGCATTCCATGCGGCGGGACGGAAGATATTGGCATCTGGTACATTATGCATACATACGGGGATGCGGAGGATGCTGCAGAGGGTAATCAGGTCGGCACCGATATGTCCGTAAGCGATGGCGCCGTGATTGGCTCCCCAGCAGTTCATGACGCTATAGACATCCTTGAAGCAGTCCTTCGAAGGGTCGAGGCGAGGAACAAACCACGTGGTGGGCCAAGTGGGGTCGGTGCGCTTATCCAGTATGTCGTGGGTCTTCGGGTCGAGTTCCACCGTCCACCCTTCAGCTAATTGCAGTACGGGGCCAAGGCTTGCTACGCGATTTACGCGCATCATGGTCATGGGCATTCCGCCCTTGGTGACGAAGTGCGAGCTGTAACCGCCGCCACGGAAATAATCGCGGTCGGCAGGCATCCAGCTGGTGGCCTTAAGACATGCTTCCACATCGGCATCGGTGATATTCCAAGGTTCCTTCAATGTGGGCTTTCCGTCTGCTGCCGTCATAGCACCCGTAGCATCGAGGGTAGTGGCACCGCTATTAATAAGATGTATGAAACCGCCTGCGGCCTGCCCCTCAGGTTTCTTGCCTGCCACACGTTCCACAGCTTCGGGGCTCCAGTAGGTACGGATATCCGAGAACATCACGCCACGGTTGGTGAGCAGGTGACCGAAGAGCATCGACAGGCCGTTGAGGAAGTCGTTCTCCGTAGCCAAGACATCAGCCTCGCGGATGCCGTTCCAGTCGAAGCTGGTGCAGAGCATCGACTCAGGGAAGTCGAAGTTAGGTTTGTAATCGGTCCACTGGCGCTGACCCTGCACACCGCCAAAGAGGGCATTATGACCGAGGGCCTCCTCTTTGTAACCCATCTCCAGCAAGCGCGGATTGCCGTGCATCAGGTCGCGTATAATCATCATGGTCTTGACGGTAAACTCCCAGTCGGCATCCTTCTCCTCGCGGTTCTTGCCTTTGCCCTTACCGTTGAAGGTAGTCATGGGCGTGCCGGGGAAGAGAGGACGGTCCTCGTTGTAGTCGTGTCCTTCCTGCGGCTTGCAGTATTTCTCGACCCAAGCCATCGCCTTCTTAAACTCCTCGGGGTCGAAGATATTGAAATCGACACGGCGCAGAATCTCCACCAGCGAAACATATTCTGTACGCATTCCCAGATAATGCTGCAGGAAGTCGGCATCCACGATGGATCCGGCAATACCCATACAGGTGTTCCCCAATGACAGGTAGCTCTTGCCCTTCATGGTAGCCACCGCCTGTGCAGCACGGGCAAAACGCAGAATTTTCTCTGCCACATCGGAAGGAATGGTATTATCGTCGAGGTCCTGCACATCGTGCCCGTAGATACCGAAGGCAGGCAGACCCTTCTGGGCATGTGCGGCAAGTACGGCAGCCAGATAGACAGCACCCGGACGCTCTGTGCCGTTGAAGCCCCAAACAGCTTTGGGGTAATGCGGGTTCATGTCCATTGTCTCGGAACCGTAGCACCAGCACGAGGTGACGGTGATGGTAGCGCCCACACCCTCACGCTCGAATTTTTCGGCGCAGGCAGCACTCTCGGCAACACGACCGATGGTGGTATCTGCAATCACACACTCCACGGGCGAACCGTCGCCGTTGCGCAGGTTCTTGGTTATCAACTCGGCAACAGCCTTAGCCAGTGCCATTGTTTTCTCTTCGAGACTCTCACGGACGCCACCCTGGCGACCGTCGATAGTCGGACGAATACCGATTTTGGGATATTTCATGATATTGTAGTTTTATTCACTCATATTCTTTATATAAGGTAATTCCGGCAAGTTTTTGAAACCATAGAAATGCCGGGCGTTTTGGCCTAAGAAGAGACTCTTTTCTTCCTCGGTTAATTCGGAAGACTTGATGATAAAGTCGTAGCTCATGCGATAGGTGATGGCTGTGATGGTGCGGGGATAGTCGGAACCCCACATCAGGCGGTCTATGCCGACCCAGTCGGCAGCCTGACGAATGCTGCGCACGGCAGAAGGGTAGGGGTAGAACTCGCTGTTATAGAGCCAGGTGATGCCACCTGATTCAATCATCACGTTCGGACCCTCTAATGCCAGTTTTACCTGACTTTCGAAAGCCGGTGTGGTAACCATTCCGAAGTGTCCGATAGCAACCTTCAACTTGGGGCATTCCTGGATTACTTCAGCCATTTCTGCTATCTGACGAGGGTCTTCGCCTAAGCACATCGATAGCACCATGTCCTGCTCCTCCATGAATTTGAAGACGGGCATAAGTGTGTGCAGCGATTCCTTCATGCGATGCCCTGGGAAGGCAATGCCTTTCAATCCTGCAGCCTGTACCGTCTTAGCTTCCTCCAGCGTCCAGGCCATACCCATGCAGAAGAAGCGGTCGGGGTACTTAGCCTGCACCTCGGTGAGATAGGCATTCTGGTTGCCGTCGATAACTTCCTGCACCACAACGGCAGCACCCACCTGGGCGTAATCCATATTAGAGAGGAACACCTCGGCGGTATTCTTGCCGTCAATCATAAAGGGTGGCAGCATCTGGCGCTCCTCGCCGAAGAATTCCGACCGGCTGCCATTCGGTTGGAGTGTGCGGATGGGGAATCCATCCACTACAGCATCCTGTTTCAACCACAGATGGCTATGCGCATCAATAATCATCATTGTGAATTGTTAAGAGTTTTTCCATGTTACGCGCTTTTGGTCACCAATGATTTCTTGCACCTCACGGACTAACTGCCAGTCGATGGGCTCGCTGATGTATTGCAGGTTACGGCGCACATTGTCGGGATTAGCAGAAGAAAATAGGGTGGAAGGAACGCGGGGATTGCTCACAGAGAACTGCATGGCCAACTTCTCGATGGGATAGCCCTTGGCGGCACAATGTTCTGCTGCACGATGGCAGGCCTCTACCAATGGCTTGGGAGCCGGATGCCAGTCGGGTACACCACGCATGGAGAGTAAGCCCATGCTGAGCGGTGAGGCATTGATAAGACCTATGCCGTGACTCTCGAAGTAATCCAGATTATCAGCCAATGCATCATCGTTCAGGCAGTAATGACAGAAGTTCAGTACGGTCTCAACGGTACCTTCGGGGCTGTGGTCGATGACCCAGCGCAGGTTGGGAATTTGCAGGTCGGTGATGCCTACGTGGCTCACGATGCCCTTCTGCTTTAGTTCAACGAGTGCCGGCAGTGTCTCATCCACGACCTTCTGCAAACCACCGGGGAGTGAAGCCTGAAACTCAATGTCGTGAACATGAATCAGGTCGATGTGCTCCACGCCCAGTCGGTCCATACTTTCATAAACGCTTTCCTGCGCCCGTTTGCCGCTGTAGTCCCATGTGTTCACGCCGTCCTTGCCATAGCGTCCCACTTTGGTAGAGAGAATATATTTGTCGCGAGGCAGTTGGCGCAGGGCTTTTCCCAGCACCGTCTCGGCTTTATAATGGCCGTAGTAAGGTGAGACATCAATCAGGTTCATGCCCCCTTCGAGGGCTACGCCGACGGTTTCAACGGCCCGTCCTTCGTCTATCGTGTGAAAGACCCCGCCCAGCGACGAGGCACCAAAGCTCAGCGCAGAAACCTGCAAGCCGGTTTTTCCAAGTTTTCGGTATTCCATTAGTTTAAAGTTGTCGTTTTTTTGTTTATAACACCGCAAAGATAATACTATTTTATCAAATACCAAAGGATAGAGAGGCAAAAAAACAAATGTTTGTGCGTTTGTTATGAGTGTTTTTTTATTATGTAAACAGAAAAAAATGTTGTTTATCAAAGATAAACCAAATAAAAATCGTAATTTTGTCGCCCAAATAGAAATATGAATGGAAGAAAAGAATGAGTTTGTGCGAGAGGTAGCGGAGAAGAAGTACCAGTACGGCTTCACTACCGATGTGCAGACCGAGGTGATAGATAAAGGACTCTCGGAGGATGTGGTGCGTCTTATTTCACAGAAAAAGGGCGAACCCGACTGGCTGCTGGAGTTCCGTCTGAAGGCGTTCCGCTACTGGCAAACGCTGGAGGCTCCCACTTGGGGACACCTGAAGATGCCCGAGATAGATTATCAGGATATCAGCTACTATGCCAATCCCACGGCCGGAAATTCCGGAAATTCCGGGAACTCCGGAGAAATTGACCCTGAACTGATGAAGACCTTTGACAAGCTGGGTATTCCTCTGGAAGAACGTCTGGCACTGAGTGGCACAGC
The DNA here is from genome assembly GCA_902801485.1 of uncultured Bacteroidales bacterium. GTDB lineage: Bacteria > Bacteroidota > Bacteroidia > Bacteroidales > Bacteroidaceae > Physcousia. The sequence goes on along the minus strand of CADCIP010000004.1, from coordinate 96,160 downwards.
TGTGGATGCTGTGATGGATTCGGTGAGTGTGAAGACCACTTTCCGCGAGAAACTGAAAGAGAAGGGTATTATCTTCTGTTCCATCAGCGAGGCGGTGAAGGAACATCCCGAGCTGGTGCGTGAATACTTGGGCAGCGTGGTGCCGTACAGGGACAATTTCTTTGCAGCCCTTAATTCGGCAGTATTCTCTGACGGCTCCTTCGTGTATATCCCCAAGGGTGTACGCTGTCCAATGGAGTTGAGTACCTACTTCCGCATCAATGCCAGAGGAACGGGTCAGTTTGAACGCACCCTTATCGTTTGCGACGATGATGCATACGTGAGTTATCTGGAAGGCTGTACGGCTCCGATGCGCGACGAGAACCAGTTACATGCCGCCATTGTGGAGATTGTGGTGAAGGAGAATGCCGAGGTGAAGTACAGTACTGTCCAGAACTGGTATCCTGGCGATGCTGAGGGTAAGGGCGGCGTGCTGAATCTGGTAACGAAGCGCGGTCATCTGAGAGGCAGGAACAGCAGGCTCTCCTGGACACAGGTGGAGACGGGTAGCGCCATCACCTGGAAATACCCTAGCTGTGTGTTGAGCGGTGAAGGCTCGCAGGCCGAGTTCTACAGCGTGGCTGTGACCAACAACTATCAGCAGGCTGATACGGGTACCAAGATGATTCATATCGGTAAGAACACCAAGAGCACCATTATCAGCAAGGGTATCAGCGCCGGAAAGAGTCAGAATGCCTACCGCGGTTTGGTAAAGGTGGCTAAGACGGCCGACAATGCCCGCAACTACAGCAGTTGCGATTCGTTGTTGTTGGGCAGCAAGTGCGGTGCTCATACCTTTCCTTATATGGACGTACACAACAATACGGCGGTTGTGGAGCATGAGGCTACGACCAGCAAGATATCGGAAGACCAGCTTTTCTACTGCAATCAGCGCGGTATTAATACCGAGGAGGCTGTGAGCCTGATAGTGAACGGATATGCCAAAGAGGTTATTAACAAACTGCCCATGGAGTTCGCCGTAGAAGCACAGAAGCTGTTAGGCGTGAGTCTGGAAGGAAGCGTAGGGTAAAGCCCCCTCCATCTCCCCCTAGGGGGAGTGATAAATTGAGAGTAAAATAATTAAGGCCCTCACCCAAAGGGGGAGCGGGGAGGGGGCTTGAGTTGAGATAATTATGCTACAGATAAATAATTTACATGCCACAATAAATGGCAAGGAGATTCTGAAAGGTATCAACCTGACCGTAAAAGACGGTGAGGTGCATGCCATAATGGGACTGAACGGTGCCGGTAAAAGTACGCTGAGCAATGTGATTGTGGGACATCCCGCCTATGAGGTGACAGAAGGCGAGATTATCTTCAACGGCAAGGATCTGCTGAAGATGGCACCCGAGGAACGTGCTCACGAAGGTATCTTCCTGTCGTTCCAGCAACCTGTGGAGATTCCCGGTGTAAGCATGGTCAACTTTATGCGTGCAGCACTGAATGCCAAGCGTCAGTACAAGGGTGAGGAACCTTTAAGTGCCGGCGACTTCCTGAAGCTGATGCGTGAGAAGCGTAAGATAGTGGAGTTGGACAGCCGGTTGACCAGCAGAAGCGTGAACGAAGGTTTCTCGGGCGGAGAAAAGAAGCGCAACGAGATTTTCCAGATGGCTATGTTGGAACCTACGTTCAGTATTCTGGATGAGACGGACAGCGGCTTGGATGTGGATGCCTTGCGCATTGTGGCCGAGGGGTTCAATAAACTTCGCACGCCCCAGACAAGCGCCTTGGTGATTACCCATTATCAGCGTTTGCTGGATTACCTGAAGCCCGACATTATACATGTGCTTATCGGTGGAATGATAGTAAAGACAGCCGGTCCGGAACTGGCTTTGGAGATAGAGAATCGCGGTTTCGACTGGATAAAGGAAGAAGTAGGCCTGTAAGCTATGGCAGAGGACACAAGACAATATACAGATTTCTACGCTCAGGCAGGAAAACTTATCTGCGAGCGCTCTTGCGAGGTGATGAACGCCCCTCGTGCTGAGGCTTTGCAGACTTTTTCGGCCCTTGGTTTCCCTACAAAGAAGGTGGAACGCTACAAATATACGGATGTGGCGGAGGATTTTGCTCCCAACTACGGCATAGCACTGACTCCGCTGGAAGTGAAGAATCTACCTTATTGCCATCGTATCAGCGAGGCTCCCGTAGATATTACCCCATACTATAACAAGCTGGCTGACAGGCAAGATGCTGTGGTGGCACTGAACACCATGCTCAGTGTGGATGCTTTGGTCATCTATGTACCGCGCAATACCAAAGTGGAGCACCCCATTCAGATAAGCAACGTGCTGAACGGTGAGCAGGACACGATGGTAAACCGTCGCATCCTTATCATCCTTGAGCAATGTGCTGAGGCTGATATCGTCATAACAGATAAAGCGGTGGATCAGATGCACTTCCTTTCTAATCAGGTGGTGGAAGTCTTTGCCGGTGACGGCAGTCATCTGAATCTGTACGAGGTGGAAGAGACCCATCTGCTTTGCACCCGTTACAGCAGTGTTTTCGTCCAGCAGGGGAGGGACAGTCATGTACATCACACCAGCTTTACGCTCTTTAATGGGCATACCCGTAACCGCATGGACATCTGTTTGAAAGGCGAAGGCTCCGAGGTTATCCTGAATGGTTGTGTGATAGCCGATAAGACCCAGCATGTAGATAATAATACGCTGATAGACCATCAGGTGGGTAGCTGCCAGAGCAGCGAACTCTACAAATATGTATTGGACGACAGTTCAGTAGGTGCCTTTGCCGGAAGAATCCTGGTACGTGAAGGTGCTCAGAAAACCATCAGCAACGAGACCAATGCTAATCTCTGTGCTACCTCCTCGGCCCGTATGTACACCCAGCCTATGTTGGAAATCTATGCCGACGATGTAAAGTGCAGTCATGGCAGTACGGTGGGTCAGATGAACGATGAAGCCCTCTTCTATATGCGTCAGCGTGGTATTCCTGAGAAGGAAGCAAGGCTGTTGCTGAAGTCGGCTTTCATCACAGAAGTAATAGAAACCATCCCCTTTGAGGCCCTGCGCGACAGACTACACTATCTGGTGGACAAACGTCTCAGGGGAGAACTAAGCAAATGTGAAGGATGCAAACTTTGTAAATAAGGGACCCTCCCCGTCCCTCCCTTTAGGGCGGGAGAAAAAATAAGAACAAACATCATTGGATGAGTATAATAGAGAATAATAAGATAGAAAAAGTAATTGTTCCCCTCCATACAAGGGAGGGGATGGGGGTGGGTCCGATCCGAAACGATTTTCCAATCCTTGATAAGACCATCTATGGGAAGTACCCTTTGGTCTATCTTGATAATGCAGCTACTACGCAGAAGCCTCGTGTTGTGGTAGAGGCCATGACGGAGGAATATTATAATGTGAATGCCAATGTACACAGGGGTGTTCACTTCCTGTCGCAGCAGGCAACGGAATTGCATGAGGGCAGCAGGGAAACGGTACGGAAGTTCCTGAACGCCCGAAGCACCAGCGAGATAGTTTTCACTCGAGGCACCACGGAGAGCATCAATCTGGTGGCTCAGTGCTTCTCCGATGCTTTCATGAAGGAAGGGGATGAGGTGATTGTCAGTGAGATGGAGCATCACAGCAACATCGTCTCCTGGCAGTTGCAACAGCAGCGTAAAGGCATTAAGCTACGTGTAATTCCTATTACAGATGACGGACGACTGCGGATGGAAGAATATGAAAAACTCTTTTCCGACCGCACGCGTATCGTTAGTGTGACACATATAAGTAACGTATTGGGAACCGTCAATCCCGTTAAAGAGATTATCCGTATTGCCCACGAACATGGAGTGCCCGTGCTGATAGACGGCGCTCAGAGTACGCCCCACATGAAGGTAGATGTACAGGAGTCGGATTGCGACTTCTTTGCTTTCAGCGGTCATAAGATTTACGGCCCTACGGGTATCGGTGTCTTGTATGGTAAGGAGAAATGGTTAGAGAAACTTCCACCTTATATGGGTGGCGGTGAGATGATAAAGAATGTTTCTTTCGAGAAAACAACCTTTAATGAACTTCCCTTCAAGTTCGAGGCCGGCACGCCCGACTATGTAGCCAGTACAGGTCTGGCACGTGCTTTGGATTACGTCAGTTCCTTGGGTTGGGATGCCATCGAAGCGCATGAGCGTGATCTTACCGCCTATGCTATGCAGAAAATGAATGAGATAGAGGGTATGCACATCTTCGGTCCCAAAGATATTGAACAGCACGACGCTGTCATCAGTTTCCAAGTGGGCAATATCCATCATCTGGATATGGGAACGTTGCTCGACCGGTTGGGGATTGCCATCCGCACAGGACACCATTGTGCGGAACCCTTGATGCACCGATTGGGTATTGAGGGAACTTGCCGCGCCAGCTTTGCCTTATATAACACCCGTGAAGAGGTGGATGCCCTGGTGGCCGGAATAAATAGAGTAAGGCAGATGTTTTAAGCCAATCTCCCTAACCCTCCCCCAAGGGGGAGTAAAGTTTAAAGTTGATAGTTTAAAGTTTATAGTTTAAGCCTCCCTCTCCTCGGAGAGGGCCGGGGTGAGGCTACTAAATGATGTTAGAAGCATATTATAAAGAAGGACTGATTGAGGCCGGTTGTGATGAGGCTGGCCGTGGTTGTCTGGCAGGCCCTGTGTTTGCCGCAGCTGTGATTCTGCCCTCCGACTTCAGGAACGAGATGCTGAACGACTCCAAGCAGCTGACCGAGAAGAAGCGCTATCAGTTGCGGGAGGTTATAGAACGTGAGGCCTTGGCTTGGGCTGTGGGAATTGTCGATAATAATGAGATTGATAAAATAAACATCCTTAATGCCAGCATTCTGGCTATGCACCGAGCCTTGGATCAGTTGACCGTTCGGCCAGAGTATATCATAGTGGACGGGAACCGTTGGAAACCGTATCAAGAGCTTACGGCTAACGATAACGTTAACGATAACGAGCCAAAAGTTGTGCCGGCTACCACCATTGTAAAGGGTGACGGGAAATACCTCTCTATCGCTTCAGCCAGCATCTTGGCAAAGACATACAGGGACGACTTCATGCTGCGCATCCACGAGGAGTTCCCTCAGTATCATTGGGACAAGAACAAGGGCTATCCGGCTAAGGTGCACCGCGAGGCTATCCGTCAGTATGGTACGACGCCTTACCACAGGATGAGTTTTAACCTATTGGGGGATACACAACAGTTGGAATTTGATTTCGGTTGAAAAGACCTTACAAAAACAGAAAAACAACATATCTTAAATCACTATATTATGAATAAAAACAACACCAATGGAATTTTAAGACTGCTACTGGCAGCTATGACCTGTCTCGTCTCCACCAGCGTTTGGTCAAGGACTGAGATTCATGTGGAAACGGCAGGCACGCTCTCTTCGCTTCTGTCATCGACAGAAAAGGAACTCAAGGTGACGGGCTACATTAACGGTACCGACATCAAGTACATCCGTTCGTTGGTCACTAATGGAACAGTTACTTCGCTTGACTGGTCGGAAGTCCGCATCGTTTCAGGTGGCGAGGCCTACAACGAGAATCTTACAACGTCAGATGATGTTGTAGGCGAGAAGATGTTCTATAACTGCTCGAAGCTTCAGGCAATGTTGTTGCCTAATACTGCTACAACTATCCAGAAGAATGCTTTTGCTGGAACGGCCCTAAAAACTATAGACATTCCTAACAGCGTCAGGTCGCTTGGCGAGGATGCTTTTGCGTATTGTAATTCGCTGGCAACGGTTGTTATCGGTAAAAAGGTAAACCAACTGAGCAAAGGGGCGTTCTACGGCTCTGCTGTCACTAAAGCCTATGTGAAGCCCATGACACCTCCTGCCATATCATCCTATCTGTTTGGCTCGAAGGTTACCATGTATGTCTATAAGGATGCTTTGGCTGACTATAAGGCATCGTCGGCATGGAAAGAATATTATAGCAACATATACGGCACACTGGCGAACTACTATCCGGAGGAACCGGAGGAAGGTGATGTCGTCAGCGAATTGACTGGCAATTTCTTCGAGGATGCGGCATGTACGCAGCTGAAAGCTGAATACCAGGCCATGAGTGACGAGGCTTTAACCACAGCTATGACAGAGGGCGGTATGCCTGAGTATATGGTCAATATTGCTCTCAAGGTGAAGAACAACTCTTGGGCAGCCTACGAACAGGAATTCCGTATTCACAGTTACCAGGCTTACAGCGATGCCAAGTATTGGAACGATAAACTTTGGAGTAGGGCCGCTTCCTATATGGGTAACCCAACAGGTATCCTTTCCCAATCTTACACAGAGCAGCTGTATGTCTTTGTTGACAGCGATGTTCCTTCCGATGCCACACTGTATATAGCAGGCATAGGAGTTGATAAGATGATTACAAGTGCGAAGACAGGTCAGAAGCTCAAGAAAGGTCTCAATATTATTGACGGTGACGCGGGTAAACTATTCTATATTTTATATACAGTTGACACAAAGACTATGACCAAGCGGGTCAGCGAGTGGCCCGAGATAAAGATACACATCGAAGGTGGTAAGGTAGAGGGTTACTTCGATGCTTCACGGCATACCGATACCGATTACAAGAAATTGCTTGCTAATGCCACCCATTCTGCTTTCGTCATGAAGGGTAAACATTCTGTCCTGAGTATTTGGACATCCATCCTCAGGAAAAGATACCCGAATAAGATTGCCAAGACTGTTGAGTGTACCGACAGCCTTTCGGTATGGGAAAAAGACGTTACCGGCATCTGCGAATCCGTCGCTAACGGAGAAAAAGCAGGGGCACCTTGGTATATTACAGGCGGTGACGCCTTTTACCCGGGCTATTTCAATAACCCCACATTCGTAGATAACGACTCACCTGGTTCTTATGCCCATGCCACGGAGTTTGGCATTCACCTTTCAGAAGGTGCTTCCCAGTATTTCCTGAATCCTTACAGCACATCTATAGACGGGTATGACGAGGGAGGTATTGCACACGAATTCGGACATCAGCTTCAGTCTCCTATCATGTTGGAGGGTGTTACGGAGGGCAGCAACGACCTTTTTGCTAACATTTGCCGTTTCCTTATGGGTCACAGAGCATCTACCGGCAGGCCCCTGAGTGTTACCATGCAGGAATTCTCGAAACATGAACCTTTCTATTGGAGACCGGTTGATAACAGTTGCCTCCGTATGTACTACTCTCTTTACCTCTACTATCATCAGGGACAGAAGAACACATCGTTCTACCCTGAACTCTTTAAGGCATTGCGTACGGACAGGATAGTTCCCTATGGTTCAAATACCAACAACTCGGGTCTGAAGTTTGTGCGCAAGGTATGCGAGGTCGCACAGGAAGACCTTACCGATTTCTTCACTGTTTACGGTTTCTTTGAACCGGCTAACAATCGCTACCTGGAATGCTACGGTGACCATTATGTTACCAACAGGCAACTGGACATTAACAGCACAAAAAGAAAGATTTCCCAATATGAGAAAAAGAACCGCGAGATAATCTTTGTTGAGGACCGCGTGGAGAATGTGCCTACCACGGGTTTTGTCACTACGGCAGGAAAACAGCGTTACTATCGCAGCAGCGAACAGTTAGGTCAGTGTGGCGACGTGGGTCAGTTCACCAGCTATCGTCCGGGAGCTTGCGAGCCTTCGGCGTATGTATGTCTGCAGTCCGACAGCCTCTATGCTTTGGATGGTAAGGGAGGTGTAGGCTTCCTGATGCAGGATGAAGAAGGTAATCTCAAGTATGCCTCCAATGCCAGGGACATCTGCATTCCCAGGAGTGTGGGCCGTGACTTTACCATCTACTCCATTGATGCAGACGGTACGATGCACGAAGTCGCTAAGGCAGAGGGCGGTGAGGAACATGTTACATTGGAGAAAGTCGGACAGCTTCCCAACAGTATGTCCGACCAGACCGTAAAGCTTATCCTTAGCGGTAAGTTTAACGGAACGGACATCAAACACATGCGTAAGCTTATTACCGAGAACCACCTGGCTTCTATCGACCTTACAGATGCCCAGGTTGTGTCAGGCGGTCTAGCATACTACCAGAGCTACAAGATTACCGCAAATAACATCCTTGGTGATTATGTTTTCCAAGGGTTTACGAAACTTGTTGCCATGAAACTTCCCCAGACGCTTACCAAGATTGGCTACAACGCCTTCTCCTCTTCGGGGCTTAGGATGATTGATATTCCCGACAAAGTAACAACTGTCGAGGAAGACGCATTCGCATATTGCCGCAGTCTGAATACCGTCTTTTTAGGCAAGGGCATAAAGACTTTGTCGAAAGGTGCCTTCTACGAATCTGCGGTTAAGGATGCCTATGTCAAGGCACTCACGCCTCCCAGTACCAACGGTTACACGTTCAGCAGCAATCCCGTTATCCATGTCTATGCTAGCGCCCTCGCAAAATACAAGGCTTCCGACTGGAAAAACTATGGTACCATTGTCGGCGACCTCGATGAGTGGGAAGCTACAACAGGTGTTAAGGAAATTCATAATCCTCATTCCGTCATTCATAACGAGGGGATTGTATATAACCTGAATGGTCAGCGGATAAGTAATGCAGGAAAGGGATTGTACATTGTAGGTGGTAAAAAAGTGGTGTTGAAATAAAAAGCGCTTGACAACTGAAAGTATCTCGTTTTTTTGTTGTACCTTTGCAGCAAATTTCAAGTATAATATATAAAAACAGAGAATATTATGGCAAAGAAAGCACTCTTGATGATCCTGGACGGCTGGGGCATCGGTAATAAAGGTAAGGGTGATGTTATCTTCAATACACCAACTCCTTACATGGATTATTTGCAGAAGAACTATCCCAACAGCCAGTTGCTGGCTTGTGGCGAGAATGTCGGTCTTCCTGACGGACAGATGGGTAACTCCGAGGTAGGTCACCTGAATATCGGTGCAGGAAGAATTGTCTATCAGGACTTGGTAAAGATTAACCGTGCCTGTGCTGACGGAAGCATCCTGAAGAACCCGGAAATCGTAAATGCATACGAGTATGCAACGCTCAACGGCAAGAATGTTCATCTGATGGGTCTTACTAGCAACGGTGGCGTTCACTCTTCACTGGATCATCTGTTCAAACTGATTGAGATTGGTAAGGAATATAAGGTTCAGAATACCTTTGTTCACTGCTTTATGGACGGTCGTGATACCGACCCCAAGAGCGGTAAGGGCTTTATCGAACAAGTTACGGCTAAGTGCAACGAGGCAGGTAATGCTGCTATTGCCAGCATCGTCGGTCGTTTCTATGCGATGGACCGTGATAAGCGCTGGGAGCGTGTGAAGATTGCATACGATTTGCTGATTAGTGCCGAGGGCAAGCAGGCCACCGATATGGTGGAGGCTATGCAGGAAAGCTACGACGAGGGCGTAACAGACGAGTTCATCAAGCCTATCAATAATAGCACCATCGACGGTACCATCAAGGAAGGCGATGTGATAATCTTCTTTAACTATCGCAACGACCGCGCCAAGGAGCTGACCATCGTGCTCACACAGCAGGATATGCCTGAGCAGGGTATGAAGACCATCCCCGGCCTTCAGTACTATTGTATGACTCCTTACGATGCCAGTTTCACAGGCGTACACATTCTTTTCCCCAAGGAGAATGTCAACAATACGTTGGGCGAATATATCAGCAGCAAGGGCCTGAAGCAGTTACATACGGCAGAAACGGAGAAGTACGCTCATGTTACCTTCTTCTTCAATGGAGGTCGTGAGGCTCCCTACGAGGGTGAGGAGCGTATCTTGGTTGCCAGTCCTAAGGTTGCCACTTACGATTTGAAGCCCGAGATGAGTGCCTTTGAGGTTAAGGATAAGTTGGTGGCTGCCATCAAGGAGGATAAGTACGACTTTATCGTAGTTAACTTTGCCAATGGCGATATGGTAGGCCATACAGGTGTTTACGAGGCTATCGAGGCTGCTGTTAAGGCCGTTGACCAGTGCGTGAACGAGGTGGTAGAGACCGCCAAGAAGGTGGGTTACGAGACCATCATCATTGCCGACCACGGAAATGCCGACAATGCCTTGAATGCCGACGGAACTCCCAATACGGCGCACTCCCTGAATGCTGTTCCTTTCATCTATGTAACAGAGAACAAGGATGCTAAGGTAGAGAACGGTGTATTGGCAGATGTAGCTCCCAGCATCCTGCACATCATGGGACTGGAGCAGCCTGCCGATATGACAGGTAAGTGCCTGATAAAGTAATAGCCCCCCTCCCAACCTCCCCCCGAGAGAGGGAGGAGAACTAATCTCTTAATGCTCAATGAATGTTAGAATAGAAGAGAGCTGGAAGGCTCATCTGAATACAGAATTCGAGAAGCCATACTTTGAGCAGTTGACACAGTTTGTCCGCTCGGAGTATGGCTCCTGCGTTTGTTATCCTCCGGGCCGACTTATCTTCAATGCTTTTGATACAACGCCTTTCGACCAGGTGCGCGTTGTCATCTTGGGTCAGGACCCTTATCACGAACCCGGTCAGGCACACGGTTTGTGCTTCAGCGTGAATGACGGGGTGCCGTTTCCTCCTTCACTGGTAAATATCTTCAAGGAAATAGAGGCAGAAACGGGCGCTCCCATGCCACAGAGCGGGAATCTGACCAGATGGGCCAGGCAGGGCGTGTTCCTGCTGAACACCTGTCTGAGCGTGCGTCAGCATCAGGCTTTCAGTCATAGCGGACACGGATGGGAATCGTTTACGGATGCCGTTATCAGTACATTAAGTCGTGAGCGTGAAGGTCTGGTCTTTATGCTTTGGGGGGCTCCTGCAGGAAAGAAGGCTGCCTTGATAGATGCAGGCAGGCATTGTATTCTGCGGTCGGCACATCCCAGTCCTCTGAGTGCTTATAGGGGATTCTTCGGCAACAACCATTTCAACTTGTGCAACCAATATCTGCAGCAGCATGGACAGCAGCCCATCCAGTGGTAAGAAGGTGTTGCCACCCATGCTGATGGTGGGCGATGTGATTGTGCATACGGATATCGTGACGGAATATTTCTGTTGCGATATAGGGAAGTGTCAGGGCCGCTGCTGCGAGGAAGGAGATGCCGGGGCGCCTGTAACTCTGGACGAGATAGCATACATCGAGGATCAGTTGGACACGATATGGCCTCACCTGAATGCTCAGGCTCAGGCCGTGATAGATAAACAAGGTGTTGCCTATACAGACCCTGAAGGTGAACTGGTAACCAGTATCATAGGCAGTTGCGACTGTTGTTTTCGCGGTCAGAAAGGCTGCTTGTTGAAACAGCGTCCCATCAGTTGCCACCTTTATCCCATCAGGGAAAAGAAATTAGGTACCCTTACGGGTATTAACTATCACCGTTGGGATATCTGCAAGGATGCTGTAGCATTAGGAAAAGAACGCAACATACGCATCTATCAGTTCCTGAAGGAACCGCTTATACGCAGATTTGGCGAGGTCTGGTACAAGGAACTGGAGCAAGTGGTGGAGGAACTTACGAAACAAGGGTATGTTTAGTTTAGAGTTTAGAGTTGAGACTCAGTTTAGAGAGTTTACAGTTTACGGTTTCAATAACCGATAACCAATAACCGATAACGTCAACTTATAGAGTTTAGAGTATTATGGAAAGAGAAGAACTTGTCCTGAACTATTTAAGGGAGCATCAGATTCCCTTCACCAACTACAACCATCCGGAAGGAAAGACCATAGAGGAGGCCAAGCGTTGGTGGAAGGATGACGGCAGTGTTCATTGTAAGAACATCTTCCTGCGCAATCACAAAGGCAACCAGCATTATCTGGTTTGCTTTCATTGCGACTATGATTTGGATATTCACGACTTGGAACATCGCCTAAAGGCAGCTTTGACGGCACAGGGGAAGAATGCTCCGGGGAAACTCTCTTTTGCTTCGCCAGAGCGTATGATGCGTTATTTGGGCTTAGAGCCTGGTAGTGTCTCTCCCTTTGGATTGATTAACGACATAGAGCATCACGTTCACCTATTCCTCGACAGCCGTCTGCACGAGGCCGAGACCTTGAGTTTCCATCCTAACGATTGCAGAGGTACGGTAGTGATAAGCCGAACGGAGTTTGAACGTTACCTTCAGATAGTGGGTAACACCTACGAATACATTCCATTATAATATAAGGGAACTATATACCTGTTGTCCGCCGCAAGTGAAGGACCCGTGGTGATGGACCCTCCAGAGACCCCTTCCGACCTCCCCTCCAAGGGATGAAAGAAGAAAAAAGGCACCCAAATGGATGCCTTTTTCTGTGATTTTATTTTATTCTTCTCTCACTTAATCGTATCTTTGCAGGGAGAATAGTTATATTTGTTTTTTTTCAGCAATTATTAAGCATGAAGTACTTTTCTTTGTTTTTATGGGTTCTATCGCTAATATGCCTGCCATGTATGGCAGAAACTATTAGCGAGGAAAGAGCATTGGCTGTGGCACAGAAGTTCATGAAGTCGAATCGTTCAAAGCATCGTAATCTGGTGCGATGGAACGGCATCAGACAAAATACTAATGATGGGAAGTACCGTTCGCAGGAGCCGTATTACATTTTCACCAATAGCGATAGCATAGGTTTTGTAATTGTTGCTGGAGATGACTTGGCTCGGCCCATTCTGGGTTATTCTGCAGATGCTCGTCTGGGTGATAAGGATAATCTCCCCCTGGGTATGCAGGACTGGCTTAATGACATAGAACGACAGATATCGGCGGCACAGAGCAGACAGGCTTCTCCGAGCGAGGACGTAGCCAGGCAGTGGGCTGCGCCACCAGAGGGTAATGTACTAAAGCAACTGAGTACGGCACTCTGGAATCAGCGTTATCCGTTTAACAACCAATGTCCTATGGACGGAAATGCAAGGGCTCTCACTGGCTGTGTTCCTACGGCATACGCCATTCTGATGAAGTACTATAATTATCCTACCAGAGGAAAGGGGCTGACTAAGTTCTACGAGACAGCAACCAAAGGAATAAACGTGGCTATTCGCGACCTGAATCATGAATATGACTGGGACAATATGCCTATGGAATTCGTAAATGGGAAATACACGGCAAAACAGGCAAGTAATGTGGCAACTCTGATGGCAGACATTGGTGGAGCCTTGCAAGTTGATTATGCTGAAAAAGTTACAAATGGATTTCCAGGCCTTGCTCAACTGTTTGTGAATTTCGACTATTTTCCAGGACGACAGCAGTTTAAGGGTGCGAATTCTGATGAGGATTGGTATGAAATGTTGCGTGCCGAGCTGGACCAAGACAGACCCATTATTTATAGGGCAGAAGATGAGAAGGATGGTGGGCATGCCTTTATCCTTGATGGTTATACTGACAATGATTACTTCCATGTTAATTGGGGATGGGGTGGAAACTGCAATGGATATTATGCGCTGGATGCTATGATTCCGTATGATGGCGTAGATTATACCACTAAACAATCGGCGTTCCTCTCATGCATTCCCATGCCGATGTATGAACAGGCGAATGTGGCAAAAGTAGGGGAGAGGGAATGCCCGTCGCTGGCTATTGCCGTGGCGCTTGCCGAGGAAAGCTCCTCGTCGCCGGTCACCATCTCATTGCTTACTGATACACAGTCTGATAGGATTGATATTGCAAGTGGGCAAGATGTCTCACTGGAACTCAATGGCAAGAAGTTAGACTTGTCGGCTTCCTTCGTAATCCAGGGAAAACTTACGGTTACGGACAATGCTCACGGCGGGTGCATAAACCAGCCTTATGCAAACAATGAACTATTTTTGAATTATGGAACATTGGTAATCGAAGGTGGTACGTTTACGAATGAATATAAAGGTGCTGAAGGGGAATATTATCGTCGCTGCATCTGGTCGGATGAGGGTAGCCAGACCATAATCTCAGGTGGAACTTTCAGAACGTATAACAACGCGCCTCTTTGTTTCAGGGGAGATGCTACCATTCTGGGAGGAGAATTTACCTGCAAGGGAAATAGTGAAGTGATAAGTAACTACAATACTTACGGCGGTACTATAGACATCCAGGGTGGAACATTCACGAATACCTTAGGTCCTGTTTCCGGCTCGGATTATCGTAGGGCTGTCTGGACTACTCAGGGCAGTGACACGAGAATATCTGGCGGCACATTCACTTCCAAAGGCAATACGTTGTGTTTCAATGGAGATGCCACAATTTCGGGTGGGGATTTCATCTGCCTAGGTAATAGTGCAGTGATAAGTAACTACAATACTTACGGAACATTGGATATTCAGGGTGGGACAATCAAGAATTCCCTGACTTCTGTCTCCGGCTCGGATTATCGTAGGGCTATCTGGACTACTCAGGGCAGTGAAACAAGTATTTCCGGTGGTACATTCAGCAGCAGAGGAACCCAAACATTATGTTTCAATGGTGATGCGACGATTAGCCATGCCACTATCGACAATACGAATTCTTCCGGATGCGGATGCCTTGCGTATTCTGGTTCTAATGTGACCATATACAGTTGCTGGCTTAAGTCCAAAACTCTTTTCTACAACTCTGAAGAATCTTCCATTCTATGCAGAGGCGGATATTTCTCTTCTGTGGTACAGGACGGCTTCCTGGGGGAAGATTGCGAGTGTATCCGGAACACAGACAATGAAACAAAGGCGAAGTATCCCTATATGGTTGCAGATAACTCGGAGGATGCTATTCTTGCAAAGGAGGAAGAATCTGTCTCCGCTGCTCCCATCTATGACCTTTCCGGCAGAAAGTTACCTAAGGCTCCCAAGAATGGCATCTACATCCAGAATGGGAAAAAGTGGCGGTGAGCAAACTTGAATGGATTTCAAGGTGGCGGTAAACCGAGGGAATTTCACATTAACATATTTTAACTGTAGGTTGGACGGGCAATATGAAAAAATGTGTATTTTTGCATAGATGTAAAATAGAATGATTAACTATAACCATGAAAAAGCGGATACAACTAATACTGGGACTTATGGTTCTTCTGCTTCCGCAATGCGTGAATGCGGCTTCCTTTATTAAGGACAAACAGAGATACACGGCCATGCTGACCGGCAAGGAGACGATAACCCTAAACCTGCCGACCTTTGACCATTGGACGCTCTCGGGTAATGTCTATGTGACCGATGACAGCTATATCGAAGCCATTGTAGAAGGTACGACGAGGAAAATCTTCAAGTGGAAAAGCTCGGGCAATAACTGGGAGGACCAATCGTGGGCCTGGGCCACGACATGGGGTACTTTCATTGTGATGCGCGAACAATATGGCAGCAGTTATGATAACTGGACGCTGACACCGGACCAGTGGTCGAAGTTTATGCTGGGTGCCGATATGGATGATAGTTCGCACAAGACTATGAAGGTTGTCTGGAAAGTCCCTTACGAGTGGCAGGGAAAGGTTATTCAGCTGCGTGCCAACGTGGTATGGGATGAGACTACGGGTAAGGGTCCTGCAATGGACATCAACATGGGGAGCTTCACTACATCTGCTCCTCCCTCTGTGGCCGTGATGCTGATGGATCCGATGCTGGCCTTCGAGAAAGGACACGCCAACGAGACCATCTTGCCCTATACCATTACAGCCCGTAAGGTGAACAGTATGAAGGCATGTTATACAGATCGTCTCAGTGGCGAAAACAAGGAGATGACCATCAGCAATGCGGGACTCTCGGGTTATATATATATGCCAGCCGACAGGGCGCTGAAGGATTTCTATCTGAAATGCAACATCGTGGATAACGACGGCAATACGCTGAACATAGAGTCGGAGCGCGTGAAGATATCACCCTTGCATCAGGCCTGCGACCTGACTTCGGACTTGCTGGATAATGGACAAGTTAAGCTCAGCTGGCGGGTTGAGGCTCCGGAACTGGAGGATATCATCCCGTCTGACTTTTGGGAGGTACAGCGTAACGTTACGGGAAGCACACAGGATGATGACAGTCATTGGACGACTATCGGACAGATTAATTTCGAGACGGGACGGGAAAATTATTCCTTTACCGATGAAGACTACCTGAACAGTTTCCAGGAGAATACGGTATGTTATCGCATTCGCCGTATGGCAACCTCTATATGGGGATGGAGCGAGATTGCCGGCAGGAGACTCTGCCAGCAGCCATCGGCCCTTTACCTTACGCAGATGTCTTTCGGAAAGGTGGCTAAGGCTGCCGACTGGGGGAATAACGGCCAGCATAGTGTTAACATATCATGGTCGCCCGGATTCGGAAAACTGGGCTTTCTGGTGGGCAAGGACGGAAAGATTTACGATAATGCACCAAGTGCCCGGAAAAATGGCGGTGGCATCTGGGGTGTTGTGGTATGTTCGAGACCTCTCATAGTATGGACTGCTCATGCCTATTCGCTCACTTTAGAGCCCAACGCTGTCCAATACTACAAGAAACTCTTTATAGACCGAAGTATCTGGAGTGATGATGCACCTGCACCGTCCAATTTCCGCTTTGTATATCCCGACTATTCGTACCTGACCAAGATAGTCAAGGGCTATGGCGGACAGATTCCTAATACCCCAAAAGCCAATGCCGCCTTTACTGCCTCTCCGCTGTATAATACTCTGGATGGCCTTTCATCTTACGGTGTCGATGGCATGAGGAATAAGCATCTCTTTATCTACAAAGACACTGTATGGGCATTTAATATGTCGGGTTCGATGTTTGATCCGTACACTACAGCTACCTCTATGCCTTTCCTGTCGAGGGGTTGGGCGGTCTATGAGGGAAAGGGCAGCTGCAATATCTGGGACCCGCGAGCCAAACTGTTGTTGTATATAGACTTGAAGAACGATGCCGGAGAGATTGTTGCTACCGAGTGCCGTGACCTTTCGAGTGACACGGCGACTATCTTCAAGGGGCAGTACACGCTGGAACTGACTCGCAAATGTGTGGATTATGACTTCCGCCTGGTTATGAAGCGCGGCATGTCGCCGCTGCATTTCCATGAGACGGATGCCGACAGTCTTGTGCTGAAATTGGAGAAGCAGGAAAAGGGGGACGATGCCATCTATAAGTTCGTGAACAACGACAGCATTGTAAACCTTGCAGCCAAGCAGCAGCAGAGCAGCGTGGAGCTGACATGGAAGAATACGGGCGGCGACCGCGATTTCTATCGTGTACTGCGCCGCGAGCATGGTGCCTTGGACAGCCAGCGTTGGGACACACTGGCCACAGGTCTTACCCAGCTGTTCTTTGTCGATAAAAAAACCCGCCCACAGCATGTCTATGACTATCGCGTGGAGTCTGTGCTGCAGTGCGAGGGGCTGAAGGTGCACGGACAGCTCGTTACGGGACAGTGTGCTCCGACGGGAATGGTGCGCGGCTATGTGCGTCTGGCCGACGGAACGGGGCTGGGCGACCTGAAGGTAACGGCAACGCCTATAGGAGACATCAAGGGGGCAGATATCAGGGTTGCCACCACAGACTCTACGGGTTACTTCGAGATTGGCGGACTGGTCTATCAGCAGGCTGGCAGCTATCGTATAAGCGTAGCATCAATGGGTGATGCGGGCAGCTTTGAACCGCAGATTGTAAGCTTTGACGATGATGTGAACCTGAGGAGCAATCTTGTCTTCACCGTCAACACCTATTATATATATAGCGGTAACGTCTATTACGAGGGCTCTACCATACCGGTGCCTGGCGTGCAGTTCCGTCGCGACGGCGTTCTGATGGTGGATGCCAACCAGAAGCCCATCACCACGGACACTCAGGGTGCTTTTGCACTGAGCATCCCCAAGGGAACGCATCGTGTGCAGGCCGTGAAGGCAGGGCATAGGTTCAAGAATGACGGTTACCTGCAGAACCCAGATTCGCAGACGGGCGACCAGCGCGACTATAACTGGACAAAGGATGTCAGTACGGTTCGCTTGTGGGATCAGACGCGTGTGCTGTTGCATGGCCGCGTGGTGGGCGGTAACGATCAGGGCTTGCTGCCCTTAGGCGAGTCGCTGTCGAAAAACAACCTGGGTGACAGCCTGAAGATTGTGCTGATGTTAGAGGGCGATAACACTTCGTATATAGTCTATGACCCCTTCGACCTGACGAAGAAGGAACGTACGGAGACAATCGTACATAGCAAGACGGACACCACCACCGTCTTCAGCAACCGCAGGAGCGTCAGCATCCGTCCTGACAACAAGACGGGTGAGTATGAGACATGGGTCTATCCTGTGAAGTATAAGGTGACGGAGGTGTCGGCAACGGGCTATAGCACGCTCTTCCAGGAAGGAAAGGTGGGCGAGACGCTGGATCTGACCGACCTGCAGCAGGGCGATACGGCCAGATATAGCCGTATCTACCATAGTGTACCTTCGCTGGACGTGACACAGTTCAACTCGGGAAACGAGCGCTACCTGGGTGTGAAGCAGTACCAGAGTCAGGATAATGTGGGTAATAAATCGATGGTTCGGCTTTGGGACAAGGAGAAGGGCTATGCCTTCGGCGTGCCTGTTTTCATGGCGGCTTCTCCCTATGGCTGGGTGCTTCAGGCGGTGGAGCGATACTATTATAATAACGACCTGCGACGCGAGGCTGATATCGTACGTCTGAAGGGGGGAAAGGTGACCTTCATCAACGGGCTGGTGAGCAACACAACGGTGGATGAGGTTGAACTGGATAGCTTGGGTGGCGGTTCGTACGTCTTTACGCCACAGAACACCACCTTTACGCTGGATAACGATCAGGCACAAAAGACGGTGAGTATTACGCTGCTTTATGACGGAACACACTTTGATGTGACTCCTATAAAGGGCTATGTGATGGCCAGCCAGCCAAAGCCGCAGGGAAGACGTATCGTAGCCAAGGGCATACCGCACTTGATGGACATCCTGCGCGATCCCCCAGGCGGCAATAGCTATGCCTTCCTGGATACTGGCTCTAAGCTGAGTTACTCCTATTCTGCCAATATCGACGCCAGCATCGGATTCGACATCTCCAAGACTACCGGCACCTCTCTAAACAGCTATCAGGGTATCATAGGTATGGCGGGTGTTACCGGTACGGAATCGGGTCTTATCAACGAAGCCCAGACAAAAAAGAACTTCAGCTTTACATTGGCTACCTATTTCGGATGGTCGTGGAACTACAGCTATAACTTTGATGTAACCGAACGCATCCAGACATCTTCGGGGAAGAAGTTCGTGGGTAGTAAGGCGGACCTCTTCATTGGTCTGACAGAGAATACAATCCTGCAGGACGCCATAGCGGTACGTGTTATCCCCGACAGCGTCTATCAGATGCTCGTCACCCATCAGGGAGGCACTTTCACGGCCAAGAACGGGATACCCATCAACGTGAAGGTGGGTACCATGAAGGAAATTGCCAGGGGTACTGATGCGACAGGACAGCCCGTTCACCTTATCCGTGACGAGGTGCTGGGCGTTGCCACGGCAATCAATTCTACTTTCATACATTCGCAGTTTCATATCGAGAACGAACTGCTGCCCAATCTGCTTAAAATACGTAACTCGTTGTTGCTGCCCAAGGGTACGGCCCCTGCCTATGCACAGGCATTGGCCGATAAACAGGGCTTTGCATCTTATGTAAGCAATGTTGACGTGAACGACAAGCGCTTCGGGATAAGCGACTATGTACAGTATATACCCAAGGAACTGGAAAAGAGTCAGTGCCGCGACAGCATCAGTGCGTTGAACAACGAAATAAGTGCCTGGCTGATGTTTCTGATGAAAAATGAGGAGGAGAAGCTGAATGCTACCGACCTGGTGAAGAACTATAACTTCGACGGGGCTGCCAATGTGCAGTATAGCGAGAGCTTTAGCTGTTCCGGTGACAGAACGCGTTACCTGCGCTGGCCGGTGCTGAACCAATTCGGTGGTGGTACGGCTGCACTGCTGGGACCATTGGGCAATCTTTTGGAGAGTATCTTCTCCAGTGGCAAGGTTACCGGGGAACCCCAGACGTATAAAGTATTCGACGATGCAGCCATCGTGGATCTCCAGTTCGCCGGAGAGGCCATCAAGTTCCAGTTCAATCCCATCCTCGGAGCCAATATGAACGACAAGAACGGTATCAAGGAATCGTGGGACAAGAAGGTGGGATTCACGCTCTCGGCCAATCCGAAGAGTACACTGAATGTAGATGTCTATCGTACGAAGAGCAATATACAGGACTATACCGCAAAGGAACTTGCCGATAACTCCTTCTTCCAGATTACAAAGGAGTATCTGGACAATGTGAGGAATGGCAAGACGATAGCCAACCTGAGCTCAAACTCTACCAGCTATATGGACATGCTGAAGACACCTGTCTATAGCAGCCTTGTCTATCGTACGCGTGGCGGTGCTACACTGGCCCCATACGAGGATGAGCGCGTGACGAAGTACTACAACCCCGGCACCGTGCTGGATGCCAAGACCATAGAAATCAACAAGCTGCGTATCTGGACCGAGCAGGCATCGGTGAGCAATGTGCCCTACGATGAGCCGGCACGTTTCACATTATACCTGACCAACGAGAGTGAGATGCCTAACAGCACTACTCCCTATTTCAAACTGGCTATTGACAACAACAACAATCCTAAGGGAGCCAAGATTATGGTGGACGGCAACGTGCTGAACGGAGACGGCTATACCGTGGCTCTTACGCCCAATCAGGTGCTGACAAAGCAGGTGGAGGTCTATCCGGGACAAGACTTCGACTACGAGAATCTGGCTATTTGTATTTACGACCCGGAAGATGATCCACGCGTATTCAGTACGTTAATCTCGGCTCATTTCGTACCCTCGGCCGGTAAGGTGAAGGTGACCACACCGGGTGACAAGTGGGTGGTGAACACCGAGAGCAGCTATGACGCGAAACGTCAGGGCTACTACCTGCCCGTTCGTATCGAGGGCTTCGACGTGAACTATCGTGGCTTCGACCATATAGAACTGCAATACAAGCTCTCTACCCAGGGAGAGAAAGACTGGGTGAATGTCTGCTCGTTTTACAACGACCGTAGCCTGATGGCACAGGCCAGTGGTGTGGTGGACAGCATCCCGTCTGACGGTGCTATCCAGACACGCTTCTTTGGTGAGGTGGATCCCATAGAGCAGCAGTATGATCTGCGTGCCGTGGTATATTGCCGCTATGGTAATGGGTTCCTGACAGCATCGTCGCCCATACTGAGCGGTGTTAAGGATACGCGTCGCCCTGTGCCGTTCGGTACTCCACAGCCTCAGAATGGCATCTTAGGAATTGGCGATGATATCAAGATTTCGTTCTCCGAACCTATAGCAGGCAACTACCTGAGTACGATTAACAACTTTGAGGTGCTGGGAACACCCGTCAGCAAGGATATATCACTCTCTACAAGCCTTGGCTTCAACGGCATGACAATGGTTATGTCGCAGTCTCTGTGTAATTTGTCGGGTAAGAGCTTTACTGTGGATGTGATGCTTAATCCGGAAAAGAGCAATAAGGCGATGACGGTATTCTCGCATGGCGGTAGCGACGTTGGGTTGAAGTTCGGCCTTACTGCCGACCATCGGTTGACGGCAGTCTTAGCCGGTCAGCAAATCAGCAGCCAGGAGCCTATTCCGTTCAACGGCTTGCGTCAGGTAGCCTACACCCTGCTTCAGGAGCCGGACTCTATGTTGGTACGGCTCTATGACGGCTCGCGTCTTGTAGGGCAGGGCAGGGTGCCTGGTGTTTATGATGGTGAGAGCGAGCTGCGACTGGGCTATGACTGGGATTACAATGTACTTGACACCTACAAGGGGCAGATGCTGGAGTTCCGCCTGTGGAATCGAGCTCTGTCTGGTGCTGAGTTGGGTGAGTACGGTCAGAAGGTGCTCACAGGCTATGAACATGGACTGCTTGACAACTATGGACTCAACGAAGGGAAGGGTGAAGACTGTTATGACCGCGCTATCGGAGCCAACGACCTGATACTGATGAACCATACATGGGTAAGCCCCGACGGCATCTCCATGAAGTTCGACGGAACAAAGGGTGTACGCATGAGTCCCGATTGCTTCAACCGCTCGGATTACCACGACTACACACTGATGTTCTGGTTCCTTGCCAACAAATCCACTGGCACCCTGATAGCCAATGGCGAGGCAACCAACGAACCCGATGCACGCAATCACTTTAATATCGGTCTGCGCGATAACCAGCTTGTGTTCAGATCGGGTGGTCGTGAGGTGATCAGTAAGGTGGATGTCAACGACAGCGGCTGGCATCATTATGCCTTGACTGTATCGCGGAGCCGTAATGTGGGGAATATCTATGTTGACCAGAAGTTGGCGCAGTCGTTTGCCGTTGATTCCCTGGGCGGTATCATGGGAAATAATTTGGCTTTGGGCGCCACCTATACAGATGCCAACACATGCCACAATGTGTTCTCTGGTAACATCGACGAGGTGGCTATGTTCGAGAGTGTTCTGCCGCTGAATATGATTCAGGCTTATGCTACACGGATTCCGACTGGCAAGGAAACGGCCTTGAAAGCTTACCTCGACTTCGGACGTTCTGAATTACAGGACGATGGCACGCAACGCCTGATGCCTACGGGTATAAGCCTGAAACGATACAGGGATGCACAGGGGAATGTGGTTGCCCAGCGCAACGATACCATTATTGCACAACCCATTATCGATGCCTTTGCCGACCGCATCCAGCATGCGCCGATGACCAGCAGCCGTAAGCTGGACAATGTACGCTTCAGCTATGTAGCTGATGGCAAGAACCTGCTCATAAACCTAGACGTTCCTGACTATCAGATAGAGAAGAGTAACGTCTATGTGACTGTGCGCGATGTGGCAGACCTGAACGGAAACACTATGGCCTCTCCGCTCACTATGAATGTGTATGTATATCGCAATCCGCTGCGTTGGGATGTCAAGCATCTTAACTTTACAGCTCCATACGGAGAGGGAATTACCTTCGAAGCTACCGTTCGTAATCTAAGCGGACAACAGCAGTCCTTCGAATTGTTAGACTTGCCCGTCTGGATAACGGCTTCGAAGATGCAGGGTATCATCAATGCCCTTGATGAGGAGAGAATAGTCTTTACCGTATCACCCTTCATCAATGTTGGCACATACAAGGAGGTAATTTCTCTCATCGGCTCCGACAATATGACCGAACTTCTTCCCGTGGAAATCTGTATTGAGGGACGTCAGCCACAATGGCGTGTTAGCGACGAGTTGAAGAACAAAAACCAAATGATGCACATGGTGATTCGTGTGAATATCGATGGTAATGTAATTAGCGACAGTCGTGACTTGCTTGCAGCCTTTAGCCCGCAGCAGGAGGTGATGGGTGTAGCTCATGTGGAAGTTGACAAGAAGGCTAATGCCAACGAGGCGCTTACTTACCTTACAATTTATGGCTATCCGAATACTGCTACACCGCTTAGCTTCCGTCTGTATGATGCCTCAAGGGGTAGGACATATTTGCTGAACGAAGAAAAGGACAAATCCTTCTCCTTCCAGTGCGATACAGTAATAGGCACCAGCAGCAACCCTGTCGTTCTGGTAAGTGCCAGCAAAGAGGTGCAGACCATCGACCTGGCTCAGGGTTGGAACTGGGTATCATTGAATGTGATACCTACAGACTCCGTAACTCTGGGTGACCTGCTTAACGGAGTTGCTCCATGGGAGGAAGGTGATGCCATTGAGATTGTCACAGCCACCTCGGCCATGACTCTCTATTGCCGTAAGACAAAAGAAGCGCCAGGATACCGTTGGGACAAAGACCAGCAGTTGGTGAAGCCCAATCCGCAACTGATGTACCGTGTTTATGCCAAGTCGGCTAAGAGTGCTAACTTAGGCGGAAAGAGCTCCAGAACAGCTGTTATGGTAAGAAAGGGATGGAACCGCATAGGCTATCTATCGACAATCAATCTGCCCATTGCTCAGGCTATGAGCGATTATATGGCTTATGGCAACGAGGGTGACGTGTTGAAGTCGCAAGATGGTTTTGCCATGCTGAGCCGTAACAGCAGTGGGGAACTGACATGGAAGGGCACACTGCAATATCTGGAAGTTGGACATGGCTATATGCTGAAGCGTAACGCAGTATCTACAGAGTACTTCATCTATCCGCTCTATTATGACAATAACCGCTACTCTGGATCTGATGCGGATGCTCTTGCACCGGAATATCGTAACCATACGGCAACAACCATGAACATCGTGGCACAGGTGACTGATGCAGAGGTTTGCGAGGGAGACAGCCTGGTAACTTACGATGGGGCTCGCCGTTGTGGTGCAGCTGCAATAACAGAAGACGGTCTGTTCTTCCTGAACATCGGTGGCGATGAGAAGTCTTCCGACCAGAACCTTGTATTCTGCATCGAGCGTGATGGAGAACTCGTAGCTGCTACACAGAGCCCACTGGCTTATCAGGCCGATGCTGTGCTGGGTACTCCCGAAGAACCCACGCAGATTAGCTTCGTTAAGTCGGACAGACATGCTTATGGCTATTGGTACACACTTGATGGTATCCGACTGCAGAAGAAACCACGTCGGACAGGTTTGTATATTCATAATGATAAAATTGAAATCGTAAAATGATGAAGAAGATATTGCTTTCTTTTTTAGCAGCCCTCACCATTATAATGGGGGGCTGCTCCAAAGAAGATGATGGAACTGTAGTGAAACCGGGAAACGACACTCGCCCCGCTTGGCAGGCACCTGCCAATTATGCTGATTACGAGCAGTTCATGTCCGTGCTCGTCATCCTGCAGGATGAATTGCAACCGTACGTATCGACAAATGACCTGCTCTGTGCCAAAGTGAATGGAGAGGTGCGAGGTGTAGCTGCACCGGACATCATTGACGGCAAGGCGACGTTCTCGCTGACCATAGCTGGTAATGGCAATGATGCCAGCATAGAACTCTGTTTCTACTCAGACCGCCTGAATAGAATCTTTACCCTCAGCAATTGGACTGTTTTCGATGCCTCTGTCGCACCTATGGGCACGGAAAGTCTGTACAAACCTGCATTTCCTCTGTGATGGAATTTCTTATAAAGACAAGAGGGCACATCATTTCGATGTGCCCTCTTACTTGATTCTTATCAGAATCTGACGGATATTATGCGTCAATGTTTGCATAAACGGCATTCTGCTCTATGAACTCGCGGCGTGGGCCTACATCTTCGCCCATCAGCATAGAGAATACATAGTCGGCAGCTGCTGCATCTTCAATCGTAACCTGCTTGAGCAGACGGGTCTCTGGGTTCATGGTTGTTTCCCACAACTGCTCGGGGTTCATTTCACCAAGACCTTTGTAACGCTGGGTGAACATACCTTCTTCCTTGCCGTTATTGTACTTCTCCATAAAACGCAGACGGTCTTCCTCGGTGTAGCAGTATTCCTCTACCTTTCCAATCTTGCAACGGTAGAGAGGAGGAGTTGCAATGTAAAGACGGCCATCGCGGATTAGTTGTGGCATGAAACGGAAGAAGAGTGTCATCAGAAGGGTGTCGATGTGAGAACCATCGACATCGGCATCGGTCATGATGATGGTCTTGTAGTAACGCAACTTGTCGTAATTGGCCTCCTTGTAATCTTCCGGGTTCAATCCGAATTTAACGCCTAATGCCTGGAAGATGTTGTTCACCTCCTCATGCTCGAAAGCCTTATTCCACATTACGCGCTCTACGTTGAAAATCTTACCACGGATGGGGAGAATAGCCTGGAAGTGACGGTTACGTCCTTGCTTGGCAGAACCGCCGGCTGAGTCACCCTCGACGATGAAGAGCTCGCCTGCTGCAGGATCCTTGTCGGAGCAATCGGCCAACTTGCCTGGCAGACCACCACCGCTCATAGGGTTCTTACGTTGTACGTTCTCACGGGCCTTACGTGCAGCTACACGAGCCTGAGCAGCTAGCAATACCTTTTCTACAATGAGCTTGGCCTCACGGGGGTTCTCCTCAAGGTATTGTGACAGGGCTTCGCCTACAGCCTGTTGAACAGCTCCTGCCACCTCGCTGTTGCCCAACTTGGTCTTTGTCTGTCCCTCAAACTGAGGCTCGGCAACCTTGATGGAGATAACGGCTGTCAAGCCCTCGCGGAAATCCTCGCCGCTAATCTCGATATTATTCTTGGCCAGTTTCTCCAATTCTTTTGTACACTCTTGCTCTGCGTATGTTTTAAGTGTACGGGTCAGTGCAGCACGGAATCCCTGCAGATGGGTACCGCCTTCAATGGTGTTGATATTGTTAACGTATGAATGCAGGTTCTCTGAGTAGGCTGTGTTGTACATGATTGCCACCTCGATGGGAATGCCCTGCTTCTCGGTATTCAGATAGATAACATCGTTGAAAAGTGAAGTACGGGTGCTCTCGATGTAACGGACAAAGTCCTTCAGACCACCCTCGCTATAGAATTTTTCTGTACGGGTCTTGCCTTCCTCGTCAGGACGAAGGTCAGTAAGCGTAATGGTAATACCTGCATTCAGATATGCCAACTCACGCATACGGTTAGCCAGAATATCGTATTTGTATGTTGTTGTGGTAAAGATGGTCTTGTCGGGCCAGAACTGCTGACGTGTTCCGCGTAATTCTGTTTCGCCAACAACGGCAACAGGAGCCAGGGGCTTGCCAATGTGATACTCCTGCTGGTATATCTTGCCATCACGGAAAACTTGTGATACCATCCTTGTGGAAAGGGCGTTTACACAACTTACACCAACACCGTGCAAACCACCGCTGACTTTATAGCTTCCCTTGTCGAATTTACCTCCGGCGTGCAGAACAGTCATTACGACTTCAAGAGCGCTCTTGTGTTCCTTTTCGTGCATATCTACGGGGATACCACGCCCGTTATCCTGAACGGTAATGGAATTGTCTTCATTGATTGTTACCTCGATGTGCGTACAATAACCGGCTAAAGCCTCGTCGATAGAGTTATCTACCGTTTCGTAAACAAGATGATGCAATCCCTTTTCACTGATGTCGCCAATGTACATGGCGGGACGTTTGCGTACAGCCTCTAACCCCTCCAGAACCTGGATGTTAGAGGCACTGTATTCTGCATTGTTTTTCTGTAAATCTTCCATTATTTTAGAACGACGTTAAATTTGGTACAAAGATATGAAAAAACGAGCGGAATACAAAATAAACATGTTTATTTTTTATTCCCGAGCAGAAGTATTACCCAAAAGCGACCCGATTAATGTACAAAAACAAGTTATATGGGAAATACAAAACAAAAAAGCAGCTTCCGTTTGGAAACTGCCTTTATTGTGTCCGCTATGACAAAAAGTATGCGTGTTAAGCCAACTTCTGAATGTGACGAGCCAGCTTAGACTTCAGGTTTGCAGCCTTATTCTTGTGAATAACGTTAACCTTTGCCAACTTGTCCAGTGCTTTCTGAACGCTTGGGTACAGTTCAATAGCTGCTGCCTTGTCTGTGGTTGCACGCAATTTGCGTACAGCATTACGCATGGTCTTAGCGTAATATCTGTTGTGGAGTCTTCTCTTCTCCTCTTGGCGGATTCTCTTGACTGATGATTTGTGATTAGCCATTTTGAATTTTGTTTTTATTTTGTTCTTTTGTAGTCCCTAGGAGAGTCGAACTCCTCTTTAGAGAATGAAAATCTCTCGTCCTAACCGATAGACGAAGGGACCAAACCTTCGGCGTTTAGCCAGTGCTTTCGAGGTGGTGTCCTCAATTGCGGTTGCAAAGGTAGGTCTTTTTCGTTGACTGACAAAATATTTTTGAAGAAAAATGTATTTTGTTGTGTAAAAATTGGCTGATTTACCCAAATTCTTCATTATTTTTGTTAACTTTACCATAAAATATGAGATAATTGAGTATGTTAGAGCGGACGATAGGTATTGTGTTGCACCAGTTAAGATTCAATGATGAAAGTGTTATCGTGAACATCTATACTCAGCAACACGGAAATTTGGGTTTCTTGGTTAAAATGCCTAAGCAGAAACGCAGTAATGTTAAGACGTCGCTGCTTCGACCGTTGAACATTCTGGAGCTGGATTTTGATTTCAGGTCAAATCAGAACTTACAGCGAATACGTGATATGAAATTGCACATTTCGTATGAATCATTACCTTATGACTATATCAAAGGAACAGTTTCTCTTTTCCTTTCCGAGTTTCTGTTCTATGCCTTAAAGCATGAGATGGAAAATCAGTCTCTTTTCCATTATTTATATAATAGCCTGCAATGGTTTGACCGATCGGAGAAGGGGGTGGCGAATTTTCACCTTGTGTTCTTGATTCGCCTGACTCGCTTTCTGGGTTTCTGGCCTAATGTCCTGGATTATCTTCAAGGAATGGTGTTTGACATGAGGGAATCGGCTATGGTTAGTGTGATTCCATCGCATGGGCAGTATCTGGAAGCATACGAATCCTCTTTCCTGCCTTTTCTGTTAAGGATGAACTACCCGACGATGCATCTTTTTCGCTTTAACCGGCAGCAAAGAGCAAGGGTGCTGGATGTATTGGTTGATTACTATCGCTTGCACATCCCGGAATTTCCTGAGATGAAATCCCTGGATGTGCTGCGAACGGTATTTTCTTAATGTGGCTCTTCCTTATTAGAAATTGAATGTTAGAATACCGTCTGGTTCTTCTGTCTCTGGTGTTGTCTCCACATTTGTGGGGGCAGGTTTTGCTGAAGAGAGTTTATTAAGGTCTTCTTTAGAACGTCGGTAGGTGGGTAATGTCTCAATCATAGAGATGATGTCGTCATTGTCCAGTTCCTCGTCCCTGAAGATATGAATACAACGGCGGCGGCGGGGTGATGAATTCTCGCTACCGTAGTATTGTTCTATTCTGTCGCTTTCCTTCTGCCTCTTCTCTGTTTCGTATGCTTCCTTCTCACGGGATTGCTGCACGGTTAATTCGGGCATCCCGGGTACATTCTGCAATCCGAAACCGGTAGCAAGCAGGGTAATTTTTACCTTGTTGCCTAAAGAGCTGTCTGTTGCCAGACCCCATTTTGTTTCCACATCCTCGCGGAATTTACTCATGAAGTCATGAACCTCGTTGATTTCCTCCATCATCAGGTTCTCGTTCTCGTTATCGCTGGAGAAGTTGATATTCAGGAGGACCTTCTTGGAATTGAAGATGTCGTTGTTATTTAATAGCGGGCTGTTCAGGGCTTCGTTGATTGCCTTTGTTACTCGGTTTTCACCTTCGCCGTATCCTGTACTCATAATAGCTACACCGCCGTCTTTCAGAACGGTTGTTACATCCTGAAAGTCGAGGTTCATAATACCGTGCATGGTGATAATCTCTGCAATGCTTTTTGCTGCGATGCTAAGTGTATCATCGGCTTTTGCAAAGGCTGTCAGTACGGTCAGCTCAGGATAGATTTCGCGTAGTCGTTCGTTGTTAATTACCAACAAGGCATCTACATGCTTGGATATTTCCTCAACGCCATCCAATGCCTGATTGATTTTCTTGTTACCTTCGAACTTGAAGGGTATGGTAACAATTCCAACTGTAAGTATGCCTGCGTCTTTAGCACATTGCGCAATGATAGGAGCCGCACCAGTTCCGGTACCGCCTCCCATTCCTGCTGTGATAAATACCATACGGGTACCGTCGTTGAGCATTTCCTTAATCTCGTCCATGCTTTCCAAAGCAGCCTGTCTTGCCTTTTCAGGGCGGTTCCCTGCTCCAAGACCGTCCTTGCCTAATTGCAGATGGTTGGGTATGGGAGAGTCGCTTAACGCCTTTTTATCGGTATTACACAGTACATAGGTAACATCGTGGATACCTTCACGATACATGTGATTAACGGCATTACCGCCGCCACCACCAACACCAATAACCTTGATGATGCTTTGTGAGGCTTTTGATTCGAAATTAAACGAAATGCCTCCTTGGTTGAAATTCATATTGTCTGCCATAATACATCCTTCTTTTACAGTTATTTTTCGTCAGTTATCTCTTCCTCTTCCTCCTCAGGATCGGTCAGCATCTTTTTGATTACGGAAAATACGTTGTTTATCTTTTTCTTCATGCCACCCTTGTTCTTCGGTTCATCTTTCTTGGCACCTGTTTCTTCTGCATTCCCTTCAGCGCCTTCCTGTGTTACCGGCTCTTCCTTTACAGGCTCATTTCCTGCAGGCTTCTCTATTACCGATTCAGCGGCAGTGGGGATAGCCTCAGCAATGGTGGAAGTTTCACCGACACAGTTCTGGTCACCTTTCAGCAATAATGCCATAAGGGTGTACATGTTGTTGTCTTCGGGGATGTGTACATTGTGGGCCAAACTGATATTAAGTGGCAGTCCTTTGGTGATACGGACTTGCTTGTCAGTCTGTGTGTATTCGGTAACAGCTTTTGCGAGATTTTTTGCTTTACTTGCTCCACCAGTCAGTAGGATGCCGGAAAGCAGTTTGTCATTATAGGGCTTGATATGTGCTCCTACATTTACGATGATTTCTTCGTATCTGGCCTCTGTAATGTTGGTAAGCTCGTCTTCTGTGATGGAACGGTCATAGCTTATCTGAATCTTATTCTTGCTGGGCTCATCCTCATTCTCGTGCCAGGCTGTACCATATTTCAGTTTTAGCTGTTCAGCCTCTCCTTGTTCGATGCTCTTTGTGGTAATATCTGTGGTAACATTGTTTCCACCCAGGGGTATGACAACCAGATGGCGTAAGATATTGGAATAATAGACAGATATGGTGGTGGTGTCTGCCCCCATGTCCACCAAAGCGCAGCCGGAACGTTTTTCGTTAGCAGAAAGCAGGCTGTCGGCCAAACATATTGGTGAGATCAGAAGCTCGGCTATCTCGAGGCCTGCATTCTTAACGCATCTTTCTATGTTATCGCTGACGCCGGCACGTGCAACTACATTGATGAAGCGTGCCTCGATATGTTCACATTGCATACCTACAGGATCCTGAACATAGCGGTTGCCTATCTTGTATTCCTGAGGTATGACATCGTGGATTTTAGCCTGAGGATACACGACTCCATTGTTAATTTCTTTGAGTTGGTCAATCAAATCATTGGTGATGATTGTCTTTTCTGCAAACTGATAGGGGATTTTGTTCTCCATGGTTCTCAGGGATTGACCGGACAAACCTACATAAATCCGAGTAGTATGAATACCCAGTTCATCATTGATTTTCTTTACTACATGTGATATTGCCTGTGTGGTTTTGTCGATGTTATCGACCAAGCCTTTCCTGATGGAATCGTTGGTTTCTTCCTGAGAAATAGCCAAGACTCGCATTGTACCGTCGGGCTCCCTTTTACCAGCAATTCCCCTAATAGCGGTGGAACCTAGTTCCACGGCAACGATAATGTCCTTTTCTGCTCCCATAGTCTATATTGTTTTTGCGTTATTCTTCTTGGTACATACAATCTGCCCATTATACGACAGATTAATAATGGAGTATTTGTTCCATCCTGTTTTGCTAAGTCCGTTTCTGTAGAATTTCATCAGATTCTCGAATTTCTTCCTGAAATTCTCTGGTGTCCCTAAGATTATTATATGCTCACCAACTCTTGGGTATAACTCTATTTCGTGATTACCATTCACATGAATCTGTTCTATTTGCTTATCCCAGAAATCATCTTCATAGATGAATTTTGCCAGCTCCATTAGGTTCTTCTTGGCGTAGTTTTTTGTGATGTTGCCTGTTGCAATACAAAGGTCGATGTTCATGTTTTCTACAGGCATAATGGCACCGCTTCCGTCCAGGTAATAGTTGTCTCCATTGTTTTGTATGATGTGGAGAATGGGATGCTGAGGTATAACCTGTACGCACAAATGACTTGCAGCAGAGCAGTAGCATCTGGCACTGTCTATATAGGGGTCTTTCTGAAGGATTTCCTCCAGTCCCTGTATGTCTATGGTGCTTAGTTTCTGCCCTTCAGCAAATATCTTATTTTTCGTCAGAATGTTATGCACGTAATCGGTAGTTACGAATCCACCTTCCAGACTGTCTGTTATCTCTATGTCTATAGCTTCGCAGATTCGCTCCTCTGTTCGTTGGGAGAACTGAACGATTGCGAATACCAGATAGCCTGCAACCAATAGTAGAAGTATTATTTTGAGTGCAATCTTCATGATAGTGGTTTTAATATTTCTGTTATTTGACTTGCATAATTCTCGATATCTCCTGCTCCCAATGTGATTAGTACGTCAAATCCTCCCTGACGAACGACATTGCATATCTCCTCTTTTTTGCACATCTGTTTTTTTACCCCGGAACGCAAGTTGTCATAGATAAGTGCGCTGGTTACTCCAGGGATAGGTGCTTCTCTTGCTGGATAGATGTCAACTATGGTTACATCATCCAGCAAAGAGAGCGCATCTGCAAACTCGCGATAGAAGTCTCTTGTTCTTGTGTACAAATGAGGTTGAAATATTACTTTTATTTTTTTTCCTTCATAAAGTTGCCTGATGCTTAGCAGGCTCTGCCGAATCTCTTCCGGATGATGGGCATAATCGCTTAGATATACCATCTTGCCTGTTTTCAGTCGAAAATCAAATCTTCGGTCCACGCCACCGAAGGTTTCCATTCCTTTGCGGATTTCTTCTTCGTTTGCACCTGCAATCTGCGCAAGTGCCATAGCAGCTATTCCGTTTTCGATATTCACACTTACGGGTACACCTAATTTGATGTCTTTGATATTCCCAAAAGGTGATATCAAGTCGAAGGAGATTTCTCCATTGCCAATCGTTACATTCTCGGCATGGAAGTCGCCTTCTTCACGGCTATAGGTATAGGTGGTAACTCCCTCTTGTGTACGGGGGATCATCTTTAATCCTGTGTGTAGAATCAGGAACCCGCCTGGTTGGATGAGGCTGCTGTATTTGCTGAAACTTTCCAGATAGGCCTCTTCTGTTCCATAGATATCTAAATGGTCTGCATCTGTGGCAGTGATAACACTGGCAAAGGGGGTGAGCCAATGGAAACTGCGGTCGAACTCATCTGCCTCTATCACTACGTAAGGACTCTCTTTGCTGATGATGTAGTTAGTACCGTAGTTCTTGGTAATTCCGCCCAGGAAAGCGTTGCAGTCCACATGGCTCTGATGTAGCAGATGTGCTGCCATACTACTGGTGGTAGTCTTACCATGAGTGCCTGCGACACAGAGTCCTTTCAGCGAACGGGTAAGTGTACCCAGAACCTGAGCGCGTTTCTGTATCTCGAATCCGTTCTTGCGGAAGAATACCAGTTCCTTGTGCTCGGCTGGTATAGCTGGTGTATAGATAACAAGAGTTGAGTCAGCGTTCTTGCATTCTGCAGGTATCTGCTCTACATCTTCTGTGTAGTGAATATTGGCGCCTTCTTCCTGTAGCTTTTTGGTCAGGTCGCTGGGTGTCTTGTCGTATCCACCGACGGTCATGCCTTTATGCAGGAAATATCTGGCAATGGCGCTCATTCCTATACCGCCTATGCCTACAAAATATACTGATTTTATATCGTTCAGATTCATATCTTTATTTCTTTGTTAATTTCAAAACCTCTTCTGCAATGACGCGTGCAGAATCCTTGTATGCCATTTTGTAAGCATTACTTCCCAGCATTTTCAACTTGTCAGCATCCACTACGGTTGTCAGAGCAAGCGGGATGAGCTCAGTTACCGCGTCTGCATCTTTGACGTACAAAGCAGCCTGTTTGTTTACCAATGCCATAGCGTTATGTGTCTGGTGATCTTCTGCTACATTCGGGCTGGGAACCAGAATACTGGGTTTTCCTAATAGGCAGAGTTCGCTGATACTGCTGGCTCCAGCCCTGCTTATCACAAGGTCGGCCAGTCGGTATGCCATATCCATTCTGCTGATAAAGTCTGTTATATACAGATTGTCGGGCACATTCTTGCCTTTCAGTTCGTTAGCGATGGTTTCTTTGTAGTAGCCTCCTGTCTGCCAGATAAACTGAACAGGAGCTTGTGCTATCTTATCAAGATTCCGGAGAACGCTCTCATTCAAAGTCCGAGCACCCAGACTTCCTCCTACAAGGAGTATGGTAGGCAGGTTGGCCTCAAGGTTGAAGGCATTAGCAGCTTCTTCTTTTGTGATGCTGTTGTTTACCAGATTTTGCCGTACAGGATTTCCCGTGAGCATAATTTTATCTTTGGGGAAGAAACGTTCCATTCCTTCGTATGCGACGCAAATCTTGCTGGCTTTCTTAGCCAATGTCTTGTTGGTCAGTCCGGCAAAGCTGTTCTGCTCCTGAATCAGGCATGGAATGCCTAATTCGTACGCGGCATTCAGTGTGGCTGAACTGGCATATCCTCCTACTCCTACTGCTACATGTGGTTTAAATTGACGTATGGTCTTTTTGATTGCCTTTTTGCTTCTTAGGAAATCCCACAGCACGCCTATGTTGCCTGGCTTCCATAGTGGTCGTAATAGCCCCCTGACGGGTAAGCCTATAATTTTATAGCCGGCAGCAGGGACCTTTTGCATTTCCATTCTACCCTCTGCCCCAACGAAGAGTATTTCTGCATTGGGACGCAACTCTTTCAGTGCATTGGCTATACTTACTGCAGGAAAGATATGCCCTCCAGTTCCGCCACCGCTTATTATGACTCTCAAATCTTCCATATACCTTATTATATATTATATAGAATGCTATTCCTTTCTTTTGGCTGTTCTGCTTACACTTAGAATCATACCGAAATAGGCACAGTTCACAAACGTACTGGTTCCGCCCCTGCTGATTAAGGGTAGCGGTTGTCCTGTAACAGGGAAGGCTCCCGTTGCAACAGCCATGTTTACCATAGCCTGAATCACTATCATTAGTGCCAGTCCCATAACCAGATACGACGGGAACCTCGACTTGCACCTGCTGGCAATCTTCATCGACTGCCACATCAGCAGTAAGTACAGGAACATAACGCCAAACAAGCCAAAGACTCCGGTCTCTTCTATGATGATGGCATAAATAAAGTCGGAATAGGCCTGTGGCAGATAGTCACGCTGTACGGAATTGCCAGGTCCTTTGCCAATGATGCCGCATGTGGCTATGGCAATGTTGGCATGGGTTACTTGTATATTTTCTGTCAGAAGATATTTATTGGGATCCTCAGGGATGGTATTGTTCGTAGTCAGTCGGTGAACCCATGTGGGGATGCGATGCAAGGGACCCTGGGACATCTTCTCCATCATAGTCTCAGACTTCGACAGGGTATAGACTGCTGTGCCTCCCAGGATAAGTACAGCCATTCCCAAGCCAACGATGACTGCCAGGTATTTCTTGGGTGCCTGTGCATAGAACAGTATGCCGAATATAGTGGCGCCTATGATGATAGCAGTAGAGAGGTTCTCCGTTGCTATAAGGAGTAAAACGAATCCGGTAATACCCATCACCCATCTGGTACCTATCTTGGAGGCTCCCTTCTCGTCCCTGGAGGTAGAAAGTACGAATGCGGTGAAACCTATTAGGCCCATCTTGGCCAATTCGGAAGGTTGAAAAGATATTCTTCCTATCTCAAGCCAACGTGCGCCGCCATTTATTTTGGTTGTAAACAATACGACAATCAGCAACAGAATGGAAATTGCCAGCACAACAAGCGATGCCAGTTTAAACCAATTGCACGATACCTGTGTTATGAGCCAGGCAAAGATTATTCCAATTCCCAGAAATGCACTATGACGTAATACCGGGTCCCAGTAGTGCCCGTTTGAATAAGTCATAGTACTTGTTGCACTGTAAACTTCAATTACGGAAATCATGCACAGAATTAGGAATACCATCCATATTACCGTATCGCCTTGCATCCAGCTTTTTTCTTTAAGATTGCTCAGTGTCATATATTGTCACTTTAAACTTTAAACTCGCCACTCTCAACTCACAACTCACAACGCCCTTACCAGTTCTTTGAATTGTTCGCCCCGGTCTTCCATATTCTTGAAGAGGTCAAAGCTTGCACAGCAGGGACTCAATAGTACAGTATAACCCGGTTTTGCCATTTTTACACATTCTGCCACGCAGTCCTTCATGCTGTGTGTGTCAGCAATGGGTATTCCCATATTGTCGAAGAAGTTGTGTAACTTTGTGTTGTCGGCGCCCAGGAAGACCAATCCGGCACATTTTTTCTTCACCAGATCCTTGATGGCATTATAGTCGTTTCCTTTGTCTTTTCCGCCTATAATAAGTATGGTAGGAGTTGTCATACTCTCCAGGGCATACCAGCAGGCATCTACATTTGTCGCTTTTGAATCGTTTATGTACTGTACACCGCCGACACGAGCCACTTTCTCCAGCCTGTGCTCTACACCTTCAAAGTCTCCCAAACTCTGTCTCAATGTTTCGTCTTTGATACCGCTCAGGTGAGCTGCAATTCCGGCAGCCAGGCTGTTGTACATGTTGTGTTTACCATGCAGGCTCAGACTTTCCTGTTCCATATTGAATGGGGTGGGGCGCTCGATTACATAATGGCCGTCGTTAATATAGCCGATCATGCCGTTTTTCTTTAGGATGCTGAAGGGACACAACTGTGACTTTATACCGTATTTTTTCAGTTCCTTTGCAATGATTGGGTCATCGGCCCAGTACACGAAAGCATCATCCTCGGTCTGGTTCTGCAGAATACGCATCTTGGCATTTGTGTATTCCTGCATGCTGTTGTTATATCGATCCAGATGGTCTGGGGTGATGTTCAGCAGAACTGCAATGTTAGCGCGGAACTTATACATGTTGTCGAGTTGGAAGCTGCTCAACTCTATAATATAGTAATCATATTCTTTGCCTTCCGCAATCTGGAGTGCCAAACTTCTTCCTATGTTGCCTGCCAGCCCTACGTTGTAACCGGCATTCTTAAAGATGTGATAGATGAGGCTTGTGGTTGTGGTTTTGCCGTTAGAGCCAGTAATACAAATCATCTTGGCATGGGTGTATCTTCCGGCAAACTCTATCTCGTTGATAATGGGAATTCCTGCTTCTCTGGCTTTAACAATCATGGGAGCATTCTCGGGTATGCCCGGACTCTTGATAATTTCCTTTGCATTCAGGATTTTTTCTTCTGTATGATGTCCTTCTTCCCATTCGATAGCGTATTGCTCCAGCATACTCTTGTATTCTGGCTTTATGGTCCCCATGTCGCTGACAAAGACATCAAAACCTTTCTTCTGCGCCAAAACAGCTGCGCCTACACCACTTTCGGCTGCACCTAAAACAACGATTCTCTCTTTCATCCTGCTTTAATATCTTATATTATCACACTTCTCTAATCTCTAATCCCTAATCTCTAACCCCTAATCCTTTTTATCTGATTTTCAGCGTCACTATGGTAAGTGCTGCAAGTATAATGGTTACAATCCAGAATCGGACTGTTATCTTCGACTCTAACCAACATCCTTTTGGCCAGTTGATGAGCACCTTGAAGTCGGCAGGAAGTTGGCCGGGAGCCACTCTGAATGTATCGTGTATGGGTGCCCGTTTGAAGACACGCCATTTCTGCCCTTTCTTATTACCCATTTTTGCATAGTTGGTCTGAAGTAAAACGCTGACGCTTTCCATAAAGAATATGAAGCAAAGCAGGGGAATAAGCAATTCTTTGTGAATAATGATTGCTGCGACTGCAATAATACCGCCTATGGCCAGGCTACCGGTATCACCCATGAATATCTGGGCTGGATAGGCGTTATACCACAAGAAGCCTATTAATGCTCCTACGAATGCTAACAGGAAGATTACCATCTCTTCGCTGCCTGGAATAAACATGATGTTCAGATAACCAGCCATCACAATATGGCTGCTTACGTATGCCAGAATGGCCAATGCTACGCCAATAATTGCAGAATTGCCGGCACACATACCGTCCATGCCATCGTTAAGATTACATCCGTTGCTTACTGCCATTACCACAAAGGTTGTCATGAATACGAAGAATATCCATCCTGCAGCTGTACGGTATCTGCCCAGGAAACGGAACATATCGCTATAGCGCAGATTGTTATTCTTGACAAACGGGATGGTTGTTATGGTGCTTTTTACGGCCTCTTTCTTGTATGTAACCTCTTCTGTGGGATTCTGGACTTCAGCTTTCACATTCTCGCGTATAACAGCATCAGGGCTAAGCCATAAGGTCAGGCCGATTACAAGTCCCAATAATGCTTGTCCGAATAGTTTGTACAAAGGGCGTAAGCCGTCTTTTGTGACTTTCATCTTGATGTAGTCGTCAGCAAAACCGATTGCTCCTAACCATACGGTTGTTAAAATCATCAGCAGCATGTATATGTTACGTAATCTGCCCAATAATAGACAGGGTACAACTGTTGCGATGATGATAATCAAACCACCCATAGTAGGAACGCCCCTTTTCTCTACTCCGTATGGGTCGATGTTTGCGCTGCGCTGGGCCTCATTGATTCCGCGCTTCTTCATCCATTTGATAAAATACTCTCCGAACCATACCGAAATAATTAACGAGAGCACCAACGTCAGGAGTGCACGGAATGAGATATACGACCAGAGGTGAGCACCGCTCACTCCATATTCGCCTAAGTATCTGAATAAGTAATATAACATGTTTTAGTTTACCGTTTACTGTTTACTCTAAACTCTTCATTTTCAACTCTAGCTAAGCGTTGTAATGTTTTGGACTAAGCCAAATGCTTCCTGTATAATCTCGTGGTCGTCAAAGTGGTGCTTTACACCTTGGATAATCTGATAGTCCTCGTGGCCCTTACCGGCAACCAGGATGACGTCTCCTGGTTGTGCCAGGAGGCAAGCAGAACGAATGGCTTCCCTTCTGTCAACAATGCTCAGCACGCCTTGGCGCTGTTTCTCGGTCAGTCCTGCCAGCATATCGTTGATAATTTCCTGAGGTTCTTCGAATCTTGGATTGTCGCTGGTAATAATCACACGGTCGCTGTTCTTGACGGCTTCCTGTGCCATCAGAGGTCGTTTCCCCTTATCCCTGTTGCCACCGGCACCGCATACGGTCCAGCATTGACCGCGATGCTTCAGTACCTCGTTGATGGTATCTAGGACATTTTTCAGCGCATCGGGTGTATGGGCATAGTCAACGATAGCTGTTACGCCATTCTTGGAACGGATGGTCTCGAATCGTCCGTTAACAGGTTTCATAGCGCTGAGGTGTATCAGCGTTTCTCTTGGATCGGCCCCCATCATCACGGCAGCTCCATAGATGGCAAGCAGATTGCTCACGTTAAAGCGTCCGACAAACTGTACACAAACTTCCTGGCCGTTAATCTCCAGGTTCATCCCCTCGAAGCTCTCTTCCAGAATCTTAGCCTTGAAGTCGGCAGCCGTACGTGTTGAGTAGGTTTTTACCGTTGCTTTTGTGTTCTGTACCATTACGAAACCATTTTTGTCGTCTGCATTCGTAATAGCGAAGGAGCCTTTAGGTAGTGCGTCAAAGAATCCCTTTTTGGCATCTCTGTAGTTTTCGAATGTTTTGTGGTAATCCAGATGGTCTCGGGTCAGGTTGGTGAAAATGCCACCGGCGAACTTCAAACCGCCGATTCTCTTCTGGGTCACACTATGGCTGCTGACTTCCATAAAGGCATATTCGCATCCGGCATCAGCCATTTGTCCTAACAGCCTGTTCAGCGTAATAGGGTCGGGCGTAGTACATTCTGTGGGAACAGCCTCACCGTCTATGTAGTTGCAGACGGTGCTGCACAGTCCGCATTTGTACCCCATTCTCCTAAACATATTATATAATACGGTAGCAATGGTGGTCTTTCCATTGGTGCCTGTTACACCAATCAGTTTCATCCTGCTGGTCGGGCTCCCGAAGAAAGTTGTTGCCAAAGGTCCTACGACATCTTCGGTCTTTTCGTATTGTATATATGTTACGTCATCCTGAATGTCGGCAGGCAATTTCTCGCAGACGATGCTTTTGGCACCAAGCTCTACAGCTTTGGCTATATATGTGTGTCCGTCAACCTGCGTTCCCCGCATGGCTACGAACATATTTCCGCTTTTAATCAAGCGTGAGTCTATCTCAATCCCGGTTACATCTTTTTCTGTGTCACCTATAACCTTTGTGGGACGGCATACATTTATCAATTGTGTTAATTTCATAATTGTATGTTTTATTTCTGGTTTTGTTCCAATTGTATTGTTATCGTCTTACCTCTTTCGGCAATACTGCCGGCAGGAATGCTTTGACTCTTTACGCGTCCCTTACCATGTACATTCACTTTCAGGTCTCGTTTCTGTAGTTCATATACGGCATCCCTTGCTCCCATACCTGTCACGTCGGGAATCTTATTCTCTGGGACGGAGTCTGTTTTAGCTTCCAGCTGCTCCTTTATCCCCAGCTCCTCCAGCACAAGGTTGGATTTCTGCTCTTGTCCGCGTACAGAAGTGGGGATATATACAGAGTTGGAGTCGCTGACTTCTCTGGCGTCGTGACTGTTGCCTTTCGACATAATGTATTGTGAGATTTCGCTGAACACAGGACCGCACTGGCCGCCTCCAGATGCAGGCAAGCCTGTCTTTACGATACATACGATACAACTGTATTTGGGAGCTTCGCTTGGAAAGTATCCGCAGAAGCTGACCATATACCTGGTAGTGCCGCTATGATATCCGCCTCCGCCGGCTGCTGCTATCTGTGCCGTACCTGTTTTACCGCTAACTTTAAAGTACCTGCCGTTGTTTCCTGCTTTCTTTCCCAATCCTTTGCTGACTACCAATTCCAGAATCTCCTGGATATCTGCCAGTGTGCTGGGTTTGCACATGTTTTCCTTGATAACCTCTGTGGGGAATTCACGAATCACCTGCCCGTCTTTTAATTCGGCCGTTACAAACCGGGGCTTAACCATCTTTCCGCCGTTAGCTATACCATTGTAGAATGTTAGTGTGGCTATGGGGGGCAGCATAGTTTCGTATCCGATACTCATCCATGGGAGGGCTGTGTTGCTCCAGTTTAACCAGAATCTGCCTTGTTTCTTGGGATGACGGACGCGAGGTTCTCCCTTTCCTACGAAGGGAAGGTTAAGCGGAAGTCCTACGCCCAGTTTGTTCAGGCCGCGAACATATCTGTCAGGGTCGTCCTTGTAGGCATCGTCTATCAGTCTGCTGACTCCGATGTTCGAGCTGAACATCAGCACTTCTGGAACCGACAGGTTGCCGTAGCCGCCTTTACGCCAGTTGTGGTCTTTCATCCAGCGTCCATGCATCTGGTAAATACCGCTTCCTGTCTCTACGCGCGTGTTCTTATTTATTTTACCATCGTCAAGGGCTACCATTATACTGGCTGTCTTAAAGGTGGAGCCTGGTTCCATCAGGTCGCTCACGGCATTGTTCTTACACTCGTAATAGCCGCCGTCGGACATCCTTGTCAGGTTTACGATCGCTTTTACGTCACCTGTCTTTACCTCCATCACCACCGCCATTCCTATTTCGCCGTTCACCTCTTTCAGCTTGTTACGCAAGGCTCTGTCGGCCATATCCTGGATGTTGATGTCGAGCGTTGTTAACAGGTCGTTGCCGTCTTCTGGTGGCATATCAACAAATCTGATGCGTTTGTTCAGGACCTTTGACGAGTGGGAAGTACCCGGTTTTCCTCTCAGGATGCTGTCGAAACTCAGCTCAAGTCCGCATTTTGCCTTAGCGCTGGAGTCGGCATACAAATCACCAAGGGTTCTGGATGCCAGCATACCGTATGGTTTTTTGCGTTGCATAATCTCTTCGGCGTGGAAACCGCTTCTGTTGGCACTTTCCCTCAGCATGGGCAGTTTCTGGCATTCTTTGTACTGAATGTACGATGCCAGTTTCCCAGGACAGATGTTCCAGGCAAATCTGCCACGCTGCTTTCCCTTCAGCAAGTGATTCCTGAACCAGGCTGCATCGTGATTCTGGAATATCTTTGCCAATCCAACTGATATGCTGTCCAAATCTGCAACGAATGCAGAGTCTCTCCATTTCTCTATCTTCTTTTGACTTACAGAATCCGGATCGTAAACCTTGAAGTCCATGTATAAACGATATACAGGTATGGAGCCGGAAAGAACTTGTCCATCTGCCGACAGGATATTCCCTCTGTTGGCAGGAATGGAGATATTCTCTGTTGTAAAGCGCTTGTCCACTTGCTCCCAATAGTTGCTTTGAGGGGGCAACATGGTATGAAGGGCCGTCCCGAGAATATATACGGCTAATATCGCAATAAACGCCAGGATGATGCGAAATCTACCAATTGAACTATCGTTTTTTGTTGACTTCATTCGTTTCTTTTAATCGTTTGTAAGTTCATAGACGGGCTCGTTGCTGGAGCAAAGCGTGCTGTCGCCCATTGCTTTCAGTTGTTCTTCTAACTGACTTTGGCGGCAGCGGAATGTCAGCTCGCTGTTTCTGGTCATGCTCCTGTATTTCCAGTCTTGTAATTCCTCGTGCAGTTTATCCTCTTCTATCATCTCGCTCTGTGCCTGATAGCGGTTCGAAATGTAGATAATGATTCCCAAAAGTATTAATGCCAGCACACCCAGTTGACGCTTGAACCACAACCCGTTGATACTCAGCGCCTGCAGAACATCCTTCAGATGTTCTATGTTTTTCTTCTCGCCGTCATCCTCGTCGTTGACCAAAGCGTTGTAAATTATACTCTTTCCGCTTTGCTCCTGATCTTCTGGGGCGGTTGCCTGTTTTTTCTCCAGTTCCTCTTGGTTTTTATCTGTCATCTCTGCCATTTTTCTCCTATTCTAAGTTTTGCCGATCTGCTTCGCGGATTCATCTGTACCTCTTCAGCCGATGCTGTAATCACATTTCTGTTCACGGCCTTCAGGGGCGCTTTGCTTTGTCCGAACAGGTCTGTTTCCGTCTTTCCTTCCACATTTCCCGACTTGATGATATTCTTCACCATTCTGTCTTCCAGCGAGTGATATGTCAGAATCGAGATTCTTCCTCCCGGACTTAATATCTCTACGGCTGCTGCCAGCATTTGCCTAAGTGCAGACATTTCTCCGTTTACTTCAATTCGTAATGCCTGAAAAATACGTGCCAGGTCTTTCTTTTCCCTGTCGTAACCCAAGCACGGCTTCAGTATTTCTGCCAATTGGCCTGTAGTCTCCATCTCGGTTGTGGCTCTTGCCTTGACGATTGCTGATGCCAGTTTCCTGCTGTTTTTCATTTCGCCATACAGATAAAAGACATCTGCCAGTTGTTCTTCCGAGTAGTTCTTCAGCACATCGCTTGCTTTCAGTCTTGCTGTCTGGTTCATCCTCATGTCCAGCTTGGCATCGTATCGGAAACTGAATCCCCGTTCTCCATCGTCCAAATGATGGCTGCTAACGCCTAAATCAGCCAGAATGCCGTCAATCTGCTCTACACCATAGTATTGCATCCAGTTCTTCAGGAAGCGGAAATTGCTTCTTACAAACGTAAAAGCTTTCCCGTATGTTTCTTCCAAGGGAAGCGCATTCTTCTGGGCATCCAGGTCCTGGTCGAAACTGTACAGACGTCCGTCTTTTCCCAATCTGCTCAGAATCTCTCTGCTATGCCCGCCTCCTCCAAAGGTGAGGTCAACATAAGTCCCGTTGGGCTTGATGTCAAGTCCGTCCACTGTCTCTTTCAACAGAACAGGAATATGATAAACCTCGCTCATCATGCTTGATTGTTATTCTACTTGCACTCTTGTGGTGCGTTCATCATCTCTTCCAGACAGTCTGCCAAAGCTTCCGGCTGACCGAGAAGTGCTTCTGCGTCTTGTTTGTTCCAGACTTCTATGGTGTTATCTACACCGATAAAGCGAACGTCGTTCTTAATGCCGGCCTCTTCCAGATATCTTTTGGGTATCAGAATACGTCCTCCGCTATCCAGCGATACAGCTTCTGCACCAGCTACAAACTGTCTGAGGGCGTTGCGTCCGTTTCTGTCAAACATATTGGTTTTGGCAGTAATGGCGTCAACCTGCTTATCCCATACCTGTTGAGGGTACAGTATCAGGCAGCGTTGGAAGATGTCGCGACGCAGAATCAGCCCCAGCTCCTCTTCTTTCTGAAGAATTTTGCGGAAGCTGCTTGGAACAAAAACTCGTCCCTTTTCGTCAACTTTGGCATCAATATTGCCGGTAAATCTCATCACGTGTACTTAATTATATTAATTCTTGGGTGCAAAGATAATCAAATTCCCCACAATTCCCCACATTTTTTCAAAAATTTTTTTTAATAAACTTCTTTGTGCCTTAATTTTCTTTTCAGATAAGTCGT
The DNA here is from genome assembly GCA_902801485.1 of uncultured Bacteroidales bacterium. Taxonomy (GTDB): domain Bacteria; phylum Bacteroidota; class Bacteroidia; order Bacteroidales; family Bacteroidaceae; genus Physcousia. The sequence continues at coordinate 52,062 of CADCIP010000004.1, read as the reverse complement.
GCAAAATGATTAATATCATTCGATGAAATGGTCTTTTTTTTGAAATTTACCCATTATTGCCTTTCTTGAATATTTTTTTTCTTTATTTTGTTGCATGGTGGGGAATTTTTCCTTACTTTTGCACAAAACATCAAAATTATGCTGAAAAATAAGATTCTTATCGTTCTGATTTTGTTCCTTTCAATGTCTGTAATATCTGTTCAGGCGCGGAAGAAGGAAAAACGTGCCGTTGTCCGCATCGAAACATCTTGCGGCATTATCCGAGTTGCCTTGTTCGATGAAACCCCTCTGCATCGTAATAATTTCCTGAAGTTAGCTTCAGAAGGATTCTACGACGGGACCCTATTTCACAGGTGTATTAAGAATTTTATGATTCAAGGTGGCGATCCTGATTCGCGTAATGCACCAAAGGGCCAGCTTTTGGGTGAGGGCAATAACGGATACACCGTTCCTGCCGAGTTTTGTTTACCTTATATATATCATTGGCGTGGAACCTTAGCAGCTGCCAGAGAAGCGGACGATGTAAATCCGGAACAGAATAGCAGCGGCTGCCAGTTTTATATTGTTTATGGTAAGAAGCAGTCTCCAAGTGAACTGAAAAATGTTCGTTCCATGTTGCAAGATAAAGGCATAGAAATGACTGCCCAGATGAAAGACGATTACGAAACACGTGGCGGAACACCCCATCTCGACGGCCAATATACGGTCTTCGGTGAGGTTATTGATGGGATGGATGTTGTAAAACAGATTCAGGCTGTTTCCACAGACAAGAACGACCGTCCTCTGGAAGATGTTGTTATCCGTAAGGTGACAGTCGAGCAATATAGCAAGAACAAGAAGTAAATGTTCTTTTCCCGTTTAGGAAAAGATATTTCCTCGGTAGCAATTTTCCGTTTCAAACTTTGGAATGTATGTTGCAAACTTTGAAATGTACATTCCAAACCTTGGTATGTATATTCCAAACTTTGAAATGGAAAAATCCCTTAGGATAAAATACTTTTTATAGGCTTGTCCGATAAGATTTCTGTCTAATCCATATCTTTTTCCTTTTTTCTTCTCTTACTTTATTTTCAAGTTTCAAATTTAACAAAAATCGAAAGAAAATGACCATTTCAACGTTATTTTCTCTTTTTTTCTCCTGTTTTCTGTTTTTGTCATTGTACCGTTTTTCAATTATTTTTTTACCTTATTTTATTCTTTTTTACCAATATTGTTAAAAAATACTACCACTTTTTAATATGTGTTATAAAAAGTCGGGGTAATTTTGCACCCGAAAAATAATGTTCGAGCAACAAATTATAAACATATTTCAAGTAATGAAACAAAAACAATTAATCTTTTGCATGGGATTGAGTGCAATTGCACTCTTCGCATCATGTTCGGAGCACGACTTTGATACGAAGCCGTCAGATAATCTGGACAAGTCAGAAACGGGTAAGATTGTTCTTAATTTGAATGCCGATGCCAGTTTCGATGAGGAAACACGTGCCCTCAATGAGGCTGATTACCGAAACACAAGGAATTACACGGTTCAGTTATTGCAAGGAACTAATGTACTCCAGACATGGCAAGGTCCTCAGAGTGATTTAGAATTCGAGCGCACTATAGGCTCCAACAACTCTTATTCGATCAAGGCATTTTATGGTTCTGAGGAATCTGCCAGTCGTAATACTTTCCGTGTTGAAGGCAGCACTTCATTTATCCTAAATCCCGATGAAGAGAAAGTTGTAAATGTGAATTGTACTCCCACCTGTGGTAAAATTCTTGTAGAGTATGATGCAGATATGGCTAAGTACTATGATGATTACAGCACCGAGTTTTCAGGTACAGAAGCACTTGGAAGTCAGAAACTACCTTGGTCAAAAACTGATAAAGAACCTTGGTACGTCAAGCTGAAGGAAAGCGGTGAGGAAATATCCTATGCTATCTCACTGAAAGTCAAGGAGGAATATGTACATGTGGATAAGAATGGTAACACATCTACAACTGCTACAGCATCAGGTAAATTCACGTTGAAACGCAATGAGGCTTACAAACTGACCGTTAAACCTCACTACACTTCCAACGAATACGGCACTTTCACTCTTACAATTACTGTTGACGAAACGACTAACGACCGTGTTGTTTCCATTGAAGTACCTGTAGAGTGGATTTAAAATTAACACGAAGTTTGATTCCTAATAATTGATTTGAAAAATGAAAATAAGAAATATATTCATCGTTGGTTTGATGACCGTCGTAGGCTTCGCTTCGTGTGTTAGCGAAGATATAAAGAGCGGCTTGGAGAATACAGCAACCGGTCGTATGGCTCTCAACGTTTCTCTGCTTGAGCCTGAAACGTTTACCCGTTCCCAAGAGGAAGTTACGGACTTTCCTGTTGAGGTGGTGAACGCAGACAGTACATATATTGTAAAGTACGAATCTGTGGAGGAAGTTCCGGCATCAGTGGAATTGCCCGTGGGTAATTATTCAGTTACTTCTCACACCGCAGGTAAATGTGCGAAGAAAAGGACCTCTCCCTATTTTGAGGGAACAGAACCTATGGAAATCCAAAATGGCATTACCACAAATGTAAAGGTGGTTTGTAAGATGAAGAATAGCCATATAAGTGTAAATTACGATGATGAATTCCTGACACAGTTCGAATCTTGGACAGTAACAATTAATGACGGTAGTTCGACGGTACTGGATTTCGTCAGCAGTAGTAACCGTAAAGATTATTACTGGTTGTTCGAAAATGAAACAGAAAGACTGACGTTGGACTTCTCAGGTAAACTGAAGTCGGATGGTACTACGATTAATTCTGAACAGTATTTGGAAAAATCGATGCTTGATGTACATTATGACGACGATTCCAAGTACTTCCGTGGTGGTGACGAATTGGTTATCAACTTTGGAGTGCTGCCCGAGGATCCCAAGACAGGTAAGATTACGACAATCACTATCAATGCTAATGTTATTTTTACCGAAACTGGTGATGAAATTGTAGTAGATGTTACTGATGCAGAAAACGACGAACCTGGTGACAATCCCGGTGACAATCCTGGTGACAATCCCGGTGCAGACCTGATTACACTTACTCTCCCTGCTCCTGTGACTTTGTCTGCTGAGGAATCTGCTACAGCTGATCCTACTTCTGGTGATGTTGTGATGCATGCAGATAATGGTTTGAAGAGTGTTATGGTTAAAGTAAACTCATCTAGTGATGAGATGATGGAGTCATTGGTTGGCGTTGCAGACGAATATCCAGGTGTTGACCTCGTAAATGGCTGTGAGGTTGTAGGCAACCAGAACCTGGTAGCATTCTTAAGTGGTCTTGATAAGGTAATTACCGTACCTGCTCAAGGTGACACAGATTACACATTCCCTGTCGGACAGTTCTACTTGTTCTTAGGTCTTCTTTCAGGAGAGCATAATTTTTTGATGACAGTAACAGATATGGAAGGTAATACTAAAACAGGTACAGTTAAAGTAACTATAACAGAATAATAAGTTTTGACTTTTATATAAACGACATTAAGAAGATAAAGAAATGAAAAAGATATTTTCCATGTTTAGTTTGCTCTGCGCTACGTTATTCGTAGCCTCTTGTACCAATGATATAGAGGTTGCAGAGCAGGGAGAAGGTTATCTGAAACTGAAGGTCGAAACGATTGTTTCAACTTACACTCGTGCCGATGTTCCTACCGGTTATAATGCCAAGAAGTTATATGTTGCTGTTCTGGATGCTAACGGACAAGTTGCCAAGAGTGGCGATGGCGTTTCTCTGGAAACCAATGATTGGAATAATTCCGAAACGCTTAAAGGTAACATAAAATTGGCAGAAGGAACTTACACCATAGTTGCACACTCTGCCAACTGGGATGGTAGTAATTCTGCTTTCGATGCTCCTTATTATGCAGGTTCGACAAGTGTTACCATCAAGCGTAAAGAGGCAAACACTGCCTCTGTCACCTGTACGTTGGCTAATGTAAAGGTAACTGTGAATTTTGACGATAACTTCAATAAGTATTTCGAGAGCGCCAAAGCTGAGGTTACTTCAGCACAGGCTGGCGTCACGGCACGCACCTTTGTTATGGGGCAGACTACTGGTTCAGCCTATTTCCCCGTTGCTGACCTCAATTTGAAAGTTACAGTAAATAACGATGCTGCCAAGAGTCAGACCAATGAAGTAAAGAACGTAAAGGCTCGCGATCACATCATTATCAATTATAGTGTTGGAGATCCTGTAGGTAGCCAGGGTAACATCACAGTTGTAACTGACGATGCTACCCAGACATACACATACACTATTCAAGTGCCTCGCAAGAATCTTACCTCCCTCCAGGCAAAGAATGCATCTTCGTGGAGCACCTTTGCAGAACTTTCCGGTAAGGCTTCTCTGGAAAAGAATGACTTCGAGAACGTAACCCTGCAGTGGAGGAAGAAGACCGACAGCGAGTGGACTACAGTGGCTAACAACGCCCTGACCAACAATAACGGTACCATCTCCTATAAGCTGAAGGGACTATCAGCTTCTACAGCTTATACATACCGCTTTGTTTATAACAATGGTACTGACGAGCCTATTAACAGTAATGAAGTGAACTTCACAACAGAAGCGCAAGAGCAAATTTATAACTCTGGATTTGAAGACTGGTATGTTGATGGTAAGATTTCTATCTGTGGCAATCCTGCCGATCCTAAGTATTGGAACTCAAGTAATGCCGGTGCTGCAACCTTTATTGGTAGTGTAACTACACAGGATACTTCCTTCAAGCGTAGTGGAAACTCTTCTGCAAAGCTCGCTACAGCCTGGGCTTCAATTAAGTTGGCTGCTGCAAGTTTGTTCACTGGTGATTTCATTGGCCTTATCACAACCAAGGGCGCAAAACTCGAGTGGGGCGTACCATTCACCTCTCGTCCATCAGCACTGAAGGGTTACTATTGTTATACTCCAGGTTCAATTAACCGAGGCAGCCAGCCTTCTGGAGTCGGTGCTCCTGCAAAGAATTCAAATGATGAGTGTCAGATATTCTGTGCGTTGGTAACAGAAAAGTTCAAAGTTGCAAATGCAAGTAACAGCGATGGATATGAGCTGACCACAAGTCTTAATTGGGCAACCGATCCGCGAGTTATCGCCTATGGTCAGATGACTCGCAACACAAGTAGCGGTGGTGCATGGCAAGAGTTTAACATCCCATTGGTTTATTATTCAACGACGAAGAAGCCAACCCATATGATTATCGTATGCTCTGCAAGCAAGTGGGGTGACTACTTCTATGGATCGGATTCTAGTGTACTCAATATCGATGACTTCTCGTTCGAGTATGGCGAACCTACTGTACAGTAGCATGACACAAAAACGTAAGAATCATAGTATAATGCTGATACTGCTGCTGGCTTTCATGCCGGTAGCAGTATTCGCGCAATATAATCAATATCCCGTTGGGGCGTACGATGGGGGCCAGTCTTACTCGGAAATGATAAGCGGTAAGCAGCCTAAACATATATATAATAATAAGGTACGCGACAGTTATGAGAAGAATCTCAAAAAAAGACATATCCAGCGTGTAGATCGTGGCGAACTGAAGGCTCCATTCATCCCAAAGGGTATGTGGATGTGTGGTGCTACAGTTAATTACCGTGAGTGGGAAAATGAAAACCAGAACCTCCTGGTACTGAAGAATCTGAATATGGAGGGACATTTATTCTCTGTTTCTCCTTATGTAGGTTATTTCGTGGCAAAGAATCTGGCTGTTGGTATGCGTTACAATTACAGCAGGCAATACCTTTATCTGGGCGACTTGGATGTCAACTTGGGTGAGGATTTAAACATCAGTTTAGATAATCTCTATTATTTGGAGCACAGACATGAGGCAAGTCTTTTCATGCGCAACTACATGCCGCTCTTCGGAAGCAAGATATTCGGTGCTTTTGCTGAAGTGCGTGCAACCTATTCGCATGCCAATGGCAAGAATAGCACAGGTAGTTATAGCGATGATCCTATACTCAATACATTTGACGGAACTTACGAGACAGTTCACAAGTTACAATTAGGTATAAGCCCCGGTTTATGTATCTTCGTCACCGATTTCGCTGCCGTAGAAACGTCTATTGGCGTGCTTGGCGTAGATTACAAATGGAGTAGTTTTAAGAACATTCATCCAAATTCCACCGAGTACGAATATGGTAAGAGTCATAGCGGCGGAGCTAATTTCAAATTTAATTTCTTTAGTATTCACATAGGAATGACCTTCTATCTATGATGCATTCTCGTTATATTCATCCCTTCCGTTTCCTAATGGTTGCACTCGTGGTATTTACCTCATGTGCTATCAAGGATGACCTGCCTCTCCCAATCAGAAAGGCGGTGATAACTGCATTCGAGGTGGAAGGACAGTGTGACGAATCAGGCGAAGGCTATGCTGCTGCGTCTATTGACAATGATAAGCGTGTGGTTGATCTCTATGTTGATGATCGGGTAGATATTACAAAGCTTCGTGTAAAACGCATGGATGTTACTTCTGATGCAAAGATAACTGTTGAAGACGTTCAGACGGACTTCCCCGAGTCTTCGTTCTCTGCAAGCGGCTCAAATGCTCCAACATTGGATTTTTCTCACGAGGTTACTTTTGTGCTGACTACCTATCAGACATACCGTTGGAAGGTACGTGTTCATCAGATTATTAAGCGGGAAGTCTATCTGACAGGTCAGGTAGGTAATGCCATCATCGACCCTGTCAATCAGAACGTTGTTGTATATGTTGCTTCCAATAAATCCCTTGGTACTTTACATGCCGACAAGTTTTCTTTGGGTGGCATACATGGTACTGTTATGCCTGATCCTACAAAATCTGAGACCTTTGACTTCTCTCAGATGCGTACTTTCCAGGTAAAAATGGCTGGGGTTGATGAGATACAGACATGGCGTGTGTTTGTTTACAAGACCGAGGCGAAAGAAAGCATCGAAGCAACAGCCTTTGCACGCAGTGTGTCGGCTACTATCAGCGGAACCATTCCAATGAATACGCAGCCAGTTGTGGAATATCGCGCTTCGGATTCCAATGAATGGACATTAATAACTGCTTCTCACGTCTTGGTAAATGGTACACGTTTTACAGCTGAGCTTACAGGCATTCGTCCTGCTACCACCTATTCATACCGTGTTTTTGCCGGTACAGCTAAAAGTGAAGAAAAAACATTCACGACAGTAGGTGAACAGCACTTGGAGAATGGTAGTTTCGATAGGTGGAGTAGTGTTACCGGTAGTTCAGGAAAGGAGCTCTGGCAACCTTGGGGAGAGGGTGATGTACCATATTGGAGTACAGGTAATGCCGGAGCAACAACTGTTGGTAACAGCAACAGTACGTACAAAGATGAAGATGGTCGTCGTTTTGCAAACCTCCAGTCGAAGTACATTGTCATTAAGTTTGCGGCTGGCAATATCTTTACGGGCGACTATCTTGAGACCGATGGTTCCAATGGCGTTCTTTCATTCGGTCGCCCCTTTACTTCTTTCCCCACGAAAATGCGTTTTGACTATAAGTATAAAAGTTCTCCCATTACTCGTACAGGTGGCGACTGGAAAGAAGCCTATGGCACATACATTTCAAAAGAGATGTACGAGAACTTCAAGGGACGACCAGATTCATGTAGCGTGTATATTGCACTTGGTGACTGGGAACCTGTAACTTTTACAACCTCGAAGGGGATTAATATTCAGTGTCCATATCTCATTCGTACCCGTCCCAGTGCCTTGCACCTCTTTGACATGAACGACCCTCACCTGATTGCTTTTGCCCAAATGACCAAGGGTGAGGATGTAACTTCATGGACAACAGAAACGATCACTCTGGACTACCGGGTTAAAGACCGTCAGCCGAAGTATATTATCGTAGTAGCCAGCAGCAGTAAATATGGTGACTACTTCACAGGCGGAGAAGAATCACTCTTGCAAATAGATAATATTGAACTATTATATGAATAAAAATATAATCCGCATGCTGTTGCTTTGTCTGACATTCAGCTTAATGGCTTGTGTCAGCGAAGAAGAACCTAATCCAATGGGCGAGGGCGGACGCTTGCAATTGTCGTTGGCGAACATAAATACGGCTACCACGCGTTCCACTCCCGGTGATATAGGTGCTCCCAGCATTGCTGACTTCCACTTGCTAATTGTAAATGCCGCAGGACGTGCTGTTTATAATGATGTCTTCACCGAGGAAGAAATTACGCTGCCTGTAGGTCGTTACGATGTCTCTGTCACTTATGGTCGGGACAACTTGTTGGCTATCGATGCACCTTATTATATTGGTACTGATAATGTAGAGATTGTAAAAGACCAGACTACAGAGTCCAGTATAACAGCACGAGTAGGTAATGCACTGGTTTCTGCGAACTTCGGGCGCGATGCCGAGGAACAGGCTCGATTCGATCGTTATTACAGCGACTATGCACTATATGTTTGTGTTGGCAATTACAGTATGGCTATCACGAAAGGAGAACCTGCCCGGAGTGTTTATGTTAAATCAGGGAACCATGTTACTTTGCGTTTCTGGGGAAAACTGAAGATGGAGGATGACCGTGAGGTCAACTGTGAACTTACCAGCGAAGATTTCCCTGATACCCTGAAAGCGGCTGACCATGCTGTTGTTACACTTTCTTTGCCTGATCCTGAAAGTGCTTTAGGTGTTGATATCAGTAAGGTAGAAGTCGAAACAGTAACGATGGACGAGACCATACCCCTTTCCTGGTTGCCTGTTGCTATGGTAATCCCTATGCACCAGTTCGACAGGAATGGACTCCTCGTAGGTACCAACCTCATTATTACCGAGAGTTATCCCGGCAAGAAATGGCGGACGGTCATTACTAATGCTGCCGGCGCTACCGTACGTGCTGTAGAGGGAACAGGTGCTTTACTGTCCGAGTACAATGCGGATGCCAACAAAGATACCTGGCCCTACCTTCCTCATGGAAATTATAAGGCCTCTTACTACTTTGTCGAGGATGATGGAACAGCTACATTTGTCAGTGACCGCGATTTCACAATCGATGCGCCCCAAAATCTAAAGGTAACCGTTACAGGCTATACCTCTTATTCGATGTATTTGACAGGAGATATTAATGGTGCCAATGCTTGTGACAGACTTACCATCTACGAACCTTCTGTTTCTGTAAACGTCAGTGACGCTTTGCTTCGTGGTGATAAGTGGACGCATACATTCACCTACACTTACGATGGTGAGACGTCCAATGTGACTACCGGTAATACATACGAGTTCGGTGATATGGCAGGTCAGACAGTTCGTTCTGCTGCCCACGTTTTGAGGGGTGACCTAACTTTCGATGGTGTTTCTGTCAGTGCACAGAAGGAGTTCATCATCACCGGTTTGCCTTACTCTCTCAATCTGGCCAGCCATGATGAATGGATTTCTTCTTCAGGAGTTGACTGGTTTGATTCCGATGTACGTTTGGGACACCTTTCTACAGGTAGTCAGAGTATAACAAACTCATCTTCCGTTTCTATTCCTATGGGTACCTGTTTCTGTGCCGACTATAGTGTTAATGTTCATACTTTAACAGTTGGTACCACCTTTAGTGTCTCGGTAGGTAATAGGGAGATTCTTTCCATAGAAGAAGCTGGTACTCCTTTTAGAGATACCGACCACCTTCATTCAGGAACAACCAATGTTTTAAGGGACAACAATCAGGTTCTTACCACCATTACCTGTCACAATAGCTATGGGGCAGGTCAAACCTGTTCTCATATTTATTCCTTATCATTTAAATACGCTAAGCCATAACCATGAAATATCCGATATACATACTTCTAAGCATAGTCCTGTTTACAGCCTGTCAACAGGATGAGGTGGCACCAACAGGCGGTAAGGCTGTGTTGGAACTTGACCTTCTGCTTAACGGCCGTCCCCAGATGGAGGTCACCCGAGCTTGCGATGCAGACCTCGTAGTTGATATCCTCGATGCAAACAGAGCACCTTATCGTCACTATGATGCAGGTTCTGTTCCTCAGAAGATTGTATTAGAACCAGGTACGTTTTATATCCAAGCCTACACCGACAACCAGGAAAACTGGAAATCAGCCAACGATGGTAAAGGTGAGGCATGCTATTTTCAGGAAACTTCCGTAGAAATGGAGTATGATATGGTAAAGCGCTTGCAGATGCGTGTTCCTATGACAAACTATGCCGTAGGGCTGCAGTTGCCAGACCTTTGGGATATGCTTTTCAGTGCCTACACCTTCCGTCTGAAGAGTGGCGGTCGTACGGTTGTAATCCGTCAGGGTGAACGTGCATACTTTGATTTGGCTGACGGAGGTTTCTCTTATGCCCTCTCTGCTACCAACACCGACGGACGTACCAGTTCCCATTCGGCCATCAGCTATCTCGATGTAAATGCAGGGAAGTTATATACGCTTACTTATCATTACGATTCCGATGCTAATTCTGGTGGTATTGACATCGTTATCGACGATATGACGATTGATAATAATCCGATTAATTCATGAGAAAGTACTTAATTATAATATGTTCAGTTCTCCTCGCCTCTTGTTCCGAAAAGGATTTTGATTTCCCGACACCAGGCGAGAATGAAGAGATGGGTAGCTTCGAGCTTACTCTTACGGGCGAACGTCAGACGCGTGCTACTTCAACTATCTCCAAGGAGCAGGCTGACAACTTTCTCGTTACCATCTATAAGGGTAGTGATGTCTATCGCCAGACAGACCTTCTTAAGAACATTAATACCCGTCTTTCTGCCGGTTATGGTTATACCATTAATGTGGAAAGTTGCAATGAGGCTACAGCAGAATCCAGTAATGACGGTTGGGGGGAGCCTCGCTATGTTGGTACTTCCGCTCCTTTCTCAGTAAAGGCCGGTCAGACTACTCATGTTTCTGTTCATTGTACTGGAACTAACGCTGGATTCGATGTTGTTTTTGATAAGACATTCTATTCTTATTTCACAGGTGGATTCCAAGTAAGTGTTACAGAGGGCAACCGTAGTATTGTCTTCGACCGCATCACTGGAGGTCTGTCTGAGGGTGATAATATTTTCCAGATTAGCGATGTGGCCTATTTCAATGTAGGAGAGACAGGTTCTCGTACGATAACTTATCACATTCATGCCGTAAGTCCTCGTAAAACTCTCGACCGTGATGTTGAAATTACCCTCAATAAAGGTCGTGTTTCTCGTGCGACTATTAGTTACGAGATGTCAACCTTCAGTTTAAGTATCACTGTCGATGAGGAAGAGCTGATGTTTGACGATAGTCTGTACATTTCAGATGATGATATCAAGACAGACCAGGGTGATACGGATATGGGCAGTAACCATGACGGTTATTCCGATGATGACACAAATGTAGACATCAATAACTATGACTAAGAGCAAGATATATATAATTTTACTTTGGTTTGCAGCCAGCTTTATGGTTGCCTGCTCCGATACAGCTTTCGATGAGGACAGCCAGGACTTGGTGCCGATGACCATCGAGGCTCTTTCCGAATCGACACGAACAGTGCTCGATGGTACTTCTGTACTATGGTCAGAGGGCGACGAGGCAGCAGTCTATGACTTTAAGACTACAAAGCATCGCTTTACCAGTCAGACTACCGACGGGCGTACTAAGTTCGTGGGAAAGGTAACAGCTAAGAGTGAACCCTTTGCTGCCATTTATCCTTATGATTTGGCAGCCGAGGCAGGTTCTTCCGCTTCTGCCCTTGGTGCAACTCTGCCTGCTGAACAGTATGCCGTACTCGATGGATTTCCTGCAGGAATGAACATTTCTGTTGCCAAGGGCGCGCGTAATATAGATGGCAGTCCGTCCAACGTTACTTTCCATAATGTATGCCAGTTGCTCCGTTTCAGTGTGCCCGCTTACGCTGCCAATAAGGTTACCCGTATTACCTTTACCGCCCAGACACCTGTAGCAGGAAAACTTAATATTGATTATTCTGGTATGTTTCCTGTTGTCAGCATAGCTTCAACAGAGAACAAGGTCATTACCGTCTTGCCTCCAAGTGGCTCCAGCACTTTTGCTGCAGGTACCTACTACATTCTCACAGCTCCTGTTCAGCTAAACGGGTTCTCTATGACCATGCAGACGGCCGACAATAAGACCTATCGCCTGGCTTCCGATACCCAATTTGGTGGAGCGGCTGGTCATATCTATTCATTAGGCAACATCGACTTGGTGAATACTCCTTCTGTAACGGCCACTCATGTTTATGCAGACGGCATCTTGCAAGGAACAAAAGTTACACTTACCGGTGCACCTGTAGAGGACGCAAATTGGACTGCTACCATCAAGAATGCCAGCGGTACTACGGTTCGTACTTTATCTGGTACAGGTGACCTAACTTCAGACGAGACCGATGCCTCATGGCCCTATTTGCCTAAGGGTGACTATACTGTCACATATCATTACACTACCTCGAATAATAAGGCAATGACAAAGACTCTAAGTCTTACGGTACCAAAGATGACACATGACTTTAGCGTTAGTTTTTCAACTTATACGTCTTATTCTTATTATTCAGGTGATGGTGTTACTCGGAACATCACGCAGGCAAATGCTTGTGCCAATAACATCATCTATGAGCCAACACTCAAAGTAACAGGTATAGCTAATAACATACTCAACAATACCAATTATAAGTTCACCCTAACCCCATCAGGTTACTCAACATCGCTGAAGTCCGGCACCAACGGAACTTATGTTTACAACAATGTGTCTGTAACAGATTGGAAGGCATACACCCTGTCGTGCTCCCTTTCTTTCGATGGGGTCACTAAGTCTGGCAGCAAAACAGTTTACATAACCGGCTTGCCTTATACTGCCGCTCCTCCTAAGAACTCCGGTAACCATGCCTGGAGCGAGGTACAGGGTGGAAGCAAGATAGACTGGAACAATGATAATGTGTCCTTAGGCGATGGTGGAACAGCTACGTCCGACCCCACAATTAAGTCACCCGAGTTTTATCTGCCTAACGGGAATATTAATGTGGTGGCACAGGCACAAGGCACTTTGCATACCAGACAGGTATGGCCGATATATTATAGTGAGACATTGACTATGTACGTGGGTGGTACTTCGATATGGAGTCAGGAAAGTCCGCAGAAGAGCACTACACCGGCATCCATCAATCCTGTGATAAATACTACATTCGGTAATGGCAGTAATTACCTGAGATTCTCTGTCGGTGCACGTACCGCTTTGAGTGGTTTTGCCCGTATAAATTCTGTTAATATACAATACAGATAAGAAGAAAATGAGTTTTAAGATACAACATATTATCCCACTTTTGGCTGTTTGCTTGCTGACGGCTTGTACAGCAGAGGAAAACGGTCTGCCTACAAATATGCGCGGCTCCTTCACCTTGGGACTTTCTACGGACAGCCTTGTTGTAGAGGTGACAACACGTGCCGGTCGAAACCTTACCGATGCAGAGCAGCAGATATTTATTGTCAGCCTTACCCAGAACGGAGAGAAAATATGGGAAAACATTCCCTTTGCTGATATCACACAGGACGACCGTATCCAACCAGTAGGAAATGGTTATGTGGTAAGTGCAGAGAGTTGCACCAGTTCCGAGGCAGAGGCTGCAAACAATGGTTGGGGACAGCGTCGCTATTGGGGCCAGTCGGATAGTTTCGATATCAAATCGGGAGAAAATACCGAGGTCAGCGTTGATTGCCGCATGGCCAATGCAGGTCTATGTGTGGAGTTCGACGAATCATTCACCTCGTACTTCACTATGGGTTATTCTGTTACCACCGATGACAGCAGGACTTTGCGTTTCGATAATACTACCTCTGGAAGTGTAGCATACTACAACATCCCCGAAGGGAATACACGTATGGTTCACTTGCTTGTGAATGCCTCTGCCGGATGGGATGGTACCTTACATATCGAGCGTGACCTGGTCCTGACTCGTGGTGGTGTTACCCGACTCCATGTCAGAAAGAGTGAATCAACTGAAGGACAGATTGACCTTGGCATTACATTTGATGACGAGTTCGATGTACAATATGAGTATATAGATGTTCCTTTAGAGGATTGAGATAATAAATAGGAAAGGAAAAAAATTAAAATAAAGAAAGAAAATGAAAAAGTATTTAATGACAGTCGTTGCAGCTCTTGCTGCTGCAAGTTTCACATCTTGTACTAACGAGATTGACATGTTCGAGTCCTTAACATCTGAGAAGGCAACTATCGATTTGAACATTACTAACGACAATGTAATGTTTACACGTGCTGAGAGTAATGTGTCCAATACCTCTTCTTGGTATGTTAAAGTTGGAAACAATGATCAGATTCAGGTATCTGCTTTGAGCTCGCAGAAGTATGCCGCAGGCGATTACACTATTGCTGTTAGTAACTATGCCACAGAGGCTGCCGCTATTACTGCAAATCAGGCTTACTACTCTGGTTCTGTTGACAAGACTCTTGTTAAGGGAAGCAACAGCGTTACCGTTGCTTGCGGACAGGCAAAGAACTGTCGCGTTAAGGCTGATTTGGCAGGCTTGGCAGATTTCTCGGCTATTACCGAAGCTAAGTTGACTGTCAGCCAGTCAGAGGCTCCTAATCGCGTGCTGAGTACCGAATCTACAACGGGTTACTTCTATGCCGGTACTGGCAAGATCATTAACTATGACCTGGATTATAAGTATAACGGTGTCGCTGCCAAAACTTTGCATGGTAGCATCGCAAATCCTGCTGCTGCCATAGAGTATCAGGTTAAAGTAACAACCAATACAAACGGTACTATTACCCTTACTGTAACTTACGATACTGAATTTACCACAGAAACAGCAGAAACTATCACTATCGACGCTGCTACAGGTGAAAAGGCTAACTAATAATCCAAGCGAGTATGTCTGAGCGAATACCGCTCCGACATACTCACTTATAGACAAAAAAGAAATAAAAATGAAGAGTACAATAGTTTGTCTTAAGGTTCTGCTCCTGTTGTCAACAGTAATGCTTACTGCTTGCCAAACGGATGATTTGCCTCCTATCCCTCAGCAGGCTCAGACCGGTCGTATTGTGCTCTCTCTTTCGGAGGTACAACTCTATACAGAAGTTACTACCAGAGCCGACGGCAATATTGCTGATTACACCTATACGTTGACCAACACAGAAACAAGCGAAGCCTCCACCATTACCTTCACTGATGGCTCTGCCATCGTTCCTGCAGGAACCTATACACTTACTGCTACCAGCAAGACGGCACAGGATGCCGCACCCTGGTATCAGGGAACATCAGGTTCTTTCTCATTGTTTCTTGGTGGTACCCAAACGGTAGAGATTGAATTGGGCAAGCCCAAGAATGTGGAGATCGTTGTTTCTTTTGATGAGAGTTTTACTAATCTCTACGAAAACTATTCCGTAACTATAGGGCGAAAATCCGTCTCTGCCAATGGCAATCTCTATGCTATGCCAGATGAATTGGGTAAAGTTACCTATACCATAAAGGGCTCTGCCAAGGCAGGCTCTTATGTATCCGATATTCCCGCCAGTGGAATAACTGGCACCATAAATAATGCGGAGGCTGGCATCAGCTATCCGCTAAACATAACAGCCTCATCCATCTCGGATCTTCTGATTCAGATAGGTGAAGGCACACATAATGGCGAGTTCGATACCAAAGAATATCGCCCACTAAACTAAGATAATGAAGCAAAAGCTACTATATATAATAATGTATATCGCCACCCTCGCCTGGAGTATTGGGGCGTGGGGACAGAAGACTGGCTACAAGGTTGTTACTGAAACAAAAACCACTATACTGAGCGGGACTGAGCTTCAGAGTATGGCAGGTAATAATGGCTGTACTAAGGATAATGTGAATTTTAAGATAGATGGTAATTGCTCTTATGAATCAAACGGTTCTTGCCTCAACATAGGTTCTACTAAATATGATGCATTTACGAGAAATGTAACGATGACAGCTCAAGGTATTTATACATTGTCTTCTGTTACTTCAATGACAGTACGTGCTGTTGGCTATGCTTCATCTGGTCTTTATGCGAGGTATATGACTATTGAAGGGGGCAGTGAAACGAATATTACTGATAGTAGTACTAACCCTCAAAGGAGTGATGGCAATTATACTGATGTATCAAGTTCAAATGTAACAACTCCAATAACAATTACGTGTAGGGGAACTAATCGGACATTCGCTTCATCTCATCCCTTCCACATCAATAAAGTCACGATTACCTATAAACTCTCTCATGAAGAAGAAATCCTTCACACTGTCACCATTGTTAATGGTACAACGAGTTCAGCCACTGCAGGTGTTGACACACAAGGTACGGCGACAGCAAATGATCCGGCCAGTGGGTATGAGTTTCTTGGATGGGATTATCCTTCTAGTGTTACATTAGCAACAGGTTATTCAAGCACAGATAAAACAATAAAATTCAATGCTACTAATAATGCAACAATCACGGCTAGATATGGAAGAATCTATGATGTAACAGTTGCCAATAATGTTGATGCAACGACCAGTACGGTCCAAGCAGGAACTATTAAAACAGCCACTGTGACTGCATCAGACAAAACAAATTACGAATTCTATCAATGGAATGTACCTAATGGTGTGGGATTGACAAGTGGTACAACGATAAGTAACAAAACAATTACTATTCAAGCGACAGCCGAAAACAAAACTATAACTGCCATCTATAAGCCTGTCTTCTTGTTCTCTCCGACAGCAGTTTCAAGCAATGAGACACTTGGAACAGCGACAGTCTCTGTAACAAATAGAGTTGTAGGGAATGTTGGTGCAACCTCATACACTACTACAGCCACATTTACTGCAGAGCCCAAGACCGACTGCGTGTTTTTAGGATGGTTTACTACGGATTCTTATACAGGCAACCCTATCTCGACAGACCTTAGTCATACTGAAACATTGACCAGTTCTATTGGAACCGCTGGAACAAAAACACTATATGCTCTGTTTAAAAAGAAACAGAACCTACAATGGGTGGATGAAGATATGGACCTGAATCTTGTACTGGGCGCTACAGGATTATCATCTGCAGCGTCTGTTACTAGTATTAAAACGATAACATACACCAGCAGTAATGAAAACGCACTTACCATTGCAGCTGATGGCTCTATTACGACAGTAGGTTTGGGTAGCAGTACGGTTACAGCTAGTGTGCCAGGTGACAGTACTTACATTGCAGAAACCATCACTCGTGATTTCAACGTTGGAGAAAGAAAACAGGCAACCTTTACACCAAGTTGGGGCGAAGCCACAAATCCCAGTTTAGAACTTGGTGAATCGGCAACAATCAGTCTAATTAATGTTAACGAGAATTTTACTGTTACAAAAGAGGGTAATAGTATCAGTTGGGAACGTACCAATTCGAATACTATCACAATATCAGCCCTTTCTGCAGGAACTACTACACTTACCCTATCACAGCCTGGCGATGGAGTCTATCTTGATGGAAATACCACACCATATACTATAAATGTTATCAAACACTCTAACACCTTTGCGATTGCTGCTGAAAGTAAGGCTATGAAGGTGGGCGAGGAGTGGACAAACGTGGTGACAAACACGGGAAACAATAATACCGCAGTATCTTACAGCAAAAAGGGTGTGGCCACATACGATGCCGAGAACAATATAATCACGGCCGTGGGCGAAGGTTCAACCACTATCACCTTCACACAGGCGGAAACTACCGAATATTCAGGTGCAACCAAAACTATTGATGTTACAGTAACTAAGGTTACAAATACTTTGTATATTTCGTTACCTTCTTTGACGGTTGATGTAGATGGTACCATAACACCCAGTATTGCAGGAGGTAGCCAGAACAATACAACGACCCCCATAGAGGCAACAATTATAGATCAATTGTTAACACCATCTTTGGTTAATATAGCTTCAAATAGAGTTATCGTATTCGAGGATGGCGTCATAAAAGCGAAGAATGCCGGAACAGCCAAGATTACCTTCTCACAGCCTGCAACTGACCAGTACACCGCCTCCCAAAGTTACTCTTTTGATATAACGGTAAGTAAGATAAGTAATACAATTGTTGTACTGCTCGATGGTGAGCAGAAAAACTCACAGAATGTTGCTCGTGATGATAAAGTAACATTGTCGTATAGCTCTGTTTCTGATGGAGACTACCATGTATCTTTGACTTCAGGATCAACAGCTATCGCCACTATCAGCGGTAATACCATCACAGCCGGTAATACTACGGACGGAACAAACATATGGACTATTAGGCAGGACGAAACCTATAAATATAAGGCTGCGGAAACGACTTTCCGTATTCAAGTTAATTCAGTAGCGAAAGAGGATTCGTATCTTCATGAATCACTTCTAAATGGAAATAATTATAGTTGGTATACTGGTTTGGGTAATGATTATGAAGTCTCAGTAGATTATATACCACAAGAACTCAGATTTAAGGCTTGGTATGATAATTGGGCTGGTGTTAACGAGTCAGTAACTGTTGTTTGGAAGGACGAACAGGGGAATCAACTCGGATCCCAGAAATTTAACCTTAACAGAGACCAAAACGAAATACATTATGTTCGTAATTTGCCCGAGGGAGCGCGAAAATTCTCATTCAGTTCTACAGGAGATTTTTACCAATATCTTTCTGATGTTTATGTTGTAAGAAAGACATACATTAATGCATCTTGCAACATATCAGATTTGGGGACAATCTATACTGACCAGACGGGAACTGCTACAATATCGGTGGAATGGGGAAGCTCAAATGGGGGTGATATTGCAATTGAAGAAATGAATAATAATCCTCGCTTCTCTTTCTCTCCTAATCCAATTACAGGAACTGCAAATAGTAATGGTTCAAGAGACGTTATAGTTACTTACACTCCTGACCCAGATCATTTAGGCACAGAGGAAGCAGCTATAAAAGTGTATGATTTGTTCCATAGCCAGACGATATCAATATCGGCTACTGCACAGAAATATACAACAACTATAGCACGCGGCAACAACACCGCCACAGCAACCACGGTGGAGGGCTCTATATCCAATGCCTTTGCCTTTACAGGAACAAGTGCTGATTATCCTTCGGCTGATAGTAATGCCGACTTCTATTATACAATCAGTCATACCCAGACTTCGCCTGTGAATAATGGAAGTGGTGTTATCAGTTATAATCCGGAGAATAATACTGTTACTGGTTTGAATGCTGGTACAGCCCGATTGACTATCTATCAGAAGAAAACCAATCTCTACAATGCCACGAGTCAGACATTTGACTTTACCGTCAGCAAGTTGGAAAATAAAACAGTAATGGCTCTCAGCACGAAGACAGTGAATGTAGATGGCACAGCTACTGTTGAGTTGATGAATGCTGATAGCGATGGCGCATTATCTGCATCATATTCTAATATAAGTTACCTGAACGAGTCGCAGAATCGCGAGGGTGGTCTGTTGACTTTTGCAGGGAACACATTGACGGGTTGGAACGCTGGTACTGGCACGGTTACTATTACCCAGGCAGAAACCTACAAGTATGTAGCTAAGAGTCAGTCATTCAATGTGACTGTCAACAAGCTTCCACAGACGCTGATATGGGATAATTCAAGTTTGGAAACAACAATGCAGGTTGGTAGTACGTTGGAAGGTAATACAGCCACTTCCGTTGTTGGGCTTACCCCAGTTACCTATTCTTCTGGCAATACAGCTGCCATTACTGTAGATGCCAATACAGGTGTGCTGACAGCAGTTGCAACAGGTTCTAATGTCGGTATCACGGCTTCTCAAGCTGGTAACTACAAGTATCTGCCTGCAACGCTGACCCGTCAGTTCTCTGTCTTCAATAAGCAGACGCCTGCCTTTGCAGCAGATACGCATTTTACAGGTGCAAACGGTAGGGTAGAATACACTGGCACTGCCACCATTATGGTGACGGGTGTGGGAGCAGACAACGAGCAGGGCTTTACCATAACCAATGGTGATAATTCTGTTATCAGCGTTGTGCGTGATGGCGAGACCATAACCATAACGGGCTTACAGGTTGGTTCTACTACCTTGACCCTGGCTCAGGAGGGCAATGATGACTTCATTGCCAAGAGTCAGACATACAACATTGAGGTTTATTGGCCCGATGATTTCCTGGCGTTGTCTTCTACCGTTGAACCTACCCATACAGCAGGCACATATAGAAAGGTATTTGTGAATAATACCCTCAAATCCGGCTACTCAACCATTGCTCTGCCATTCAATACCACAGTTGAGACATTAACAGGTCGTGAAGCTAATCCCAACGATTGGGTGGCACAGCTTAGTGTGGTAACTTACAACGCTAAAGATGGCTATTCTCTTTACTTCGAGAAGAAGAATACCATTGAAGCGAACCAGCCTTATATCCTGCATTTGGGCACTGCAGTTGATTCTCCTGTATTCACTGATGTGAGTGTGGTTGCTGCAGAAGAAGCAACCCAGAACGCAACTAATGGCGTTCATGTTACTGACTGGACGATGCACTCTAACTATGATCCTGCCTTCGATATGGAAGGTAAATACGGAGTAGTTAATGATGGAGCTGTCCTGAAGAAGGGTACTGCTAACTCTACGCTGAAGGCCTTACATGCTTATATTGAAGGACCGGCATCAGCGGAGGTGAAGGCTGCTTATCTGGATGAGGATGAGGCTGATGGTATTCTGGAACTCATCAACAATCAGGAGAACCAGAGTGGTGATCAGTTGATTTACGACCTGCAGGGACGTAGGCTTCCACGTGCCCAAGCCGGTATAAATATTGTAATAAGAGATGGTAAAGTGAGGAAGGAAATAGAGCCGCGAAGGTAGTAGTGGCTCTCCTTTTCTCAATTAATAGATTGTTTTACGGGTTAGTTTTATTTATGGTGTTTTTCTTTGTTGTTTGTTTCTATGCTTACTTTATTCTTTATTTCTTAAGGCATAGATTATTTACTGGTACACGTAAGAATATTTACTGGTACACGTAGAAAAAAGTTTTCCTTCGCGTAGTAGTAATAGAAGTGTGACAAGCGATGAAATGGTTGTTTTTTTCTAAATATCGGTAAGTTTCTTATTTATTACCGTATTTTATATCATGGTATTACAAGAAATAATACTTTTGCAACTCAAGAAAAAGGTGTTATTTATTTTGAACAGTCAAATGCGAAAAATTATCTCCATATCAATGGTTTTGGGTGTTTTTTCTTTGAGCTCGTGTATCAAGGAGGAGCCCATGAATGCAGAGTGTGATATAGAATCTGTATCTGTGCATGTTGATAATCCGATCAGTATTTTCCATCACGAATATGATACGCTGAAGGTCGTCGGATCGGCTTCGGATAGAATTGTTTTCCTGATCCGCTCTCAGGAGAATGTATCCCAGTTACCTTTGACATTGAATCTTACTTCGGGCGCTACCGCTTTTATTAAAGATGCAAATGGCAACTTTTCTGAGTTCAAGAACGGTAGTCTTGTAGATTTTTCACAGGAAAGGGAACAGGTTTTCCGCGTTCTTTCCGAGGACAAGAACTGGAACAGGACATATTCAATAGTTTTTGAACATGAAATACCGGCGGAAGGTGACTTTACCCTCGGTTTCGAAGATTATACTCTTGACGCTACAGGTAAATACTACGAATGGCAGGTTCTGGATGCTAAAGTAGCGAATGTATTTACCGATGGTAAATGGAAAAACGGGAATCCCGGTTACAAGTTGTGCAAATCCTCTGCAAAACCTATGGAATATCCATCTGTTCCTGTTGTTGATGGCGGTCCCGACGGAAGTTCTTGTGTTAAACTTGAGACCAAAGATACCGGTTCTTTCGGTAGTATGGTTAATATGAGGTTGGCCAGCGGAAGTATGTTTAATGGCATTTTTGATGTGAGCAATGCGCTGAAGGATGCCCTGAAAGCTACCCGTTTCGGCTCTCCTTTTACACACAAACCTGAGAAAATGACTGTTTGGCTTAAATACGAGCCAGGTGCTGTTTTCCAGGATAGGATGGGAAAACCGATGGAGGGGATTATCGATGAACCGGATGCTTATGTGGTTTTCTATCGTAATCAGGACGAGTCTGGTAACGAGGTGATGATTGACGGTAACGACATGTTTACCAATCCGCATATTGTCGGTTTAGGCCGTCTTCCCCATAATCTAAACGAGGATGGATCGGATAAACTCTGCGATACTCCAATTCATGGACTTAGCTCAACGTGGAAACTCGTAGATATACCTGTTGTTTACCAAAAGGAAGTTGATCCCGAAATCCTTGCGAACAAGGGCTATAGTCTTGCCATCAGTTTTGCAAGCAGTTGGCAGGGAGGCTATTTCCAGGGTGCAATCGGAAGTAAGTTGTTCTTGGATAATGTATCGCTTTATTGCGAAAAAGATGAGCAATGATGGCTTAGTTGACGAGTTGTTTGTTATATGCTAGTGTTTTTCAACGAATACGTTAAAGAGAAAATGATGATGACAAATAAAATGAAATATATTCTTGCAGTGGTTGCCCTTTTGTCTGCAACTATAATGCAAGCTCAGGATTCCTGGGAAAAATGGGGCCCCACAAGGGGAATGAAAGGTGCGGGCGTCCTTGTCCGTGCAGGTTACACAATAGGCGGTACCACACCTTTGCCTTTACCGGAGGAAATACGTTCCATTAATGCCTTTTCGCCTAAAGGCGGCGCCACAATAGGTGTTGATGTATATAAGATGTTTTGTAAACGTTGGGGAGCCAGTATGGGATGGCATTTCTTTTACGAAGGCTTCCACACAAGTGCTGATGTTAAGAATTACAAGATGTCCCTGACAATGGATGGAAATACGATGTCAGGCTATTTTACCGGAACAGATATTACCAACACCGATATGTGGGGCATGACCATCCCTATATTGGCAACATTCAGGATATCTCCACGTTGGAACCTGAGTTTCGGTCCCTATTTCAGCACATATTTCAAGAAGAATTTTAGCGGCGAGGTATATGACAACGAGAAGGGCGTTGGCTACCTTCGCGTTAACGATCCCACCGGTGAGAAAGTAAATATTGACAGGAATAATCCGGCCACATACGATTTTTCCGATAATATGTTCCAATGGAATGCAGGTATGGAAGTCGGTTTCGATTGGAAGGCCTGCAAGCACATGAATGTCTTTGCCAAGTTGGATTGGGGTATGACTAATATATGGGAACCGGATTTCGATGCCGTAGCTTTCAGGATGTACCCCATTTATGCGACTATAGGATTAGCATACAGATATTAAACTTATATTTTTATGAAGAAACTTCTACTCTTTTTGTCGTGTTTTATCACCGCTCTGGTGATGTTTGCTCAAGGTAAAGTCTATACCGAGCAACTTGTATTAACCATTAATGGTGAAATTTCTGCACCTCAAGACGCAGGTGTTGTCGTTGTTGACAATGGTAATAACACCATTAATTTCGTGCTGAAGAATTTCTTTCTTGTTAATGGTGAGAATACTATTCCTGTTGGTAACATTAGTGTAGAGAACCTTCCTGTAAAGAAGGGTGAGGACGGCTTGGACTATATCACCTTCGATGGCAGTATCACTATTCAGCCCGGCGATATGGAAGGAGTGGATATGTGGGTCGGTCCTATGGTAGGCGAGATTCCCATGAAACTTCAGGGAAAAATGAACGAAGATAAACTCTTTGTCACCATCGACATCAACATGCAAGAGTCCCTTGGTCAGATAGTTTATGTCCAACTTGGTACAGATGACTTTGTTGATAAAGAAAAAGAAGATGCGATTAACGTCATTACAACTGTCCGTAAATCTTCTTCGGCTATCTATGATTTGAATGGCCGTAGGATTCATGCCCAATCCGCAATTCTCAATTCTCAATCGAAGAAAGGACTTTACATCATAGGCGGAAAGAAAGTGTTGTTCTAAGCCTAATATATAATAAGGTGTAAAGTAAAGTGATGAAAGCCCTCTGTTGCATATTATTATATGCGTTGCTGTCTGTGTATTCTTATGCACAGACTGACACATTAGTGCCCCAGCAGCCGGCAGAGGATTTTGTCATAGCTTCTGTATGCGTGGCAACACCGGGTGATGATATATATGCCGCTCTTGGCCACGCATGTCTGCGTTTGCAATGCCCGACACACGGACTTGATTATGTTTTCAGCTATGAGGCAGAGGATGTTAATCATAATGTAGCGCGATTCTTTGCAGGTAAACTGAAGATGGCTGTTCGGACAGTTCCTACTGAGGAATACATCGCTCAATATGTTCCGCAAGGCAGAGGAGTAAAAGAATATGTTCTGAATCTTCCGGTTCGTGTGAAGCAGCGTTTGTGGGAACAAATGGACGCGCGGTCGGAATATAGTCCTATTCCTTATGACTATATGAATAACGGATGTGCCGTTTCTGTACTCAGTTGGTTGGAGGATGCTATTGGTAAGGACAGTCTTGAATACGGTCCCTGGCCGGAAAAATTCAATCGGTCGCGAAAGGAAATGGGTGGAGATAGCATCCGGAATAAATGGAACCATATATTTGTTTGCACATTTGTAACAGGTGAGGCAAATAGCCTGGATATAGAGAACACCCGTAAGGTGATTGTTCCTACAGAACTGATAGAGGTGTTGTCAGACGCCAGTGCATTCGGAGCACCTTTACTGTCCGGTGAATGTAATGTGTTGCTCAAGCCAGCCAAAACAGTTCGTGATGCCAGTTTTACACCGCTCATGCTGTCGCTTATAGTTCTTTTGCTGTCAGTCCTTAACCTACGATTGCGCAAGGGGTGGCTCAGATGTGTTGTTCTTGTGCCATGTCTGCTGCTTGGGACATTTGTCCTGTATCTGGTTGTACTTTCCGATTTGCCTTGTACGCAATGGAACTGGCTCGTCATACCATTCTGCCCACTGCCTTTCATCTTCTGGAAGTGGAGAAGGTATTGGGTATTGCCTTTTGCGGTAATGTGTGTCGTGTGGGTTGTGGGAATGTTGGTATATCCGCATCAGATAGTCGATGATGCTCATTTGGTGCTTGCTATTGCAATGGCAGAATGTAATGTAGAAATCAGATTAAATCGAAATAATAAATCAAAATAATATAAACATTAACTTAGTGATTATGAAAGGAATTAGTTTTTCAAGGTTTTTGGGGCTTTTCATGGTGATGTTCGCCATGTTTAGCATGTCGGTGTTTGCAAACAACAAAGATTATTATTCCAAGACTACTGTCAAGGCAGTAGGCGAAGGTAAAGTGTATGTAAAGTACAAGGCTGCAGCAGAGGCTCCCGAGTATGCCACAGAATCTGAAGCTGTTTCGGATAAGGATAGTCAGTCTGAGGCTCCCAAACATTCTTATTTTCTGTATGCTCAGGCAAACGAAGGCTCTAAGTTTGCAGGCTGGTTTGATAATGAGGAATGTACAGGTTCTGCAATAAGCGGCAGCACAGAATACGAGGTTTCATTTACTGTGACTTCTAATACTGCAGATGAGCCAACTACCATGAATTTCTTTGCAAAATTCGTAGATTCTTCTGCACCTCTTCTGGCATGTAATATCCCCCATGTTTATTTAAACATTGATGCAGCCCCAGTCGCTAATGATGGGTTGATAATAGAGAATATTACTCCTGTGTTTGAATCCAGCAACACTGATGTTGTTACTGTTGATGCAGAAGGCAAGCTTACCCCAGTGGGGGCTGGTTCATCCACCATTACCGTTTCGGGTGAGGGTCAGTCTGTTTCTTATGTAGCTACTGTTGTCAATAATCTGACAGCAGGCGTTACACAAATTGGTAATGGCGATTTTGAAGACTGGCGTGGTGCATCAGACAGTAATCATGCCCCTGACAACTGGAATTCATTTGAGACTAATGAAGGCTCTCTCGCTTCCCTGGCTCGTGCACAGCAGGTTCAACTTGTAGAGGGTGCCCGTCCTGGCAGTAATGGCTTTTATTGCGTTGACATTTACTCTCGTTCTGTAATGGGAGTTGTTGCTCAGGGCAATCTTACTACCGGTTGTATTAATGCTGGTGCCACTTCGGCTGCCGCAAAGGATAACTACAACTACAGCAAAACATCGGATCCTTCGAAAAGTGAGACGCTCTCCAAGATACCAACAGCTATCCGTTTCTGGGCTAAGTTCGTTCCTGCTGCTGAAAATGCGCAGCATCCCAATGCTCATGTTGAGGCTGTTGTACATGATAATTTTGATTATATTACTTACAGCCAGCCTTCTTTCGAATCGGATGAGGAAAAATCTCATGTTGTAGCAAGGGTAAGGAAGGATTTCCCTACCACCAATGGAGAATGGGTTGAGTTTACAGTTCCTTTCGAAAAGACAGCTAATGCTGTAAATGGTCAGTTGTACATTATTGTAAATTTGGCTACTAATGCTGATCCCGGTCAGGGTCAGGCAGGTGATCATCTTTACATCGATGACATTGAACTCTTGTATGAGACAGAGTATGCTCAGGCTCCTGTAGCTATGACAGATGCTAAATATGCAACTTTCTGTGCTCCTTTCGAGGTAAACGTTCCTTTTGGTATGAAGGCTTATACCGTTGATGGCGTAAAAGATGATACATCGCTTGATATGAAAGAGGTTGAAGGTGTTATTCCTGCCAATACACCTGTTATCCTTGAGGGTAATAGCGTGACTTCTCTCACAGCTTATGGCGTTGCAGAACCCGCAACGGCTCAGGCTGGTTTGCTTACTGGTGTGTACGAGGAGACCGTGGCTCCTGTAGGTTCTTATGTACTGCAGAATTTAGAAGGTGCTGTCGGTATGTATAAGGTCACAGAGGGTACACAGCCTAAGGTTGAACCTAATCATGCTTATCTTACTGTTCCTGCTTCTAATGTGAGGGCTTACTTCTTCAGTTCAGAAAGTGCAACTGCTATTGAAAATGTCAATGTTAAAGATAATGATAACAAGGGCGCTATTTACAACATTGCAGGTCAGCGCATTAGCCGGATGCAGAAGGGTATAAACATTATTAACGGGAAAAAGGTTGCTGTAAAGTAAGTATTCGTATTACCTTTTACCACAAAACAGTAATAGAAATGAAAAAGAAATATATAATACCAGTAACACTGGTTGATGAGGCTGAGGTTCAGAATATGATGGCTGTTTCACTTATGGATGGTCAGGCAGATGCGAACGCGGATGTCCTGACAAGAGAAAACACCAGCTGGAACATTTGGTCAGAAGATGAATAACCTTTCTGAATCAGTTGTAATTATCATAAAAAACACGGCAACCCATTTTGGCTGCCGTGTTTTTTTTTATTCTCTTTTTTTCTTTTGGTTCCAGTAATCATCCAAGGTAATGCCTTCCATCTTCAGGAAACAGGAGCGGGCGGTTTGTATTGTGCCGAAACCTGCATCAACAACTTCGCCAAGGGCGGAAATCCTTTCCTTGGTAATTAAGAACTTCAGTTCCTCTATGCGATAACGGTTGATATAATCGTGTACATTATTATAACCCTGACTTCGAACACACTGAAGGATAAGGTGGCGGTTATAGCCTACGGCTTCGCATAGACGGTCGCGACCGAAAGTGTTGTCCGTCCATTCTTCCTTGTGGTTCTGCATCCAAAACTCGATGCGTTTAAATCGCAGCAAGTTAGCTTCGTTAAAGTCTTCCTTCTCGGCTTTCTCAACAATATCTTCTGTAGGCGCTTCTTCCACTTCTATCAGTGCCGGCTGTGGCAAATGAATGGCCATTTCCTCTAATGTGCGGAAAGCCAGATACATGTTTAGTAGTGTAAAGATAATGACGTATATCATTAACGCCGTAGGATTATACACAATGGAGACGGTCGTAAAAAAGACCACAGAGAATCCCAAAGCTAAGCAGTAGCCAATCTGGTAGCTTGGAATATCGGTCTTGTGAACCAGACGGCGAGGAAGCAGGAATATATTAACAATATAATAGATAGTGATGGCGAGGGTAAGGATGCGTAACAATACATCGCTGGAAAGGAGATTCTGAATCACTTCATTGAAGGTGTGCATAATAACAATCTTGCTTCCCATCAGCCTTGCCGCCGAGTAAACAGCTATCAGCGCTATGACCGGTCGGGCATATTTAACCATACGTTTGACCTGCAGGAAACCTGGCATGGGAATACTAAGGGGAAATATACTTTGAAGGTAAACACCACATAAAAGGGGCATAATCATGGCAGGATGCATGATGCCCGGCTCGCCTTCGGCTATTTGTTTGCTGATAAAGGTGACACCAGCCAGTACAAATCCGAAGATACCGTTTACCCATGTCAGACATAGATATTGTACTTTGTGGCGAGCGAAAATACCGGTCGTAGCGCTAACCATTAGGTGTGCTGTTGCGCTGCATGCCAGTATCAGAAGTATCGTGTTTGAATCCATTTTCTTTAGTTGATAGTTGACAGTTTCGCGGGCAAAGATAGCTATTTTATGCAAATCAAGGTATATTTTTCTAAAATTATTTGTCCTTTTAAGGTAAAAGATGTAATTTTGTAATTCGTAAAGGTGTAGAAGGATTTTATGTTAAAAGGCATTGTTGTACGTACGATTGTTTTCTTGCTTGTCCTGTTGGTCATATTGCCAATGGGTGCTTCTTTGCGTAAGAAACGCGTAGTGGCAAAACCTGATACGATTCCTCTTGTTGAAAAGATGCGTGACCTTGGTCGTACTGAGCGTATGAGTTGTTCTACGTTTCCGGTTAAGATTCACACCAGCGGCAGAGCCGTACAGATTCAGAGTGACCATAACCAGATTCTTCCTATCTATACCAGAGAAGGTGCTTTCTTTATGGCAGTACGCCTGAATAAAGGTGTGAACTGGCTGAACGGGCTACCTCGCGGGCATTATTTTATTAACAACCGTCCCATCACTATTAACTGAAACCATGTCGGAGCAAGAAAATACAATCCAGGAAATTGACCTTGACAAGATTATCCGCAATAAGATGGGTAAGAAGGCATGGTGTATTCCTAAGTTCGTTATAAGTTGGCTTAAACGTGTTATCCATCAGGAATTTATTAATGTGTACCTTCGTAGGGGCTATGTGGGTGTGGATTTCTGCAAGTATTGTGTGGAGTATTTGGGTGTTAAGGTTAATGTGGAAGGACGCGAGAACCTGCCCGCAGACAGCCGCTATTACACTTTTGTGAGCAATCACCCCTTAGGAGCCGTTGATGGTGTAACTTTAGGGTGGGTGATAGGTGAACATTACGAAGGCAAAATAAAATATCTGGTTAATGATCTGCTGATGAACCTGAAAGGACTGGCTCCATTGTGCGTCCCTATCAACAAATTTGGTAAAAACGGAAGGAATTTTCCGGCTATGGTGGAGAGCGCATTCTCCGGCGAGAACCACGTTATAATGTTTCCTGCGGGTCTGTGCAGTCGTAAGAATGACGAAGGCTTGATAAGGGACGTTGCCTGGAGCAAATCATTTATCACAAAATCCGTACAGCATCAGCGCGATGTTGTTCCCATACATTTTGAAGGCCGGCTAACGCCGCGTTTCTATAAGGTGGCCCGTTTCTGTAAGAAATTTCATCTGCCCAACTTTGCGCAGATTCTTTTGCCTGACGAAATGTATAAGAGTAACGGGAACGTTTATACAGTTAAGATAGGAAAGCCAATTCCATGGCAAACATTTGACAAGTCTCAAACCCCGTTGCAATGGGCACAGTGGGTGCGGAGTAAAGTTTACGAAATATGATGGAAGAGATTATTAGCAGTATTCCACGCGAGATATTGAAGGCGGAACTGACGCCTGACAAGAAGTTGCGTATGACCAATAAGAGTAGCAACGAGGTCTATGTTGTTACATGGCAGGATTCTCCTAACGTAGTAAAGGAGATTGGCCGGTTGCGCGAGATAGCTTTCCGTGCCGCTGGTGGAGGAACGGGCAAAAGCATGGACCTTGATGAGTTTGATACTTGCGAGAATCCCTACAAGCAGATTCTGGTTTGGGATCCTGAGGAAGAGGAAATAGTTGGAGGCTACAGATATATATTAGGTAAGGATTGGCAATACGACGAGGAAGGCCAACCTATTCTGGCTACCAGCCACATGTTCCGCTTCAGCGATAAATTCCTGAAGGAATATGCTCCCTGGACGATTGAATTGGGTCGCAGTTTTGTTACCCTGGAGTATCAGAGTACGTTGCGTGGACGAAAAGGAATCTTTGCCCTTGATAATCTTTGGGATGGCTTGGGCGCCATCGTCGTAATTGAACCAACAGTCCGTTATCTGTTCGGAAAGTTTACCATGTATCCCAGCTACGATCGTATGGCACGCGATATGATACTGTATTTCCTGAAAAAGCATTTCCCCGATCCCGACAACCTGATTTTCCCCATGAAGCCTCTGCAACTGGAGCATGACACGACGGAATTCGAGAAAATCTTTGTGGAAGACGATTTCAAGGCCGATTACAGAATCCTTAACGGCGAGGTTCGTGCCCTTGGCTATAACATCCCGCCTTTGGTAAATGCCTATATGGGTTTAAGCCCCACCATGAAACTGTTTGGTACGGCTATCAACGATGGGTTTGGTGATGTAGAGGAAACAGGTATCTTGATAGCTGTTGATGAAATCTTGCAGGAGAAGCGCATGAGACATATTGATACCTTTGCAGCAGAACATCCTGAGCTAGTTAAAATTACCAGCGGTGCCAATCGTCTTTTCTATAAACCTGAATAAGAGTTGATTGTAAATCTTTAAATGGTAAATAGTAAATCGTCAAATAGTAAATTAAGATGATGAATTGGAATCAGTTGCTCTCCAACAAGCGGTTGGGGCAGGAGGGCTTGTCGAACAGATACGACGACAGAACGGAATTCCAACGCGACTACGACCGACTGATTTTCTCTGCTCCTTTCCGTCGTCTGCAAAATAAGACACAGGTGTTTCCCTTGCCGGGAAGCATATTCGTTCATAACCGTTTGACTCATAGCCTGGAGGTAAGTAGTGTGGGCCGCAGCTTAGGTAATGATGTGAGCCGGCTTTTGCTGGAGCGTCATCCTCAGTTGGTCGATACGCATTTTACCGAGTTGGGAAACATTGTCAGTGCCGCTTGCCTGGCACATGATTTGGGGAATCCTCCATTCGGACACAGTGGAGAGAATGCCATAGATACCTATTTCAGTGAGGGAGACGGCCTTTTCTTAAAGAACTATGTTTGCGGGCAGACAGGCGACTGCCTGAGTCCCAAGCAATGGGAGGACTTGATTCATTTCGAAGGAAACGCCAACGCTTTCCGCTTATTGACGCATCATTTCAATGGTCGTAGAAAAGGCGGATTTGTCATGACATACAGTACATTGGCCAGCATCGTTAAATATCCGTTTACTTCAGATTTGGCAGGAGACAGGAACAAGTTCGGCTTCTTCCGCAGCGAGGTCGAGGATTACTGCCGTATAGCTGATGAACTGGGAATCCTGAAATTGGATGCACCGGAGGGCTCCTTTAAATATGCACGCTATCCATTGGTTTATCTGGTGGAGGCTGCCGATGATATCTGTTATCAGATTATGGATATTGAAGATGCCCATAAACTGAAGTTACTGACAACGGAGCAGGTGAAGCATCTTTTCCTGGATTATTTCGACGAAAGGCAGCGCGCCCATATTGCTGAACGTATGATGACGGTAGAGGATGTGAACGAGCAGATCGTTTATCTGCGCTCTTGTGTCATTAATTGTCTTGAGCAGGAATGTGTGCGTGTCTTTGTCGAGCATGAAGATGAGTTTCTTTCAGGTACTTTCCCCGACACACTCATCAAACATATTGCTGATGTTCCCAGACATGCTTACGAAGAATGCGAGAAGGTCGCATATTCCAGCATATATCATTGCAAGGATGTTGTGGACATTGAAATAGCTGGCTACAAGGTGATTACTCAGCTGACGGATTTAATGATAAAGGCGGTAACGGAGCCGGATAAAGCTTTCTCCAAATTGCTTATCAATAGGGTCAGCTCTCAGTATCAGATTCTGGCGCCCACTCTTTACGAGCGAGTAATGGCGGTATTGGATTATATCAGTGGCATGACGGATGTCTTTGCCCTGGATTTATATAGAAAGATTAACGGCATGAGTTTGCCGGATGTGTGATAAGGTATGAAAATAAAGATAATTAATCGCAGTCATCATGCACTGCCTCAGTATGCTACCGAGCAGTCGGCAGGAGTAGATTTAAGAGCTAATTTGGAGGCTCCCATAGAGTTGAGACCGATGGAGAGACGCTTGATTCCTACGGGCCTTTTCCTCTCGTTGCCCAAGGGCTTCGAAGCTCAGGTGCGTCCAAGAAGCGGACTTGCCCTGAAGCGTGGTGTAACAGTACTGAATACTCCTGGCACCATAGATGCCGACTACCGTGGCGAGGTGGGTGTTATTCTCATAAATCTTTCGTCTGATCCTTTTGTTATCGAGGACGGTGAGCGCATCGCTCAGATGATTATTGCCCGTCACGAACAGGCAGAGTGGGAACAGGTAGAGGTGCTTGATGAGACAGGACGCGGAGCCGGCGGCTTCGGCCATAGCGGAGTGAAATAAAGTTTAAAGTTTAAAGTTTAGAGTTTAGAGTTTAGAGATTAGGGTGAAGAGTAAACTTCTGGCAATTATACTTCTATGTAGTGGAACTTTGTTGGGACAGACAAAGTTCGACTACTTTTTTCTCGAAGCAGAGAAAACTCGTCTGTCAGGCGACTATGCTTCGGCTCTTGAATTGTATCAGCATTGCCTGGACATTAATCCTCAAGCTGCAGAAGCTGTTTACAATCTTGGCTTGATGAAGTTGTTCCTCAGACAGGACAGCTTGGAGGTGGGTATAGGCATGCTAAAGCAGGCTTGTGAATTGGACTCGTGTAACCCATGGTACTTAGAGACGTTGGCGACCATTTATTTGAATGCGCGCAGGACAAGTGATGCTGTTCCATATCTGGAGAAACTGGCAAGGTTCCAGACAAAACGTACAGATGTGTTATCACAGCTTGCCAGTATCTATCGTGATGACGGGCATACCGACAAGGCTATAGAGGTGTTGAACCGCATTGAAGTACAGGAAGGAAAATCGGTTCAGTTGAGCTTGGAGAAATTCACACTTTATATGAGCAAGGAAGAGGAAGATTCTGCTTTTATGGAGTTGCAGAGCCTGTGTGATGAGTATCCTCACGACCTGAACTACCGTGTCGTTATGGCTAATCAGTATCAACAAGCAGGTTATCCGGATAAGGCCATGGAGATCTATAATTCTGTCAGACAGAAGGATGCCCATAACCTGAACCTCATACTTGCCATGATGAACTACTACAGAAGTGTCCAAGACAACGAGCGGTTTGTCCAATTGCGTGATTCTCTGTTGTTTGACGATGGCAGCTCCAACGATCTGCGCGTGGCTTTGATGAAAGACTGTATTGACGAGACTATTCAGGATTCCACCAAGCGTGATGATATGCTTCAGACTTTTGATTCTCTCTTAGCCAAGCCTCAGAAAGATGCCCAGCTTCTGATGTTGAAAGCGGCTTATCTTACTTATGTTAAAGAAAATGACGATAAGGTGGCAGAACTGATGAACAGGGTGCTGGAGGTTGAGCCCGGAAACCAGATGGCCCTCTCGCACATGCTTCAGTATTATGCTCCCAAAAATAATTTTGCAGCTATTGAGGATATTTGTCGAAAGGGCGTCAACTATCACCCCGAGGAATTGGCGTATGCTTATTATCTGGGTGTGGCATTATATCAGCAGGACAAGAGAAACGATGCTGCCGAGGTGTTCTTGCAGGGGCTACGTACAAAGACCGAGGAGGCCCGTCCTGCGCTGGTGTCTGACATGTATTCCGTTTTAGGCGATTTGTATTATCAGGAGAATAAACCTCTGGAGGCTTTTGCTGCATACGATTCTGCCCTTGTTTATAAAGACGACAATATCAGTTGTCTGAACAATTATGCTTATTACCTGAGCCTTAGAAACGAGCAACTGGATAAGGCCGAGGAGATGAGCTACCGAACCATCAAGGCGGAACCAAAGAATATTACGTATCTGGATACCTATGCATGGATTCTGTTTATGAAGAAGGACTTTACCAATGCCAAGATTTATATGGATAGAGTAGTAAATCCGGATCTTTCCGACGAGGAACTGCTAAAGGTTGAAGACCTTCAAGGAAACCTGTTAGAACATGCCGGGGATATTTATGCCGAGTGCGGTTCCTTGGACATTGCCCTTCGCTATTGGAATCTGGCTGTACAGAAAAACGACGGAACATGCACTCCGCTGATAAAGAAGAAGATTAAGAAAAAAAAGTACATTAAGTGATAACTCCTCTAACTCCTAATAGATGACGAAAAGAATAAAGTTTTTGGTATTCCTGGCCAGTGCCTTCCTTCTTGCTTCCTGTGGCAGCAAGAAAAATGTTGTTGCTGGTGGTAATCCCATGTTGGAAAAGCAACCCAGTTTAGTCGATGTCGTTCAGGCTGTTAACTCAAAGCGTGTAACAGAACCCTGCATATCTGCCAAGATGAACCTTAGCATCAGTACCTCCAAGAATAGTGCCAGGGTGGGTGGTTCATTGAGGATGAAACGCGACGATGTTATACAGATCTCGCTGGTGGCGCTGGGCTTTATGGAGGTTGGCCGGCTGGAGCTGACCCCCGACTATATGATGATGGTGGACCGTATGAACCATCAGTATGTGAAGTGCGACTACGACGAGGTGAATTTCTTCCGCGAGGCGGGAATAGATTTCTTTACGTTTCAATCGCTGTTTTGGAACGAGTTATTTGTCCTGAACAGCAAGGGAGAAGCACCCGGCAGCAACAGCTATAGCCTACAGTCCGATGCGAGTGACGTGAAGCTTGTGAACTCGCAAAACGATAACGTGGCGTTGACGTTCGTGCTGAATGCTGCTAACCAACTGGTGAGCGAGACACGTTTCTCGCGTGCCTATTCCGATAATCCTGTCGTAAAATGGCAGTATTCGGAATGGACAAAGGTGGGTGAGAAAGATTTCCCTGGCATTATGAAGGTTTCATTCGACATCAATAACGATAATGTAGAGGCTCTTTTCCGTATCAGTTCCGTCAAGCCCGATTCCAGTTGGGAGACGCGTACAGAGATAAACACGAACCGCTACGCAGAAGTTTCCTTAGATGCTGCGTTCAGGAAAATCATGAGTTTGGCGAAATGAAGGAAGGAGTTATCGCTTCGCTAAGGAGTTATCGCTTCGCTAAGGAGTTATCGGCCTGCGGCCTAGGAGTTATCGCTTCGCTAGGACGTTTGTTCTACACATGTTCCCCAATGACGTTCAAGAAGTCTAAAGTATCGTCTTTAACTCCTTTAACTCCTTTAACTCCTTTAGAAAAAACGGCTCTCCTTGTCATTTTCCTAATACTCCCTGTAGCAGCATTTCCCCAGAACAGTAAGAAGGTGAAGGCTTTGCAGAAGCAGAAGGCTGAGCTGCAGAATACCCTCAAGAAATCCAAGGCCGAGCTGACCAAGACCAAACAGCAAGTCAAGGCAGGACAGCAGAACATACATTTTATAGGTGTGCAGCTAAACAACAGGCTTGACCAGATTGTGGGGCTGGAAAAGGAAATCGGCGAGTTGGATTCCCTTGCCATTCAGTTGCAGGGCAGGATTCGTGAAAAGGAATTGGAACTGAAGGAAAAACGCGAGAAACTGAAACTGGCTATGCGTTATGCCCGAACCCAGAAGGGACATACTTCTTCGTTAATCTTTATTCTTTCGGCCAATGATGTAAAGGAAATGTTCCGCCGTTCCCGTTTTGCTAAGGAATATGTGACGTTTCAGCAGAACCTGGGCGAAATGATACTTAAGAAACAGTCTGAACTGCTGGAAGAACAGAACAAACTCTTGGATGCAAAAAGCAAGAAGAGCAGTTTGGTTCGCGAGGTGATGTTGCAGCGTAAGGATTTAGGTGCGCAGCAGGTTCTGCAAAAAAAGAAAGTTGAAGGCTTGAAGAAGCAGGAATCAGGTTTGGCAGGAAAGATTGCCGAGCAGCAGAAGCAACTGAATGCACTCGACAAAAAGATTGATGCCCTTATTGCCTACGAAATAGAACAGGCCCGCAAAGCAGCCGAGGCAGCAGCCCGAAAGAAGGCTGCGCAAGAGGCGGCTCGCAAGAAAGCTGCCGAGGAGGCTGCCCGTAAGAAGGCTGGTAAGTCGGCCGGAAAATCTACGCCAGCTTCCAAGTCAACCAGCAGACCAACGCCTCTCAAACCCGATACATGGCTCACAGCCGAGGACCGACAACTGAACGGCACCTTCGAGCAGAACCGCGGCCGTCTGCCCGTCCCCATCACCGGCCAGTACATGATTGGCAACCGTTTTGGCACGTATAACGTTCCCGGGCTTAAGAATGTGCAGCTCGAGAATAAGGGAACCAACTATGTGGGACGTTCAGGAGCCCGTGCCCGTTCCATTTTCACCGGTGTGGTTTCGGCTGTCTTCCAGTTTGGTGGTTCGCGCAATGTGCTCATCCGTCATGGCAGCTACATATCTGTTTACTGTAACCTTTCGTCTGTTACGGTTTCCAAGGGTCAGAAGGTTAACACTCGCGACATTATCGGTACCGTTGCCGACGATGGTACGGGCAAATGCGTCCTTCATTTCCAGCTCCGCAAGGAAACCACCAAGCTGAATCCCGAAAGCTGGATAGGGCGATAGTTTTACACATACCCCCCTCCAAGAGGCCATAGGTGATGTCCTAGTGCAGTGCTTACTCCTTATATAGAAGATAATTCCTAAAGAAGCACCTTCAGGTAAAATTCTATGGCTTGCCGGATTTCCTGAATTTCCACAAATTCATCAGCTGTGTGGCTGCGTGAACTTTGTCCGGGGCCCATCTTCAGGCTGGGGAAAGGCATCAGGGCCTGATCGCTGAGGGTGGGTGAACCAAAGGGCTGTCCGCCAAGGGAGATGATCTTCTGAACCAAAGGATGGGAAATTGCTATGCGGGAAGAGTTCAGCCGGAAGGAGCGGGCCTGGATGTCGCTCCCGATGTGCTGACGTATCTCGTTGAAGAGCTCCTCGTTGGAATAAAGCTCGTTAGACCGTACATCCACAGTAAACATACACTTGTCCGGGATGACGTTGTGCTGCGTTCCTGCATTGATGATGGTAACAGACATCTTAACAGGACCCAGTAATTCGGATTCTTTTTCCCATTTGTAGGTCTGGAACCATTGGATGTCTTTTATAGCGTGGTAGATGGCATTGTCGCCCTCGTTACGTGCCGCATGTCCGGCCTTTCCGTGAGCGGTAACGTCTAGTACCATAAGCCCCTTCTCGGCTATAGCGGGTTGCATACCTGTGGGCTCTCCTACCAGAGCTAAATCTATATGGGGCAACAGGGGCAGGGCGTGCTCGATACCGTTCTTGCCGCTGATTTCTTCCTCGGCGCTGACTAAATATATAAGGTTATAGGGAAGTTGCTGTTCACGGAGTACACGGAACACTTGTAAAAGGGAAACCAGACTTGCTCCGTCGTCGTTACTGCCCAACCCGTACAGCTTGCCGTTCTCGATGACGGGACTGAATGGGTTGCGTGTCCAAGCATCCACCGGCTTTACTGTGTCGATGTGGGCATTCAGTAGGAGGGTGGGTTTCTGAAGGTTATAATCTGGAGCAACGGACCATAGGTTGCAACCGTCGGCTTGTGTGGGCAGTTTGCATTCCTGCTCCATAAAAGACCTAAGAAACTGTGCTGCCTCAGTTTCGTTTTTGCTGGTTCGTGGAATACTGATAAGTTGGCTTAAAAGCTCAATTGCCTGTTCTGTTAATGCTTCTGTACTCATTTTATGCCATTTAAATAGAACAAAGTTACGTTGTAATTCCAAAAAAAACAAATTTATTTGGCATTTATCTTAAAAGATGTTATCTTTGTGGTTAAAATTAAGAGATAACTCCTATAACTCCTTTAATTCCTGAAAAAATGCAAAACAATAGTCCTTTATCTACTCTTATTCATAGTCAGGCTGAGATTTACGGTAGCCGGACAGCCATGAAGTATAAAGACTATGTGGAGAATAAGTGGAAGGATATCTCGTGGAACACATTCTCGGAAAAGGTCCGTCTGGTAAGCAATGCCATGATGGAACTGGGCATTGGCATTCAGGAGAACGTAGCTGTTTTCTCTCAGAATATGCCTGAGTGTATGTATGTGGATTTCGGTGCCTACGCTATCAGGGCAGTTACGATTCCTTTTTATGCTACCAGCAGTGAGACACAGGTGAAGTACATGGTGAGCGATGCTAAGATTCGCTATATTTTTGTGGGCGAGCAGTACCAGTACGATACGGCCTATCGTGTACTGAAGATAGAGCATTGCGTCTGTGGCCTGATTATCTTTGACCGTTCTGTCAAGAAGGATGAACAGGACAAGGTAAGTGTGTATTTCGATGAGTTTCTGGAGATTGGGGCAACCTTTAAGTATCAGACTGAGATAGAGCAGCGGACTGCAGAACTGGATCAGGACGATTTGGCAAACATTCTCTATACCAGCGGAACAACGGGCCTGAGCAAAGGCGTCATGTTAACACACCGTATGTTTAATGCAGCCATTCGTGCCCATGAAGGTGTGCTCAACCTGTCCGACTCTGACCTGGTGATGAATTTCCTGCCTTTTACGCATGTCTTTGAACGGGGATGGTCTTATCTGTGTATTGCCAGCGGCTGTACGTTGGCAGTAAATCTCCGTCCAACGGAAATCCTTCAGAGCCTTCGCGAGGTACATCCCACTTGCATGTGTGCTGTTCCCCGTTTCTGGGAGAAGGTGTATGCAGGTGTGCAGGAGAAGATAAACACCAGCAGCCCCATTCAGCGCAAGATGTTGGAGGATGCGTTGCGGGTAGGCAAGGAATATAATGTAAACTATAAGATGAAGGGTTTGGAGCCTCCTCTGACCCTGAAGATGCAATACCTCTTCTACGAGAAGACGGTGATAGCCTTGTTGCTGAAGACGCTGGGCTTAGAGAGACACAACTTTTTCCCTACGGCAGGTGCTGCCATATCGAAAGAGGTTGAGGAGTTTATACATTCTGCCGGCATTATGATGATAGTAGGCTATGGCCTTACAGAGAGCACAGCCACTGTTTCGGCCGACAGATGGAACCGGCCCATCACCATCGGTTCCGTAGGAAGGCTGCTGGATGGTGTTCAGCTGAAATTCGGCGAAAACAACGAAATCCTGCTTAAAGGAGATACCATTACCAAAGGCTACTACCGAAAGGCTGAGGTAACTGGACTGGTTGTCGATAACGAAGGATGGTTCCATACGGGTGATGCCGGTTACATGAAAGACGGTGAACTCTTCCTGACGGACCGGATAAAAGACCTGTTTAAGACTAGCAATGGGAAGTACATTGCTCCGCAGATGCTGGAAGCAAGGTTATGTGTGGACCGTTATATAGATCAGGTTGTCATCATTGCCGATCAGAAGAAATTTGTCTCTGCGCTGGTTATTCCGGAATATAAATTGCTGGAGCAGTATGCGCAGAGTCATAACATAGCATTCCAGGACAGGGAAGACCTCTGCCGGAACGAACAGGTTGTTCAGTTTGTGCTTGACAGGTTGGAAACCATGCAGCAAGACCTTGCGTATTTCGAGCAGGTGAAGCGCATAACCCTTTTGCCCGAACCTTTGAGTCTGGAACGTGGCGAACTGACTAATACCCTAAAGGTTAAGCGGCCTGTAATCAATGAGCGTTATAAAGAACAGATAGATAAGATGTATAAGGAAGAAGATTTAAGATGATAACAGCAGATCAATTAAAAGAAGTAAAAGAGCGTACAGAGCAGTTGAACCGATATTTGGATATAGATGCCAAGCGGATGCAGTACGAGGAGGAGCAGTTGCGTACGCAGGCCCCTGAATTCTGGGACGACCAGAAACGTGCAGAGGCACAGATGAAGTTGGTAAAGGGATTGGAAAAGTGGATAAAGGGATACGAAGAAGTAAAGACTTTGGCAGATGAACTGGAGACTGCCTTCGATTTCTATAAAGAAGAGTTGGTGACAGAAGAAGAGGTGGACGATCTCTATGCCCGTGCCATAAAAGCTATCGAAGACCTTGAGTTGAAGAACATGCTTCGTGGAGAGGGTGATGCTATGGATGCTGTGCTGAAGATTAACTCAGGTGCCGGAGGTACAGAAGCACAAGACTGGGCCCAGATGCTGATGCGTATGTATATGCGCTGGGCAGAGAATAATGGATATAAGTGTGTGGTGAGCAACCTCTTAGACGGTGACGATGCAGGCATCAAGACCTGCACTCTTGAGATTCAAGGCGAATATGCTTACGGTTACCTGAAGAGTGAGAATGGCGTTCACCGTCTGGTACGTGTTTCCCCCTATAATGCTCAGGGTAAGCGTATGACCAGTTTCTCCAGTGTCTTCGTTACACCATTGGTAGATGATACCATCGAGGTGAATATAGAGCCCGCCCGCATCTCATGGGATACTTTCCGCAGTAGTGGTGCCGGCGGTCAGAATGTAAACAAGGTAGAGTCTGGTGTTCGTCTGCGTTATCAGTACAAGGACCCCTATACGGGCGAGGAAGAGGAAATCCTCATCGAGAATACAGAGACTCGCGACCAGCCCAAGAATAAGGAGAACGCCATGCGAATCCTACGCTCTATGCTCTACGATAAGGAGATGAAGCATCGTATGGAGGAGCAGGCAAAGGTGGAAGCAGGCAAGAAGAAAATTGAGTGGGGAAGCCAAATTCGCAGCTATGTCTTTGACGACCGTCGCGTAAAGGATCACCGTACCAATTATCAGACCAGCGATGTAAGCGGCGTAATGGATGGCAAGATAGATGCTTTCATCAAGGCCTACCTGATGGAATTTGGAGGACAGGATTAATAACTTATAAACTTATATACAATGAAAAAGAACAAGAATTCTGAGAAGATCTCTAAGAGAGTTGCCGCGAATGGCAAGAGAGTCGTTGCATACGTTGCTATTGCCTTGATAGTGATGTTTATTCTCATCTTTGCGGGAGCGGCTCTTCTCTTTGAGTAAAACGTTAACGTTAACGTCAACGATAACGAAAGCGTTAACTTCTAGAATATATAGAATAATGCATTTCGAGATAGAGCGCAAGTTCCTGGTTGTTGGAGAGTTCAAGAGCCAGGCATATAATCATACGCATATACAGCAAGGGTATATCGCATCGGGAAACGGTCGTACAGTACGTGTCCGTATTCGTGACGAAAAGGGCTATCTTACCATCAAAGGTCCAAGTGGGAAGGCAGGCCTTTCCCGTTATGAATTTGAAAAGGAGATTCCTCTTCAGGATGCACAGGACCTGATGCTGATATGTGAGCCTGGCATCATCGACAAAACCCGTTATCTGGTTAAGGCGGATGATGGCATCCATACGTGGGAGGTGGATGAGTTCCATGGTGACAACGACGGTCTGATTATGGCTGAGATAGAATTAGGCTCCGAAGATGAGGCTTTCAGTAAGCCCGACTTTATCGGTAAGGAAGTAACAGGCGACCGTCGCTACTACAACTCCCACATGCGTAAGAATCCATACAAGTTGTGGGGTAGTTAACGTTTCCGTTCTTATTTCTCAAACGGATTTCCCTTGGGCGATGTACTCACAACCCAGCGGAAAACATTAACGTATAGCAGATTGGTGGTGGCGTCAGAGAAACATTCGTCGCCGTGTCCGCCGTTCAGGTAAACCATACGATACTTCTTGTTGGTCCAGACAATGGGGAAGTCGCCGAATTTCACCACATCCTTTATGCCAAGAGGATAGTTTTTGGGTGAGATACTCAGCAACACCTCCACATCAGGATTCTTACGTGGGCTGGGATTCCACTGGTACCACTCGCTGGAGGGTATGACAAATTCACGAGGCAGACTTTTGGTAACCGTGTGCTGGTCGGTATCTGTCACCACTAAAGCCGGTTGAGGGGGCCAGTTGTTGCAGTAGAAGACACCTCCGCCCAGGAAATTAACGAACCAGGGCCAGCGGGTATTCTTGTCGTTGTAAGCAGCAGCGTGGAAGCCAATCCATCCTCCGCCGTTCTCCATGTAGCGCTCAAATGCTTTACGTTCCTTCTCTCCGTGAACAGAATTGTTGAGCCAGATTTGTACATCGTACTCAGCCAGTTGCTCATCGGTATATTGGGACAAATCTGTGGTCTTGTCGTAGAGGAATCCCTCGCCGTATGATAGCTTATGGAAGAACTTCAAAGCCTGCTCGGCAAACTCCTTGTGAGCCGACTCTACATTATTACTATAATAGATAAGGGCTTTGAAACGGGGACCGCGTGCATAATTGGCAGGATATCCTTCCTGGGGCAATGCAGATATTGAAACCATAAACAGCAGCAAGGTGGCGACGGTCTTTGGCGAAATCACCTTACTCAGTACCGTCCAACCTAATACGTATGCCAGTGTGGCACCTATGGCATTGGCTAAAAGGTCCATCCACTCTCCGCTGCGACAGCTGGTCAGATATGCCTGAGCCAGTTCCAGCAAACCGCTCATTACAATAGGGCAGAACCAGCCATATAAGGTTATCTTACCTTTGTTTATACTTTTATGTGCTTTCAGGTATTCGTACCAGATGATTAGGCAGAAACCGCCGTACATCACCATGTGTGTCCACTTGTCAGCCAGAGGTACATCAACTTCCGGTAGCTCAGGAAAGGGATACAGCGAAAGAAAGATAATAACACATGCAATGAGCAGTGAAAGTGGATAGGTTTTCATGTGGTTTGTTTCCATTTTGTAAGTATAAACATATATTTTTGTTGCAAAGTTATAAAAAACTTTGTACTTTTGTGCGTTTTTAGCGTAAATTATCAGTTTTTTCCATATTAGATGAATAACAGAGGAAGTTTTGGAAGCAAGCTTGGGGTGGTCTTGGCATCGGCAGGAAGTGCCGTGGGTCTTGGCAACATCTGGCGTTTCCCTACCGAAGTCGGACAAAATGGCGGAGCAGTCTTCATTCTGGTGTACATAGCCTTTGTGCTTTTTTTGGCTTTGCCCGTTATGGTCAGCGAATTTGTCATCGGGCGTTCTTCTGGCTCTAACATCGTTCATGCCTTTCAGAAACTGGCTCCTGCCAAATGGTGGGTGCTGGTTGGTCTCATGGGAGTGATGGGCGGTTTTATGGTGTTGTCTTTTTATAGTGTGGTTGCAG
Source organism: uncultured Bacteroidales bacterium (assembly GCA_902801485.1). GTDB lineage: Bacteria > Bacteroidota > Bacteroidia > Bacteroidales > Bacteroidaceae > Physcousia. The sequence goes on along the minus strand of CADCIP010000004.1, from coordinate 8,892 downwards.
GATGGACGCTGAAATATACGGTTGATGCTGCCCTGAACCGTATTGGCGGAGCAGATCCCGGGCAGGCCTTCAACAGCTTCGTATCGGACACTTGGAGCCCATTGCTTTATATGGCTATTTTCCTTTTGCTTACCCATTTTGTGGTGATACGGGGTATTAGAGGCGGAATAGAAAAGTATTCAAAGTTGATGATGCCTTTATTGTTTCTGATTATTCTGATATTGGTGGGCTGTTCACTTGCTATGCCTGGCTCAGCAGACGGAATCCGTTTTCTGCTGAAGCCTGATTTCGGCAAGGTGACACCCTATGTGGTGCTGAGTGCTATGGGGCAGGCATTCTTCTCGCTAAGTGTGGGAATAGGTTGTCTGGCAACGTACGCTTCCTATTGTGATAAGAATATGAACCTTGCCGGTTCTGCTTTCAACGTATGCGCCATTGACACTTTGGTGGCCATCATGAGCGGGTTCATCATTTTTCCCGCGGTCTTCAGTGTAGAAGGTGTCCGGCCTGATGCCGGAGCAGGTCTGGTGTTCATAACACTTCCCCATGTTTTCGGTAGTGCTTTTTCCCAGATGCCTTTGGTGGGGTACTTCTTTTCAACATTGTTCTACTTACTCCTTTTGCTGGCAGCCCTAACCAGCAGTATCTCCATGCATGAGATCTGTACAGCTTTCGTAAGCGAGCACTATAACTTGAAACGTAAACATGCGGCTACGCTGGTAACGTTGGTGTATTTGGTCTTAGGTGCTGCCTGTACGCTGTCGTTTGGGCCTTGGAAGGATTATACCTTGGCAGGAATGACCGTCTTTTCTTGGTTCGATTTTGCTACAGCCATGTTCATAATGCCTGTCGGTGGTATTTTCATCTCAATATTCGTAGGCTGGTTTATGGAACGCCGACTGCTTGAAAACGAACTCACCAACGACGGCACGCTAAAGGTAAAAGGCCTTAAAGTCCTTTTTTTCCTGATAAGATGGGTGGCTCCCGTAGGTGTTGGAATGGTTTTCTTGAACGAATTGACAAAACTGTTTAATTAAGTAATGACAGAAACTAGAAAGAATTTTACCAGTAAGTTGGGTGTTGTGTTGGCTGCTGCCGGCAGTGCCGTGGGTTTGGGAAATGTGTGGCGCTTTCCCACAGAGGTAGGCAACAATGGTGGTGCTGCTTTTATCCTTATCTATCTGATATGTGTTCTGGCTGTAGGTGTCCCGGTTATGATGAGCGAATTCCTGATTGGCAGGCATACACACGCCAATACCATTACGGCTTTCTCTAAATTAGCTCCTGGCAAATGGTGGCGAATACAGGGTGTTTCGGGTGTCTTTGTTGCTTTCCTCATCCTGTCTTATTACACTGTCATCAGCGGATGGACGCTTTATTATCTGGTACAGTCCCTGAAAGGAGGTTTGTTGGAGAGTCAGGACTATTTGGCCTACTTCTCGTCTTTTGTCTCCGACCCCTATATGCCTGTTATATATGCTGCTGTATTTATGTTGATGACGCACCTGGTAATTGCGCGTGGAGTACAATCGGGCATAGAGCGTTTCTCGAAAATTATGATGCCTTTACTGCTGCTGATTATCTGTGTTCTGGTGGTGTGCTCGTTTGGAATGCCAGGTGCGGGAACAGGATTGCGGTTCCTGTTGAAACCTGACTTCAGCAAAGTGACTGCCAGCGTAGTCCTAAGCGCCATGGGGCAAGCGTTCTTCTCGCTGAGTCTGGCGATGGGCTGCCTGTGTACTTACGCTTCTTATTTTACGTCTGATACAAAATTGGTAAAGACAGCTTTCAGTGTTTGCTCCATAGATACCTTTGTAGCTGTCCTAAGTGGTTTTATCATTTTCCCTGCCGTTTTCAGTGTCGAAGGTGTGAATCCTGACGAAGGCCCGGGGTTGGTGTTTGTAACCCTCCCGTATGTTTTTAATATGGCCTTCCACCAAAGTGTACCTTTGTTGGGTTATCTGTTCTCTGGTCTGTTCTATCTGCTCCTGCTTTTGGCTGCGCTGACCAGTGCCATGTCTTTGCACGAATCGGTAACGGCCTACGTCATAGAGTCTTTGCGGCTTCCCAGAAAAAAAGCTTCTGCATGGGTTTCTGTCTGTTGCATGGCTTTAGGTGTGTTGTGTAGCCTGTCGTTCGGTGTGCTAAGCGATGTTACAGTATGCGGTCTCACCATCTTTGACCTTTTTGATTTCTGCGCTTCCAAGATTATTATGCCTGCCGGAGGTCTTATCATCTGTCTCTTTACAGGTTGGTATCTCGACAGGAAACTGGTTTACAACGAACTGACCAATGAGGGAACCGTTCCCTTCCGCCTGTTCCGCGTTTATGTGTTCCTCATCCGTTACGTGGTTCCTGTTGCCATCGCACTCATCTTTATTAATGAACTGTTAGGATGAAACGTATTCCATTCCTTTCTAATTCGGCTCGTAGGGGCCTTCTCTTTCTGGAGTGGATCATCATCATTGTTGTCATTGGTTCTTTCATCTGGTCTTGGTATGAGCCTAAAGAAAAATCAGGGCCGGAGAAAGAACTCCCGACCACTTCTTATGCTAAGAAGCAAACGAATCCTTCCCGTTCTGCCAATTATGCTGTCGCCGAGGAGAAGGTAGAGACCTTTCCTTTCGACCCAAATACAGCCGACAGCACTGCGCTCTTAAAATTGGGCTTGGCTCCTTGGCAGGTACGTGCCATATATAAGTACAGAGCCAAACATGGCAGGTATCACACCCCAGAGGATTTCAAACGCTTACCTGGTATGACGTATGAGTTGTGGGAACGCTTAGGACCACAGATTAGGGTTGCCCGTCAGTTCCAGTATATCGATGAGAGGGACAAGCGTTCCTCCTTGCCTGAAAAGAGTGTTCCGGCGGCTCATGTTACCGAGATACCTGTTGCTTCCCAGAAAGCAGATACAATGTCAATACGCCCACGTAAGTTCGACGTGTTTACGCAGGTTGATATCAATAAGGCAGATACTACAGAGCTTATGCGTATTCCTGGCATCGGCACATACAGGGCAAATAAGATTGTGGAGTACCGAAGGAAATTGGGAGGTTTCCAGAATGCGGAACAAGTAATGGAGGCCTGCGAATTGCCCGATTCTGTGTTGCAATGGGTCTGGGTTTCTCCTGATGTTCCTACAAGAAAACTGAACGTGAACAAACTGTCTTTGCAACGCCTGATGAACCATCCTTATATCTCTTTCTATCAGGCTCGTGCCATGGTGGAGTATCGTAAGGCGTTTGGTAATATAAAAGGTATAGAGGATTTAAAGGGCTTAGAAGGCTTTACCCCACTTAAGATCGAGAAACTCCAACCATATCTTGAATTCTAACCATCTCCCAGTTCCAATTTTCAATTCTCAATTCTCATGACTTATTTAGGTGAACTTATTTCCATAGGTGTGGCATTCTCGTGGACGGCGACTGCCCTGCTGAGTGAATTTGGTAGCAAGCGTATGGGTAACCTGACGCTGAACGTATTACGTATGTCGCTGGCACTCCTGTTTTCACTGGTACTGTTTGGTGTGGTAACAGGTGGTATGCTACCTTTAAGCGCTTCTCCCGAGGCAATAGGGTGGATGCTGCTTTCGGGAGTCGTGGGATATGTGATTGGCGACTTCTGCCTGTTTCAATGCTACATCATCATTGGTTCTCGTTTCGGCCAGTTGTTCATGACGTTGGCTCCGCTTTCTGCTGCATTGATGGCATGGGTAACATTAGGACAGCAGATGACAAAGATGAGTATAGTGGCTATGCTGGTAACGCTGTCCGGTATTAGCATTTCCGTGCTTGGAAGAGGCGAGCATCACAAGGTGTCGCTTCGCCTGCCGCTTAATGGCGTGCTTTTTGCCATTGCTGCTGCCATGTGTCAGGGAATAGGACTTGTGCTAAGCAAAATAGGTATGGACCATTACCAAGTAACAGACGGAATGCCCGCGTGGCTTGTTCCTTTCAGCGCCAACTTCTATCGTTGCATAGCCGGTGTCATAGGCTTCTCTTTGTTGTTAAGTCTTCGTAAAAAAAAGGCCCCTTCTCTTGGCGGGGGACGTGGAGAGGTTTCTCTTCGTTCTGTTTTTCACGATAAGAAAGGCTTGTCCGTAGCTACAGCTACAACTATCTTTGGCCCCTTCGTGGGTGTAGGCTTTTCTCTGATGGCTGTTCAGTACACAGCCGCAGGAATCGCATCCACTCTGATGGCAATGACGCCCATCATAATCCTGCTCCCGTCGTATTGGCTTTTCCACGAGAAGATTACCTGGCGCGCTGTCATTGGAGCCATTATCTCTGTTGTAGGTGTCAGCCTCTTCTTTCTTGGAGGATAAAAGAACAAATATTGTTACCTCTGAAATTTCAGGTAACCCTATTCAAGTACTTAAAGAACAGTCTGTTATTCCGAAATTCTATCAATTAATTGTTATTACCGCTTTTTCTTGTGGGATTGGGTGAAAAGTTGTAATTTTGCCATCGAGATACGAAATGACTATATTTTGGTTTTGAATATACAAGTATGAAAAGAGTGATGATAGCGTCGTGGTCTTGACAGCATCAATCAATGCAACCGTAGCGATTTATCATTCTCCGTTCAGGACGTAAAGCCTTACGTCAACTTCTTTGATAAGCACGGTAAACCTAACGACCAACTACTGGCACACTACTTGTTAGGCCGTGCCTATTACGAAAGTCATGAGGCTCCCATGGCTCTTCAATGCTATCATGAGGCCATCGAATGTGTCGATACAACCCAAAAAGATTGTGATTATAATCAGCTAAGCAGAGTCTATGCCCAAATGGCCCAGATATTCTATGACCAAGGACTCTACAGACAACAATTAGAGAGTGATAAACAAGCAGAGGAATTTGCATGGATTGCCAAAGATACTCTTGCGGCTCTGATATCAAATGAAAAACAGGGTGTTGCATATAGTGAAATAAAAATGTTGGATTCAGCTGTATGTGTCATAGATAACGTGGCATCTAAGTTTTCTCAATATGGTTACACTACACATGCTACAATTTCATTAGGAAACATTTTACATATTCTCATTAACTTGGGTGAATACGAGAAAGCAAGAAGGTATATATCAATATATGAATCTCGTTCTGGCTATATCAATAAAAACAAGGATGCAATAGAAGGAAAGGAATTCTATTACTATTGTAAGGGGAGATTGTCTATTGTTTCCACTCAACTCGATTCCGCAGAATATTGGTTCAGGAAAGAATTGGAATACGGAAAAGACTTTAACAACCAGAATGCCGGAACACTTGGCCTTGCTATGGTATATGAGCAACGCCATATCCCGGATTCCGCTGCCAAGTACTATCATTATGCCTATGCTATGAATGACTCCATGCATGCGCAGAAGGCTACCGAAGAAGTGGAGCGGATGCAAGCCATGTATGACTACGCGCGCTACCAAGAAGAAGCATACAAAGAGAAAGAAAAGGCGACCCAAGCAAATAGAAAGCTCTTGGTTTGCTTTATCATTCTTCTTGTAATCAGTCTTATTGCATCATGGCTTTATATTGCCAGAAAAAACGTAATAGAGAATCTAAAGCAAATGTCATCAGAGTTAACCTCTACCAGAGAAGAATTAGCAATACTTCAACAGAACAGTTTTTCCAACAAAAATACAATTACAGAAAAAGAAACGAGAATTAAACAATTAGAGCAAAAATTGGGAAAATACGGGAAGTTAGTTTATTTTGGTGCAGAAAAAGCAGAAAATGATCTGCTTCTATCGTCCAAATATCAGATAATAAGAAGTATGGCCTATAAAGGACAGACATTTCAAGAGAACGACTGGATTATCATACAGCAGTTGATATGCGAATATTTTCCCGGGTTTGACGATTTTCTACACTCCAAATTAAAGATAGAATCTGTAGAATACAAAGTAAGTATGTTGCTCAGGATGCATCTAAAAGCGGGGGAAATTGCTAATGTGCTTAGCGTAACACCACCTTATATATCCAAAATTAGCACAGCAATCCTTGCAAATCTCTTCAACAAAAGAGGAAGTTCAAAGGACTTAGCAAAGGAATTTTCAAAGATAATTTAGATACTTTCGGTTAAATCTCGATTAAGTTTTACAGGTAACTGTTTGATTTCCAATTATTAACCAGTGGTTAATTTTTGGTTAATTCCTCATTCCACTTTTTGTTGGAGGCATTCTCCTAATCTCATAATTTTGCAAGCGAATTAATTTTTATTGTTAAATATTATGAGAAAATTATTATTATTATTATTTGGTGTCTTCATGTTTAGTACTAATTGTATCTATGACCTGCAAGGAAAGATGCTTAAACAAATACCTGTTACTTCTGGCATGACAAGCGTTACAGCATATAGTCAAGAATTAGGAAATGGCATTTTCCTATGTTCTTTAAATGCCAACGGAAAAGAAATTGAGACAAAACGAATTGTTATTTCCAAATAACAAATTTCAAATGGGACTGCTATTTGAAAAGATAAAACTTGCCTTGCAGAAACGGACAGGAATTGCTCAGCAGAAGAAATGTCATGCCATGTGGGTGGCAAAAGGCTATCGTAAAAAGCCAAAAGTAACGTTTATCCTGCAATCGCACAACAAGAGTCTGCAAATATGTCATGTGCTGCCCAAGTTGCGACAGTATGAAGATTCGGAGATTATTGTTATTGATGATGGCTCAATGCCAGAACATACAAGGCGACTTGTGGCAGCATTGACAGGAACAAACGAGTTTCTTCTGCGAGCTAACGATTTGTTCGAGAACGTCACCTATGATAAGGCAATCCGTCTGGCTAACGGTCAATACGTTGCTCTGATGCAGGATGATGACGATTTTGATGGCATCGATTGGGTGGAGCGTGCCGTCAGTTTATTTAAACTACATCCTGATATGGTGATCCTTGGTGGCAAGAGCGGTTTAGAACTGGAATTCGTTGCCGAACGCCAGTGGGCACACGGAGGCTCATCGCAGGCTGTTGGCGACTTCTGTTTCGTCACAGCAGTCAACCGTGCTCCAATGTGGCTTAATCGAAATCTTTTCAAACGCCATCTGCGTCACATCAACTTCAATTTTGCTCCGTTTCAGTTCGATGACTACGAACTTTGTGCCCGGGCCTGGCTCTCCGGACTGAAAGTAGGCTGGTACAATGCAGGATTCCACAGTCTCACAGCTGGTGGCATGCGTCTTTATAACAACGAGTTTACCCGTGAACAGAGCGAACGTAACGGCCGATTATTATATAATATGTACGTTGACAGGCAGGAGGAACTACGTAAAAGGGTGGGCTTAGCTGCTCAGAGTAAAGATTAAATTAACAGTTATTTATCCTTATAGAATGCACAGAGTTGCACAAAAATCTGATACTGTGTAATGCTAGAACCTGTTGTAGATAAACACATCTCTTAGGCAATATATCAAGCAATCTTAACCCCATTAAGGTCACTTTATTATACCTGTAAATACAAATTAATACCCCAAACTCAATAGAGGTGTGTAAATTAACCGTTTAAAATTCAGTGTGTTTTGCTGGATTTTAAACGGTTTTCTATTAATAAATTGTTAATATCGTAATTATTTGGAAGAAATATATTAATACCCGTACCTTTGCAGCGACAATAATTATTTTCAATAAGCTAAAAACATGAAAACAAAAAATTTCTTATTTGCTCTTTTAATGAGCATGTGTTTAGTACTGCCATCCTATTCGATAGAATAATAATTATTATTCATAGATTTTGCTATTACCGAAAGAAATGGTAACTTTGCAATTAGAAACCCAGTAAGTATTGGAACTATGAAACGATTTATTTTTTCTGTGATGATGGTTTTGATGGCATATTCATGTGTCATGGGTCAAACGATTCTTCCTTTTGTACAAGACGGCAAGGTGTGGGTTTATGAAGGTCGCAATTATAACGACAAGGTGTGGAATGAAATATTCAGTTTGGAAGGCGACACCATAATAGGTTCTCGTCAATGTATGAAGCTTTATTATACAAGCGATTACCCATTCGGTTCTTCTGACCATTCATACAAAGGGGCAATATCTGAAGAAGATGGGGGAAACGTATTTATTATTGTCCCGGATAGCTCCACTCCGGTTCTCCTATACGACTTCTCCAGTGAATCAGGCACAGATGTCATGGTGGGCGAGTTTAAAGTAAGAATCAATGAAAGGCGACTTGTCAAATACCGAGGTGATTATTTGAAAGTAACCAATTATAGTCCTTATGATTCTTTTAAGCAGGACTTTCCTTCATACTCTAATTACGATTGGATTGAAGGTGTTGGTATTCTCGGTGGAGCTACTCTAACTTGTTTCATAGATGGGTATGGTCCATGGTTTGCCGGAGGAATCTGGGAGTTAAAAACTTGTACAGTGAATGGCGAAGTTGTCTTTAATACAGCCGATTACAACAAAACAGCACAGATTGTAACAAGTGTATTGAAGTCCTCTGTTCAGCCTTCGGACAAAATATTCTACGACCTCAGTGGCAGAAAAATAGATTCTTCACTCTTTACTCCTCGTTCTTCACTCAAGAAGGGCATTTACATCCAGAATGGGAAAAAGGTTGCGGTAAAGTGATGTATGATGTATGATGTATGATGTATGATGTAAGATGTATGATGGAAGAAGGAAGATGTCTGATGTATGATGTCTGAAGTATGATGTCTGACGTCTGAAGTCTGAGGGCACTTATGGTCTTTATCAAGATGAGAATTGAGAGTTTTCGTTATTAATGGTTCAGGTTCCAGGTTTCAGGTTTCATCAGCCCTCAGCCTTCGCTTTCCGTTTCAGGGCAGACGCTCAATAGTTTTGACAAATAGCATTTTGTAATAAATATGTGTATTATTCGAAAAGATGTTAATACTATAACACACTGGTAATCATTAT
>CADCIP010000003.1 GCA_902801485.1 uncultured Bacteroidales bacterium | reverse complement strand
GGGAAATATTTTGACAATATTCGAGCCTGCCAAAAGAAGCAAACATGCTCTTTAACACAAGAATTTTTACTGCCACACTAGGCGGCAAAAATTTCCTAGCTAGGCAGCAAGTTTTTTCTAACTGGGCCGCAAATGATGGATGCGCAGCAGATTTGGAAAATATTTTACAATCATAATGCCAGAAAACTTTAACACAGAGGAAAACCCCATTAAGGTTTAGGAATTTTTGCCTATGATTGTAGGACATTTCGTTTCCTAAGCGTACAGAAAGGCCTTACCTTTGCAGTGTGATTCAGAACAAAATGTTGAACAATTAAATGCAGAAAGTTATGAAGAACGTAATGAACAAGATGATAGTTGCCATGATAATGATGGCTATCGCAAACGTAATGCCAGCAATGGCTGATAACCACAAGAACGTAAACAGCGGCAGGAGAGATCACGCCGTTGTAGTAAATAACCATAAGAAGGATGTTCACCCGGGTAAGATGGACAAGAAACCGGCTTACTACGGAGCTCACAACAAGCATGCCTACAGGCCCGATGTTAAGAGCTGCACCGTTAAGGTTAGCCGCCATACACCTCACAACCGCGTTGTTGCAAGGGCAGAGCGCGTAAGGGGCGTAATGGACACCAGATGGAATCCGCGCACTCGTGAGCTGATTATCCGCTACGATGCCCGCATGACATCGGCACGGAATATCAGGCACGCTGTAGCTTAAGTGTTGTTGTTATATTGTTTAGTGTTATTACTTCATGCCGCTCAGAATCTGGGTGGCATGTTCTTTTGTATTGACTTGCTTGCCTGAGAAAATCTGCTCTATGATGCCTTCCCCGTTAATGATAAAGGTGGTGCGGATGGTGCCCATCGTCTTCTTGCCGTACATGGTCTTCTCGCCCCAGGCGCCCATAGCCTCCAGGAGGGTCTTATCCACATCGGCTATGAGGGGGAAGGGCAGCGAATGCTTCTCCTTGAACTTCTGATGCGAGGCGGCAGAATCCTTGCTGACACCCACCACTTCGTAGCCGGCTCCCTGCAAATCGGTATAACGGTCACGCAAACTGCAAGCCTCTGCCGTACAGCCGCTGGTATTATCCTTGGGATAGAAGTACAAAACCAGTTTGCGTCCCTTATAATCACTCAGACGGATATCCCGTCCCTGCTCGTCTTTGCCCAAAATCTCAGGCGCTTTATCACCAACCTTCATAACTCTTCTGTTTTGATGTTTATTCGAAGGCAAATATACAACCTTTTTCCGAACAGACAAACGTATGACGAAGAAAATAAACCTGACACCTAATGTAGATGTGATGATGGCCAAGCGGAAAATGTCTTCGCAGGAGCTGGCAGAGAAGATTAATACTGTTACATGTAAGATGTATGATGTCTGATGTAAGATGTATGATGTCTGATGTATGATGTAAGAGGGAACCACATAACCGATAACCTCTCAACGGTAAACCGTAAACTGTAAACTTTATTCTCTGTTTTTCCTTGATGGGAGCAGAATTAAACTAAGGGCGTTAATGACTCTGACAAGAGTTCTTTCTCAGAAAGGGGTTTTCTTTGTTTTCTTCCTAAATCAGAAGCAATGGTTAGAGGTTAGAGGTTAGAAGTTAGCGTTATAAACCGTAAACGGTAAACGGTAAACTTACCGCTGCGGGTAGATGCCTCCTTTTGAGCGGCCTCAGTCTTAAACGTGTCGAATTGCACACGGTAAAACACTATGGTATGGCGGGCTTTTCAAAGTCCAGAAATTCGGAAATACCATGGTACACCTCAAGAAGATTATCAGGGCCAAGAGACGGATGGAAAATGTGGGATGTCAGAGGATTTGTGTAACTTATATTTGGAGGTTATCAATAATAGCATTAACTTTGCAACATCTTATATACAAATTATAACCATGACTTATCTGAATAGGTTTCACAAAGAATCAGTGGAAAGATGTTTAAGGAAGGTTGCAGAATCGAAGTCTTTGCAGATGAATTGCGAAGAAGAAGTGAGGAAAATCAAAGAAATGCACAATCAGATAGCACAACGCTATCCGAAAGGAGCATAATTGACATCGATAATTCCACTGCAGAGAACTTAGCAAAAGAGAAAAACCTTTGGATTGATATCTCAGAAGTTGTCACTCTTGGCACTCCGGATGAAGCAACATTCACAAATGGTGATGTTATTATTTCTGACCTTTATCCCCGGAATGTGCTGAAAGATAAAGATGGCGACCTGTTTGTGGTAGATGCTGAATTTAAAAAAGCAGCTGCAAATTAATTCTGTTATTGCTAAATTCCTGTATCATTGCTCACCTTTATTATAAAAAAACGGGCAATTCAGTTTTATCTAATTTCGGTTCAGCGCTTTATCCACGCTGCCGGATTCCAAGAGGCGTTCCTGGGCTTCGTCGTAACTGAGGCCCAGGGATTCCTGAATCATACGGGTGCCGCGATCTACCAGTTTGGCATTGGTGAGCTGCATCCTGACCATACGGTTACCCTTTACACGGCCCAAGCGAATCATCAGGGAGGTGGAGATCATGTTCAAGACCATCTTCTGAGCCGTTCCGCTCTTCATACGGCTGCTGCCCGTAACAAATTCGGGTCCTACAATGGTCTCAATAGGATATTCGGCAGCGGCGGCCAAAGGAGTATCGGGGTTGCTGGTGATACAACCGGTTAGAAGGCCGTGTTTGCGGGCCTCTGAAACGGCTCCGATGACGTAAGGCGTGGTACCGGAAGCTGCAATCCCCAGGACGCTGTCATTGGTCGTAGGATGGAACGGGAGAAGGTCTTGCCAACCCTTCTCGGCATTATCCTCGGCGTTTTCTACGGCATGGCGCAGGGCTTTTTCGCCTCCGGCAATAAGGCCTATTACCTTATCTTCCGTAACGCCAAAGGTGGGAGGCAGTTCGCTGGCATCCAGAACACCCAGACGGCCACTGGTTCCTGCTCCTACATAGAACAGCCTGCCGCCGCGCTTCATACGGGGCTCTATGGCTTCCACAAAGGCTTGTATCTCAGGCAGAACCTTTCGAACTGCTTCGGCCACCAACACATCTTCCTCGTTGATATGCTGCAGGAGTTCGCCTACCGACATCTGCTCCAGGTGGTCGAAGTGCGACGGCTGCTCTGTGATTAGTTTCTTACGGTCAAAATCCATCATTCAAGAATTTATCCAGTGCAAAATTACAATTATTTGCAGAACTGACAAAATAAAACAGCTTAGATTTCATTCGATGAAACGGCATAAACGCCTGACCTTTGCAAACATTTGCAAACTGCCGGGCTAACTGCAAATTATTGCAAACAAAAAAGTTTGGGGCATTCAGCATTTTATCCTAACTTTGCACTTGAAAGATTCACAAACATGAACGAAATAATGACCATAATGACCCAACGGGAACTGTTCCTGCTTATCTTCGGAATAGTAATCTACATTGTCCTCTTCTATGTGACGGTGCAGAACAGCAGACGTAAGATCCTGGCTTTGCAAACCCGATTAGATAAGGTACGCGCGATGCAGGAGCAATACGACATAGAGGCTAACGAGCAGAAAATATCGGAGTTGGAGAACCTCATAAAGAAGTTGGGCGACGAGAACTCTATGCTGCGGCTGGAACTGGAAGAGAAGAAGGCTACGCTAGATTATAATAATAAGGTAGCCATCATCGAGAATGCCAGGCGTCAGCAAGCCGAGACGGTCATTTTCGCCTCTCCTGTATATCATCGTCTGCAGGAATGCCTGAATACAGGGAAAAGCCTAAGCTATCAGGACTGGGGCGAACTGACACAGCTGATAAACAGTATTTACACAAACTTTACGGAAAAGCTATATAGCCTTTACCACATGAGCGAGCACGAGTGCCACGTAAGTCTGCTTACCAAGATACACTTGCAGCCAAAGGATATTGCGTTGCTGACGGCACACTCGAAGGAGAGTATCGCAACGACACGCAGCAGGCTCTACTCGAAGGTGTTCGGACGTAAAGGCTCGTCGAAAGACTGGGACGATTTTATATTAACACTATAGCCCCATAGGGGGGGGAGTTTAGAGTTTAGAGTGTAGAGTTTAGAGTTTAGAGTTTAGAGCTGACAACAATAACGAAAACGATAACATTTTAAAGGAAAGAATAAAGGTAACAGGTAAATAACTAAATTGTAAATTATCATGATTGAGTTTATTGCATTACACTTGTGGCAGATGTGGGCCATTCTGGCTGTTCTCTGCCTGATTCTGGAGCTGACGGCTGGTGATTTCTTCATCATCTGCTTCTCCATCGGGGCTGTCTTTGCCTGCATCACGGATGCCTTGGGCGGCGGTATCATCCTACAGTTGGTGGTCTTTGCCGTCTTCACGCTTGCCAGCCTGTTCTTTGTGCGGCCTTTTGCTGTCCGCTTCCTGCACAAAGGGGAAAGCAATCGCGTAAGCAATGCCGATGCGCTGCTGGGACGCAAAGGACGCGTGGTGGAAACCATCAAGGCCGACAGCTTCGGCCGAGTACAAATCGACGGTGATGTATGGAAGGCTGTCACAAACGAGCCGCAAGACATACCCGAAGGCACAAACGTTCGTGTTGTCTCGCGCGAAAGCACCATCATTACGGTAGTAAGAGACAACAGTCAACGGACAACCGACAACGGTCTGTCTGAAAAATAGTCTGTTTACAAAAAAAAATAACTCACAAACCTATTAAATCATAAAATCATGGACATTATGACTTACATTTTCATTGCCATCGTTGTTCTGGTGGTAATCTTTGCCAAGATGGCACTGGTGATCATCCCTCAGTCTGAAACCAAGATTGTGGAGCGTCTGGGACGCTACTACGCTACGCTGCAACCTGGTATCAACATCATTATCCCGTTCATAGACCGGGCAAAGTCTATCGTGGTGCTTAATCATGGCCGTTACCAGTACTCTACTACCATCGACCTGCGTGAACAGGTATATGACTTCCCCAAGCAGAATGTTATCACGAAGGATAACGTGCAGACGGAAATCAATGCCCTGCTATACTTCCAGATTGTAGATCCTTTTAAGGCAACATACGAGATCAACAACCTGCCCAACGCTATTGAGAAGCTGACACAGACCACGCTGCGTAACATTATCGGCGAACTGGAGCTGGACGAGACGCTGACCAGCCGCGACACTATCAACAAGAAGCTCTCTGCCGTTCTGGACGATGCCACAGACAAGTGGGGCGTTAAGGTGAACCGCGTGGAGCTGCAGGACATCACGCCTCCAGACAGCGTATTGACTGCCATGGAGAAGCAGATGCAGGCAGAACGTAACAAGCGTGCTCAGATTCTGACTTCCGAGGGTCAGAAGGCCGCAGAGATTCTGGCTTCTGAGGGTGAGAAGACCGCCATCGTGAACAAGGCCGAGGCTGCCAAGCAAGAAGCTATTCTGCAGGCAGAGGGTGAGGCTCAGGCTCGCATCCGAGTAGCAGAAGCTGAAGCAAAGGCCATTGAACTGATTACCGAGGCTGTAGGTAAATCGACCAATCCCGCCAACTACCTGCTGGCACAGAAGTACATTCAGATGATGCAGGAACTGGCTGAGGGCGACAAGACAAAGACGGTCTATCTGCCTTACGAAGCAACCAACCTGCTGGGCAGTATCGGAGGCATCAAGGAGCTTTTCAAGGCTACCGAGTAATATCTATTGGAGCTATAAAACAATCAGAGGCCGCAGGAAAAAACCTACGGCCTCTGATTTTATCGTAGAAATTCTTAGTCAGCTAACTTGGCCTTGATGAACTCGCGGTTCAGGCGGGCGATGTTGGCGATGCTCTCACACTTGGGACAAACAGCCTCGCAGGCACGGGTGTTGGTACAGTTACCGAAGCCCAGCTCGTCCATCTTGGCAACCATTGCCTTGGCACGCTTAGCTGCTTCAACCTGACCCTGAGGCAGGAGAGCCAGCTGGCTAACCTTAGAGCTAACGAAGAGCATGGCAGAACCGTTCTTACATGCTGCTACGCAAGCGCCGCAACCGATGCAGGTAGCGCAATCCATAGCCTCGTCGGCAGCCTCCTTAGAGATAAGGATGGCGTTGGCATCCTGAGCCTGACCGGTACGGATGCTGGTATAACCGCCAGCCTGGATAATCTTATCGAAGGCGTTACGGTCAACCATACAGTCCTTGATAACAGGGAAACCGGCAGAGCGCCAAGGCTCTACGGTGATGGTCTCGCCGTCCTTGAACTTACGCATATAGAGCTGACAGGTTGTAGCTCCGCGCTCGGTCTTACCGTGAGGCGTTCCGTTGATATACAGAGAACACATACCGCAGATACCCTCGCGGCAGTCGTGGTCGAACACGAAAGGCTCCTTGCCAGATGCAATGAGCTCCTCGTTCATAATATCAAGAGCCTCCAGGAATGAAGTATCATCGGGGATGTTCTTCAACTCATGGGTATCGAAATGACCCTTGTCCTTGGGTCCGTTCTGCTTCCAGAACTTTATTGTAACAGAAATATTCTTAGCCATAGTAATTAATTCTTGTAGTTACGTGTCTGAACCTTGATAATCTCATAGTTGAGAGGCTCTTTAATAAGCTCGGGTGCCTTATCGTCGCTACCCTGGTAATCCCAGCAGCCAACGTAGAAGAAGTTCTCGTCGTCACGCTTAGCCTCACCTTCCTCGGTCTGGTGCTCCTCGCGGAAGTGACCACCACAAGACTCCTCGCGATGGAGGGCATCGTAGGCAACAAGCTCACCCATAAGGATGAAGTCGCGCAGATGGATAGCCTTGTCGAGCTCGACATTCAAGCCTTCCTTAGAGCCGGGGATGAAGAGGTTAGAATCGAATTCCTTGCGAAGTTCCTTCAACAGCTTCAAGCCTTCCTCCAAGCCTTCCTTGGTACGACCCATACCTACGTGCTCCCACATGATATGGCCAAGCTCCTTGTGGATAGAGTCAACAGAACGCTTACCCTTGATGTTCATCAGACGGTCAATCTCGGCATTAACAGCCTTCTCTGCTGCTTCGAACTCGGGCATATCGGTGCTCAGGCGAGGCCAGATATCCTGATCGGCCAGATAGTTCTGGATGGTATAAGGCAGTACGAAATAACCGTCGGCCAACCCCTGCATCAAAGCAGAAGCACCCAGACGGTTGGCTCCGTGATCTGAGAAGTTACACTCACCGATAGCGAAGAGGCCGGGAATGGTGGTCTGCAACTCGTAGTCAACCCAAACACCTCCCATAGTATAATGGATAGCGGGGAAGATCATCATGGGCTTGTAGTACTTAACGCCATTGATTTCCTTGCCGAAGTCGCCAGGATAAACGTCGGTAATCTCCTCGTACATATCGAAGAGGTTGCCATAACGCTGCTTCATGGCATCAAGGCCCAGGCGGTTGATTGACTCTGAGAAGTCAAGGAATACAGCCAGACCGGTGTTGTTGACGCCGAAGCCCTTGTCGCAACGCTCCTTGGCAGCACGAGAGGCTACGTCACGGGGAACGAGGTTACCGAAGGCGGGATAACGGCGCTCCAGATAGTAGTCGCGATCCTCTTCGGGAATATCCCATGCCTGAATCTCGCCCTTCTGCAGTTTCTTGGCATCCTCCAGCTTCTTGGGAACCCAGATACGGCCATCGTTACGCAGAGACTCTGACATCAGGGTCAGCTTAGACTGCTTGTCGCCGTGAACGGGAATACAGGTGGGGTGAATCTGTACGTATGAGGGGTTGGCCATCATGGCACCCTTACGATAGCACTGGATAGCTGCTGTACAGTTACAGCCCATAGCGTTGGTAGAGAGGAAGTAAGCATTTCCGTAACCGCCGGTTGCTATAACAACGGCATTGGCGCTGAAACGCTCCAGCTTACCTGTTACCAAGTTCTTAGCAATGATACCACGGGCACGTCCGTCGATAATAACAACATCCTCCATCTCGTAACGGGTGAAGAGCTTAACCTTACCCTTCTGAACTTCCTTAGAGAGGCTGGAGTAAGCACCCAGCAGCAGCTGCTGACCGGTCTGACCCTTAGCATAGAAAGTACGGCTTACCTGAGCACCGCCGAAAGAACGGTTAGCCAGCATGCCGCCGTATTCGCGGGCAAAGGGAACGCCCTGAGCCACACACTGGTCGATGATGTTGTTGCTGACTTCGGCCAGACGGTAAACATTGGCCTCACGGGCACGATAGTCGCCACCCTTTACTGTATCGTAGAAGAGACGGTAAACAGAGTCGCCGTCGTTCTGATAGTTCTTGGCTGCATTGATACCACCCTGTGCGGCAATAGAGTGAGCACGACGGGGTGAGTCCTGAATACAGAAATTATATACGTTGAAGCCCATCTCGGCAAGTGAAGCTGCTGCGCTGGCGCCGGCAAGACCGGTACCTACAACAATAACGTCGAGCTTCAGCTTGTTCTTTGGATTTACGAGACGCTGGTGAGCCTTATAGTTGGTCCACTTCTCTGCTATTGGGCCTTCGGGAATTCTTGAATCTATTTTCTTTGCCATAACTTATGTCAATATCTTTATTGTTAATACATAATTAGCAACCACCGCAGCTGGGAACTGTACCTTCATAATCGCTGGGCACATAACCACAGGCAAATGCAACGACTACAGCTACAAACATCAGAATAACGATGGTTGTGTAGGCTGCACTGATGCACTTCCAGCGGTTGAACCAGATCTTACCGTTCCAACCCAATGTCTGAAGAGCACTCCAGAAACCGTGTGTCAGATGGAACCACAATGCAACCAGCCATACCAGATAAACAGCAGCATAGCAGGGACAGGAGAACGTCTGGATAATGTAACCGACTCCGTCTGTTGGAGCAATAGCATTCTCTACTCCAGCCAACTCGGCATACATCATGTTGTACCAGAAGTTGTACAGGTGAAGACCCATACCCAGGACAACAATGATACCGAGAACCAACATATTCTGGCTTGCCCACTCAACCTTCTCGGGCTTGCTGGTGACAGCATACTTGCTGTTACCACGAGCCTTCCGGTTCTGAATTGTAAGCCAGATAGCAAAAATGAAATGAAGAGCTACCAAGCCAGCCAAACCGACAGTTGCTACTACAGCATACCAGTTGGCACCCAGGAACTCACAAATCATATTGTAACCCTTGGCACTGATAAGGGCTACTACGTTCATTGACGCATGAAAGGTCAAGAACAGGATAAGCGCAATGCCTGTTACAGACATCACAACTTTCCTACCGATTGATGAATTGATTAACCACATAAATCATTAAATTTAGTTATTGAATATTTTTGTTTTTATTCTGCTTATACCTTATTTTAAGTACAATATTCCGCGCAAATTTACATAAAAAAGTGATTTGAGCAAAATTTTGGCTCAAATGTTAAGAGAAAATATTAATTTTGCGCCTAAATTGAGTGTCGGAGATATATGGAAATGAATTTTGATGTGGTGGTGGTTGGTGCTGGGCACGCAGGATGCGAGGCAGCAGCTGCCAGCGCGAAACTGGGAGCTAAGACCTGTCTTATAACAATGGATATGAACAAGATTGCACAAATGAGTTGCAATCCTGCTGTCGGCGGCATTGCCAAAGGACAGATTGTAAGGGAGATTGATGCACTGGGCGGACACATGGGAGAAGTTACCGACCGAACAGCCATCCAGTTCCGTATGCTGAACCGTAGTAAAGGACCTGCAATGTGGAGTCCTCGTGCACAATGCGACAGAGGAAAATTCATTTGGGCCTGGCGCGAAATTCTTGAAAACACACCAAACCTTCACATCTGGCAGGATCAGGTTAAAGAGATTCTGGTTGAAAACAAAAGGGTAACTGGTGTCATAACATATATGGATGTTACCTTCAAGGCAAGATGCGTGGTGATAACAACCGGAACATTTCTGGACGGCCTGATGCATATAGGCAGAACCAAACTGCCAGGAGGAAGATGCGCAGAGCCTCCCAGCCTACACCTTACAGAAAGCATTACCAGACATGGCATAACGGCTGGCAGGATGAAAACCGGAACGCCGGTGCGAATAAACGGAACATCTGTTCACTTCGACGAAATGACAGAACAGCCGGGCGAATCCGACTTCCACAAATTCTCATTTATGGGCGAACCAAGGAACCTCCCTCAACTACCTTGCTGGATTACCTATACGAACAAACAAGTACACGACAGATTAAAGGCTTCTTTGGCAGATTCTCCGCTTTACAATGGTCAGATACAAAGTATCGGTCCTCGCTATTGCCCAAGCATCGAGACTAAATTAGTTACTTTTGCCGATAAAGAAGAGCATCTGCTGTTCCTGGAACCGGAAGGAACGAACACCAACGAATACTACCTGAACGGATTTAGCAGCAGCCTTCCTATTGATGCACAATTGGAAGCATTAAAGCTGATTCCGGCTTTCAGGGATCTTGAGGTGTACCGACCAGGATACGCCATTGAATATAATTACTTTGACCCTACCCTACTGAAGCACTCGTTAGAGAGTAAGATAGTTGACGGCCTCTTTATGGCTGGTCAGGTAAACGGAACCACCGGTTACGAAGAGGCAGCAGGACAAGGCCTCGTTGCAGGGGTAAATGCAGCAAGGAAATGCGGTGAATCCGAACCTTTTACGATGAAAAGAGATGAGTCTTACATAGGTGTTCTTATAGACGATTTGGTTACAAAAGGTGTGGATGAACCTTACCGCATGTTCACCAGCAGGGCTGAATACAGAATCCTGCTAAGACAAGATGATGCAGATGCCCGTTTAACAGAGAAAAGCTATCAAATAGGATTAGCTACCAGCGAACGGCACAACCATTGGCTGAAGAAAAAAGAAGCTATAGCAGAACTGGAAAACTTCTGCAGAAACTATAGTGTAAAAGCATCTCTGATAAACGAAGGACTGAAAGCTTTGGGAAGTACAGAACTGCAGAGAGGCTGCAAGCTGATTGATTTGATATCGAGACCTGGACTTACCTTGGACAATCTTTCGACATATATTCCTGCACTACGAAACAAACTCGAAGCAATTCAAGAAAGAAAGGAAGAGATTACTGAAGCAGCAGAAATAAGAATGAAATACAGCGGCTATATCGAAAGAGAAAGAGAACTGGCTGACAAGATGATTCGGTTGGAGAACATCAAGATAAAAGGGAAGTTCGAATATGCTTCCCTACAATCGCTTTCGACAGAAGCCAGACAAAAGCTTACACGTATAGATCCGGAGACTATGGCACAGGCAAGCAGAATTCCTGGGGTCAGCCCAAGTGACATAAACGTACTGCTGGTGCTTATGAAGAGGTAAAGTAACATTTTAAGAATAATGCAAGTTTCACGTGAAACAAAATATGCGCATCTTACTGAAAATCAAGAAATAACTTAAACTGAAAAATAACATGAACAATCCGAAACTACTTGAGAATCTTAGAGCGATTCCTGACTTCCCAAAGAAAGGTGTTAACTTCAGAGATGTAACAACGCTGTACAAGAATGCGGAGTGTATGAAGATTATGGTGGACGAGATGTACGAACTCTACAAAGACAAAGGAATCACCAAGATTGTGGGCGTAGAGAGTCGTGGTTTCGTTATGGCAGGAGCATTAGCAGCCAAATTAGGTTGTGGCGTAGTATTAGCCAGAAAACCAGGTAAGTTACCAGCAACTGTAATTAAGGAATCATTCAGCAAAGAGTATGGGATCGATACGGTAGAAATGCATGTCGATGCAATAGGTCCAGATGATGTAGTATTGATTCATGACGATTTATTGGCTACCGGTGGAACGGCAAAAGCTGTCTGGAATCTCGTTAATCATTTCCATCCTAAAAAGGTTTATATCAACTTCATTATCGAAATAAAGGATGAAGGACTACACGGTCGTGATTTATTCGAAGGAATCGACCTTACAACCCTCATGGTAATATAATGTTTCTTCTGAAGCAACCACTATGACCAAGGAAGAAAACGAAGCTCGTTTGGAGAGATTGAAGGTAATAGTCAGCAGCTTACCCGAGAAGCCTGGATGTTACCAATATTTCGACGAAAACGGGACAATTATATACGTTGGAAAGGCAAAAAACCTCAAGCGAAGAGTATATTCGTATTTTAGCAAAGAACACGACAACAGGAAGACAGCCATTCTTGTCAGCAAGATAAGAGACATAAAATATACTGTTGTTAACACCGAAGAAGACGCACTATTATTGGAAAACAACCTGATAAAAGAGTGGAATCCCAGGTACAATATTCTCCTTAAAGACGGAAAGACATACCCCAGCATCGTTGTAACAAACGAATTCCTGCCCCGTATCTTCCAGACAAGAAAGATAAACAAGAAGTTTGGCACATACTTCGGTCCTTACAGTCACGTACCTACGATGTACGCTCTTCTTGATTTAATAAAGAATCTGTATCCGCTTAGAAGATGCCACGAAATCATTACACCAGAAAGCCTTGAGAAAAAGAAACACAAAGAATGCCTCGAGTATCATATAAAGAACTGCAAGGCTCCCTGTACGGGTCGTCAGAGCGTTGAAGAATACCTTCAGAATGTTGCAGAAGCAAAAGAAATCCTGAAAGGAAACACAGCTGAATTACAACGCAAAATGATGGCCAAAATGAAGGAACTGGCTGCGGAACTGAAGTTTGAGGAAGCTGAAATAATCAAGAAGAAATACATATTGCTGGAGAACTACAGAAGCCGAAGCGAAGTGGTGAGCAACACCCTGCATAATATAGATGTATTTAATATCGAAAGCGACCAGAAAGTTGCCTATATCAACTTCCTGCACGTAACAAATGGCTGTATCAATAAAGCATTTACCTTCGAATACGAAAAGCGAATGCAGGAAACAGACGAGGAACTTTTGGTTATGGGAATAGTTGAAATGAGGCAAAGATATAGTAGTGAAAGTAAAGAAGTTATAGTACCGTTCCCCGTGGAACAATTCACGGAAAACTTTAAGTTAACTGTTCCACAGAAAGGCGACAAAAAGGTACTTCTGGACCTTAGCAGACAGAATGTATTACAATACAAAAAAGACCGACTGAATCAAGCCGACAAACTGAATCCAGAACAAAAGACAACACGCCTGATGAAGGAACTGCAGGATGCTTTGCAGCTCCCTACCCTACCTATGCAGATTGAATGTTTCGACAACTCGAACATAAGCGGAACAGATGCTGTGGCCGGCTGTGTTGTATTCAAGAAATGCAAACCCAGCAAGGCAGATTACCGCAAATACATTATTAAAGAGGTACAAGGTCCTGACGACTACGCCAGTATGCAGGAGGTTGTAAGACGCAGATACAAAAGAGCAATGGAGGAAGGTTCTCCCCTGCCCGACCTGATTATTACAGATGGCGGAAAAGGACAAATGGAAGTTGTAAGAGAAGTGGTAGAGGACGAATTGAGATTGAACATTCCAATAGCCGGATTGGCTAAAGACGACAAGCACAGAACCAACGAATTGCTATACGGATTCCCCCAGCAAGTGATAGGACTAAAGACAGATAGTGCACTCTTTCACCTGCTCACACAAATACAAGACGAGGTACACAGATACGCAATAACCTTTCATCGCGACAAACGCAGTAAGCATCAGATTGCCAGCGAGTTAGACAGCATAAAAGGTGTCGGTCCGAAGACAAAGGAAATACTACTGAAGAAACTGCACAGCGTGAAGCGAATCAAAGAAGCAGAACTCAGTCAGTTAACTGAACTTATAGGAGAATCCAAAGCAGAAGTTATCTATAATTATTTTCATTCGGAAGGCTGACTTTTGTTCTTCACCCCCCTCAAAAATGTATTTAATACACCAGGAATTTTCCGTTCCAAAGTTTGGTATGTACATTCCAAACTTTGGTATGTACGTTTCAAACTTTGGAACATAGGTCCCAAGCTTTGAAATTGAAATTCTGCAATGATGAAAAAACATTTCATAAGCATAAAAAAACCTAAAACAAGGTAAGAATCAAATAATTATAGTATCTTTGCATATCGAAAAAACTACACATGAGAGCAGTTATACAAAGAGTAACACATGCAAGCGTCACCATCGAGGGTCAGAAGAAGGCTGAGATTGGTAATGGTTTCCTTATTCTGTTAGGCATAGAACAGTCTGATAATCAGGAAGATATAGACTGGCTGACACACAAAATCGTTGGCTTGCGCGTCTTTGACGATGAAGCAGGAATTATGAACAGGAACATACAGGAAACGGGAGGCGACATTATTGTTGTCAGTCAGTTTACGCTGATGGCAAGCTACAAGAAAGGCAATCGCCCCAGTTGGATCAAGGCAGCAGGTCACGAGGTGGCCATACCATTATATAATACGTTTGTGAAACAGCTTTCTGAGGCATTGGGGAAACCTGTAGGAACGGGAGAATTCGGCGCTGACATGAAGGTAGAACTGCTGAACGACGGTCCTGTAACCATTTGTATGGACACTAAAAACAAGGAATAAAAGATGAAAAAAACAATTGATATTATTTATCATATAGGGGTAGTAATATTTTTGATAGGATTATTGGCAAAAATTATTTTACATTGGCCATATTACGAGTATTTATACTATATATTTGGCATAACATTATTAGTAAAATGGATATACAATTTGTGTCATTGGAACGAATATAAGAAAGAAAGAACGTACATAATCGACATAGTGTGTATAACAATTATATCAATCTTTGTCCTCATATATTTATTTATAAAATAAGGTATCTATGACCATTCGCGAAGCACAAGATAAAGTAGATCAGTGGATTAAGACCTATGGTGTTCGTTACTTTAACGAACTGACGAATATGGCTGTCCTGACAGAGGAAGTAGGAGAACTGGCCCGCATTATGGCTCGCAAGTACGGGGAACAGTCCTTTAAGGAGGGCGAGAAGCAGGACCCAAGCGAGGAAATGGCTGATATCCTGTGGGTGCTGATCTGTCTGGCCAACCAGACGGGTGTAGATCTTACAGAGGCCCTTCAGAAAAGCTTCGAGAAAAAGACGAAACGAGATAAAGAAAGACATATAAATAACCCCAAGTTGAAACAATAAACGCATAATATAATATGGAACAGAACAAGTACGAAGAGGCTCTTGCCAAGTATAATACGGATTTGAAAGATGAGGAGATTGCAAAGAAAGTTGCCCAACTCATCGAAGAAAAAATAGCCGAGAACGATACTTTGGAAGTAAAGAAATTCCTGATGGGAAGTGTAGAGCTTACGACCTTGAAAACAACAGACAGCGAGGAAAGTGTTATGAAGTTTACAGAGCGTGTGAACGACTTTGACAATGCCTACCCCGACCTGCCCCACGTGGCAACCATCTGTGTATATCCCTGCTTTGCCAGTATCGTCAGCCAGAGCCTGGAGGTTGAAGGTGTTGAGGTTGCTTGTGTAAGCGGTTCGTTCCCCTCATCTCAGGCCTGCATCGAGGTAAAGACGGTGGAGACAGCCTTGGCTGTCAGAGACGGTGCTACAGAGATTGATATCGTGATGAGTGTAGGCAAGTTCCTGAGCGGGGATTACGAGACCGTCTGCGATGAAATCAGCGAATTAAAGGCTGTCTGCGGTGAGAAGAAGATGAAGGTAATCCTGGAGACTGGCTTACTGGGAAGTGCTGAGAACATCAAGAAGGCCAGCATCCTGGCAATGTATGCAGGAGCTGATTACATAAAGACCAGCACAGGCAAGGAGAAGCCTGCCGCAACACCAGAGGCAGCTTATGTTATGTGCCAAGCCATCAAGGAGTATTACGACAAGACAGGAATTCAGATCGGGTTCAAACCCGCCGGAGGTCTGAACACCGTTCATGATGCTCTTATATATTATACTATAGTAAAAGAGGTGTTGGGAGAAAAATGGCTAACTAATCAGTACTTCCGTTTGGGAACAAGCAGATTGGCAAATTTGCTTTTGAGTGAAGTTGTTGGCGAAGAGGTGAAATTCTTCTGATTTCAGGTCCTCCACATTGCAAAATTCACGTACTGACGGCAAGACGAAAAAGAATAAACGAATCTCGTAGCACCAAACAGAGACGTATTTTACTGGAATTCAAAAACTTGAACAGGAAAATTCTTGTATAAGAAAACATCAAATCTAGAAGAAAATGAGAAAAAAAGCTATTTTACCCCTCGTTTTGGGATGTATTCTCTTATCATCTTGTGTGGTAAGCAAGAAGAAGTATGAAATTGCAGAAGCAGGAAGATGGGCTGCCCTTTATAGCAGAGACAGCCTGGCAGATTTGCTGGGTCAAAGCAGAGACAGCTATGCTGCGCTCGACAAAAGATGCAACGGTCTGCTTAGAGACACTACCCTACTTAAAGGAAGCATCAGAAACTATCAGACTCTTCTGGCAAATAACCAGAACGAGAACAAGAAACTGACTGCTTCGCTCTCTGATCGCGAAAAAACGATTGTAGAACTTCAGAATGTTATCAACGAACAGAACCAAAAGGTTAAGAATCTGCTGAACAGCGTACAAGACGCACTGAAAGGATTCAGCAGCGACGAACTGACGGTAAGACAAGAAGGAGGAAAAGTATATGTGGCGATGAGTGACAAGCTGCTATTCGAATCAGGAAAAGCTATCGTTAACAAACAGGGACAAGAAGCCTTAGGTAAACTGGCAGAAGTACTGAACAAGCAGACAGAAATAGAGGTGATGATTGAAGGTCATACAGATAATGTGCCCATCAAGACAGCCGTCTATCAGGACAACTGGGATTTAAGTGTTATCCGTGCTACCAGTGTAGTAAGAATTCTTACAGAAACCTATGGTGTTAATCCTCTGCAGATCCAGCCTTGTGGAAGAGGAGAATACAAGCCGGTTGCAGATAACGAAAGTGCAGAAGGAAAGTCAAAAAACCGTCGTACGGAGATTATTATGGCTCCGAAACTGGATAAACTGTTCCAGATGTTGGAGAACAACTAATACTTACGTTCAGCCATAAAGCTGACAAGCGAATGCAGGGATTCTACGATAGCAGGATCCCTGCTTTCGTCTATTAATCCGTCTGCCATCATACGGAATTCGTTCATAGCCCAATAAGCATATTCGATTCCTTCATTATCAATAGTGAATGCAACCAAGTCGTCTATTTCTTCCTGAGTTGCCTCCCCTCGCCTAACTTTTAACGCTTTAGATAGCATCTCCTCGTCCTTGGTCTTATTTATAACATGAATGACAGGCAAAGTTAGTTTACCCTCCTTCATGTCGTTTCCCGCAGGCTTACCAACATCCGTCTTGGTATCGTAATCAAAGATATCATCCCTTAGCTGGAAACAAGTTCCAACCAGATGACCGAACCTTCTCATGCGTTCTGCCTCTTCTTCCGAACCACCCGAAGCCAGCACACCTAACTGAGCTGCAACAGCAAAAAGGCTGGACGTTTTCTTACGGACAACCATATAGTAAGAAGCCTCGTCTAACTTCTCTTCATCAAGATTCGCAAGTTGCAGGAGTTCACCGTCGGCCAATGTCTGACCAAGATTGGCAATTACATCAACCACCTTGGTATCACCCGTAAGAGCTGCATGATGGAGGGCCCTGCTGAGAAGGAAATCACCAACGAGAACAGCTATCTGATTTGTCATCAAGGCATTCACAGAAGCCTGTCCCCTACGCCTGTCGCTCTCGTCCACAACATCGTCGTGTACCAAGCTTGCCGTATGCAACAACTCTAAAGCCAAAGCAACATCATAAACACGTTGGTTTACTGTTCCGGAAAGTTTCGCAGAAAGGAAAACCAAGGTGGGTCGGACCAACTTGCCCTTCTTCTGCAGCAAATGGTCTATTGCCTGCTGAAGCAAGGGATTGTCTGACTGAAGCGTTTCTTCGAATTGCTGTTTGTACTGCTCTAAAACGTCAGCAATAGGTTTTTGTAAAGCCTCTAACGAGTTCATTTAATACACTTTTGGATTGCAAAATTACATAAAAATGATGACCATTTCACTTTTTTTGCATAATTTTACCCAATAAATTTCAAAATTGTATGCCAAAACTCTATCTTTTAGATGCCTACGCCCTTATCTACAGGGCTTATTATGCCTTTTTGAAGAACCCGAGAATCAACTCAAAGGGAGAAAACACATCAGCCATTCTGGGCTTTGTAAACACCTTAGAGGAAGTTATACAAAAGGAACAGCCAACCCACCTTGGTGTTGCCTTCGACCCCTCGGGAGGAACATTCCGACACGAAGCCTACCCAGAATACAAAGCCCAACGCGAGGAAACGCCAGAGGCTATCCGCTTTGCCGTACCTATTATAAAAAGGTTGCTGGCAGCCTATAATATTCCCGTTCTGGAGGAACCCGGTTACGAGGCAGACGATGTGATAGGAACATTGGCACACCAAGCAGACAAACAGGGTATAGAAACCTTTATGATGACACCCGACAAGGACTACGGCCAGTTGGTTACAAATCGAGTAAAGATGTATCGTCCTGCCGTCGGAAAGAGCGCCGAAGAGATTCTGGGCCCTGCCGAAGTGAGTCAGAAATGGGGTATCTCCTCCCCTACCCAAGTAATTGATATACTCGGACTTATGGGCGATGCTGTAGATAATATTCCTGGTTGTCCTGGTGTAGGAGAAAAGACGGCATCTAAGTTGGTTCAGGACTTTGGCAGCATAGAGAATCTGATAGAGAATACAGACAAACTGAAAGGTGCGCTAAAAGAAAAGATAGAGAACAACATAGAGCAGATCAAGACCAGCAAATGGCTGGCCACCATCAAGACGGATGTCCCCATACAACTGGATATGGAGATGCTTAAGATGGAGGAACCCAACCAGGAAGCCTTGCAGAAGATTTTCGAGGAACTGGAGTTCCGTACCCTCATGCGCAAGAAGATAACATCCCCTACTCCAACGCCCGTTTCAAAGCCGGAGAAGAAGGGAAATGCCATTCAGGGTGACCTCTTCAGCGGATTCGGAGATAGCAATGAAGAAGAAGCAACGTTGTTTTCCGACAATAACACAATCGGCAACAGTATGCTTCGTTATAATAAGGAAACAGCTGATTATCAACTGGTTGATACACCAGATAAGATAAAGAATCTAGTGGCTGTCCTGCAAGGAGCAAAAGAGATCTGCCTTGATACCGAAACCACAGGCACAGATCCCATTAAGGCTCGTTTGGTTGGCGTTAGTTTCAGCATAAAAGAAGGCCAAGGCTGGTATGTTCCTGTTTACGAAAAGCAAGAAGCATTAGAACTTCTCCGACCTATATACGAGAACCCTGATATAATAAAGGTAGGACAGAACCTGAAGTACGACCTGCAAGTTCTACAGAATCACGGAATAGAGCTTCGCGGCCCTATGTTCGACACCATGATTGCCCACTATCTGCTTCATCCCGAAATGCGACACGGAATGGACTATCTGGCAGAAGCCTATCTGCATTATCAGACCATCCATATCGATGAACTGATTGGAACAGGCAAGAACCAGAAATCTATGGCAGAACTGAGTCCCGAGGAAGTCTATGTCTATGCCTGTGAAGACACCGATATCACGCTGAGACTGAAGAATTTGTTCGCTCCCGAACTGGAGAAGGAAGGACTGATGAAACTCTTCCAGGAAATAGAAATGCCGCTGATGCCCGTACTTGCCTATATGGAAAGAAACGGAGTCTGCATCGATACCGAAGGACTTCGAGAGACCTCTGTTCTCTATTCGGAAGAGATGCAACGCATTGAGGAAGAAATATATCAGCTGGCAGGCGTACATTTCAATATCTCCAGCCCTAAGCAAGTAGGTGAGGTTCTGTTCGACCAGATGAAGATTACCAATAAACCCAAGAAGACCAAGACGGGCCAATATGCGACTACCGAAGAGATTCTGGTAAGTCTGAAAAGCAAAAGCCCTATTGTTGGCAAGATTCTGGAATACAGAGGATTAAAAAAACTCCTCAGCACATATATAGATGCATTGCCCGAACTTATCAATCCCGACACGGGACACATTCATACATCGTTTAACCAGACGGTTACCACAACAGGACGACTCTCTTCTTCGAACCCCAACCTGCAGAATATTCCTGTCAGGGACGAACAGGGAAAGGAAGTCCGCAAGGCCTTTATCCCAGAAGCAGGACAAGAATTCTTCTGTGCCGACTACAGCCAGATAGAACTGCGTATTATGGCACACCTGAGCGGAGACGAGAACCTGATAGAAGCCTTTAATGCGGGGCAGGATATCCATGCAGCCACAGCAGCCAAGATTTTCCATAAAGCCCTTGAGGAAGTCACCTCCGATGAACGCCGTAAGGCCAAGACAGCCAACTTCGGTATCATCTATGGTATCTCTGCCTTTGGTCTGGCAGAACGTCTGGATGTGTCCAGAACAGAAGCCAAAGAGTTGATAGACGGCTATTTCCTGACCTATCCTGGCGTTAAGGAATATATGGAGAAGAGTATCGCTATGGCTCGCGAAAAGGGCTACACAGAAACCATCTTTAAGAGACGTTGCTATCTGCCCGATATCAACTCCAACAACGCCAATGTCCGAGGCAATGCTGAACGTAATGCTATCAACTCACCCATTCAGGGAAGTGCGGCAGACATCATAAAGATAGCCATGATTCGCGTCTATCAACGTATGAAAGCAGAAGGCATCCGCTCCAAGATGATTCTGCAGGTTCACGACGAACTCTGCTTTACCGTCCTGCCCGAAGAGAAAGATCGCCTGCAGAAGATTGTGGTAGAAGAAATGCAGAATGCTGTGCAGATGCGCATTCCCCTCATAGCCGATACAGGGTGGGGGAGTAACTGGCTGGAGGCTCACTAAGCCCCTCGCATAAGTTAAGATAACTTACAAAATTTGGTATTGTAAAATTAAAGCGGTAATTTTGCACCCAATTTAAGATTCAGAATAAAATGAAAGCAGGTATAGTAGGTCTGCCCAACGTGGGCAAGTCAACACTTTTCAATTGCCTGAGTAGTGCTAAGGCTCAGGCTGCTAATTTCCCTTTTTGTACCATCGACGCTCAGATGGGGCAGGTAAGTGTGCCGGATGAACGACTCACCAAACTGGCCGAGTTGGTTCACCCGGGTCGTATTGTCCCCGCTGTCTGCGACATTGTAGATATTGCCGGACTCGTTAAGGGAGCCAGCAAAGGAGAAGGCTTAGGTAATCAGTTCCTTGCCAATATACGCGAGTGCGATGCTATCATTCATGTGCTCCGTTGCTTCGACAATGGCAATATTGTACACGTTGACGGCTCTGTAGATCCCGTTCGCGACAAGGAGATTATCGATACCGAGCTGCAGCTGAAAGATTTGGAAACCGTAGAGGCTCGTATCAAGAAAGTCGAGAAAGCCGCAAGGGTAGGGGGTGACAAGCAGGCCAAGATAGAACTACAAGTATTGGAAGCCTATCGCGACGCATTGGAACAAGGCAAGAGTGCCCGTACCGTAACCTTCGAGACAGAAGACGAGAATGCTGCCGCCAAGGGTCTCTTCCTGCTGACTACGAAACCTGTGCTGTATGTTTGCAACGTTGACGATGCCAGCGCATCCACAGGAAACAACTATACCGAAGCCGTAAAGAAAGCCATCGAGGGCGAGGATGCCGAGATGCTGATTATCAGCGCTCAGACAGAAGCCGACATTGCAGAGCTTGAATCCTACGAGGAGAAGCAGATGTTCCTCGAAGACATGGGACTCTCTGAGAGCGGCTGTAATCGCCTTATAAAGGCCATCTACCATCTGCTTACCCTACAGACATTCATCACCGCAGGAGAGATGGAAGTAAAAGCCTGGACTTTCCGCAAGGGTTGGAAGGCTCCCCAGTGTGCAGGTGTGATCCATACCGACTTCGAGAAGGGCTTCATCCGTGCCGAGGTTATCAAGTACGAGGACTACATCAAGTACGGTTCCGAAGCTGCTGTCCGCGAGGCAGGCAAGATGGGTGTGGAAGGCAAGGAATACGTCGTTCAAGACGGCGATATCATGCACTTCAGGTTTAATGTGTAAGCGGATTAGAGATTAGAGATTAGAGATTAGAGATTAGGGATTAGGGATTAGAGATGGAGGAGTTCTATTATAGAAAACTTGAGGTTTATAAAAACGCAAAAGTTCTATCCCACCAAGTTTGTCAACTGATAAAGAAATTTCCTGTTGAAGAACGATTTGCTCTATGCGATCAGTTACGTAGATCTGTAATGTCTGTCCCTATTAACATAGCAGAAGGCTTCGGAAGATTTTCGTCTAAAGAAAAAGCCCATTTTATACAAATAGCTTTTGGATCACTCAATGAAGTAATGTGTGAATTAGAATTGGCTTGTGATGAAACATACATAACCCACGAACAGTTAAATATTATGGAGGAACAAATTATATCCGTGAAAAAACAACTATCTGTCCTACATCGCTCCATTCTAACCAATGGCGATTACAACACTAATCCCCTAATCCCTAATCCCTAATCCCTAATCCCTAATCCCCTAATCCCTAATCCCTAATCCCCTAATCCCGTAATCCTATGACATTATTCATCAACTGGAACCCTGATGTAGTAGCCTTGGATTTAGGCTTCTTTGCTATCCGCTGGTACTCGATATGCTGGTGTCTCGGACTCTTGGGCGTCTATTGGCTGATGCATCGCCTGTATCGCCAGCAGAAGATTTCCGAGGAGCAGTTCGAACCTATGTTCATGTACTGCTTCCTGGGTATTCTGGTAGGAGCCCGACTGGGGCATTGCCTCTTCTACGAGCCCGGGTATTTCCTTTCTCATCCCATTGAGATGTTTCTGCCCATCCGCCATCTTCCTGATGGCAGTTGGAAGTTTACCGGCTACGAGGGATTAGCCAGTCACGGAGGAACTTTAGGCCTGATGCTGGCCCTGTGGCTTTATGCCCGCAACATGAAGCTCAACATCATGCGCGTCCTTGATAATGTAGCCATCGTAACGCCCATCTGTGCTTGTGCCATACGTCTGGGCAATCTGATGAATTCCGAGATAATCGGTCGTCCCACGGATGTACCCTGGGCCTTCATCTTCGAGCGCGTGGATATGCTTCCCCGTCACCCAGGACAATTGTACGAGGCGATTTGTTATGCCTGCTTCTTCTTCATAGGGTGGTGGATATACAGAAAATCTATGCAGCCCTCAGCGGACAACCGTTTCCCTCAGGTTGGTTCAGGCTTCTACTTCGGCCTGTGCCTCTTCCTTATCTTCACCAGCCGCATTTTCATTGAGTACACCAAGGAGAATCAGGAAGCCTTCGAGAACGGCATGCTCTTCAATATGGGGCAGCTGCTTAGCGTTCCCTTCGTCCTTCTCGGCCTCTACTGCATGTTAGGCGGCAAGTGGTGCAAAAAGCTGGCAGAAAAATAGAATGCAAAATCATTCTTATAAGATTAAACAGGGGGAGAACACCTCAGAAGACAAAGAATAAGCCTCAGCCCCGCCGGAGCCATCCTGCGGGGCTTTTTATTTGACATCCTTAGAATAAAACGGTTTAGCCTTGGAACTCTCGGAGCCAATCTGTGAAGTCCGAAACGCTTTCGCAGGGTTGGCCCTTGATGCGACTAAGGAGGCGGAGGCGCTGGTTGCGGAGGTTCTGCGGACTGATGTTCAGCAGCGTTGCCACTTGTTTCTGGCGCATATCTACGGCGGAGAGAAGACACATCTGCATTTCGCTGCGCGAGAGGTTCTGCTTCTCCAACTTGCGGAGTAGGAGAGGGTAGCGGTCGCGCACAAAGGCATGAAGCTGTTCCCATTCCTCTGCCGAGGGTTGCTGTCCGCCATCGGCCAGTTGTTCCATGCGGCTGATAATCTCGTTGAAGATAGGTTGCGGCTCAGCCATTGGCTTATTGCGGCGGCGGAAGATTATCACGAGGGCGGCAATCAGAATTGCCAATGCCAAAAATACAACAAAAGCCCCCACCCAGCTCCCCCAAAGGGGGAGTGACATAATTCCGCTGTCTTTCTGCTCCAAAGCACTTTCCTCAAGTGGGGCGGCCTCCGAAAGATTATCCTGCGAATGATACTGCGAGCGCAACAATGAGTCGCGTGCTGCGGCACAACGATGGATGATGTCGGCTTGGTCAGCATCGGGATGCTCCTGGAAATAGCGCAGGCAGAAGTCCATATCGGTAAGCATCTGGCGGACATTCTCCAGTTCTTCGCCCTTCAGAGCTTGGGCAAAATCGCTGCTATTGGCATTTAGGCTTCTGCGCAAGGCATAGGCTCCCTGCAGGACGAAATAAGAGGACTGATCGTCCTTTTCTATGCGCATGAAATATTCCAGCGCCTCGGCATACGATCCGCTATAAAGGCAGAGATAGGCGGTCAGGAACAGGCTTGGTTTATAGGAAGGGTCGACTTTCAGGGCTTGGGAGAGTTCCTTGCGAGCCTCCTCCATGCGGCTTTCCTGCAGTAGCAAAAGGGCCGATAGGTGATGCACGCGGGCGGCTTCCTTAGCGGGTCCCTTGGCATCAAACCACTCCGTGAGCGGTGGTAGCAGGGAATCCACAGCCTCTCCCTTGGCGTTCTGAGCCATTGCCTGCGCCAGTCGGTATTGCATCTGGATAGATTGGGGATAATGGCAGATAGTATCCTCCACCTCGCTGAGCAGATAGAGAGCAAACTGAGCGTCGGAATTGTTCTCCAAGACGGTCTCGGCGTACAGAATCTGAAGCGGCGTCTCTACCTGTTTGCGGCAGGAGAAAAGGAGGAGAAGGAGCAACAGCCTCACCCCTAACCCCTCTCCGAGGAGAGGGGAGAAAAGGAAGCTGCCAACTTTTCGTAGGAAGCCCCTCTCCTCGGAGAGGGGTTGGAGGTGAGGCTGTTTCATGCTGCAAAGATAAGGCTTTTTCCTGAGATTTCTGCCTTTTTGGGAGTAAACACCAGTAAAAATGCGGTTTGTTTACTTTTGTTTACTGCCTTTTTTTGCAGGAATTGGCGTTTCGACGTTACTTTGCAGCAGAAAAACGTTGCAGCGAATAAAATTCAAAAAATGTAAAACAAACAAAAAACGAAATGCAAATGAAACGAATCTTTCCCTTGCTGGCAGTCGTGCTGCTTCTTGCCAGCTGCCAAACACCATCTACAAACAATGTAGCCATTACGGATTACGACTGTGATGCCTGGTTGCCTGTGGAAAACCTGAAAAAAATCCCCATGTTACCTGCGCGTACCGATAATACACTCCGTAATATCTGTCCCGATTATCTACCTTCCTACGGAGACACTCTTCCATCACTGGTTGGCGAAGTAACCCTGCTGCCCTTAGCTCCTACACCCGGCTTCCACATCGGCTGGATAGAAAAAATAGACACTGACGGCGACCTGATTTTCGTCCTTGGCGCAGAGACGGAGGATGAGAAAAAATTGATCAAGGAGAGGGCTGGCTTTATCTTCCGTAAAGACGGCAGTCTGGTGGCACAGCTGAAACCGTCGGACGTCTACAAGGATAGAAACCAGATTGTTATGGCAGTGAATAGGCAGGCCAAGGAGGTTTGCCTGATGTATTGGGGAGAATACGATGGCGGAGAAGGCGAACTTCTGTCCTATGACTACGAGGGTAACCTGCTACGCCACGAACTTGTCTTCTTTAGTTATGGAAACATCATGGGCTTTACACAGAACCATCTGATAAGCAACCTAAGGCCGGCATTTGACTTTGCTCCGCAACTCACAGTACGTGACCCCGAAGGTATGCCTCATGGTTTTATCCTTACCCGTCCCAACAAGGTTTACACCTACGATTATGAAGCCTGCCTGGCTAACTCAGGCGACGAGCTCTTCTATGCTAAAGTGTATTCCGACACCATCTGGCAAGTGGGCTCCGAAGGAGCCGTAGCCCGCTATCTGGTAAGAGGTGACAGCGTAGGCATAGGTTCGCTGCCTTTCAACAACGACTCAACCATCACAAAATCCCAGCGTGTGCGTGCTGCCGAGAATCGCTATGTGCCCAATATCGATTACAACCTCCCACTGCTCGTCTCGCCAGACTTCCTACTGTGCCGCTATATAAAGAAGTACAATATCAAGATTGACAAAGAAACAGAGGAGAGGTTCTCATGGAGTTGGGAAGCTCTGCATTCAATCCTCGTCTATGACCGCAAAACAGGTAACAGCCGCTGGGTTTGCGTACCAAGAGTCTGGACGCTGCAAGGTCTTTGCTTAAGCGGAGCACAGACCCTGACAACAGATGGCACACTCATCTCCATCGAAAGACCGGTAAACCTGAAGTACTATCTCGCTCATCCCGAGGCTGCCGAATTTGACAGTAAGACGCAAGCGTTCATAAAGAAGCTGGATATCAAGGCGAACCCCGTCCTGCTCCTTATGCCGCTGAAACACTTTTAAGACGGCACATTCACATCATACAAAAGAAGCTGTGTCAGAATAAAGAGATTGCGTGGAAAGATTTTGTCCGACACGTGCGGACTTTTTGTCCGTCCCGTACGGACTCGGCGTCCGTCCCTTACGGACTATATTTTCCCAAGGTATATCTTTATTCTGACACAGCCTCGTTTTCTTCGGTATTCTCCAGAGCCTGTTCTTGCTGCAACTGCTTCTTGCGCTTGGGATTCTGACTGGCTCCCATCTTCAACAATCGGGAAGCGGGAGTGAGGATGCTCTGACCCGTTTCTGCCGTTATGGATTCCAATTTATCAAAGCTGTCCTGCGTCTTCTGGAGTTGCTGCTTGACGCTTTCGAATCGTTCGGCAAACAACTGCACACGATCCACAATCATATTGGCGCACTCCATAATCTTCTGCTGGTTCTCCACTTGGCGGACTTGCTTCCAGGTCATCTCCAAAACACGCAGCATGGTGTACAGGTTCTGACTGCCTGTGATGATAACCCCTCGGTCATAGGCATCCTTCCAGAGCGTAGCATCGTTCGAGAGTGCCAACTGAAGGGCAGATTCCGAGAAGACGTACATCAGCACGAAATCCAACTTGGCGTGCCCCTCGGCAATATACTTCGAGTAATTCTTGCGCGACAGTTCGTTTACATGATTGCGCATACTGGTCAGATGACGCTTCAGGGCATCCTGCCGCTGTGCCTCCGTCTCGGCATTATGGTAATCCTCGAAGGCTGTAAAGGACATCTTGGAGTCGATTATCACATCACGCTTGTCGGGGAAATGCAGAATGGCATCGGGGATAAGACGATGCCCCTCTTCCTCGTAAACCACATAGCCGTCCTTGTCTCTGATGGTTTCCTGTAGGGTAAACTGCTCACCCTCCTGAAGGCCCATACCTTCCAAAAGTTGCTTCAGGCGCAACTCGCCAAAGTTGCCCTGCGTCTTGTTCTCGCCTGTCAGGGCTTGTGCCAACTTATCGGCTCGTTCTCCTACCTGACGGCTCTGCTCTATGCTGGTCTTGATGGTAGCATCCAGTCGCTGCATGGTAGAATTGTGTTCGCGGTCGGAACGCTCCACAGCCTCACGCATCTGTTGGATGTGCGTCTGAAGGGGTGTAAGGATGCCCGAGAGCTGTTCTTTGTTTACAGCCGACAGTTCCTCTGCCCGCTCCTTCAGAATCTTCTCCGAAGCCGAATTCATCTGCTCGCGTATCAGCGCCATCTGCTGCTCCATCTGCTTTTGCTGAGACTCTTGCTGCGAACGCATCTGTTGCTGACTCGATTCTTGCATAATCTTCATTTGCTCGCGGAAAGTGTCCTGCTGGTCACGCATCTGCTGCTCGGTCGAAGCATTACGCTCCTTTGCAGCCAGCACTTGCGACCGCATGGCAAAATACACTCCTATTGCTCCCAAGGCAATACC
This sequence comes from uncultured Bacteroidales bacterium, assembly GCA_902801485.1. GTDB lineage: Bacteria > Bacteroidota > Bacteroidia > Bacteroidales > Bacteroidaceae > Physcousia. Next base: position 128,619 of record CADCIP010000003.1, on the reverse strand, counting down.
GATAATGAGGAATAATAGATAATAGAGTTCCACTTTATAAATTGAGAATTGAGAATTTGTTTACGGTTTACAGTTTACGGTTTACGGTTATCGTTCCCTCTCTCCCCTTTGGGGGAGTTAGAGGGGGGCCAAATCGTTATCAATAAAGGCAATGAGGTGTTCTACGGCTTCTGCTTCGGGGACATTCCGCTCTACACATTCCTTATTCTTATAGAGCGAGACTTTTCCTCTGGCTGCACCCACGTAGCCGTAATCGGCATCTGCCATCTCGCCCGGACCGTTCACGATGCAACCCATAATACCTATCTTCAGGGTACGATAGCGAGCATCAGCCTTGGCCTTCTCCTCGATGGCAGCCTTAACCCGACGAATGGTGTCCTGCAGGTCGTACAGCGTACGTCCGCAACCCGGACAACTGATGAACTCCGGCTTATGCATCTGCACACGGGCAGCCTGCAAGATACTCTGTGCCACAGGAATCTCACATTCGGGCTCCTCGCTCAGACTTACGCGGATGGTGTCACCAATGCCGTCGATGAGCAAAGCACCGATACCCACGGCACTCTTCAGTCTGCCGTCTTCGCCTTCTCCTGCCTCTGTAACGCCCAAGTGGAGAGGATAGTCCATTCCCTCCTTCTCCATCTCCTTGCACAGCAGACGGACGCTCTCTACCATGATGACCGTATTGCTGGCCTTGATGCTGACAACAACATCTGGGAAGTGTTCGCGCTCGCAGATACGCAGAAACTCCATGCAGCTCTCTACGATGCCCGCAGGGGTATCGCCGTAACGACTCATGATACGGTCCGAAAGCGAGCCGTGGTTCACACCGATGCGGATGGCTGTGCCGTGCTCACGGCAGATACTCAGGAAGCCGCAGAAGCGGTCGTCCAGACGCTGCAGCTCCTGCCGGTACTCCTCGTCGGTATATTCCAGATGCTTGAACTGACGGGCTGGATCAACGTAGTTGCCTGGGTTGATGCGCACCTTCTCGACAATCGTAGCAGCCACATCTGCCACATTGGGATTGAAGTGTACATCGGCACACAAGGGCGTATCTCCGTAGCCGCGAGCCACCAGTCCAGCCTTTATGTTGCGAAGGTTCTCAGCCTCGCGCGTTCCTTGGGTAGTGAGTCGAACCAAGTCGGCTCCGGCATCTATGATGCGGATGCACTGTTCTATGCAGCCTTCGGTATCCATCGTGCTGCAGGTGGTCATACTCTGGACGGCCACCTTGTTCTGACCGCCTATTCGCAGCTTACCTATCTTAACCTCGTGTGTCTGTCGTCTCATTTAATTAGTCTTATTTAAATTTCCGGAGTTATAAGATGAAGTTAAAAGGGGAGTTATGCGCTATGCGCAGGAAGTTAAGCCAGCAAGCTGGCTGGACGTTTGTTCTGCACGTGTATAACTATCGTCCTTTTTAACTCCCATTTTAACTTCCCCTTTAACTTCCAATTTTACTTCTATTTAACTTCCATTTTAACTTCCATTTTAACTTCCAATTTTAACTTCCATTTTAACTTCAGTTAGTCTTATAGTTATATTTCACCATAGCCAAATCCTGATTGGCCTTTACTATCTTCTGCTTCAGGTCTTCCTTGTAGGCCTTCATCTTGATGGACAGCACCTCGTCGCCAAGGGCTATCATCTCAGCCGCCAGTATGCCTGCATTCTGTGCAGCGTTCACGCCTACGGTAGCCACAGGTATGCCTGGAGGCATCTGGATGATGCTCAGCATAGCGTCCAGTCCGTCCAACATACCCTTGATGGGAACACCTATGACGGGTAGGGTAGTGCTGGCAGCAATAACGCCAGGCAGAGCGGCAGCCATTCCGGCTCCTGCTATAATCACCTTTATGCCGCGCATTTCTGCATTCTTGGCAAATTCCTCCACTTCCTGAGGTGTTCTGTGGGCCGAGAGAGCATTCATCTCGAAGGGAATCTCCATCTCGTCCAAGAACTTAGCGGCTTTCTCCATAACGGGCAGGTCGCTTGTGCTGCCCATGATAATACTTACAATTGCTTTCATATATCTATATAAAAATAATTCCTGCAAATCCGCAGACTATTCCTATCAGCGTACCCACCAGCACTTGTGCCAGGCTGTGCTGCAGCAGTACCATACGACTTGTCATTACGCAGCCCGACAGCAATACGGCTCCACAGAGCCACCATACAGGGTTAAAGCCGAAGATAGCCGAGTAAGCCACCAGACCGCCTATTACGGCACCCGAGCCTGCCGAGTGCATACTTACCTTCCAGAATAAATTTACGATGATGCAACACGTCTGAACCAACAGCGAGACAACCAGTATGGCCGTCAGGAAACGGGGCAGATGGAGGCCGTTGAACAGATACATGCAACACAGATAGCAGAAGAAATGAATAGAGTAGGGGACTAAACGCTTGTGTCTTTCCCTGAGGTCCTGCAATTTCCATCCCAGCAGTTTTCTGTAGATAAAGGTAAGACCTACGGGCAGGAAGACGGTAAAAAAATACACAAGACTCAGCACCAGCAGCCTGAAATGCCACGGGAAGAGGCTCATGTATGTAAAGGCAAGCAGTATGATGGTTCCGACGGTAGGGTAGTACATGGGTCGGAACAGACTGCTGAATACACTGGCTATGACGATATGTTTTCTCATCTCGACGTCTTTCGGTTAGCGGTTAGCGTCATTATTTACGCATGCGGGCTATGGGTATCTTCATAAACTCACGGTATTTGGCTATCGTACGGCGGGCAATGTCGAACCCCTTCTGTTTCAGCAGAACGGCCAGTTTCTCGTCGCTCAGCGGATTCTGTTTGTCCTCGCCTTCTATCAGCTCCTGTATAACAGACATCACCTGCTTCGAGGTGGCAACTTCTGCATCGTCCTTCTGCACTGCCTTATGGGTAAAGAAATGCTTCAGGGAGTAGATGCCGAAAGGCGTCTGCACATACTTGCTGTTGCACACACGGCTCACGGTGCTGATATCGTAACCGGCCAGATTGGCAACATCCTCCAGCTTCATGGGTTTCAGCAATGTATCGTCGCCATCCAGGAAGAAGGGGCGTTGCAGTTTTATGATGGCGTTCATGGTCTTTATCATACTCTCCCGACGCTGTGCCAGGGCATCTATGAAGATACGGCCACGCTCCACGTATTCGCGCGTAAACCTTATTTCTTCCTGAACGGCCTTGCTCAACTGCTGTCCCTGCATGTTCTCGTAGGTCTGAAGCATCTCCGTGGCATCCGGACTGATTACCAGCGACGAAGGACTCCCGCCGTTCAGCTGCATGGTGATATGACCGTCCTCGTCGGCCTCTACTATGAAGTCGGGCAGAATCTGATGACCTATCAGCACGCTCTTCTCTCCGACAGACGAGCCGGGCCTTGGGTTCAGGCGTTTAATCTCGCGTTTCAGTTCCTCCAGCTGGATAGCCGAGAGTTTCAACCGGCGCTGTATGTCGGCCCAACGCTTATGCAGGAAATCATCGTAGTATTTCTCCATCACCTGCAGCATCAGGCGCTGACAAGGGTTCTTCTCATCGCGTTTTATCTGTAGGATAAGACATTCCTGTAGCGAGCGGGCTCCCACGCCGGCAGGCTCGAACTGTTGCAGGATAGCCAGCACACCCAGCATTTCCTTCTCCGTTGTCTCTATGCCCTGGTATATCTCGGCTTCATCAACTATCTGTATCAAGGGCTTCCCCAACAGGCCGTTACCGTCCAGTTCGCCTATCAGGTATTCCAACAGCTGCTGCTGGCGCTCCGTCAGGTCGAAGTCGGTCATCTGTGCCTTCAGCTTGTCGTAGAACGTAAGGGTATCTTCGTACTCCACATTCTCGGGCGTGTTCTTGGTGTAGCTTGAGCGTAGCATATAGTCGGGAATATCGTCCTCGCTTCGGTAGTCGTAGGAGGCCTCACCCCCTTCCCCCCTCTCCGAGGAGAGGGGACCTTCTGCCGCCCAGCTTCCCTCCTCCTCGGGGGAGGGATCGAGGGAGGGGGCTTTCTCCAGCCAGGGATTCTCCAGACACTCATTGTCTATGCGTTGCTGCAGGGCCTCTATGGGCATTTCGGTCAGCCGAACCAGCATCACCTGTTGGGGCGTAAGTGTCTGCACCTGCACCTGCTGCTCGGTCTGTACCTGAACCTGTTCCTGTGTCTGTTTGTTGTTTTTTGCCATATCTAATGCAAAAGTACAAAGAAAAAATGAGCCAACAACTTTGTATGGCTACTTTTTTTTAGAAAGAAGTTAAAGAAGTTAGAGAAGTTAGAGAAGTTAAAGAAGTTAGAGAAGTTAAAGAAGTTAGAGAAGTTAAAGAAGTTAAGGAAGTTAAAGAAGTTAAGGAAGTTAGAGAAGTTAAAGACGATAGCACCTTGGGTATTTCTATTAATAAAGGTTAAATTCTGACGGATTGGAGAAGTTTTTCTGCTTCTTTTTAGGCTTTGCTTTCCCTTCGCACTTAATTTTGCAGCAGAAACAAACGAAACGCGATATGAAAACAACCAACAGAAGAGAGGGCATCCTCAGCAAGACGGAGTACGACATTATGTCCATCATCTGGGACATCAACCACTCTGTCTCAGCGCGCGAGATTTACGACCTGCTGCCCGAGCCTCAGCCAGCCTACACCACATTGGCCAACGAGATGCGGATGCTGTACGAGAAGGGCTTCGTGGACCACTTCAAGAAGGATGGTGAAGGCAAGACGCATCATTACATCGCCCGTATAGGCAAAGCCGAATACGTCCGCAAGGCCATGCACGACGTGAAGCGCACCTTCTTCGGAGGCAGCCTGCGCTCGATGCTCAGCTACTTCATACGCGAAGAGGAAATATCGGAGGAGGAACTGATCAACTTCTTGCACGAAATGGAAGCCCCCTCCCAACCCTCCCCCGAGGAGGAGGGCCAAATATCAACTAATAAGAACACTCCCTCCTCGGGGGGAGTTGGAGGGGGGCTTATCAATTAATCATTCCCCCAAGGGGCGACTGGGGTCTTTAGAGGAGCCACTAAATGTGGCTACGGCCCCACAAAGGGGAGCGAATCCCCATTCGCGACGGAGGGGAAGGACGGAGGGGCTTATGTCACAACTCTTAATCTACGCAATCAAATCGGCCATACTGCTCACATTGCTGTTTGTGCCTGGTATTTTCCTGATTTTCAGGGAGAAGATGTTCCGTTTCAACCGCTTTACCCTGTTGGCCATCCTGCTGCTGTGCCTGGTGTTGCCCCTGTGCAACTTCTCGTATATCTCGATGGACAACATGACGGCTGTTCAGACTTTGGAGAAAGGTTTGCTGGAGATGGGAGTGCCGGTCGAGATGCCAAGCCACACCCCAGCCCTCTCTCAAGGAGAAGGGGCAGAAAAACCTTTTCCTTGGTTCTACGTCGTAAGCATCCTATATGCCATCGGAGCAATGACCATTCTGGGCATCCGTCTGCGCGAGGTACTTTCCATGGGACGCATCATCCGCAGGGGCAGCATCTGGACGAAGGACGATTCCGACGGCATCCGCATCTATTGTCATGCCCAGCATGTGGCACCCTTCAGCTGGCTGCGAAGCATTGTAATCAGCGAGCAGGACTATGCTGAGAGCGGACGCGAGATTATCCTGCACGAGAAGGCTCACATCCTCTGCCGTCACTCCCTGGACATCATCCTCTTGACCCTTGTAGAAACCATCCAGTGGTGGAATCCCTTCGTCTATCTGTTAGGCATCTATCTGCGCGACGTACACGAGTACGAGGCAGACGACTACGTCCTCCTGTCGGGCATTTCCGCCCATTCCTATTCCGAACTGATCATAAGGAAGGCTGTTGGCGCCAGCACCTATACCTTTGCTAATAATTTTAATCACAGTCTAACCAAAAAAAGAATCAGTATGATGCTAAAGACAACACCCCCTCGGAGCCGTCGCAGCCTGGTGCTGTACGTCCTCCCCATGATTGCACTGGCCCTCAGCGCCTTTGCTACCTCCGAGTTCCAGTCAGCCAGCGAGCTGATAGAACAGAAAGTCAACGCCGCCAGCAATACCTTTACGCTGAAAGGAACAGTTCCCAAAGAACTGAATGTTGACCACTACCTTGTTTATATATGGGATTATACAGACAACGTACACCCCGACCCCATAGATTCCGTATATGTCAAGGACGGGAAATTCGAGTTCTCGGAAGACTTTGACCAACCCTATTCCGGAATGCTGAAAGCTGTCCTTAAAGACGGCACATTAGGAGACCAGTTTCAGGAAATATTCTTCGTGCCTGGCGAGACCTGCAATATGGAAATCTATGGTACAAAATTTGAAGACTTTAACGTCAGCGGCAGCAAATTCTATCGCGACTGGGCAGCATTCAAGGAGTTCTATTTGAAGGAAAGGCAGAAAGCGATAGACCTGCAAGGCGCAGGCGATAAGGCTTATTATGCTGCAATAGCCGACTATAACCGCAAGCATAAGGACGAGGAAGGCTGCATCCTATACCAGTATATGTGGACTTACGCAGGTATGGACTACTCCATTGCCGACGGCATCAGGAACGGCCGCTTCAAGAATTATATAGAGTACAGGAGAGTAGGGCATGAAAAAAAAGATGTAAGTATAGGAATCCACGACAACAAGCTATACCTCAAGAAAAAGGGGGAGGATATTTACAGACAGGTAAATCCCAAGGAACTGATGGAAACGCTCAGCCAGTACAAATACGAGCCTACCGTCATCCACATCTACTCCTCCGGCAAGGAATTCAGCCAGCTGGAGCACATAGCCAAGGAAGCCTGCCGTAAGAACAACCTGCTGAAAATAAATGTGCATAAACGTTAGCGACAAGAAAAGACATAACACCCTCTGATAAACAAAACAGCCCAAAGGAAATCTCCCTGGGCTTTTTTTGTGCCTTTTTTTCGCAAAATGGGAAGAAATTATCGTTTTTCAATAATATTTTTGTGATTTTTCTTGGTGGTTTCAAAATAACATCATACTTTTGCATATCGAAAAACGATAAATTACTAACCAAAAACAATAAAAGGTATGAAAAAGAGACTGAATTTTTTGTCTATCATGATGCTTGTGCTGATAGTGATAGAGTTTGTAAGGCTTAGTTGGCAGATGAAGGGAGCTATTCGTTACTTCCGGGCTACTATCGAAACATGTTTTTCCGGTGGTTCCGCTGATTGGACGCTCTTCTGCTTTATGGTAATAGCTTTTGCCTTAGTTATATTAATATGGTATCTGACATTATTCAAAGGATTAATGGCGTTCGTCAGATTTATGCTAAACGTCAATAAGGACAAGATTTTTGTAAAGGAGAACATTCCGCTACTCCGCAAAACGGGCAATGGCATTTTCTGGTATAATATGTTTATGCTGTCAGCAGTTCTTATAAATTATATTACTTGCGTTCAAATGCATTTACCCCCAACTGATCATACCGGCTGTATATTCCGTAGTGTAATTTATCCCATTATCCTAAGTATTTTCTGCTGGATTATAGCCGAGGTCTTCGAAATCGGCATCAAGCTGAGGGAGGAGCAGGAGTTGACGATCTAAGAACAGCCTCACCCCTAACCCCTCTCCGAGGAGAGGGGAACTTAAAACATTGAACATTATAATTATAAGCGTTATGAAAAATAAATTGAAAATTTACAGCGTTTTGCTGGTAGTGGTTCTGGTTGCTTCGGTCTGCAAGTATTTTAATGTTTATCATCATTCATGGACGAACCGACCGGGAGAAGAACTTATCTTGGATTCCCTCAATGAGAACTTTGCAAAAATAGATATTAACACCCAGACTTGGGCTGATACTATTGATGGCACTCCTGTTACACAGACTTCTGCAAATTGGCATGCACAGGACAAGTGCACATTCGAGATTGGTGTACCCGTCCGTAAACGAGGAGGCTTGGACCATTATCTGTACAGCCGACTTACAAATGGTCAGCAAGTGATGGTGGACATGCAGACGGTTAAAATAAAGATTCCAATAGAGGAGAGTCAGAAAAACATTCCCTTCGTATTTTCGGTTGTCCTGGCTTTTGCTTTTGTTCCTTTCTATATTTGGCTGTTTGTTATTGTCTGGAAGATTCTGCGTTCTGTTTATAAGGGTGAAGTGTTCGTGACCCAGATAGCAAAGGGACTGGAAAAAGCAGGCAAATTGCTAGTCGCACTCTGGGTTGTGGGCAGAATTGTGGCCTATATTATTTTATCAATAATGAAGAAGAATCTCCTGATGGCAGGCTATGACATTGACTTCCCCATCGTCGGTGAGTTGTCTTCTGTCATCTTCGGTCTTATCCTGATGATTGTTTCTCAGATTATCCTAAGGGGCAAGGAGTTGCAGGACGAACAGGAGCTGACTATCTGAAAAAAAGCCTCACCCCTAACCCCTCTCCCGTGGGCGATGGGAACTTAATATATAAACAATAATAATTATAGCGTTATGAAAAATAAATTGAAAATTTACAGCGTTTTGTTAGCTGTTGCTTTTCTGGCAGAATTACTTGATATAAATTCCTTGTTGGAACATAAGACTGTTATTTACGTAGATACGGGAAAAGAAGAGAAAGCACTGACTATTGGGCCTTTACCCAAGGAATGCACAGCAAGAACAATAAAAGCAGTGGATGGCATGTTGGCCTTGATGAAACCATATCGCCCATTTGAAGTTAATGTAAAATCATGCCGTTTTGGACGGGAGAAGTATTTGGGGTATAATGCGGGCGAGAAATCTTGCGTTATGCATATTAAAAAAGCAGAGGTTATGATTCCTACTGAGCGTGAATATGTGCCAACCCTTTATTATATTCAAATAATTAATATTATATTTCAAGGGGTATTTGCTCTCTTTATTATTGTCATAGGTTGGAATTTGATTGTTTCTGTTTACAAAGGAGAAGTCTTTGTGGCCAATGTCGCCCGTCAGGTGGAATTAGTTGGCGGTTTGATTTGTGGTATGAGTTTGGTAAACATTACATATGGCTATATATCATCAATTATACTAAAAAAACTGATAGATTTGTCATACCTTAATATCAGTTGGGATTATGGCAATAATGGTATTTATCTTATTCTCGGCCTTACGCTAATGGTTTTTTCTCAGATTATCCTAAGGGGCAAGGAGTTGCAGGACGAACAGGAGTTAACCATTTAGGCCCCCTCCCCGCTCCCCCTTGGGGGAGTGTATAAAATGGTAAATGGTAAATCTTTAAATGGTAAATGACGTTATGAGTATAGTAGTTAATGTAGATGTGATGATGGCCAAGAGGAAAATGTCATCACAGGAACTTGCCGAGAAGATTGGCATAACGGCTGCCAACCTATCCATCCTAAAGACCGGCAAAGCGAAAGCCGTGCGTTTCTCCACCCTCGAAGCCATCTGTCAGGCCCTCGACTGCCAGCCGGGCGACATTCTGGAGTACAGGGAGTAGCCTCACCCCCAACCCCTCTCCGAGGAGAGGGGAGAGCCAAGAAGGGAACGATAACGAAAACAAAAACAAAAATAAAAATAGAAATGAAAAGAGTATTTATTATTGCGATGCTTGCTTGCTGCACTATAGCAGGCTGGGCACAAGAGAACAACTACACCATTAAGGCCGACGTCTCAGGCCTTATCAAGTATTATGAGGGTCAGGAAAAGGAACTCAGCGACAGCGTTTACCTTCTGGACTGTACAACCCAAAAGCCCATCACAGAGAAGATGGTCATGAAGGACCCCAAAAAGGTAGAACTTTGCGGGTATGTGGACGGTCCCAAGATTATCCAGCTGATGATACTTCAGACGTATGAAGGATGGTCGCGGAATCTGTATGTACCCTTGTTCCTGGAGCCTGGTAACATCGTTATAAATGCTAAGGCAGAATCACCCGAGGTGGTAGGAACACCATTGAACAATGTATTTTTCACATGTAACCGCAAGATTATAGAGGCTTCCAAGAACGGGAACCTTGAAATGGCTGCCAAATATAGTGCAGATTATGTGCTTGAACATAAGGACGACCTTTCTGCCGTACTGATGCTGTATAGTATGAGAAATAAGACGGATGCAGAGGCAAAGAACCTGCTGAACCTTATAGAGCAATGCGGCGAAAATGTACGTCAGCATCCCCTAACGTCAGCACTCCTCAAGAAGTTGAATCACCCTCTGGTAGGTGATATGTTCAAGGATTTTTCTGTGGAGTACGATGGCAAGACCACTCGCCTGAGCGACTATGTAGGCAAGGGAAAGTATGTGCTGGTGGACTTCTGGGCCTCGTGGTGCGGCCCCTGCCGAGCAGAGATTCCCAACCTTATCAAGGCCTATGAACAGTACAAGGACAAAGGCTTTATGGTTCTGGGTGTAGCAGTAAACGATAAACCCGAGGATACACTGAAGGCCATTGAGAAGGATGGGATTACTTATCCGCAAATTCTCAATTCGGAAGGCATAGCTGCGTCGACTTATGGATTCAATGCTATTCCCTACATCGTACTCTTTGGTCCCGATGGTACCATCCTTTCCTGCGAGCTCCGAGGTGATGCTATTAAAGCAAAGTTAGCAGAAATCTTTGATAAGTAAACCTTAGGCCTTAGGCTTTAGACCTTAGTTAAAACAAATAAAGCAGCCCAAGGAAATCCCCCTGGGCTGCTATTTTTGTTTTCGGTTTTTAATTATTCTTTTTTCTCCGTTGATTGTGGAAGATTGAAGGTGACAGGAAGAAACCAGAGAGATCTTTTACACTTATTCATATATCTCGCCGGTTTCCACTTAGGCATTTCTTTGACCACACGAATCGCCTCTTCAGAAAGAGATGGGTGGGGCGATTCCCTGACTTTTATTGAATCTATGGAACCGTCTTTTTCAACTATAAAACTTACTTTAACCCGCCCTTCAATCTTATTCTTCAGGCAATCCTTAGGGTATTTAATATGCTCTTTTAACCACGCTATACAGGCTTTATCTCCACCAGGGAAAGAAGCATTCTCTTCATATTCAACAAAGACACTTTCATCATATACACCCTGCTGAAGTTGGGCAAAAGCACCAACTGAAAGTGCTAAAACTGATAGCAAAATAAAAATTCTCTTCATCGTTATATCTTATTATTAGTTGGTTTCTGGTTTATGTTACTCCTTCTTCCCATAATTGTCAACAATGTATTGCCAAGCAGCATCCTTGTCATATAAGTCGATTATAACGTCTGGCTCCAACACTTTTTCATTCTCATGCTCAACATCCGGACGTATAAAATAACGTGTAGAAATCGTCCCGTAAGCGTTCGTGTTAGGAAAGCGATATAGCGCTATGTTGCCATAATGCGAAGGCGAATAGGTTGAAATGGTGCCAATGATGGTACCAATGTGGTTGTCGCGAGCATGGACTAAGAGAGTGCCTGCACTACTATATGTCGTTTCTCCCTGAACAAACACTACCTTCCCGTCAAATATCTTCGGTTGCTGATAATCTGCAGGCAACTGACCAGTTGGCAGCTTGTAGAGTTCATCCTTGTGTCCTTCGTCTTCCCATTTCTTTTTCATCTGGGAGATACTTGGATCCATGATTGCTGCAAGGTCTGAAAAGCGCATATAGGCCGTCATCATCTTCATCTCCCGAAAAGGGTAAAGGCGTTGAAGTAATTCAAAACAAAGTCCATCGTTACCACCAGGATTGTACTGTACATCTACAACCAGCGTTTTCATATCAGCCTTCTCCATCTCAGCAAACATGTCGTCAAGGAATTTTGGGAAGGGATAATTCGAGGCATTGGAACATTTGTTAAACTGAAGGTAACAAATGCCTTGCTCAGGGAAGTACTGAGTGTCATACCATGATGTATGAGGACGCATAATATGTGCCCTGTCAGCACGAGCTTTCATTTCCTGAGGGTTCATCTTCATTAGCGCTTCTGTTTTCCGTTCACTCAAGCGTTTTAATGTCCAAATGTCAGTATGCTTATCATGTAGTGGCCCCAGAACATCAATCAAGGCATCTATAAATTCCTCGTCCGTCTGAAAGTCCTTGCATCTTTCCAGAAGTCCTTTCTTCTTTCCAAACCATTCCTCACGTCTATCAGCCTTCACATAATAGGGATGTGTTTCAGCAACCATATCCATAAACAGTATGGCGTCCTTCTGAAACTTGTTGCCGGTTTGGTACTCTTCTACCGTTTGGTAAGCAGAATCGTTAAGGAGATGATACATACTCAAGTCCTGAGCCTGTGTTGTGTGCCATCCTGCAAAGAGGACAACTAAAACGATGATGATTGTTTTTTTCATTTTATTGATCTAATCTAATACCTTACTTTGGGTTTCCTGTGCCAAAGATAATTAGTAATTATATCGCATAGTTGCTGGGCTTTCATTTTAACACCATCTATAGGTATGTATTCATGTGGGCCGCTAAAGATTTTACTGGCTATACGTCCTCGAATGGTGGGACACCGGTCAAGGAAAAGGAAAATTCTTTACATCGAAAGACCGCCTCACAAGTCCCCCACAATCTCCCTACGAGAGAAAATTTACTCCCACACTAGGGAATTTTTGCGCCCTAGTATAGTAGCAATTGTTTCTATTAATAGCAGCGAGGCAGCATATTTTACGAGGGTAGGGGGGCAGAGGAAAAATATTGACAAGGAAAACAGGCTGTGACAATTGTGACAATTGGACAGCCTGTTTTTGCGTACTTTTCTGTTATCGGCAAGAGAGAAAGAGAGAGTAATGTATTGAGTATAATGATTATTGAATATTATTAAGATTTTATTAATATTATTATTATTACATATATACATTATTATATATAACAACATTTACATGTGAGCACATTTTTTGGGGAAGCGTGCAAAAACTGCACTGTCCTTTGTCCCAATTGTCACAAAGTTGTTGTATCTTTGCATTTCGTATGGAAAAGATAAGGTTTGATGTGGTTGGCCTATACCACTGGGATGTACGTGATAATTGGAAAGAATATGCCGCTGCGGCCGTTGGCAAGCAACTGGTGCTACAGCCTCAACCTGAGAATGTAAAGGACCCCTATGCCGTCAGGGCACGCGAGGGGCGCCTGCATATAGGCTATGTGGCCGTTACTGATCTGGACGTGGTATATCAGGCTTTGAAGGGCTCGGGGCTGAATCGTCTGCGTGGCGTGGTGGTAGAAAGCAATACGGAGCCGCCAGTGCTGAAAGTGGAGGCGGAGGTGGAAAAGGTTGACTGGGATTACGAACCTTTCAATGACAGCGTCTATGAGGGCTGGCATTACGATGGTCTTCCGCTGATGCCAAGAAAGATGGAGCAGTTGGGCGACCTTACTGCCGACCTGACAGATGCCCTGGAGTCGGAGGAGACGAGCGCATATTTGCGCCCGTTGATTACAGAATTATTGACTTCGAATCTCTACGATATGAGTCGTGAAATGACTCGTATGCGCTATAGGATAGAACGTCTGCTTGCCCAGCGCTGTGAACCCGAATGGCAGGAGGTGGCCGACAAACTGCGCCAGCAGAAAGGTATGCTCATGACGCACGACAATCGCGACCAGGTGGCCCGTTACCTCTTTATAGACATACCGCTGGAGCTGCTCAGCAAGGGCCTGCAGGAGAGCCATTACACGTATGACAACCGGCTGGACGAGCTGAAATCCCAGCTCAGCGCCTTCCCCTATCAGCTTTACGACAAGTTCCTCTCCGACCCTGTGGACTTCCTGCGCGAGGTCTATTACAAGCATGTGCCGCGCAAGTATCTGAACCAGCTGCTCTCCGGCATTATCCTGATGATTCTGAAAGGCAGGGTAGAGATAGGACGCTGGGGCCGCGAAGGCAAGCGTGATGCCATAGAGCAGATACATAGCATGAGCAAAACAGCCATTCTCCCAAAAACAGGCCACAAAATATTTTCCGAGAACATGCAGGTGTACTGGCAAAGGCTGGTGAGTGAAGGGTTTGTTGACAACAGATACCAGCTCCTACCCGGCACAACACGCCAGCAAGCCATGTATATAGCCGACAATTTCGCCCTGAAACTGAAACTGAAAGCCTGCTGGAAACCTTTCGAACAGCTATGGGGCATAAAGAATCTGGCACAAGAGAAATGGGCGTATCAGGAAAAAGAAAACTCACCTTCCAGATTCGATGTGATAGACAGCATCTTCAGGAAATAGCGTAACACACTGATTATCAGTAGGGGCATCCCCTATATAGGTCTTTCATAGGGCCTATATAGGGGATTTTTGTGTTTTTCTTGCTATACCTTTGCACCCGTCAATGCGCAAAGACAACCGAAAATATTATGTTAAATTAAAACTGTTTTTATTATGACAACGACTTTTTCTTTTTCCGAGTCAATCATGACTCCTGGCAAGATGCAACCTTGCACACCCGAGATGCTGAACGCTGCGTTCGACAACCAGCGAGTAATTAACACATGCCGCGAGATAGCCAACCGCCTGAAGGAGGTGAAGGAAGGCAAGCTTACGCGCGTAGCATTCAAGAAGGTAAAGACAACCCTCAAGGAAGACAACCTGCCCGTTTTCTGCTTCCACGCCACCTTCTCGGACGGCTACCGCCATAACCAGTCGGCTATCCCCAGCGGACTCTCTATCTACGATGTAGACGAACTGACGGAAGACCCTCGCGCCTACTATATAAATAAGGTAGCGGGACGTGAGGAAGAGCTGGGTATCTGCCTCGCACACATCTCGCCCAGCTACGAGGGCGTTCGTCTGGTCTTCGAGATGCCCAAGGGTATGTCGCTTGCCGAGGCTCAGCGATGGATGGCCGACCAGTTGGGAGACAAGACCTATGACGGCTGTGTGAAAGATATGGCCCGCTGCTCGTTCGGAGTATGTCGTGACTATGTGCTTTACTACAACGAGGAGAAGCTCTTTGCAGCGCGTGAGGTGGAGGTACCTGAGAATCCTGTGACAATGGGGACAAAGGACAGTGCAGTTTCTGCGCCCTTACTGCTGCCAGCACCGGCAGATTACGAGGACAACTTCAACGGCATCAGCTATCCACAGATTATCAAGGCCGTAGAGGACCAGCTGGGTGGTGTTCCTGCCCAGGGTGCACGTAACAACTTCATCTTTGCCATGGCCTGCAACATGCGCTATGTCTGCAACGACGACCCACAATGGATTGCCCAGATTCTGCCACGCTATGGCGAGGAGGAGCAGAAGTTTCTGAGTACGGTCCGCTCTGCCTGCAATCGCCCACAGACAAAGACGGTGCCCGAATTGGTGAACCGTGCCTTGGAGCAAGCTCGTAAGCAGCAGCAGCTGGAGGAGATTATCGAGGCCAACGGCGTGAATGCCGCCCAGCCTCCAAAGATGCCTCAGCGCCTTACCAAGTTCATGCGACTCATCACCAAGAACGTACCCGAGCATCTGCGCCCCTCAGTAGCCATGGGTGTATTCCCTGCCTTGGGCGTTCACTGCAAAGGTGTGAAGTTCCGCTACAACGACAATGCAAAGGTTGAGCCCACGTTTATGAACGTACTGGTGGCAGAGATGTCGAGCGGCAAGTCTTGTGTCAACGAGCCTATCAATGCCATCATGGCCGACATTAAGGAGAGCGACACCAAGAACCGCAAACTGATGCAGGAGTATAAGGAGCAGTATGATGCCTGCGCTGCCGACCAGCAGAAGCCAGAGCGTCCCAAGGGCATAGCCATTCAGTGGGTGAAATCGGATATGACACCAGCTGCCTTTGTCCAGCTGATGGCCGATGCACAAGGTAAATTCCTATACACGCGTATGGATGAAATAGGTATGCTGAACCAGCTGAAGACCAACGGCAAGGGCAACAACGTAACAGAGATTCTGCGTCTTGCATACGATTGTGGCGACTACGGTCAGGAGCGTGTAGGAACCAAGTCGGTGTCGGAATCGGTGGAAGTCCGCTGGAACTGGAATGCTTCTACCACACCAGGTAAGTGCCGCCGCTTCTTTGCCGACTCTATGTTGGACGGAACACTCTCGCGTATGACTTTCTGCACCATCTACACAGATGATGACCGCATGCCCGTCTATGGCCAGTACGATGAGAAGTACCAGCAGCAGGTGCAGGAGTTTGTGGCTTTGCTCAACAATGCCAAGAGCCTTATCGAATGTAAGAAAGCCAATCAGCTGGTGGCAGAAATGATAGAGGAGAACCGCCAGTACTCCGCACTTGCCGATGACGACACCTACCGCGAACTCTCCTATCGTGCCACCCTCTCGGCCTTCAAGCGAGGAATGGTGCTCTATATCCTCAACGGACAGAAATGGAGCAAGGAGATTGAGAACTTCGTCCGCTGGTCTTATCACTATGACATGTGGTGCAAGATGTGGATATTCGGTGAGAAGATGCGCCGTGCAATGGATCTGGACAAGGCAGTGATGGTGCCCGGCCGTCGCAACCTGATGGAGTGCCTGCAGGACAGCTTCACCCTTGACGACCTGAACACCGTCCGTCGTGCCCAAGGCATGAAAGCCGATGGTTCTGCCCAGCTCCGCAAATGGGTTCAGCGAGGGTACTGCATCTTTGACCCTGCCACCGGCCAATATACAAAAAGTCCGCAGTTCCTATCCATGCATCAGAAAAAGGCAGCGTAACCTCTTAAACAGAAAAGGCTCAGGGAAAAATCTCTGGGCCTTTATTTTCACAGTTTCACAATTCACAGTTAAAATTTGAAAGGTCGTTATCACGTCATAACGTTATATCGTTATAACGGCGATATGGCTTCGTTATATCGTTATTTCGATGGTGGCTTCGTTATGACGGTATTACGGTATAACGTTATAACGATTCTATATGACGGCGTTTTATTGGATTTTCCTTGTGCCGTTGCATTCGGGATAGTTGCTGCAGCTCCAGAACTCTTTGCCTGAATTGATGCCTTTCTTGGCCATACGCTTTATCATGGGCTTGCCACAGATGGGGCAGAGCGGTGCATCGGCTTGGCGGCTCTTCTCTGTGCGATGGGCCAGTCGTTCTGCTGTCAGGGCTTCCGTGAATCCGCCCTCCACACGGAATGTTGCCAGCTGGTTCTCTAACTGACGGCTAATCATCATGATCAGACGGTTGCAAAGCACCAGAATGCAGTTGGCAACGATGATGGAATCATCCTGCTGCAACCAAGTGTCAAAGCGATGCTTCTGCTTCAGGATATGCAGGCTGCTCTGGTGCTGCACATCTTCCTCGTAACAAGGCTTTTCCAATGGTATCCTCGATACCTGCGCATACTCTGAAGAATGTATAGACCAAGGAGCCTGCTCGTGCCGGAGCAACCAATTCAGATAATCATTCGCCAGTTCTGAGAGCGTTGCACGGGCCACATCCGTCAGCTTCATCTCTGTCTCCTTAGATGTGGAGTGGCGCGAATTGCCCTCTGCGATGTTTGCTGGTGCCGAACGTGCTGCCTGCGTCATCTGGTCGAACTGACGCCCACAAGGGTCATTGGTATGGTTCAGGAAGCGAGTGCAGAAATCCTGTGTCGCCAGTTGAATCACATTAGCCATCACCCAAGTGTCCAGCCAGAAATATCCGAATCGTTTTATTTCCATTGTTCTTTATTCTTTTTTTCGTTATGACGTCATAACGGTATAACGGTATAACGAGTATTTTTAATTTGCGAGTGCAAAGATATATCTTTTATTTGAGTTGCGGGGAGTTGTTTCCTCCTCATTTTCTACAAATGAATGTTAAAATGCATGGGGGGGTGCAAATAATCGGCGGATTGCTTGCTTCAAGTAACAAGAAAGTAGTATATTTGGGGTGGAAAATCATAAAACGCAAACAATAAATATGGAAATGCATGGTATTGGTTCTGTAAGAAGAAAGTTAGGTTTGGGTACACTGTTGCTGGGGCTGGCGGCTTGGATGCTTGTCGGCACATCTTGCACATCACCGCGCATGGAGCATGAATACGTCGATTTGGGCCTGCCCAGCAAGACGGTTTGGGCCACATGCAACGTAGGGGCTAAGAGTGCTGAGGAGTACGGTAACTTCTATGCCTGGGGCGAGACAAAACCTAAATCCGATTACAGTTGGAGCACCTACACCCTGCCCAGTGATTCTGTAACAAAGGATGTGCAGGTAATCTCGAACAATCGCGAGGAAACCAGAAAGGAGACTTACCATCGTCTGACAGGCCGTTATTCCTTGGAAACCGAAACCAAGAACCTGCTGCCACAGGATGATGCGGCCACAGTAAACTGGGGAAAGGAATGGTCGACACCTACGCAGGAGCAATGGAACGAACTCTGCGACACAACTCTCTGCCATTGGACGCAACAGAAGAAAGGCTTTCTGGTTACCAGCAAGAAGAACGGTAAGAGTATCTTCCTACCCGCCTGTGGCATGTATTACGGAAAGGAAGCACCTAAGACATTCCTGAACGAGGGCGATAGTGTCAGATACGATGGCCACTACTGGACAGTAACACTATCTGGCGTGGGTAAGGAGATGCATTTAGCTACTGTGGTAGGTTTCAATACTGGTTACCAGCGAATGAGATTTCCTGTAGTTTCTATGGCGGAACTCTGCTATGGCATGAGCATTCGCCCTGTAACCAAACTTCAGGAATAAATCTCAGAACGCCAAAGTTGGGCGAGGAAGTCCTTTATGTAGATATACTCTATATTCTCTATCCTGCGATTGATTCTGTCTAATGAGACTATGATTCTGCGACTCTGAGGATATTCCTCTCCAAAGGCTTTCAGGCCTTTCAGATGTTTTTTCTTAACCTCCTCAACAGATTTTATCTCTATAGCCACACGCGCGTCTCCTATTACGGCATCTACCTCAATTCCCGTATAGGTGCGCCAATAACTCAGTTGCTCCTCGGAATGGCTGTAGTGCAGATAGGCATAGAGTTCCTGAATGACCAGATGCTCGAAGGCGTGTCCGTATTCGTCGGTTCCCCTGACCATATCTTTCCTGTGAAGCAGATGATTGGAAACACCCACGTCGAAGTAATAAAATCGGGGAGCCTGAACAAGCCTGCGTTTCATAACTTTTCGGAAGGCTGGAATACGATAGCCTATCAGCGTATCTTCGAGAATATCGAAGTAAGAACTGACGGTGGTGGCACTCACTCCGCAATCCTGGGCAATATTGTTGTTATTAATCATTTCGCCATCTGTCAAGGCTGCCACTTCCAGGAATCGCTGAAAAGAATCCAGATTGCGGACAAGGGCTTCCTCCTTGATTTCCTCCTTTAGATATACCTGAATGTAAGCCGACAGCATCCTTGAGGGATTCTTGGCAAGATAGTGAGGTGGGAGCATACCATAATTAACAGCACGGTCAATATCGAGGTCACCAACCTCAGCACTAACAAACGGGTAAAGATAAACAGGTAGGGCTCTACCCCCCAATGTATTCTTACCCCTACGCTTTAGCTTGCGAGCACTTGAGCCACAAAGAATGAACAGCAACCGACATTCTACAATCAGCCGATGTACCTCATTCAGCAGTTCCGGCACCTCTGGTATCTCATCTATAATAACCAATGTATTCTCAGGCTTGTCCTTCAGCATTTCGTACAAGAGTACAGGGCGACGACTAAAACGAGATTTCATCTCAGTATCAAGTAAATCGATATAGAGGGCTTTGGGGAATTGCTGACGAAGAATTGTTGATTTTCCCGTCTGTCGAGCACCGAATAGGAAGATACTTCCATCCAACTCGTTGATAATTTGTAGTTTACGCTCAATCATACTCTTGTTATTTTACCAATTACACCAAACATTTTCCTTTAAAATCCAAAGTACAACTTTTGATTTTTAATAAAATTCGATGGCAAAAATACCTATTATTTTTGAAACTGCAAACCTTTTTCTCTATTTTATTTTCAGTGCTATTCCGGGCTATGGTTGGCTATTTTCCCAGTTTCTCCAAAGCTTTCCGGAACTTTATCTGGCGTTGCTCATTATCTTTTGCGGTCTGAAGATACTTGGATCTAACGGCAGCATCGTGTGCTATGTCCTGCTTGTATCTCTCGTTCACAAAGGCCTGCAGTTCCTCATCGGTCACATTCATCATCTGCCTGCACTGGTCAAATAAGGTTTCCAGTTCTACAATGTACGCCTTGCTTAAGAGAGGGTATTCTATAGTTTCGCTGAAGGCAGCCAGGCTGTCGGTACTTACGATGCACCCTTGCAAGTTCGTTATGAAGTCATTATAAATCTCATTCTTGTATTTGCTTCGGATATCATAGAACATCGACACCCTTTCAACGAAGATGGTATTGCCGATGGTGTTGATGGTCTCGATGTTCGATGTGAAGATTTTCTCCAGCGTCAGCGGATAATCCATGCGTGGCACAAGCTGAGCCAAATCGATTCTTCTCTGGTTGAACGTCTCGGGATTGTCCAGAATCTCCAGCTGTTTGTCGATGAAGCTGTTCAGGCACGAGTCGCATTCGTCCATCATCTTAAGAGAGGATTGCATGTCGTACATCAGCATCATCACTATCTCGCGCTTCTCTGCCTTCTTCTTTCTCTGCTCGATAAAGTGAGCTGAACCGAAGGTCAGGGCGATGGATATGGTGGTAGCAAGGAACGACAGGACAAACTGACCGGTCATGGTGTTCACATCCTTCATGTTATCAGGCACTTTCAGTTTCATCTTTTTCATGAAATTTTTATTTATTTCTCATCTTCGTTATATATTCGATAACCGATAACCATTGTACGATAACCGTTTTCGTGGGGGCAAAGATAAGCATTTTTCACATCTTTATATATTTTTCAGACAAAAATCTGCCATTTTAACTCCCCTGAATGCTTGTTGTTTACTCTTAACACTCCATTATGCTTCTTCTCCAGCCTACCTCGCCATTATTTAATTATGTATAGCAATAAATACCATAAGTTTTGTACTGATTTTCTTTGTAAGAATCAGGCAGAATTTGACAGAAAAGCCGTACCTTTGTACTTATGGTAAAAAGATTTTCTTCTTGGATAGCATATTTTGTGGTAGCTTTCTGCTGGATTTCCCTTCCTGCAGCAGCTCAGAAACAGTATTCCTGGGATGACTTTGTGCAGGAATATGCAACCGATGACGAACTGCTTGACGAGGAAGCCCGATTGGTGTACCTCGAGGAGTTGAAACTGCTGCACGAACACCCTGTCAACATAAATACCGCCAGCGTAGAGGATTTTCGGCAAATACCCTTTCTGAATGAGCAGCAGATAGAATCTATTCATGCCTATATCTATCTGCACGGAGAGATGAAGACCCTGGGCGAACTGCTGTTGCTGCCACTTATTGATACACAGACGTACCGTTGGCTGCACCTCTTTGTCTATGCCGGAGAAGCAAAGAAGGAAGAAAAGACGGGATTCTTCGGTCACCTCAGGAACGACTTATCCTCACGGACAGATATTCCCCTCTATAAAAGAAAAGGCTTTAAGGCAGATAACGGATATGCCGGCAATTTCCTTTACCATCGTATCAAATACGAGTTGGGAAACAGCAAGCACTTTCGTGCCGGATTCCATACTGAGAAGGATGCCGGCGAACGTTTCTATGATTCTTATAGCGGATTTGCCTTGCTGAAAGATGTAGGAATCCTAAAGACAGCTGTGGTGGGGGATTATCGTATAGGATTGGGCGAAGGAGTAGCTTTGGGCGGATCAAACTGGTTCAGCAAATCTGCCCCAATCAGTAAGACACAGACAGGAATAAAACCCTTGACCGGCATGGACGAGATAAACTTCCTGCGTGGAGCAGCCGTCACGCTAAACCCTTGGAAGGGATGGGAGCTGACAGCTTTTGCTTCGTTCCGGCAAAAGGATGCAACGCTGAACAAAAACGGAGAGATTCAGACGCTGCAGACTTCGGGCTATCATCGTTCGGCAACGGAATTGAAGAACAAGAACAATTCAACGGCTATTACGGCAGGCGGCGGACTCTCTTGGCAGGGAAAAGGGTTCCATCTGGGCGCAACGGGTTACTTCGTACATTTCAACAGGGTCATGAATCCTGGCAATACGCTTTACCGGCGATACTATCCAAGGGGACAGAACTTCTCTGTCGCCAGTCTCTATTACGGATGCAGCCGATACCGCTTTACCTTTGCCGGAGAAACAGCCTACAGCACCGAAAAGAGTGGGATTGGTACGCTGAACCGCCTGCAGTGGATTATCAGCAAACGATACACCCTCTCTCTGGTACAGCGTTTCTATGGCTATAAGTATTACTCCTTTCTGAGCGGTGCCTTTGCAGATAATTCTTCGGCACAGAACGAAAGCGGCGTTCTGCTACACCTGAAAGCCCAGCCTTGGGAACGCTGGCAAATTATCTGCTATGCCGATTTCTTCCATAACCCTTGGCCACGATATCGAATGACACGCAGCAGCTCGGGACAGGAGATAATGGCAGAACTGTCTCACAAGATAAACAATTACCACACCTTGCTGGTCCGCTATCAGTTGAAGCGTAAGGAACAGGCGGATGTGATGGAACCGCATCATCGCACCAAACTGCAATGGACCTTTATCCCTTCCGGAAATTGGAAGTTCCAGACAACAGGATGGCTACATGCTATACGGGGAAGCAATGGATGGAGCATTCAGGAAACGGCTTACTACACGCTGCAGAAGCCTGCCCTAAGATTTGCCCTGATGGCAGCCTACTTCCAGACGGACGACTACAACAGCCGCATCTATCTGTACGAGCCTTCGCTCTACAGCAGCGTCTCCTCTGCCCAATACTATGGCAAGGGAATTAACGGTATCTGTATGGCCCGATGGACGAGTGCGAACAAACACTGGATGCTGGAAGGGCGATACGCTCTCTGTAAATACTTCGACCGCTCGGAAATCGGCTCCAGCCTTCAGACCATCTACAGTTCGTGGAAGAATGATATTTCCCTTCAGGTAAGAGTGCAAATCTAAGGGGAACTCCCCAGTTAGAAAAAAGTTACTCCCCAGTTAGGGAAAAGAATTCCTGACTGGGGAGTAAATAGGTTATTCGCTCTTTCTTCCTACGGTTTACTCTCCGAAGATTTCCTGTAGTGCTTTTCCTAAGCCTTCGCCTCGGAGGTTGGTTTTCAGGACTTTACCTTCGGGATCGTAGAGGATGGTGGCGGGAATGCTTGTGATGTGCCAGGTGGTGGCGGCTCCGCTCTGCCATCCCTTGAGGTCGCTCATCTGGGGCCATTCGATGCCAAGATCCTGAACGGCTTTCTGCCAATCTTCCTTACTGTCATCAAAGGAGATACCTACTACCTGGAATCCCTTCTGGCGGTACTTGTCGTAATTGGCCTTTACATTGGGAATCTCGCCACGGCAGGGGCCGCACCAGCTTGCCCAGAAATCCACCAGCACATACTCGCCCTTGCCGACATAGTCGGTAAGATGGCACTCCTTGCCGTTGAGGTCCTTGCCGACGAAATCCACTACGGGGGCTCCGGGCAACTTGTTCTTCTCGGCATCCATAAGCTTCTTTACGGGCTCGAGGTCCTTGCTGTCCTTATAGCGATAGGTAGGCAGGAAGCTGTCTATGAACTCCGTTCCGAAGTCGTCGTAGTAACGGCAGAGGAAATATATGGGCACATGGTTTTCGGTATTGTCGCGGACAATGCTCTTCTTGAGTGCTATCTCCTGCACACTAAGCTCGCCATAACGCTGCTGGAAGCTGGCGAGCAGGCTGTCGGGGATTTCCTGATTGTAACGCTCGGCTACCTCGTCGAACTCATCGAGAAGGGGTTTGAAGAGTTCGTCCTGTTCGCTCAGTTTGGCCTGTGCCTTAGCAAGAGCCATATTCTCGCTGGAGCCGTCTTTTATCTTGAAACTGTCACCATCGAGTCCTACCACAACGGGGGAGCCGTCGGCTATGACGCTTATGACAGAGGTGCCGCGCTTATTGGCTGAGCGGTCGATGGTTACGTAGGTTGGTTCGGTGGTCTCGATGACGAATGTCACGATGTAGTCCTCGACGGTCTGTGCCTGCATGAGGGAGTCTCCGGTATAGAAGGTACGGAGATAGATTGGTTTTTCGTCGCCCAGATTGCCCACAACGCTTATCGTGCTTGTTAACTTGGAGTCGGTACAAGAAAGCAGCGTAAGCAGCGCAAGTGCTGCAAATGAAAATTGAAATTTGAACATTTTTAGAGTTTAGAGTTTAGAGTTTAGAGTCAGTGTTTGAAGTTTAGAGTAGCAGGTTTGAAGTACTATTTTACTCCGCCAGTGGCGGCACTATTTACTTTATAAACTGTCTCTCAACTTTAAACTATCAACTCTCAACTTTCTCTCTTAGGAGAGAGGGCCGATAACCGATTAAAGTTATCGTTATCGTTCACGTTATCGTTATTTAATCCATTCCAGAATTTGCTGGAGGGCTTCAGGAGCAAAGGTTTCCTCTATCTGCTGGTACTCCATGAGGTTGCCAGTGGTGCAGTGCTGGAAGAGGTGGTTGAGATTATCCAGTGCCACCGTTTGATGCTTAGCTGTGAGACCCTTGTCCAATGCCTCTAAATTAGGCTGATAGTTGACCTGTGTGTCTTTCTTTCCGTTGAGGGCAAGCACGGGACACTTGATCTGTGGCAACAGAGGACGGACATCAACCGCTAGGATGTGCTGATAATAAGGCATAGAGAACTGCTTGATGCTCTGTTGGAGCGCGGGCTTCAGAGCATCGGGAGCCAAGGAGAAATCGATACTTTCCAGTTTTCCCTCGATAGCTTTATCGAAGAGGTTGCTGATGACGTTTATATACTGGTCGATAACTTCTTTGGGAAGACCAGATGCCTCTAAGCTAACGCGGTTCTGCCACAGGAGGGTTTCCTTTCCTGAAACGACCATACCTGCAAGAGAAACAATAAAGTCGGTCTTGCCTTCGGCTGCGAGCATAAGGGCTATGGTACCACCCTCGGAATGGCCGATAATACCCACCTTTTGGAAGCGCTTGCGGAGGAAAGAGAGACCTGCTGCGGCATCATCCTTGAAATCGTGAGTATTGTAGTTGAGGAAATGAACGGTTGAATCGCCGTAGCCGCGATCTTCATATCGTAAGGAAGCTATGCCGTTACGAGCAAGGGCATCGGCAATAACGGCAAAGGGTTTATGCTCAAAAAACATGTTTTCATCGCGGTCCTGCTGTCCGCTTCCCGTGACAAAGAGTACCACGGGTGTCTGTGCTGTGCAGTTTTCGGGCAGCGCCAAAGTGCCGTTGAAGATAAAGTCTCCGTTCCGGAACTTCACCTCTTCGGTCTTATAAGGGAAGGGACCCTTAGGAGTCTGCGGACGAGTAACGCCCTTGAGGGTAAGGGGGAAGGAGAATCCGTTCTGGGTATAGTTGCCGGAGATAACGATCAAAGCGTAAACGCCCTCGTAAGATGCATTTATGGAAGGGATAGTGACTTTGAGTTTACCATCGTCGGTATAGCTTTTTTCGGCCTTTAATCCCTTCACGCCCTGTGAGGGAGAATCGAGGGTGCAGCCATCGGCGGTGAAGTTAAAGAAGAGAGGAAGCTTGATACCCTGGGCTTCGAGTTCGCCCGACCAAATTCCCTCCTGAGCTTGCACAGAAAGGGCAAAAACCATCGAGAAGAAGAAAAAGACCTCCCTCCAGCTCCCCCGCAAGGAGGAGAGAAGAGAGAGGCGGAAAGAATTTATTTTCAGCATTTTATATTTCATAACCTTTTAACTTTTTAACTTTTTAACCTTTTAACTTCCTAATCCAATCCAGAATAGTCTGAAGGGCTTCCGGAGCGAAGGTTTCCTCGATTAACGCATAGTCTCCCACAATACCGGTACTGCTGTGCTGGAAGTTGTGATTGAGCTCGTCCAGCGCCATGGTCTGATGCTTGCAGGCGGTGAGGCCCTTGTCCAAAGCAGACAGGTTGGAGAGATAGCCCACCTCGTTGTCCATCTTACCGTTGAGGGCCAGCACGGGACACTTTATGTTAGGCAGCATGGGAAATACATCCACGCTGAGCAGGCTCTTGAAATAAGTTTTCGAAACCTGCTTAACAGACCACTCCAGCCAAGGCTGCAGTTTATCAGATACGGTTGCGAAGCTGACGGGCTTTCCCTCGGCAATATTATCATAGGCTGTTCGGCAGGCTTTTATGAACTGATCCGTCTCTTCCTGCGTATACTCCTGAGCCTCCAAAGATACACGGTTCTGCCAAAGCATGTTTTCCTTGAATCCAACTACTATGCCCGCAAGGGAAACAACGAAGTCGGCCTTACCCTCTGCTGCGAGCATGAGGGCTATGGTTCCGCCAAATTGGTGGCCGATAATGCCAACCTTCTTGAAGCGTTTGCGTAGGAAATCGATTCCTGCCGATGCATCGTCCTTCAAATCGTACGTAGTGAAGGTGCGGTAGAAATCGATGGTATCGCCCAAGCAGCGGGTATCGTACCGTAGCGAGGCTATGCCGTTACGGGCAAGGGCATCGGCAATGACGGCAAAGGGTTTATGTTCGTACTGCGTTTCATCGCGGTCATGCTTTCCCATGTGGGAAACAAAGATTACGACAGGTGTCCGTGATGTGCATTTATTGGGTAGCGACAGGGTACCGTGTAAGGTAAACTCACCGTTCTGAAACGTAACCTCCTCGGTCTTATAGGGGAAGGGTTCTACGGGTGTCTGCGGACGGTTTAACCTGATAGCTTCTTCTCCGGGCTTAAGTGTGAGGGGATCGGACGAGTCGCCCTGGATAAAGTTGCCTACAATCATGTTGGCGGACACAACCCCCTCGAATCTACAATTAATTCCCGGAATGCTCACTCTGAGTTTTCCGTCTTCGGTGTAGCTCTTTTTTGCCAATAGGTTTTTCTGGCCCTGAGCAGGTAATTCAACTGTGCATCCATCAGCGGTAAAGTTGAAAACCAAAGGAAGCTTCCTGTCACCAAGGTCGAGCAATCCGCTCCATTTTCCCTCCTGAGCTTGCACAGAAAGGGCAAAAACTACAAACAGCAATGCTGTGATAATCTTTTTCATTTTTTTATTTATTAAAGGAGTTATCGTTTCACTTAGGAGTTAAAGAAGTTATCGCTAACGCTCAGAAGTTATCACTCCACTTCGTTTCGTTCAGGAGTTATCGCAGCCCTTGGCTGCTAGACGTATGTTCTACACATCACCCTAAACTATCAACTCTAAACTATCAACTCTAAACTATCAACTCTAAACTTTATTACATTTTGGTGGGCTAAGTTATGGCTTTTATTTGTTTTCGGCAAAAAATCTTAGTAAAAAGTACATTTCGGGGGTGTTTTAAGCCTAAAGAGGGGGCAAAAAGTGTTAACAACTAATAATGGTTCTGATTGAACTAAATACAAATGTTAAAAATAGGGGTGTTTAGCTTTTCTTTTTATGTTCATTTTCCAAGCCGATATGATAAACACATAACTTTGCGGTAGAAAAACCAAAAATACAATGAAGAATAGTTCTAAGATAATGAAGGCGCTGACAAAGGCGGAAATGGAGGTTATGAATGTTCTGTGGGACATCCCCCAGGCTCTTACCGTTCACGAGATAGTGGCAAAGTACCCCGAACCACAGCCTGCCTATACTACCGTAGGTACTTTCCTGAAGATTCTGGAGGCCAAAGGCTATGTGGAGCATCATAGAAAAGATGTTACGGGGCGTACCTTCTATTATTCGCCCATGCTCACACGCGAGAAATACACTACTCAGGTGCTGAATGATGTGAAGAGTACGCTCTTCGGGAACTCTGCGAAACGTTTCTGCTCGTTCCTGATTCAGAATGAAGAGCTTTCAGAAAGTGATCTGAAAGAAATCCTCGAACTAATAGAGTCCCCAACCCCGTTAGGGAGAGTTGACAAATGACAACTGAGAGTGAAAAGAATATTTGAATAATGGTTATAAAAAATTCCCATCTCTTCCCTTAAAGGGGGTCGGAGGGGTCCGAAATATGATGATATACTTGCTAAAATCTGCTTTGTTACTGGCGCTCCTATACGGAGGGTTTGCTTTGCTGTTGAGCCGCGAGACGTTTCACAGGTTCAACCGCTTGGCATTGCTGAGTATTATGGTAGTGTCGCTGGTACTGCCAGCCGTACAACTGACAATGGACAAACCCGGCTTCCTCACAATCTCCAGCCTCACCCCCAACTCCTCCCCAAAGGGAGAGGGGAGTAATATGGATGAGGGGAACTCCCTTAGCACCTCACCCATGAAAGGGGGGAGTAATATGGAAGAAGGGAATTATGAACAGGAAGTTTCCGAAACAGATATCATTACAACAATAGACCTATCTCCCCTCGCCCTTTGGAGAGGGGTTGGGGGTGAGGCTGTTTATTTAGCTGGTGTATTAGCTTCCATTGGATTCTTCCTTTTCCAGCTGTTCCGTTTCTGGAGGGAGACGAAGGGTGGTACAAGTACCAAAGATAAAGAAGGGAATACCATAGTGATACATGGTGGTGAGTTTCCGCCCTATAGTTTCTTACATTATATAATTATCAGCGTATCGGATTACGAGCGACTGCGCAAGCCCATCCTGGCTCACGAACAGGCTCACATCCGCCTGGGTCACTCCTGGGAGCTGCTACTCCTTGAGGTAGTGAAAGCCATTCAGTGGTTCAACCCCTTTGTCTATCTGCTGGAACGCGACCTGAAAGCTGTTCACGAATACGAGGCGGACAACGCTGTACTTAATCAAGGCATCGATGCAAAGACATATCAACTTTTACTCGTGACAAAGGCCGTTGGCAATCGACTGCAGACCCTTGGCAACAATCTGAGTCACCATTCACTAAAAAAGCGAATTAAAATGATGCACAAGAAAAATTCCAATCGCTGGATGATGACCAAAGCCGTTGTCCTGCCCGTACTGATGGCATTAGCCGTTGTTGCCTTTGCCAAACCAAAAGTAGAAAGTATTGCTGTTACAGAAAACGAGAACATCCTACCTGCTGACGACATAATTGCTGATATCCCAGAAGAGGCTCTGGTAAAAATATCAAATGATGGTGAGATCTTCATTGTGAATATACCCGATGGAACAGTTATAAAGGATGAGACAAACGGTATCAACGTAATTAAAAATATTAATAATAAAACATTAATTATATTACCCGTCAAACAAACCGCAGTATTATTGTATAATAATAATTATTATAATTATATTCATGATATTCAAATACTTACAAAGAAATCATGTTCTATTCTGAAGAAAGTGGAACTGCGTCGCTCTTTCAATAACTATGAATTAGTTCTTACAACTGCTGCTGTCCAGACACCTGTCAATTTTAACTGACTTGTCATTTCTGAACAAAATTGAGTGGAACAACAACAAATCCGCAAGAGGCGCATCGCTTTTTGCGGATTTACCGTGTTTAAGGGTAGAATATTATAATGATTTTTATTGTTTTTTTTAAAAAAATCCCTCAAAATCTCCGATAATCAAAAATAATGAGTAGCTTTGCAGTATATCTTTAACCATAACAACATTATTTATGCTAAGAAAAGTAAGAATTACACTGGCCCTCATCTTCTGGGTTCTTATAACGTGGCTGCTGCTGGACTTCACCGGTACGGCCCATGTGTATCTGGGATGGATGGCCAAGATTCAGTTCCTGCCTGCTTTGGTGGCTATGAACATTGGAGCGCTGCTTTTTCTGGTTGCCCTGACGCTGCTGTTTGGCCGTATATACTGCTCCATCATCTGTCCGCTGGGTGTGATGCAGGATGTAATCGCTTGGTTCCGCAAGAAGAAAAACAAGTACAGCTACAGCGAGGAGAAAGGCATTCTGCGTGCTGCTATTCTGGCGCTGACGGGTTTTCTGTTAGCTACTAATCTGGCTTGGGTAGTTGGTCTGATTGCCCCCTACAGTACGTACGGCAGGATTGTGGGAACGGTGTTCTCTCCGCTTTATAAACTGGCCAACAACGGACTGGCTATGATTGCCGAGCATTTCGGCAGCTATGCCTTCTACGAGGTGGATGTGTGGATGAAGAGTCTTCCCGCCCTCTTGGTTGCCGTGGCAGCATGGATTATCATAGGTGTGCTGGCGTGGCGTGGCGGACGTACGTGGTGCAACACCATCTGTCCCGTAGGAACTTTCCTGGGAATCCTGTCCCGCCACTCACGTCTGAAGATGGTGATAAATGCCGATGCCTGCAAGAACTGCCGCAAGTGCGAGCGTAACTGCAAGTCGGCCTGTATCGACCTTAAGAACCACACAATAGACTACTCGCGCTGCGTGGTTTGCGGCGACTGTCTGGAGGAATGTAAGTTCGGCGCCCTTTCGTTCGGCTACAAACCCATGATAGACAAGGAAAACATTATATATAACAATTGGAAGAAAAAGCAAGGCAGCGAAGAGCCAAAGACGGACGAGGAGCTGAAAAATCCTGCTATTGACGAAGGTCGTCGTTCCGTCTTGACGGGTGTTGCTTTGCTGGCCGGAACTTCGTTGGTGAAGGCCCAAGAGAAGACCACCGATGGCGGACTGGCTGAGATTGAGGATAAGAAGAAGCCCAAGAGAGACAAGTTGATTACCCCTCCGGGTTCTATATCAATAAGGAACCTGTCGGAACACTGTACCTCTTGTCAGTTGTGTATCAACAGCTGCCCCAACGATGTGCTGCGTCCCAGCAACAGCCTGGACCGCTTTATGCAGCCCGAGGTGAGCTTCGAGCGCGGTTACTGCCGACCCGAATGTACCCGTTGCAGCGACGTCTGTCCTACGGGTGCTATTAAGCCCATTACCGTAGAACAGCGCACAGCTACGCAGGTGGGTCATGCCGTATGGCTGAAAGACAACTGTGTTCCTGTTGCCGACGGCATACCCTGTGGCAACTGTGCCCGCCATTGTCCTGCCGGAGCTATCCAGATGGTTCCCCTGCAGGCTGGTGTGCATCAGGACGGAAGACGCTGGCTGGATGCCGACAATCAGGAGATTCCGCGTGAGCGCCTGCTGCTGATTCCCGTTGTGAATGAGGAGAAGTGTATCGGTTGCGGTGCCTGCGAGAACCTTTGTCCGTCCCGTCCCTTCAGCGCTATCTATGTGGAGGGACACGAGGTGCATAGGGAAATTTAGTTGAGAGTTGAGAGTTAGTTTACCGTTTACGGTTTACGGTTTATTGTTTACGGTTTACTGTTTACGGAATTGAGAATTTAGAGCAGTTATGAAAGAATATAACAGACGAGATTTTCTGAAGGTTACGGGTACTGTTGCTGCTACTACAGCTTTGGCCAGTTGTGGTGCAGGAGATTCCCAAGGTAACGGAAAGATAGATTATATGGGGCATCATACAGGTCCGGTTCCTACGGATAAGATGACCTACAGGGTGAACCCCAAGACACAGGAGAAAGTAAGTATTCTGGGTTACGGCTGGATGCGCCTGCCGACCAAGAAAGTCGATAACGAGGATGTGATAGACCAGGAACAGGTGAATCACTTGTGCAAGTATGCTCTGGATCATGGTGTAAACTACTTCGATACGTCGCCAGCCTACTGCCGGGGAAAGAGCGAGGAGTCGCTGGGCATCGCCCTGGAGAAGAGCGGCTACCGCAGAGACCAGTACTTCATAGCTACGAAGCTGTCGAACTTCAGTCCCCAGCAATACAGCTTCGAGGCAGGAAAGGAAATCTTCGAGAACAGCCTGAAGTATATGAAGACGGACTATATAGACTATCTGCTCCTGCACTCGATAGGTGGCGGCGGTATGCACAACCTGCATCAGCGCTTCCTCGACAACGGCCTGCTGGAATGGCTGATGGAACAACGGGCAGCTGGAAGAATCAGGAACCTGGGCTTCTCGTTCCACGGCGATGTGGCTGTCTTTGACTGGATGCTGGACCATCACGACGAATACCAATGGGACTTCGTACAGATTCAGGCTAACTACTGCGACTGGCACAACGATAAGGACAAGGGCCGTTCGGGCGAATACCTGTATAACAGGCTGGCCGAGCTGGAGATTCCCGCTGTCATTATGGAACCCCTGTTGGGCGGCCGGTTGAGCAAAGTGCCCGACCATGTGGTGGTGCACCTGAAACAGCGCGACCCCGAGAGCAGCGTAGCCAGTTGGGCCTTCCGCTATATCGGCAGCAAACCGAATGTACTCACCGTGCTGAGCGGCATGACCTACATGGAGCACCTGGAGGACAACATACGCACCTATTCGCCTCTGAAGCCACTTACGGAAGACGAGCAGCAATGGCTGGAGGGA
Organism: uncultured Bacteroidales bacterium; assembly: GCA_902801485.1. Taxonomy (GTDB): domain Bacteria; phylum Bacteroidota; class Bacteroidia; order Bacteroidales; family Bacteroidaceae; genus Physcousia. Next base: position 96,530 of record CADCIP010000003.1, on the reverse strand, counting down.
GAAACGGCAACGCTTATCAACAGCTATCCTACCATCGACTGCAACGACTGCAAGTACTGTATGCCTTGTCCGTACGGACTGGACATACCGGCTATCTTTGTTCATTATAACAAATGTGTGAACAAGGGTAATGTGCCCGAGAGTCAGCAGGCCGAGAACTATCAGAAAGCCCGCCGTGCCTTCCTGGTTGGCTACGACAGAAGTGTGCCCAAATTGCGTCAGGCCAACCACTGCATCCAATGCCGTGCCTGTGTTCCGCATTGTCCGCAGCAGCTGGATATCCCCAGACTATTAACAAGAGTTGATGAGTTTGTGGAAAAGCTAAAGCAGAATAAATTATAAGACCCTTCCCAAACCCCTCCCTTTATGGAGGGGCTTTTTATTTCTCCCCATAAAGGGGGAGTTAGAGGGGGTCCTATATTCCCATCTTAAGCATGGTAAGGTCGGCTTCCTCGCCTACTACCCAGATACGTTCGCCAGCCTGGAATTTACGTTGAGCCTGTGTAACCTGCAAATTACCCTTCTCGTCTTCTATACCAACAACCATACAATTGTACCGGCTGCGGAAATCTATGTCCATAAGAGTTTTTCCGCACATAGGACTGCTGTTGCTGATGCTTACCTGAATGATAGAAAGCGTGTTGCGCAAGGCATTGCTTTCCTCCAGCAGATAAACATCGTGCAGCATTTTATTCTGGAAAGATCGCAAACCCTCCTGATCGGAAACAATCTCTATGATGTCGCCCGGATAAATCTTGCTGTTGCCACCAGGGATATTTATGCGCTGTAAGCCTCGGGTAATGGCAGCAATATGAATATGTTCGGTACGGCCGAAATTAAGTTGCATCAACGTCTTGCCTCCCCACTTGGTATTACCCGGCACCGTAAAGCTTGCAATCTGCAAGTCCCTGCCTTTCAGCTTACGTCCGTACGAGGGGAGTACAGATGTCTGCTCGCAGCTGCGCAGATTCCTGCGGAAGGTACGCTCGATACGGATGCTTATCAGCTTTACCCTGCGGTTATAGACAATTCCCAAAGTTACTATGATACTTATCAGCAAGTTCCATAACCACCAGAGAGGCGACAGGAAGTTTATTGTATAATAGACAACGAAAGAGCCTATGCAGAATTTAAGCAACAGCAGGATATGTACCATCAGGCGGTGGAACTTATTGAAACGAATCAGGAACTTAGCCTCCTCGGAACGATTCTTCTTGATAATGATAGGCCGGACAAAAGGCGAAAGAAACAGAATCGTTATCACTCCGCAAACAATGTTACCGTACCAATGTCCGCAGATCTGCCGGCAGAGCGGCAGCAAGCTGGAGTAGACTGCACCCAGGATAGCACTGCAGAGCGTAAGGTAGATGATAGCATACATGAAAACACCACGCAGCAGCGTTTTCCAGGCATTACCCAAGTTCATCTTTCCTTTAGCATACGAACGCTGCTTGCGGAGCGCACTGAACTTATTGTCGGAGATAGTCTTGGGGATATACTTCTCTATATGCTTATAAAAGGGGTCGGCAAACTTTATGATATAAGGTGTAAAGAAGGTGGTAATAATACTTACAGCTACCACCACAGGATAAATGAACTTACTGGTTACTCCCAACGACTCACCCAAGGATGCAATGATGAAGGCAAACTCGCCTATCTGCACCAAAGAAAAGCCGCACTTGATGGAGTCCTTCGGGTCGTTGCCCGAAATAAGGAAACTAAGACTTCCCAATGTCATCTGACCCAAGATAACGGCACACGTAATAACGACGATAGGCAACCAGTATTCCACAAGAATATTGGGATCTACCAACATTCCCACACTGACGAAGAAGATAGCGCCGAAGAAATCCTTCAGCGAGCTGATGGACTTAGAGATACGTTCGGAATCGGTTGTCTCCGCCATTATACTTCCCATCATGAAGGCTCCGAAGGCAGGGCTGTAACCAACACTGGAAGCTATCACCACCAACATGAAACACAGTCCTACGCTTACTATCAGCAATGTTTCGCTATTGATGTAATTCTTATACTTTCTTAATATAATGGGAATAATAAAAACACCCACCAGGAACCATAGCAACAGGAAAAATCCCAACTGCATCAGGCTGTTCAGCAATTCTACTCCCTCGAACTTACGACTGACTGCCATAGCACTGAGGATTACCATCAGCAAGATGCCCAGTATATCTTCCAGAATAAGGACAGAAAGTACCTTAGAGGCAAAAGGCTGAAGACGGACTCCGAAGTCATCGAAAGCCTTATAGATAATCGTTGTGGAACTCATGGCTAACATACCTCCGAGGAATAGTCGGTCCATATCGCTCCAACCGAACAGCCATCCTACTTCGCTGCCTATACTTATCATACAGGTCATAACAAGCAAAGCAGCAATGATGGGTTGCAGGCCCATCTTTAATATACGTTTGAAGGAGAACTCCAAGCCCAATGTAAACATCAGGAATATCACACCTATCTGACTCCAGTCGTTGATGCTTGTAGTATCCATGATGGATGGTGTATAAGGCATGTGAGGACCAGCCAGAAAACCTGCTACAATATAACCCAATACAAGAGGTTGCCGCAACTTCTTGAAGATGATGGTTACGGCTCCTGCTACAATGAGTATGTAGGCAAGGTCAATGATAAGGTGAGGCAGTTCTTCCATATATTTTTAGTTGAGAGTTTATTAGGGATTAGAAAAACTTTAAACCGTAAACTGTAATAGGTTATCGGTTATAGACGAAAGACCGTAAACAGTAAACTGTAAACTAAATATGGAGTTTCTCTGATATTTCCAACATTCTGTTGATGGGTCTGACGGCTTTCTCTGCTATATCCTTATCAACCTCTACCGTTGGCCATTCGTACTTCAGGCAGTTATAGAGTTTCTGCATGGTAATAAGCTTCATAAAGTTACACTCGTTGCAGGCACAAGTACTGTCTTCTGGCGGAGCAGGAATGAAAGTTTTATCAGGACAAGCCTTCTGCATCTCGTGAAGGATTCCGCTTTCTGTAGCCACAATAAACTCTGTAGCCTCGTCACTGATGCTGAATTTAAGCAAAGCAGCGGTACTGCCTACCTTGTCGGCAACCTTTACCACAGCACCCTTACATTCGGGATGCACCAATATCTTAGCCTTGGGATGTTCGGCTTTCAGCTGAAGGATTTTCTCTAACGAGAATTTCTCATGAACATGACAGGCACCATTCCATAACAGCATATTACGACCTGTAATACTGTTGATATAGTTACCCAGATTCTGATCGGGACCAAAGATAATCTTCTCGTCCTGTGGAAAACTCTCCACAATCTGCCTGGCATTGCTGCTGGTAACCACCACATCCGTAAGTGCCTTTGTTGCAGCCGTAGTATTAACGTAACTTACAACCGTATGGTCGGGATGCGCCTTGACGAAATCCCCGAATTCCTTAGCCGGACAACTCTCGGCCAGCGAACAGGTAGCATTCAGGTCGGGAACCAGTACAACCTTGTCGGGACAAAGAATCTTATTGGTTTCGCCCATAAAGTGAACACCGCACATTACTATGATGTCCGCCTCCGTCTTGGCAGCCTTCTGTGCCAGCGCCAGGCTGTCGCCTATAAAGTCGGCTATATCCTGTATTTCACCCTCCGTGTAATAATGCGCCATGATGACGGCATTCTTCTCTTTACACATACGCCGGATCTCGGCCTTAATATCCGTACCTTCTGGAATGGGTTCGTTTACGTAGCCCAACTTTTTCCACTTATTATCAACAATCATTATATATTATTATTTATTTTTTTTCTTTAAAGATAGAATATATATAATAATGATGATGTCTTGTTAATTATGTTAATAAATGGTGATGTATTTATGCATAAATATTCATTTGCTATTATCAACATACTTATGAACAAGGTTTTCAACACCAAATCATTATATTTCTATATTATGTAACTTATTATTTTTCTTTCTCTTATATATTGTAAAAATGCTTTTAGCCAGAAAGTTTTCAACAGTTGTTTATAAGTTGCAAATATAAAAAAATTATCTCAAATATGGGTTTAATAAATCAATAAAAATGCTTTGAAAGCCTTATAATATCTTTTATGGGTTTTGTTAATAACTTATCTGGATATGGTTTTGCACATCTTTTTGTTAATAATAGTGGATATTTACACAAGTTTTTAAAGAAGTTATCAACATATTTTGTTAATTTTGTGGAAAAGTATTGAAGGATGAGAAAACTGAAGGTTACTGAAATGGGCAGAAAGAGTGTGGAGGAATTCAAAGATTCACACAAAATGCCCTTGGTGGTTGTACTGGATCACGTAAGGAGTTTATATAATGTAGGAAGTGTATTTCGTACAAGTGATGCTTTTCTTGTACAAGGTATTTGCTTGTGTGGCATTACAGCCCGACCTCCCCATCCCGAAATACATAAAACGGCCTTGGGAGCTGAGGAAAGCGTAGAATGGAAATACTTTGAACGTACACAGGATGCAGTTATGTGGTTGAAAAAAGAAGGTTATACGGTTTTGGCTATCGAGCAATGCGAAGGAAGTACGATGCTGCAGGACTTTATACCAGACAGGAAAAAAAAGTATGCTGTTGTCTTGGGAAACGAAGTAAAAGGTGTGCAGCAGGAAGTGGTGGATATGTGTGAAGGCTGTATAGAGATTCCTCAGTTCGGAACCAAACACAGTATGAACGTAAGTGTTACAGCTGGAATAATAATATGGTCTATAGCTGACCGTTTTCTACTAAGAGAACAACCCGCTCAATAAGTTTGTCATCGTCTTCCGGTTGGTACTCTTTCTTCAGCGAGGCGCGGAAAGTCCAGGCGAATATCTGATAGAATGTAGCCTTGGTAGGACCGAAGAAAGCCTTTACTATCTCGTACGAGCTTTGGTTACATTCCCTATCCACCAATTTTATTAAAAGTTTACCTTGGCTGTAGGTAAGTTTCTTCATCTCAGGAGTGTATTGGCGTTTGATATCTTTTTCTATATTGGCGATATGCTCCTGTTTGGATTTCTTATCGGGCAGCATCTCCAGCACCTCGTAGGTTTCGTTGATAATGCCGTTGACACGTTGGGCTATGGGAAGAACTTTCTTTACGTTGTAAACCAACTTATTGAATTCCCTTCTCTGCTTTTCGCTTTTGAATTTAAGGGGTGCATAGATCCACACACCCGGTTGCCATGTATAGCACCAGACGGTATCTCCGTTTTCTATTTCGGGTTTCTTGTATCTGAAGCGTTGGATTTTAAGTTTATAGCCTCTGGGCTCCTCGGGTTGGAGTTCCAGTTCGCCAAAATCCTCTCCTTGTGCTCGTACGGCATTAGAAAAAAGGAGGCAGACGCTGAATATGATGAAGAAAAGTTTCATTTTCGGCTGCAAAATTATGAAATAATGTTCAATGTTCCATATTACACATTCAATGTTTAAACTTTTTTGTATCTTTGTGCGAAAATAAAACAATTCTTATGAGTACGATTATCTATCCTTCACCTATATTCGGACCTGTTCACAGCAGAAGACTGGGTATCTCCCTGGGGATAAATCTCTTGCCCGAAGGAGGCAAGCTGTGCAGTTTCGACTGCGTGTATTGCGAATGCGGACTGAACAGCGAACGCAGAACACACAATCCGCTACCTTCTGCCGACAAGGTAGAAGAGTGCCTTAAACGCAAGCTCGAGGAATTAAGGCAGGAAGGCATAACACCAGATGTTTTTACCTTTGCCGGCAATGGAGAACCTACCTTGAACCCTCATTTCCCCGAAGTGGTGGATAGGGTTATAAAGATACGTAATGAGTATTGTCCGCAAGCCAAGATAAGCATCCTTAGCAACGCTACGCAGATTCACAGACCAGAGATAAGGGAAGCCCTGATGAAGTTCGATAATAACATTCAGAAACTCGATACCGTCTCACGCGCATATATATATAAGGTAGATAGGCCGCAGGGGCATTACGATGTAGAGGAGCAAATCATGCACCTTGCCAGTTTCGACGGTCATGTAATCATTCAGACAATGTTTATGGATGGGACATTGGATGGCGAAAGTGTCTGCAATACCACACCTGAATACGTAGAGCCGTACATAGAAGCCCTGAAGCGCATCCGTCCCCGCAAGGTGATGATTTATACCATCGACCGCGAGACACCCGTTAAGGGTTTGCTGAAGGCTAAGCCCGAAGTGCTGGATGCTATAGCAGAACAGATCAGAAAGGCAGGCTTTGAGTGCAGCGTAAGCTATTGAGGGTTATAGGGTTATAAGGTTATGGGGTTATGAGGTCAAAAATTGAAAGAAAAAAAATTATGGAAAAAGTTGGATTTTATGAGATTTGCGGAATTGTGGCCAGCGTCTGCATGATTTTGGGTTATATGCCACAGGCTGTTCACACTATTCGCACACGCAATACAGACGGTATAGCCCTGCCTACCTTCCTGATGATGGGTATAGGTGCTTTTGCCTTCATGCTACAGGGATTGCTGCATAAGCCTGATATTATTTGGTCTCTCTTCCTAACGAACCTTATTACTACAATTTGCAGTGCTGTTGTCTTCGGCATTAAAATCTATAATTATTACTTCAGGAAAAAATAAAATTAATTTAAGTTTCAGGAGTTATAAGATGAAGTTGAGTAAAAATAAAATGAAACATTTTCTCTTTTTTATTTCTTTTCTCTGTGCTCTGACTATTCAGGCAAAGGAAAACAGATGGAGTATCAACGGACCTCATTCCGTTCAGTGGGAAACGTCGAAGGGTGAACTGCCCTATACCGACCATATAGAGATGTCGGGCCATCGTGCCTCGGTGGTTTATTACTGGGGTGTGAACGAAAAGAAGCAGTTCCAGATGGACCGCCATCTGGTGTTTCCTATGCTCAGAACCATTCCTAATAACACGCACGCCAGCTGGATGCCCCGCTGCGATATGGATTTCCTGAAGGGAATGACGGCCAACAACCGTTATATGACTCAGGAGGAAGTAAAGACGGTTACCATAGACGGCGTTCTGAATGTCCATAGCACCATTAAGGGTGACGGCAACGAGTTTGAGCTGACGCGCCAGTTCTTCCCCAGCACCCAAAAAGCTGGTGTATGCGAGAAATATACCATCAAAAACGTGGGTAATAAGAATGAAACTGTGCGTGTGCCTTCTGTTTACTTTATACGTACCACCAATCAGGAGGATGGCACGCGAGGAAAATACGTATTGAAAGCCCACACAGACTTCGTAGAAGATTTCAAGAAAACGTTGGAAGCAGGAGAAAGTACCTCCTTCTATTGCTATATCGAGGCCTTTTCTTTGTCGGACGAGAAGGCCCCCATTATGGAAGGTGATAAAGAACTGGAGTGGCGTCAGATGTTTGTGACGAAGGTTGCCGATAACAACCTGCAATTCACTTGTCCCGACAAAACCATCCAAACCCTCTTCCAGATGAGTAAGATTCGCGCCAGCGAGAGTATCTTCGAAACGCAGAACGGACTGATGCACGCTCCCGGAGGCGAATCATACTATGCAGCCATGTGGTGCAACGATCAGGCGGAGTACGTAAATCCCTTTTTTCCCTTCCTTGGTTACCAGGATGGTAACGAGAGTGCGATGACTACTTGGCGCTGTTACCTGAAACTCCTGAATCCCGAATATAAGTTCCTGCCTTGGAGCATTATCTGCGGAGGGGATGATGTGTTTGGTCCCTTCGACCGCGGCGATGCTGCTATGCTGGCCTACGGAGCCAGCCGGTATTGTCTGGAACGGGGTGACAAGGAGATTGCCCGGGAAGTATGGCCGCTGATAGAATGGTGCCTGGAATATTGCCATCGCAAGCTCAACCAGCATGGCGTAGTTGCCAGCGATGCCGACGAGTTGGAGGGCCGACTGCCCGCAGGTGATGCCAACCTCTGCACCAGCAGCCTTTACTACGATGCACTCATCAGCGCAGCTTACCTGTTGGAGGAGTTAGGCCCCTCTCCCTTGCCCTCCCCCAAATGGGAGGGAGCTTTCCCCAAAAATCATAATTCTCAATCCTTAATAAAAAATTATCGGAAGCAGGCAAAAACATTACGCCAGAACATCGATAAATTCTTCCACGCATCGGTGGAGGGCTACGATACCTATCGTTATTACGAGGGCAACGATGTGCTGCGCTCCTGGATCTGTATTCCCCTCACGATGGGCATTTACGACAGAGCCGAAGGAACCCTCGAGGCGATGTTCTCGCCCCAGCTGTGGACAGAGAACGGAATGCTCTCGCAGAGTGGCGACAAGATATTCTGGGACCGTTCTACCCTCTACGGTTTCCGTGGAGCCTTTGCGGCAGGCTATGCCGATAAAGCGCTGGAATACCTGAAGAAGTTCTCTAATATCCGTCTTTTAGGCGAGCATGTTCCCTATGTGGTGGAGGCTTGGCCAGAGGGCGGCTTGCGTCATCTGTCAGCCGAGAGCGGCCTCTATTGCCGCATCATCACCGAGGGTTTGCTGGGCTTCCGTCCCACAGGCTTCCGCAGCTTCACCCTAACGCCTCAGATGCCCTCAGAGTGGAACGAGTACAGCCTCTACCGCGTCAATGCCTGCACAGATACACCCATCAATATTCTGGTGGAACGCACCACAAACGGCAAGCTCTCCGTAAAAATACAGAAGGAACTCAGTACCATCAGAACTTACACCATCAAGCCAGGAGAAACGATTAAGGTGAAATGTTAAAATGTTAAAATGTTAAAAGGTTATCTCACCACCTTTCTGATTGTTCCGTCACTCATGGTTACTATCTTCATGCCTTGTGCGGTGGCCGTTGTGCGCCTACCGTCCAGCGTGTAGTATGCCGTAGGTTTGGCATTATCCTTGGTCTTCACGAAGAGGGGGGTAACCTCATCGTTCGTCTTATTGTAAACCACATCTACCACGTCGAATACTTCATTCACGATGTTCATCATACCCCTTGCCACCTCGGGGAAGTTTTCTTCAGAAAGGAACTCCTGAAGGGTATAGGCACTATTATCGCGGGTAAACACGATGGCTGGCTGCAGTTCCCACTCCTCATAAAATTCGTTGAATTCGGGCAATAGTTGCAGCTTGGCAGCAGGGGTGTTACTGCCATCGTAGTAAACGTACATGTTAATCATCTCGTTGGCTTGTGCCAGAACTTGCTGCAGGGTTTCCTCGTCGGCTTCCTCTATGTACGCCATTGCTTCTAAGAGTGTCCTTAAGTCCTCAATGCCACCCTTCACCTGCATCTGCCCCATGAAGTCCAAATCAATATACAGCGACTCGAAACCAAGGTCGAGGGGTTGGCCAGCAAACAGGTCACTCAGGTCCATAGGCATCATCGTGCCAGGTGCGTTCAACTTGAACCCAAGCAATTGCTGGTTGTTATTCTTGATGGAGATGTCCATGTTGAATCCCGTACCGGGCATGTAGCCAGTGTTGTTCGTGCTAACCTGGTAGTAACCCTCGTCACCTCGCGTAAGACCACCCTTGTAGAACTTCGTGTCGATGCTTGTAACCAAACCATCGTCCAAAGTCTCGCCTACCGAGTTAAGGTTCACCTTTACGTCCATAGTCATTAACGGTTTGCCGCCAAAGGTAACTTCGATAGTTATCTTTTCAGGTACCTCTACGCCTATCATCTTCGTCTCATCGATATAGGGCATTAGTACCTGGTCAATCAAGCTCATTGCCGAGTTCAGTTCCTCTATACCTTGATTAATCTTGGCAAAAAATTCGTTCTCCTCCTCTTCTTCGTAGTCACCCCAGTCATCCCAATCGTCATCCTCATCATAGTATTCATCATCCTCTATGAGCATATTCGTTACCTTAACGCTTCCGCTCATTACCATTTTCAGCACACATGGAACGCCCTCCGGTGAGGTGTACGAAAGTTGCAGGTCGTTAGCATCGGAAGCCTTCACCCACTTGCCATTATTTACTACAAAGTGTCCAGTAAGAGCCTTTGTGGTGATGAGCAGACGGTTATTGTATTTGGGCGTCTTCACCACGCGCTCCAGTATTTCTGCCGTCATTTCGGTCATATCAAACTGTGTCATTTGAGTTACCAGCCCAGCGGCATTTAGGAAGCAATTGTGGTCCCATTCGCCAATCATGTTCATCATTACATTGCTGATTTTATCGCGGTCGGGACTTTGAACTGGAGGTGTCTGGGCGCTGACTTTCAGCGTAGCTATCATTGTTAACGTCAGAAGTAAGATAGAAGTAAAAGTTCTTTTCATAAGCATAGTTTTTTATTAGAATTTATAAATGGATACGTTATCTTTTCGGCTACAAATATATATATAAATTCCTAAATACAAGCATTTTCTTACTTCCAAAATAACTATCGGGCCTTTTTCTCCTCCTTCGCAGCCTGCTTTCTGTTCCTTGCTGAAAAGGATAAGCATTTTTCACATCTTTATGTTTTTTTTCAGACAAAATTCTGCAATTTTAACACCCCTAAATGCTTGTTGTTTACTCTTAACACTCCATTATGATTGTTTAACGCTGCAGGCGGTGATGGATGCCGGAATATTCCTACTTTTGCTGCCGGATTTACGAAAAACGGACATACACAATGAAACGATTAATCCTTTGTCTCGTGCTGCTGTGGCCCTTATGGGCGCTGGCGCAAGAGGAAGACAGCACTTTTCAGATAGCTCGCGTACGCACCCTACAGGAGGTTCTGATAAAGGCCGAAGAGCCTGCGTGGATAAGACAGAAGCTAAAACTTTTTATTCAGAAACGAGATGAAAACTATCAGCAGGAGCCTTGCTTTAGCGAGTACGATTTCTTCTTCCAAGATACGGGCTCCGACCTCCAGCGCGGCTCCATCCGCACCGTTACGGACTCTCTGACGGCCTACAGGTTCCAAAGCCAGGGCTTGCTGCTCTCGCCTTCGACAGCACAGATGAAGCAGGACAGCGTCTTTCAGGTAGCACCCGAACAAAACACCGTCTTTGGCACAGATACGGCCTGCGTAAGTCAGCCCGATAGTGCTTATTTGCGTTGGAGTTACCTTAACGAGATGCTTTACGAGAACCTTATCCGTTCACTCGACAAGCATTTTCTCAGCCAGCATCGCTTTGCCGTAAACTGGGAGTTCGAGCATCCGAATCCCAGCGTCGTGCAGCTCGTCTTCTGGTCAACCAAGTATCAGTTGGACCGTGGCTATCTGAACCTCGATACAGCCCGTTGCATGGTCTTGGAGGCTGAGCGTCACAGCGGTTTGGATTGTATAAGGCACGAGTTCTGCAACAGCTTTGCCCTCTGGGTGTTAGGCAGGTTTGTAAAGCTTCAGCTAAAAGACTGGACCATCTGTCTTCGTGCCGCCTATACCGAAGAAGGTCAGCCCCAGGAGTTCCGCTATCAGGCGCAGCGGCATTTGGCCATGTGGAACGATGTGAAGAAGAAACGTCGGGAGTGGATGGATAACAAGACCACCTGCCGAGCCTCGCTTCTCCTTCAGCCCACCTCGCGAAAGGCTCAGTTCCCCGACCTCATAGACATCTATCCCCCCAAAAACATCGAGATAGTTAACTCCAAGAGCCGCCGCTACCGGATGCAGGAACGCCTCAGAAAAGTACACAGAGAATACATCCTGCTGAAAGAGTAACAAATGAAACTTAAATAAAAAGCGAATCTCTCCTACAGCCGGACAACTACTTCGCCAGCCTTACCCTTTTCCTAAAATTCTATAATTGTTGGAAAGATTAAATATGTGTTTCGTGAAATTGCAGTATATTTGTTGCCGGCAATAGATTTTTCAAACCAAAATACGCACAAAAAATGAAGAGAAACATCCTTATCACATTGGCTGCCATCTGTATGATGGGTTGTGAAGAATTCAGCAATTATACCGTCAGCGGTGACTTCTCTGAGTATGAAAAGAACTATTACATACCTGCCAAGGTGGACTCGGTATGCATCATTAACGACTCCACGACATCGGCATCAGCTGGAGAGATGGAAATTTGCGAAGTGGAGGACGGCAAGTTTTCATTCTGTGGTGGAGTGGAGCGGCCGATCTATTCCCTGTTAAGGGTTTACATGACAGTAGAATACGAGGGAGAGAAACATAAGAGTGTCGAGCAAATCCCCTTTATCTTAGAACCCGGTAACATTGAGTTGCAAGGTGATAAGTTTCGAGGAACACCACTCAATGATGCAAGCGTTGAAATGCGTAATCAGTTATTAACATTAGATTATGATCAGGCAGAAGAGCACGAAAAAGCGAAGAAAGAGGCAACCAACTTCGTTAAGCAGCATGCAGAAGACCCAGCTTCTGTCTATCTTATAGTTGAATTGACACGTTGTATGGAAGCAAGGGACTTACTGCCCTTGATAGACCTTTGCAGCGAGGACATGCAACACACCAATACTGGCTTTGCTATGGCAAGGAATCAGATAGTTAAAGAAGCCAATGCCCCACAGGCTGGTGATATGTTTGCAGACTTTGCTGTGGAGTACAATGGAAAGACCACTCGCCTGAGCGACTATGTGGGCAAAGGGCAGTATGTGCTGGTTGACTTCTGGGCATCGTGGTGCGGTCCCTGTCGCGGAGAGATTCCTAACCTCATCGCTGCCTATAATAAATATAAGGATAAGGGCCTGCAGGTGCTTGGCGTAGCTGCATGGGATAAGCCTGAGGAAACGCTGAAAGCCATAAAGGAAGAAAAGGTTCCCTATCCGCAAATCATCAATTCGCAGGAAATAGCTACCGATGTATATGGCATCACAGGTATTCCCGAAATCATCCTCTTTGCCCCAGATGGTAAAGTAGTAAAACGCGGCCTACGCGGTGATAAGATAGACAAGAAACTCTCGGAAATTTTAGGGGAGGAATAAAACAAAGAAGTGCCCGACATTCAATTAGGCACTTCTTTGTTTGTTAACGGAAATAAGCCTCTAAGCTATCAACTAAAATCGTTAAACTACACGTAAAAACATGCCAACTCGGCAAAAATAATTATAACCAAGCCTTGGTTATTTATTTTCATGACTTGAAAATATATTTTCAAGGCTTGGTTATAAATTTTCAAGGCTTGAGAATAGTTTTAAAAGGCGTATTAAAACATTTTCCCTTGTAGTTTAACGATGTTTTCATTCTATTTCTTCTTCAAATCCTTTGCCACCCACAGCACCCAATCGTCGATGTTGTCGGTGAGTTTTCTCGGGAAAGGCAAGGGAATGATAACGTCGGGCGGGATGCCAAGACCTTCGGAAGAGAAGTCTTTCTCGTAAAAACCGGAATCTACGGTGGTGGCATAACCTACCCTAATCTTGCTGTTGGGCAATACTGCCCCATCCCAGCAATTGCCGGTTAAATTGCTCCCTATGGTATTACATTTTCCATATACTTTGGCGCGATCGCTATGATTTTTGACAAAATCAACAATACTTTCCCCAGCACTCGCCGTCATACAGTCGATTAATACGGCTGCCCGTCTGATGCGTGTTGTTGGCTTACGTCCTGTATCACCTGACGTTTCACCCCTTTTCACGAATTTCTTCTTCGAAGATTCGCACTCTTTGATGAAGTTTCTATTGTACTCGTCATCGGATTGCCCACTCTCTACTATTTCTTTCCAAAACTTTAAGCTTTCAGGGGTATTGCGGAACCAACTGACAGAAGGTTTGCCGGGATGGTCGTACAGCATATCATAATACCCGTGCCATACGGTATCACCACCTCCGTCGTTACCACGGACATCAATAATCAGGTTCACGCAGTCCGATTCGTTAAACTGCTGCAAAGCATTTATTGTCCTTTCGCGAAAATCAGGATGGCACGAAGGGACGCGGATGAGCCAGGTTAGGGAATCTACTTTGCAGGAGACGGGTTTAGGGGCATATTCGACATCGTCAGGCCCCAAAGTTGCCAAAGTGCTGTCCATCTTCAGAAATGCTTCATTGATAATGTTGCCTTGTGCCATTCCAAATGCTGTTGTCCCAACTACAATGTGCCTGTCGAACTGACGATAGAACCAAATGGCATAATCCGTGGCCGCTTTTTCCAAATCAGATTCTCCTTTGCACAGCTGCGCTCTCGTTTGCTTCTTCATGGACTTGTATTCCCGCTTATAGCCCTTCTGCATGATGGCATCAAAGGGAGCATAGTTGTTTTCTATGAAACTGACCAGGTAGTCGTAGTCCTCCAAGTCTTTCTTCAAGCTGTCAGGAACGGCAGCATTCACAATAGTACTGGCGATTGCCAACAACGCGGTAAGCAAGTTTCTTCTCATTATTATAATCAGTTTATGCCTTTAATATCCACTGTGTATTTGATATCTCCTAAAGTCTCCTTCTTGAGAAAGCAAACCATATAGATGGGAATGTAATATACATTATTATCAATGCTTACGTTTTCATTGCAAAATACAAGGGCTTGCGGAATCATTTGTCCGTTTTCCAATGCAAATATAGGTGGTTTTGTCCGTTTTTCCAACGTAAAAAGCAACGTTTTTGTCCGTTTTTCCAATAATATCAAGATTCTGAGGCTCAATAAAAACGAACTATCTGTAACCTTACTGATGAATCTTAGTTAGAAACCCCGTTGTTTCATCCAAAGTTCCAGTAAAACATCCCAGTGTCCCACCGTCCCACGTCCCATTAAGGTGGTTTAATACATTGGAGGGATGTGTCAGAATAGGCCCATTCCTCTTTTATTCATAAATCCTGAAATTTTAAGACAATAAAGGGGAATCCTCTGTCGTTATTATAATAAAATATATAACGATGAAATATTTTTTTTCCATTCTTTTCACAGCAACACTGCTGATTGCTTGTTCTAACAATCCGGATGAAATCATTGTAGAGCCCGACCCTCAGGAAATTATTCTAAACACAGGGAAACTGCTCTCAATGGACGGAGGCTACATGCACCTTGCTTATTCCTACGACGCTGAGGGTAGAGTGGTCTTTGCTGAACACGTCGATTCTGGATTTTCCCTTGTGAAGCAGTTGGCCGAATACGAGTACGAAGGTGACCGCATCTACATTAAGTTTCAGAGATTTGCGGAACTGCCAAATGGCGAGCACGACCCTTACTATCACGACTACTGCCATTACGATACCCTCTTCCTCGTAGGTGGGAGAGTGGACAGCTTGGCAGGCTATAGACCATCCGCATACTTCGTGGGAGAGAACAGCCATTTCTACAAGTTCCGTTACAACGAGCGTGGCGAACTTATCTCCATCAGGGACGACAACGTGAAGACATACCCCTACGCAAGGTTTAAGGCGGGAGAACCGTGGTACACGGAGATGTACACGCTGGAATGGCAGGACGGTAACATCTGCAAGCGAACCTGCATCATACCCCAGACGCGGGACACGACGGTATGGAACTACCGCTACTCAGAGTTGGCAGGCTCCCTTCCGGGAGGTGACCCAAGGAATGTCCTATTCGATCTCGTGCCTCTCATATCTACCGGATACCTGGGCGCCGACTGCCAGAACCTTTTGCAAAGTGTGGAATCAGAAGAGTTTACTGAGCAGATAGAATACATATTGGACGAGCGGCAAATGGTCTGTCAGACGAAATCAACCATCAATTTCTCTCATGGCTTGACACATTGTTACAACTACCAAATTAAGTGGTAAGCCTGTCAAGATGAAGAAGTAGATCCCAGCAATACATACAAGCTGAAAAAACTGTTGGATAAACTGAAATAGCCAACAAACACCTAATATAAAGCAAAAGCCTGCTATCCGTAATAGATGGCAGGCTTCGCTTTATTTACTCGGTTACAATCGTAACCTCTCCTGATTTCAGCATATCATTATGGTTAAGGAACCAGCCTTTCAGGGGCTTGGTACCGCAGCGGATCTGCCGAATCTTCTCGCCATTGCCTTCCCTGCGGATTACCACACTACGTCCGTCGCCCATCGTAAAGGTTACCTTGGGGAAGAGGGGAACGGTGACGATATACTGAGGGTCGGCAGGAGAATAGGTGTAAAGACCGATGGCATTAAAGACGTACCAAGAGGAAGTCTCGCCGGCATCATCCATTCCGGCGTATGCCAAGTGGTCGGCTCCCATATCGTAATACTTGTCCATCAGCTCGTTGAGGATGCGCTGGGCCTTCTCCTGCTTGCCTATAAAATAATATGTATAGGGGACACTGTGGTCGGGCTGGTTGCCATGACAGTAGTTACCCATGAAGCCCGTCATGTTCCAAGCCTCGTAGCCTCGCCAAGGTTCGGTGAAGAGGCTGTCGAGCTTCTGCTCTACGGCCTGATGGCTGGGATAGAGGGCTATCATGCCTTCGGGGTCGTGAGGCGCAAAGAAGAGGCTCTGCCATGCATTGGCCTCGCGATACATATAAGCATAATAGGGATAGTAGGGGTCGAAATCCCTGATCCACTCGCCGCTCTCGATCTTGCCTCGCCAGAAGCCCGTACTGGGGTCGAAGAGGTTCTTGTAGTTGCCGCTGCGCTGCATCAGCAGCTTGTAGTTCTGCTTGTCGCCTAAAATCTTGGCTACCTGAGCCACCACATAGTCGTCGTAGGCATATTCCTGCGTCTTGGTTACGGCAGCCTTGTACTCGTCCTCGGTAGGCACATCGGTGGTGTCCTTCTCGGCTATCCATCCGCGCTGGATGTATTCGTCTAAATAAGGTCTGCCGCCACGACCGGGAACGGTGGCGTTCTTGAGGATGAGACGATAGGCACGCTCGAGGTCGAATCCCTGTATGCCGCGCTGCCACATGCCGCAAACCATTGTGCAGGCATGGTCGCCGTGGAAGAAGGTGGGCATATAGCCGCCGCGCTTTTCGCCTCGGTCCATGCAGGACTTGACAATGTCGCAAGCCACATCGGGCGTTATCATGGCCAAGAGCTGCAACTTGTTGCGATAGGTGTCCCAGAAGGAGGGGTCGGTATAGTAGCGGAAGTCGCCCTTGACCACCTGGTTGCGGGAATCCAGATACTCGCCGTTGACATCGCTGCGCAAGACAGGCCACAGAAAGGCACGATAGAGGGTGCTGTAGAGAAGGCCTTTCTGCCGTTCAGTGCCGCCTTCTACCTGAATATGCGAGAAGATCTTCTCCCAAGTCTCATCGGCTGCTTTATATACATCGGCAAAACCCTTGGCAGCCATCTCTGCCTCGAGGTTCTCCCTGGCATTCTCGATGCTGACGAAGCTGAAGCCTATCTTCAGTTCGAGGGGTGCTGCGCCCTTGTTGTTCTCGAAATCCACTATGGCGATGGTCTGCTTCTTGGCGGTCTCTAATTGGACGCTCTTTACCGGCAAGTTAGCGGTGGCATAGAAGTACATACGGCCGTGGCCGTCCTGATAGCCCTCGAAGGCATTGGCGGCGGTGGACTTGCGGATGTCCCATCGGCGCGGACGACCGTTGTTCTTGGTGATATCCACCAAGAGGCGCTTCTCGTCCTCGGGACGGAAGGTATAGCGGTGGTAGGCACAACGCAGGGTGGCGGTAAGCTCGGCCTTTACGTTGTATCGCTGCAGGAAGACGCTATAGTAGCCGGGATGGGCCTCTTCCTGCTCGTGACTGAACCACGAGCAGTAGTTGTAGGGATAGAAGCGGCCCGTTACGGGCAGCATGGGTATATGCAGCTGGTCCCAATGGCCCTTGGCGGAATGGGCGAAGCCATAGATCTGATGGTCTTCGTACTGATAGCCGCTGCCGCTGTGATACATGGTGACGGGTGTGCACTGGACCATAGCATTGGGCATAGCGGCACCGGGGAAGGTCTCGGCTCCCCAGGCACGTTTCACTTCGGTGCGGGTGTATCCCAGTTCGTCGGGTGTCCACAAGGTGGCGGTGCCGAGGAAGGGATTACAGTATTGGGTAAGGTCTTTAGCCGTTGCGGTAAGAGCCGCAAATAGAAAGACCCCCCATACCCCCTTTAGGGGGAGTAAGGAAAGTTTATTTATTATTTTCATATCATTTCAGATTCCCCCTAAAGGGGGTGGGGGGTCTATTTACTATTCGTTGGTTTCTTCGAAAATATAGCTTTTATGCGGTTCATATCGAACTTGGAGGTGCGGTCGTAGAAATAGACGCCGTTCTGCTCCTGCTCTACATCCGTGAGCTGCGTGAAGCAGTACCCCCAGACTTGGTCGGAGATATTCATCAGGGCATCGACCTGACCCTCCAGACGGGCGTAGAACTCCTCCAAGGAGTGAGGCGGCTCGCCATAACCCCAAGAGGCGTTGCTGTTTCCTGTAGCCTTATCCTGCCCCTTTACCCACTTGATGCCGCCAAACTCGTCCAGGATATAAGGCATGGTGGGCTCGGTATAGAGCGGATAGTCGTAACGGTTGACATCAGTAGGACGGTTGAAGCCGGTATTGGTGCGATAGATATCTATGGGGTCGTGAGGTGCCTGGAACCACTTGCCGTTGCTATAGATAATCTCCTGCAGGCGCTTGGGGTCTTGCTCGTAGTTGTGGGTCGACCAGATGTCGGTCTTGACATGCGCACCGCCGCTGACATCGTGGAAGGGACGGGTGGGGTCGAGCTGCTTGGTAAGGTCGTACAGGTCGGAAACGAAGCGGGGGAACTGCACGCGGTCGGGCCACCACTCTTCGTTCATGGGTGTCCAGATTACGATGCTGGGATGGTTGCGGTCGCGAACAATCTCCTCGGTCCACTCGGAGGTGAAGTTACGTGCCACCTCGGGGTCGTTGGCATTCATACCCCACGAAGGAGCCTCGCCCCAAGTGATGTAACCCAGTTTGTCGGCCCAATAGTGGAAACGCTCTTCGAAGACCTTCTGGTGCAGACGGGCACCGTTGAAGCCGGCAGCCATAGAAAGCTCGATGTCGCGACGGAGGGCCTCGTCGGAGGGAGCCGTCCAGATACCGTCGGGATAGAAACCCTGGTCGAGTACCAGACGCTGGTAGAAGGGTTCGTTGTTGAGATATGTCTTGTTGCCGCTGCAATGGAACTTGCGCATGCCGATATAAGAAGCCACCTTATCCACGATGTTACCCTGTGCATCGCGCACCTCGTAGGTGAGGTCGTAAAGGAAGGGACTCTCGGGGCTCCACAGCTTGGGTGCCTTGACGGGCAGAATGAGTGTGGAGGCATCGGTGGCAACGGCGCTCTTGGTTGCTACCACCTTGGCACCGTCCTTGAGGGTTACGGTTATGGTGCCGCCGTCCTGAGCATAGAAGTGGGGGTGTACGATGACCTGCTTCTGGTCGATATCGGTAATGACCTGCGCATTCTTCAGTCCCTTGGCATCAACGGGTTCCATCCAAACGGTCTGCCAGATGCCTGTGGTACGTGTGTACATACATTCGAACTGACTCTGACGGACGTTCTGCTTGCCTGCGGGCTGCTTGGTGGTGCGGGTATCGGAGTAGGCATGAACGACAAGATCGTGTGCCTTGCCGTCCTTCAGGAAACGGGTGACATCGATGGCAAAGCCTGTGCTGCCGCCAAAGTGACGACCGGCCAGACGTCCGTCCACATATACCTCGGAGTTGTAATAGACAGCCTGGAAGTTGAGCATGATGTTACGTCCTGCCCATCCTGCAGGCATCTGAATCTGACGGTGATACCAGATGTTGTTGATGAAGTCGGTATACTCTACACCCGAAAGCTTGCTCTCGGGGGCAAAGGGAACGGTAATCTTTCCGTCGAAGCCTTTGCTCTCGTAAAACCGTCTTTCTACTCCGGAGCCTACGAAATCGAACGTGTAGCTCCATTGGCCGTTCAGGTTGACCCAGTCCTGACGCTCGAACTGGGGACGTGGATACTCTGGGCGAGGTTGTGCCCAAACTGCGCTTACTGCTGCGAAAAGCAGTAAGCCCACTGCTTTTCGAATTGAGAATTGAGAATTGAGAATTGAGAATTTCATTTTGGTTATTTTTTTAGTTGACAAGTTGTTTCATTTACCATTTAATCATTTACCATTTACCATTGAAACTTCGTTTCGAGCCTGCTCACGCTCGGAAAAGCTGATGCGAGCATCGCTCTTCTCTCGCTTAATCGCAGCCTTTACCATTTATAACGCTAACCGCTAACCGATTCGCTAACCGCTAACCAATAGAAGTTATCTTATCTAGTTGATACCGAATACGGTGAAGCTTCATCACCGATGTTTCGCTGTTTATTCGGTGTGGCACCCATTTGGAATGAGAGTATGCCGCCTTGATTGATTTCATCATAAGTGATGTAGTTGCGGGTGAGAGACTGACCGTTGAGCTGCCCATCCTGAATGTAGTAGTTCTGCGGACTGTTGTCCTGCGCCTCGATGACGAACTGGTTGCCATTCTCCATGGTGATGGTTGCCTTGCGGAAGATGGGCGAACCGATCACATACTGGTTGGTGCCGGGTGTAACGGCATAAAGGCCGAGAGCCGAAAGAACGTACCACGAGGACATTCCGCCTTGGTCCTCATCGCCCGGGAATCCATCGGGTGTGGAGTTGTAGAGCCGGTCCATAATCTGGCGCACCCAATACTGCGTCTTCCAAGGCTGACCGGCATAGGAATACAGGTAAGGCATGTGCTGAATGGGTTGGTTGCCGTGGGCATATTGGCCCATATTGGCCTGTTCCATCTCTACCATCTCGTGAATTTTGCCCCCGTACCAACCGGGATCTACCTCACCGGGAACGGAGAAAACGGAGTCTATCTTCTGACAGAAACGTTCCTTGCTGCCAAAGAGACCAATCAGTCCGTTCACATCGTGGAATACCGACCAGATGTAATGCCAGGCACAACCCTCGGTATAGGGGCCGCCCCACTTGACAGCCGAGAAAGGCTCCGTCCAAGAGCCGTCGGCATCGCGTCCGCGGAAGAAACAGATATCGGGGTCCCAAAGGTTGACGTAGTTGAACATTTGCTTTGCAAAGATTTGCTCGTAGAATTTATTGCCACACGAACGGGCTAATTGGTAAGCACACCAGTCGTCATAACAATACTCGAGGGTCTGCGTCACGCTTCCGTGCGACATAGGGAAAGGCACATAGCCCAACTGGAAATATTCCTTCCAACCGGCACGACCGTTGGCACCTCCGTATGGCCCTTTGTTCATCGCCTCGTGAGCGTATGCTACAAGGGCCGAATCGGGATTAAAGTCGTGAATACCCTTTGCCCAGGCATCGGCCAGAAGGGAGATGCTATGGTTGCCGCACATGCCGCCCGTCTCGCCGGGGAACGACCACGAAGGCAACCAGCCGCATTGCTTCTGAGCGGCCAGCAGCGCATTCATATAACGGCCCTGCTGCGTGGGATGAAGGATATTGGTGAGCGGAAACTGGCTGCGGAAGGTATCCCAGAAACCGTTATCGGTAAACATGTAGCCGTCATATATCTTCCCGTCGTAGGGACTATAATAATAAGGCGTGCCGTCCTCCCTGATTTCGTAGAACTTGCGTGAGAACAGGTTGGCGCGGAACAGGCAGGAATAGAACGTGCGCAACTGTTCTTCGGTACCGCCTTCCACTTTTATGCGGCTCAGCAGCTTCTGCCAGACATCATGCCCGCGTTTCCTGGTCTGTTCCAAAGTCTTATCAGCACCTAATTCGCGGTTCAACGTTATTTCTGCCTGTTCGGGAGAGATATAAGACGATGCAGCCTTGGCCTGAACCTTTGAGCCAGCCTTGAACTTCAGGAAAGCACCTTTATCCCACAAGCCATAATCCAGGAAAGGTTTATCGAACTGAATGATAAAATAGTTGCGGAAGTTCTCGGCATGATTCACAAAGCGCTGGTTATTCACCCAACCGCGAATCTGTCGCTTTTCGACATCAATCTCCATCTGACTCTCAGCCGTATAGCCGTCGATGACGAGCCACGCATCGCCCTTCTTGGGGTAAGAGAAACGGAAATGAACGCCTCTGTCGGTAGGTGAGAACTCGGTACGGATGCCGTTATCAAACTGTACGCTATAGTAGTGCGGCCGGGCCGTCTCGTTGTCGTGCGAAAACTTAGCCGCGCGTTTCTCGGGATCGACCTCCAGCTCTCCGACCTCCGGGAAGAAAGTATAGACGGCATAGTCGCTCACCCAGGGAGAGCATTGGTGCGACTGACCGAAACCACGAATCTCGTCAGCCATATAAAGGTACTTGAACCCGTCGCCGTTCTTTCCCGTCTGCGGTGTCCACATGTGCTGGGCAAACGGCATAGCGGTAGCGGGGAACGTGTTGCCGTGCGAGAGACCAAAGTGCGAATTGGTTCCCTGCAAAGTGTTCACGTAAGCTACGGGATCGGAATCGGCCGCATTCTTCTCGGCAGAAACAGAAAGAGAAGCACAGGCGATTGTTAGTACTAATAGTCGTTTAAGCATGAGGCCAAAGTTTGAAAATGTGGATTATGGCTACAAAAGTAATGATTTATAAGATGGTTTACAAGGTTTCCCCATTCATTTTTCACTTTTCGGGTGCAAATTTATGATTGACGGATGATGAATTATGAATTATCTTTAGTACCTTTGCCAACAAAACAACTACAAATTAATACGTTATGAAAACAAAAAGAATGTTGCTGGCCGTTATGCTGGCCGTTTGCGGCCTATGCACAAATGCACAGGAAAATATCAAGGGCAAGTACTATCTGTTTACCTATTTTACAGGCAATGCTCCCGAGAAGGAACAGATATGCTATGCCGTGAGTACCGACGGCTTTAACTACACACCGCTGAACGGAGGAAGGCCCATTGTGGCAAGCGATACCATAGCCTTGGCCAAAGGCGTTCGCGACCCGCACATCCTGCGTTGCAGGGACGGATGGTTCCGTTTGGTGGTGACAGATATGCGATCTTCCTTGGGTTGGGCCAGCAACAGGGGTATGGTGCTGCTGCGCTCTCGCGACCTGATTCATTGGGAGCATCATACGGTTCATTTCCCCGAGCGGTTCAGCGGAACAAGCTTTGCCCACGTAACCCGCGTTTGGGCGCCGCAGACCATCTACGATAAGGCGGCAGGCAAGTATATGGTTTACTTCTCGTTGCTGACCGATGACGGCTCTATCCCTTACGACCGCGTCTATTGGTGCTATGCCAACGATGATTTCAGCGGACTGGAGACAGAGCCGAAGGTGCTGTTCGACTTCCATTCTCCCTCCATCGATACGGACATCGTTCAGGAGAAGGACGGACTGTATCATCTCTTTTTTAAAACCGAAGCCGATGGTCGCCATAAGGGTATCAAGCAATACACCTTCACGGACCTTCACAGCCCCGAAACATGGACATTGCACGACGGATTCTGCGAGACAACGAAGAGCGATGTGGAAGGTGCCGGTGTGTTCCCCCTTATCGGTGGCGGCTGGTGTCTGATGTACGACTGCTACCGCGACGGCTACTATCAGTTCACCAAGAGCGATGACTTGAAGCACTTCACCTTCGTACAGAACACCGAGACTAAGGGCCTCTTTACCCCTCGTCACGGCACCGTAATCCAAATCACAAAGAAGGAATACAAAAGGCTTCAGAAAGCATTCGGTAATTAGGCCATCGGGTCAGACAAACGCGGAACTCGCAACGTCTGCTATACCCTAAAAAGAATGAAACTCCATTTATTCGGCTGACTTGATTAGGGCTTGAGCATCCTTGAATGGCTTAAGATCAAAGTACATGAGTCGCGTATCTTCGTGCTCATCCCTTTTAGTAAAAAAGTCAAAACCATTTTTCTGATAAAACGCAGTAGCCTCTGCGTATGCATCAACCGTAATGAAACGGCAACCTGTCCGGTTGCCATTGGTGAAAGCGTGCTTGATAAAATTGAGAATTTCTCGCCCTATACCTTGTCCGGCATAATCTTGTGAAACGGCGAGACGCCCTATTTTAACCGAAGGGTAATTGCGACGGCGTTTGCGATTGGAAATGCGGCGGTTCAACCTGTTCCAAAAGGAATGTTCCTCTGGGTCGTATGACACCTTGTCGTTCAACAGGCTGAAATAGGCAACAGTCTGCTGGGTCGAGGGGTCAATGAACAGATAGGTCACAGCCATCAGTTCAGCCAGATAGTGCTTTGCGTCGTCGAAAAGGAAATTATTAAGGTCTTCGTCCTTGCATCTAAAGGGAAGCAACTCAAGTTCTTCTGTCAATGGGATGAACTCAAAAGAGGAAAGCGACATATCAGAATGAGAATTTTGCAATAGACATCACTCTGTTATATGAGTCGCGTGCATCCCTAACATCATTAGCGGATACAGACTTCGGGTGTATTATTTTCTGCTCGAAATCACGAGCCTCCTGACCTCGCAAAGTAGGTGTTTCTTTAATTGGTCTTGCCATAATTCTGAGCTTTTATAACATTTTACGCTGCAAAAATACCACATTTTTTCAGATTTTTATCCATCGTGGTCTGAAAAAACACAGAAATCCCCCTCTTTTTCATGTTTCTCGTCACCCAAAGAGTTCGAAATCCGGAAAAACATCCTTTTTTGGAGAAGGAGGAGTCATAAAGAATATTGCCGAGTTATTTGATGAGTTTCTGCCCATTCTTAATGTAGATTCCCTTTGTTGGTTGATTAATCCGTCTGCCTTGCAAGTCGTAGTACACGTTCGACTGCTTGGAAACTTTTATGGAACCAATAGCTGTGGTCTTGCAGTTCATGCGGGCGACGGAGAGGCCGAGGCCGGGATAATGGGTGAGCCAGATGAGGTCACGATGGGGGTCGAGGGTGATTTTCGTGACCTCGTTGAGGGCGATGCCTGAGTTGTCGGTGTCGTAGGTAGTCCATGTGATTCCGTCGTAGAAGACGAGGCCGACATCACCAGCGGTGGCTATCCATAGGCGGTTGTCGGCATCCACCTGTACGTCCCAGAAGCAGTCGCTGGGCAGCGGCGAGTTATTGCGGTTGTAGGTCTTCCATGAGTTTCCGTCGAAGCGCGTCAGGCCGAAACCATATTCTAAGCCCATTTTGTCGGGATAGCGAGGGTCTCGGCAGTTCAGCCAAAGGACGTTGTTATTATCGATGGCAATCGCTCCCACGTAATCGGACGGAAGGGAGGAATTGGATGTGGTATAGTTGCTCCATTTATTGCCATCGAAACAAAACAGACCTCCTCCGCTTGTGCCGCACCAGAGGCGGTTGCTGCTGTCGAAGGCCATGCTTTGAACGGACTTGGATAGGATGGAATTACTTTTGTTGTAGACCGTCCACGTTTCGCTATCATGCATATAGAGGCCTTTGTTCGTAGCGATCCAAAAACGGTTTTTGCGGTCGAACTTGACGAGGTCGGCATCGGCTTCGCTGAACGGATAGTCGGATCTCATATAAGCTTTTCTGCCTGTCGCGGTGATTTCCACAAGGCAGGTGTCGGTAGTGGACCAAGGCCAGAGTATCCAAACGTTGCCGCTAAGGTCAGCTTCGGTCTGTGCGGTCTGCGACATAGGCTCAAACACATAATCGTCCGTGTCAATATTGTATTTCTGAAGGCCATAGAGCGAGCCAACATAGAAGTTGTCTTCTGCATCAATACAACCGCTTTTTAATGACATCGTATTATCATATAGCACATTGTCGATGAGGTCGATGGCGGTCAGTCCGTTATCCGTGAGCCTTAGCACGCCCTCGAAGCGCGAGCCTACATAAACGTTGTTATTGTCGGCATCGATGTCCAGCAGGTAATCGTTAGCGACGTTCAACTGATAGGGATAGGCCGAGAAGCTGGTGCCGTCGAACTTGGTGATATAGCGGTCGCCAAACATCCACAAATTGCCTTTCTCATCGGCTGTCAGGTCTGTGATGTTCGCCTCGGGCAGAGCCGAATTGTCGGGCGTGTAGGGCGTGAAATCGTTGCCATCAAACTTGACAAGCCCGTTTTTGGTCGCTATCCACAGACATCCGTCTTTGTCGGTTTCGATGTTGTTTGCTTTCCCGTATTGGATGTTGTAGGGCACCAAATCACTGGACGTAAATACACAGAGGTTATACTGGTTCAATGCATCGTAGCAAGCCACCCATATCCGCCCGTCCCTGTCGGCCCTAATCTTCTTGACGTAGGCGTAGGGGCTAAGCGGGTTGATGTCGTATATGGCTGTACATTTCTTTCCGTCGAAAGCGTACAAAGATGCGATACTGCCTACGAGCATAGTTCCGTCGGCATTGAAATAGATGCCGGATATGTGCTGGTTGTTCTGGAAGCCGGCGTTCTTCATGTCGAATTTCTCGATCCCGTCATCTGTCACCTTTGCCAAGCCGTTGTATTCCGTGCCTACCCACAGCTCGCCATCGTGCAGTGCCATGTCGGTAATAGCGTTTCCCGTCATGCTCCCGTCAGCGCGTTTGAGTACCGTCTGCTCGCCGCTCTGCTTGTCAATCTTCACGATGCCGCCGCCCTTCGTGCCCACGTACAGAAAGTTCTGGTCGTGGATGATTTTCATCACGAAGTTCTTGCTCGAAATGTTCTGCCAGTCCGTCAGTTGAGCGTTTGCAGTGATGGCGACAAAAGAAATGAGTGTGATAAGGATTTTTATGTAGTTCATTGTATGTTTTTTTTGTTAACTTTTAATTCTGCTTGCAAAGTCCGTAAACGTCATCACCCCGCTGGCGGGGCGACCGGCTAAGAGCTCGTTGCGCATGAAATCCATGTAGGGCGCAACGTACTGGAAGAAAATCTTGTAGCCGGCACAGAGGTAGTTGAGGCCAGGCTCGCCATCGGCTGTATGCAGAAAACGAAGGCGCGGACATTCGCCATGACAGGCTTTCAGCCATTCGCACTCGCGGCATTGGCGGGGAAGGGAATCTTTCTTGAGGCGGCTGAAAGCGGTCTGCTTCTCACCATATACCATTTGCGGCAGTCCGTCGGTAAGGATATTACCCAACCGATATTGCGGAAAGACAAAATGGTCGCAACTGTACACATCGCCGTTATGCTCCATGACAACAGCATGACCGCATTCCTCGGCATAGACACAAATGCCTGGTGCCACACCCATCCAACCGGCAAGAGTGGCATCAAAGACATTCACGAACATTTCGCCCACATCGTGCCGAACCCATTCGTCGAAGATATCGCAGAGGAACTTTCCCCATTCGGCAGGCTTAACGCTATAGGGAGCAATGGCGCAGTTCTCATCGAAAAGCTGAGCCAGATGACGACCGTCGGAATGGTGTCGGATTCTCTCCACCACAGGACTCAGTTGCAGGAACTGGCAATGCAGCTCGTCGCGGAAGAATGTATAAAATGCTAAAGGCTGAGAGACATTGGCGTGGTTGACCGTTGCCATAGCGTTCCATTCCACCCCATAGTCCTGCAACATGTGGATAGCATCAACGACCCTTTGCCAGGTTCCTTCCCCCTTGGCATCCACGCGATAGGCATCGTGCATCTCTTTTGTTCCGTCGATACTGAGTCCGACGAGCCAGCCTTCGTCGTGCAGGAACCGGCACCATTCAGGCGTCAGCAATGTGCCGTTGGTCTGTATGCTGTTACTTATTTGCCTGCCGCGCCCATAGTATTGCTGATAGCGGACGGCCTGCTTGTAGAAACTCAGCGGACGCAACATGGGCTCTCCTCCGTGCCAGGTAAAGAGCACTTCGGGTGTCTGCTGCAGTTGTATGTAGTCGCGAACGTAGGACTCTAAAAGGCTGTCGCTCATAGCCCCTCTCATGCCTTCCCGAGGAGGGAGGCTTTTATCCGTAACACTTCCCTCCTCCTCGGGGGAGGGATTGAGGGAGGGGGCTAGATGCTGTTTCTCCAGATAATAGCAATATTGGCACCTGAGGTTGCAGAGCGGTCCTGCAGCCTTAGCCATTACATAGAGTGGACGGGCGTAAGGGTAGTACATTTAAAGTTTAGAGTTGAGAGTTTAGAGTTGAGAGTTTTCGTCTTCCGTTTTATAGAAGGTTCTTCGAAAGATATCTTACCGGGTACCAGACGGCGGCCCAACCAACCAAGAGGACGGTAACGAAGATGAGTACGAGATCCCAAGGATGAACGCTGACGGGATAGGCTTCGACAATGAAGCTGCCCTCGCTCTGGCCCATAGAGATGAGGCCGTATTCCTGTTGGAGCCAACAGAGCAGAAGGCCCAGGAGAAGTCCGATGGTTGCACCTGCCACACTAATCATTCGGCCCTCGAACATAAAGATGTTGCAAATCTGCTTGTCTGTGGCTCCCATACTGCGGAGCGTCTGTACATCACGCTTCTTCTCGATCATCAGCATAGACAGGGAGCCGATGATATTAAAGCAAGCCACCAATAATATAAAGGTAAGGAAGAGGTACGAGATGAGTTTCTCGATACGCATGATGCGGAACACATCGTCTTGCTGCTCGAAGCGGTCCTGAACTTTGAATTTGTCGCCCAAAAGGGTGCTTATCTCTTTCTTGGCCTGCGATAGCGAAACGCCTTTCTTCAGTTTAACCTCAGCCGAAGAAATGCGTCCCTGCTGGTCGAACAAACTCTGGGCAAACTTCAGGCTGGTAATAATATAATTAGCATCGTACTTTCCCTGTTGCACCATAAAGACAACACCCGGGCTCTGCAGTTCCTGATGGTTGAAGGAACTCAGGGGATTGGCCATATTCACACGCTCGCCGCGTTTGGGAGCATAGACCTGGAGCGGTTCGGGAAAATCGATGGTCAGGCCCATCTTGCCGGCCAACTGAATGCCCAGAACACCGTATTCCAACACATCGGCATGAAGGACAAAAGAGCCGTCGCCGTAGAGAATCTTCTGGATATGCGTCTGCTTGTCGAAGTTATCCGCCACACCCATAATGGTTACCACGTGTTGCTGTCCGCCCGTCACCACCATAGCCTGCCCCTCCATAACGGGGGTATAGACGGCTACGCTGGGCAACTTCTGCAGTTGCTGCAGGCGAGTGTCGTTAGCCTGGATGGCGTTTCCTTCGGTCAGCGTGATGCGCAACTGGGGGTCGAAAGCCGTAAAGAGGCTGGCCACAAGGTCGTGAAAGCCGTTAAAGACACTCAGCGTACAAACGAGTGCCATAGTGGCAACGGCCACACCCACCACAGAGATGCCGCTGATGATATTGATGGCATTGTGGCTCTTCTTACTGAAGATATACCGATGGGCTATGAAAAACGGGAAGTTCAATGCTTCAGGAGTTCATCGATGTGTTCAACGTAATCCAGCGAGTCGTCGATGAAGAACTTCAACTCCGGGATGATACGCAGTTGCTTTCCCACGCGTGTGCCCAGTTCGTAGCGAACCTGCCGCTGGTTGTTATTGATGTTCTGCACAATCTCCTCGGCGCGTTCGCTGGGGAATACACTCAGGTAAGCACGACAGATGCTAAGGTCGGGACTTATGCGGCAGGCGCTTACACTAACTAGCACACCACGCATGGCGCTGGTCTGCTTCTGAAAGATATCGCTCAACTCCTTCTGAATGAGTCGGGCAATTTTATTTTGTCTTGTTGTTTCCATCTTATATTTAAATTGAGAATTGAGAATTGTCAGTTTCGGTTAGCGGTTAGTGGTTAGCGGTTAGCAAACTTCAGCCATCAGCCATCAGCCATCGTTAGCTAAACTCTAAACACTAAACTTTATTCCCTTTCCCCTAAAGGGGGGTCGGGGGGGGCTATTCCTCCCCCTGAAACATCGGATCCCAAGCGGGAAGTCTGGTAGGCTTTTGCTTCATGAGTTCCAGAACAGAGGCGGGACAGTATTTGCGGTTTACCACCACACGGAACATATATTCCCGGAACCATTCGTCGGTCATCATAATGTAGCCGCTCATGCCGCTGTCGGCACCCCAGCTGTTCTCCACCTTCCACTTCTTGGCCTTGCCAGCACCATCCAGATCTACAGCCATCAGGGTCATAGCATGTGTGCTACCGCTGTCGAAGGTCTCGATGCGCTGCTTCTTGTTCATACCAAAGGTGGTGCCCAGAAGACTTCCGTAGTCGAAGTTGTTGATGTCGGCAATGCCCACATTGCGGTCTAAGAACTTGCCCACATCGCAACTGAAATACATCTGGCAACTATCCTTCAATGAGGCGATGGCTATGCTCTCCAGCTCCTCGATGGGAAGGTTCACGTAGAGCCAGTTGTGTCCGTCGTAAACATGGCGGTCGTAGTCGATTTCATATACCTTATTATATGGACGGCTGGGGTCGTTCATCAGCATCACATAATCCTTGTTCAGGTCCTCGCCCTCGCTGATGCAGTAAGTCTTGAAGAACTCCTGCGGCGTGTAGGTTTTATCCTTCCAGGTAAAATGTGTGGGAGGTACGCCGTAAGCCATTACGAGCATTCGGTAAACGGTACCCAGTTGTTCCACCTTCAGGACCTCCAGTTGCTTCTCGCTCATGCCAGCCTCGCTTTTTTCGCGCAAGGTGATGCCGAACTCGCGGAGCTTTCTTTTCAGATGGCCGCAGAACTCGCTGGTGCTGTTGCTGACATATGTTTCGGGCATTATGTCGGCAGGGATAACACCGTACTTTGTAGCCAAATCAGCAACACCCGTATAAGTGCCGCCGTCGGAGAGCGGATGCTGGAAGAGCCAGCGTACCATCTCGCTGTCGATGGGCTGTTTGCGTGTATCTATGATACCTTGCAAGAACAAGTTGCTCTTCTCTAACTGGTCGTAAAAGAAGAGATAGCATTGGCTCAGGACAAAATTCTTGGTGTCCAGCTTCTTCATGGCACGGCCACGCAGCACATTCAGTCCCGTAAAGAGCCAGCAACGGCCGCTGCTCTTCTGGTCCGTGATACCTGTATTCTTTACCTCGATACTGAAGTTCTTATCTTTGGCTACGGCATTCTCCTGATTGATGGCCATCTTTGCGATGCCCACATTGCTGATGGCATTGCGCATAGCCTTCTCGGCAGGCGTTCCTGTGTAGCTTCCTTCTAACTGCTTGAGTACCTCAGGTGTGATGTTGGCCTGGGCTTTGATAGTTGAAAGTTGAAAGTTGAAAGTTGAAAGTCCTCCTAAGAGCAGGGTACATAAAATAGTCCTTTTCATTGTGATTATATGAGCTTGTTCGTTCTTTGCGGTACAAAGCTACGTTTTTTTCTTTTAACTTACGTAGTAAAAATAGAAATTTAAGAATAATTATAAGATAGAATATTTCGGATGCTAATTTTTAGATTCAGATCGGAGTTTCTTCTTTGTTAGGCTGAGGGCTGCAGCACCATAGAGGCCCAAAGCGACAACCAACAGGGTTTGGATGGTGTGAACCACCAGAACGAAGAGGGCACCGTCTATCTGGTTGACACCATAAAGTACCAGAATGGTTTTGACGGCAAAGTGCCAGGGGCCGGCTCCGTTAGGTGTTGGAACCAATACAGCAAAGCATCCTACCACAAAGGCTACCAATGCAGTCATCGGCCCCAGTTGGGTTGTATATTGAAAGCAGAAAAACGTCAGGTAGAAATGCAGATAGTAACTCGCCCAGATGCCAAGCGAATAAACCAGAAAGAGCACGGGGTTCTGCACGTAACGGACAGAGAAGAGTCCGTCTTTAAGGTCAGAGAACACGGCACGGGTGCGGGAAAAGAAATTCAGTCGCCATACCAAAAAAGCCATAGTACAGAGAATAAGAATGCCGCAAACGAGGGTTACCAACCATCCTGCAGTAGAAAAGGTATCTAAGAAACCTTGCAGGGAAACACCTGTTTCTGAAAAGAAATGCAAAAAGAGGGGAATCTGGCAGGCAACAGTTATCAATGCCAGCAGCATCACCAGCACACTGTCGATAACTCGTTCCGTAACAACAGTTCCTATTCCCTTGCTAAAATTTGTATTTTCCCATCGGCGCAGAATGCCGCACCGCAACATTTCTCCTACGCGCGGCACCACCAGACTGCTGGCATAAGAAATAAAAATGGCATTTATGCAAGTATGAAGCCGGGGTTTCTCACCTAATGGCGCCAAGGCCTGTTTCCAACGAAGGGCGCGAAATACCTGAGCCATAATGCCAAAGGGGAAACTGAGCAACATCCAAGTCCAGGACATCTCGCTCCCGAGTGCCTGTTGCACATCGTCCCACTTTATCCCTCTGTACATCCACCATAGTATTGCTGCAGCCAAAATTAATGGCAGAACAATCTTACCCGTTGAGGAAAATATCTTTTTCACCTTCCAAATTATGAATTATGAATTGTGAATTATGAATTAATATTATAACTTTGCAGCAAAATTACAAAAATATCAGCACGTATGAGAAGCGTTAAGCCAAAAAAGTTTCTTGGACAGCATTTTTTGACTGATTTAAGCATTGCACGGGACATTGCCGATACGGTAGATGCCTGCCCGGATATCCCTGTGCTGGAAGTAGGACCCGGTATGGGCGTAATGACACAGTTTCTGGTTCAGAAGCCTCGTCTGGTAAAGGTCGTGGAGATTGACTTTGAGTCGGTAGCCTACCTTCGTCAGCATTTCCCTGCCTTAGAAGAAAATATCATAGAAGACGATTTCCTGAAGATGCATCTTGAGCGCACATTTCAGGGTAATCCTTTCGTGCTCACAGGAAACTATCCTTATAATATATCCAGCCAGATATTCTTTAAGATGCTGGACAACAAGGAGCTGATTCCCTGTTGCACGGGTATGATCCAGAAGGAAGTTGCCGAGCGCATAACTGCCGCACCAGGCAATAAGACATACGGTATTCTGAGTGTGCTGATTCAAGCGTGGTATGATGTAGAATATCTGTTTACTGTACACGAACACGTATTCAATCCGCCACCAAAGGTAAAGAGCGCAGTCATCAGGATGACTCGCAACAACACAAAAGAATTAGGCTGCGACGAAAAACTTTTCAAGCGTTTGGTAAAGACAACCTTTAACCAACGGCGCAAGACGCTACGCAACAATATCCGTCCGCTTCTTGGCGAGTTGGATGCAGAGAGGGCCAAGATCGGACTGCCTCTGTTGGATCACTCAGCCTTCCTTCAGGATGAGATATTCAACAAACGCCCAGAGCAATTAAGTGTGGCAGAGTTCATTGACTTGACGAATAGAGTTCAAAAGGAATTGAGAATTGAGAATTGAGGCGGCTGAGCCACAATTGAGAGTTGAGAATAGTACAAAAACCGTTTTTATGATAATTTTCAATTCTCAATTAAAAAATATACCTTTGAACTACGTTTCTAACTTACTCTCGTTCGGAAATACACAAATAAATTTGGTTATTCTCTCACTTATTCGTAACTTTGCACCCACAAAACAACAAAAAAGCATTTAACTAACAAAAAAATGGACGATTATCACGCGGAGAATTTGAATTTGTAGCCCCCGGGAGCATCAAGAGGAACTCCTGGCAGGCAACACTGTTATGGACCCTTTTAAGCCAGAGTACTGAAGATGCAAACATACTGGAACACTACGAATGGTCTGCGCACCATCGACAAATGGGAACCCAACTGCTGGGTTCAGGTTACATGCCCTACACAGGAAGATGTAGACTTCTTGGAGAAAACCCTCGGAATCCCCGATTATTATATTTCCGATATTGCCGATACCGACGAGCGAGCCCGTTATGACATTGATGAGGGCTGGATTCTTATCATCTTACGTATTCCCTACGTAAAAGAAATGAAAAGTCGTACTCCATACACCACAATCCCCTTAGGTATAATCATGAAGGGAGATGTGCTGATAACGGTGTGCAACTTCGAGACCAATATGATGATAGACTTTGTAAGTTATCAGCAGAAACGCGGATTGGGTTTTACCGACTCTGTGGATATGATTTTCCGTCTGTTTCTATGCAGTGCTGTATGGTACCTGAAGCGTCTGAAGCAAATAAGTTTGCTCATCGACAAAGCCAAGCGAAACCTGGACCGCAACATAAACAATACTGATATCATTGCGCTGAGCCGACTTCAGGACAGCCTTACCTACTTCATCACATCTATTCGTGGTAACGAGAATCTTCTCTCGAAGCTGAAATTCAAGTTACCCGTCGATGAGTTGGATGCCGATATGATCGAGGACGTAAACATCGAGATGAGTCAGGCTCGTGAGACCTGTAACATATACACCAACATTCTTGACTCTACCATGGACACTTACGCCAGTATTATTAATAATAATGTAAGTAGTGTCATGAAAGTTCTTACCAGTATCAGCATTATTCTCATGTTTCCTACGCTTATTGCCAGTTTGTTCGGTATGAACCTGGTAAGCGGCATGGAGCAGGTTTGGTGGGGATTCCCCTTTGCCGTGACACTCTCGATAGGAGTAACGGTGCTCTTCTGGTGGTATTTCAAGCGGAAAACGTGGATTTAATCTACTTTTCCACAAAAAAAGCGTTTTTTTTTAGGTTATAAGGGATATTTTACATTACTTTGCATTTCGCAACCCCCCAAAATGGGGGAAAGTAAAACTAAAATTATTAAATGATGGACTCTTTAGAGACTAATGTAACTACTGCCCCCGAGCAGTCTTCTGAGATTAATGAGATGAATGCAGCACCTGTAGAATCTGCAGCAGTTGAAGAACCGGAAACCGTTGTTAAACCTGAAACGGCTGCCGAACCAGAGCCTGTTTCTGAACCCGAAACAGCTGCCGAGCCCTCAGCGCCTGTGTACACCACAAAGGAAGAAGTTGTAAACCGCGTAAAGGAAATCGCTCAGAGCGAAGAATTGTGCGAGAAGCAAGAATTAGACTTGCTGAAACAACTCTTCTACAAGTTCCATAATACAGAAATTCAAGAGGCTCGTAACGCCTTTATTGAAGGTGGCGGAGAACCCGAGAAGTTCGAACCACAGATAGATCCGCTGGAACCAGAGTTTCGCGCATCTATGCAGTTAATCCGAGACCGACGAGCCGCTGCACAAGAAGAAGTGGAACGCCAGAAAGCAGAGAATCTGAAGAGGAAACTGGAAATACTGGACCGCATCCAGCAATTGGCATCTACTCCAGAAGAAGCAAATAGTGCCTTTGAAGAGTTCAAGGCCCTGCAGGCAGAATGGAAGGAGATTAAACTGGTTCCTGCAGAACGTGCTACAGAACTTTGGAAGAACTATCAACTCTATATCGAGCAGTTCTATGATTTGCTGAAGTTGGGACATGAGTTGCGTGACTATGATTTCCGCAAGAATCTGGAGGCCAAGACCCGACTGTGCGAAGAGGCTGAGGCTCTGATACAAGCTCCCGAAGTGGTTGCTGCTTACAATCAGATGCTTATCCTGAATCAGGAATGGAAGGAAACCGGGCCTGTCGCCCGTGAGTTCCGCGAGGAGATTTGGAATCGTTTTAAGACGGCTACCTCTGCTGTTTACAAGCGTCACCAGGATTTCTTTGAGGCTCGTAAGGCCCAGGAAGAAGAGAACTTGGCAAAGAAGACTGCTCTTTGCGAAGAGTTGGAAGCCATCTCGATAGACGACCTGAAGACATCTTCGGCATGGGACGAGGTAACCAAGAAGATTATCGAGATGCAGGCTGCATGGAAGACCATCGGTTTTGCGCCTCAGAAAATGAATACCGCCATCTTCGAGCGTTTCCGTAAGGGGTGCGATGTATTCTTCGAGAAGAAAGCACAGTTCTTCCAAACGCTGAAGGAAAGTCTGAATGAGAATCTGGCCAAGAAGAAAGAGTTGGTAGAAAAGGCAGAGGCACTGAAGGACAGTACAGAATGGCGTAGCACAGGAGATATTCTTATCAACCTGCAGAAGCAATGGAAAGAAATAGGTAACGTGCCTCACAAGTACTCGGAAGAGTTGTGGAAGCGTTTTGTTGGCGCTTGCGACCAGTTCTTTGAGGCTCGCCAGCAGGCAACTGCAGGAGTTCGCGATGAGCAGAATGCCAATAAGGAGCAGAAGCTGAACATCATCGAACAACTGAAGGAACTTGCCGAAAAGGGTGGCGACGAAATCATACAGCAGGTTAAGGAACTGCAGAAGAAATGGAACGAGGTCGGTCATGTACCTTTCCGCGATAAGGATAAACTTTATAAGGACTACCGTGAGGTTTGTGATAAGATTTACGGTGCCTTTAGTGCATCGCAGGCTAAGCGCCATCTGAATAACTTCCGCAACAATCTGGCTCAGAAGATAGAGAAAGAAGGCGGTAGCCTGAGCAATGAGCGTCAGCGTATGATGCGTGCCTATGAACGTATGCGCGATGAGTTAAACACCTACGAGAACAATTTAGGTTTCCTCTCCAGCAATAGTAAGAAAGGTAACTCTTTGGTTGACAGCATGAAGAAGAAGGTTGAGAAACTCCGTGACGAGCTCTCTCTTCTTGCCCAGAAAATCAAAGCTGTTGACGAGCAGATAGCTAACGAAGAAAAATAATTTTGTTCCATAGACTTTAGGATAAGGTCTAAGAATAAGTCTAGGGCGCTGTTCTTCCCGAAGAATGGCGCCTTAATCAATAAAACAAATACAGAATAATGAAACACGTTCAATATAAGACACAAGGCACTTGTTCACAACTGATAGATGTGACAGTCGATGACAACAATGTTATCCAACAAGTTTTCTTTTTGGGTGGATGCAATGGTAACTTGCAGGGAATCTGCCAGTTGGTTAAAGGAAAGAAAATAGACGAGGTGATAGAACTTCTGGATGGCATACGCTGCGGAACAAAGCGGACGTCCTGTCCCGACCAATTATGCAGGGCCTTGGAACAACTGAAATAAAACTCTTACGAATGAATACCATGAAAAAGATACTCATGTCCGGCTTATTTATGATGTTTGCTTTGGTCCTTAGGGCAGATAAAGACGTAACGAACTCGTACATCGAAAATCCCGACTTCGAGGCTCGCTTTGCCGGTTGGTTTAACAATGGTTTTTACTATGTTACCAATTCAAGTTTCAGTCAGAAGAATAACAAGATTTACATGGAGCGCTGGGTGGCATCGGGCGGTAAAATTCCTAATGTGGAGATCAGCCAGGATTTATATCTGCCGGCAGGAACCTATCAGTTGAACGCCGGATGTCAGAATATTCAGCAGTCAGGCAAAATAGAATCGTGCACAGGTGCAATACTCTATGCCAACGACGAACAGGTAACAGTAACGGAGAGTAAGAACTACAGCTTAACTTTTACTGTCCTGCAAGGAGTTACAAAAATCGGCTTTAAGGTAACCTCGACAAATGCCAACAGGGCAGCGATAGATAACGTCAGGCTGATGCTTTTGGATACCAATATCGAGGCAGAACATGCCGAACTGCAAAAGCTGATAGATAAGGCTACAGAGGTAATCGGGGATGGTGGCGGAGAAGGTGCCGTGGAACTGACAGCCGCCATTAATGGTGCAAAAGAACTGATAGCAGCTGGCAGTAATGATAAGATAGACTCCTTGGCAAAAAGCCTGAGCGATGCTACGCTGAACTATCGTATTCTGAATGCAACAGGTGGATCACCTAAAATAACAACCAACAAGTTTGTTGCAGCAGGAGCCACGGTGCTGCTGGGTCGTATGACAGCGAGTTCAGGAGGCGTACTGGAAAAAGGCTTTTGCTGGAGCACACACCCAGAACCTACCATTTTTGATAACCGCTCTACGCACAGTTTCTCTGCCAATGGCGAGATTTACCGAATGGAGAAGCTGCAGCCGGGAACCATGTATTACGTTCGGCCCTATGTGCTGACTAACAAATATGTTCTGGCATACGGCGATATCGTAAAAGCCCCCACACTGCCTAAGGGAAGCGTGACGGCCGACTATGACAATGGGGGCAGTACAGAAGAGGACTATCGTATTGCTTCTGCCGTAGAGGAAATAAAGTGGCTGTACAATAATCTGTCGTATGTGAGGGGAATAAATCTTAGCGTTCACTACAGCGCAGGCACACCTACTGCTGACTGCTCTTATGGTGGCTGGATGCGTGTGGGTGCCAACGAATCGTACCAGCAGACAGGAACCATTCTGCACGAAACCAATCACGGAGTGGGTGTCGGAACAAGCGATATCTGGTGGAACGGTAACTACCGGCAGGACGGTGACCGGGGAAAATGGCTCGGCCCGCGAGCTACACAGATGATACGTTTCCTGAATAAGGACAATACCGCTTACATGACGGGCGACAATACACACATGTGGCCCGTTTCTTCGTACAGCGGCCCCAATTACGGAATAAACGGATCGTGGGAAGACAGCTATAATCCGGAGAATACCTTATTATATTATGGGAATGTACTCATCACCCATGCCTTGCATCAGGACGGACTGATATGCTCTTCCTCGGTAGGATTTGCTTCGCCAGCTTATACCTTCGAGCAGGAAGACGACACCAAATACTACATCAAGACAACAGACAACCTGGGCAACGAAACCTCGTTGCTCACCGTAACCGAGAATGGTGGCCTGGCCCAGAAAGAAATAAGGGCAGAAGAGGCGCTCCGGAACGACAGCTTTGCCTGGAATATTATCTACTTCCCCAAGACCGCCTACTATGCGCTGCGAAATGTGGCCACAGGTAAACTGCTTTCTTGCTCAACCACGCAGTTTAAAACCGTAACTCGCACCTCGCCAACCGCAGCGGAGCAAGTGCAGTTGCTGCCTTCGAGAACAAACTTCAAGAAAGGGAAACTTAACACTTCATCATATTGGATTACTATCAGAAAACAGGCACTGAAAGTGACCAATCAGACTACCGTAAGCGGGGCCAGCTTTGATGCCTCAGACAAGAATACCAAACAACATTGGCTTGTGCTGACAGCAGACCAGTTTGCTGAATTCGATGACTATTGTGTAGAAAAGGAAACAGGCATCGGGGAAAGCCTCACCCCTGACCCCTCTCAGAGAGAGTGTGGAGTTATCTACGACCTCTCCGGCCGCAAGGTTAATTCTCAATTCTCAAATTTCAGTTCTCAATTAAAACGGAAGGGTATTTACATTAAGGATGGGAAGAAGATTCTGTTTTAACACATAATTATCAATTCTCAGTTCTCATATTTCAATTAATTTTCGTACTTTTGCAGCTTGAAAGTCTATTTATAAAATATGGAACAAGCATTATTCATCTATAACACGTTGAGCAGACAGAAGGAACTCTTCCGTCCGCTTACCCCTGGCAGAGTGGGTATGTATGTGTGCGGCCCCACCGTTTACGGTGATGCCCACCTGGGTCATGCCCGCCCCGCTATCACTTTCGATATTCTTTTCCGTTACTTACAGCACATTGGCTACAAGGTGCGTTACGTTCGTAACATAACAGACGTAGGCCATCTGGAGCATGATGCCGACGAGGGCGAGGATAAGATTGCCAAGAAAGCCCGTCTGGAGCAGTTGGAACCCATGGAGGTGGCACAGTACTATACCAACCGCTTCCACGATGCTATGGCAGCCCTGAACTGTCTGCCTCCCAGCATCGAGCCTCATGCCACAGGCCATATTATGGAGCAGCAGGAACTGGTGGACCAGATTCTGAAGAACGGTTATGCCTACGAGAGTAACGGCAGCGTATATTTCGACGTAGAGAAATACAATAAGGACCATAAATACGGCATCCTTTCGGGGCGTGATCTGGAGAACATCAAGGATGCAAGCCGTGAGCTGGCCGGTGTAGGCGAGAAGAAGAACCAGGCCGACTTTGCCTTATGGAAGGCTGCCCAGCCCGAACATATCATGCGCTGGAAGAGCCAGTGGAGCGACGGATTCCCCGGCTGGCACTGCGAATGTACGGCTATGGGACGCAAGTATCTGGGCAACCACTTCGATATCCACGGTGGCGGCATGGACCTTATCTTCCCCCATCACGAGTGCGAGATAGCACAGGCTGTGGCCAGTCAGGGCGACCAGATGGTTCACTACTGGATGCACAACAATATGATAACCATCGACGGAAAGAAGATGGGTAAGTCATACAACAATTTCATCACCCTGCCACAGTTCTTCGATGGCAGCCATCCTCTGTTGCAGCAGGCTTACAGCCCCATGACCATCCGTTTCTTCATCTTGCAGGCTCACTATCGCAGCACAGTGGACTTCGGCAACGAGGCTCTGAAGGCTTCCGAGAAAGGCTTTACCCGACTGATGGAAGGTTACAAGAACCTGAAGCGTCTGCAGGAAGGACAGAAGGTAAAGGGAATGCCCTGGATCGAGCAGCAATATGTTGATGAGTTGCGCGAGAAGCTCTACGAGGCAATGAACGACGACCTGAACACACCTATCGTTATCAGTAACCTGTTCGACGCCTGCCGCGTTGTCAATACCCTAATCGACAAGAAGGCCAGCATCAAGCCCGAGGTAGCAGAAGCACTGTTGCAGCTGTTCCGCACCTTTACCTTCGATATCTTAGGTCTGAAGGAAGATACGGGCAATAGCAACAAGGCCCGCGAGGATGCCTTCGGTGCCGTAGTAAACATGTTGCTGGAGCAGCGTCAGCATGCTAAGGCCGAGAAGAACTGGGCCCTCAGCGACAAGATACGCGACGACCTGGCAGCTTTAGGGTTCGAGGTTAAGGATACAAAGGACGGCTTCAGCTGGAGCCTGAATGTGTAATCATAGCAACGCACTGTAATACTTTTTCCCGCAAAAGGCGAGATTAGGTATTAAGGACTGATATTGCTACTATTAAGGGGCGCAGAAATCCCCCTAATAGTTTGTTTAGTAAAAATCTTCCACAAAGATGAACGAGGCCCTTTCAGAAGCCAAGACTTGATTCTTCCAGCAGAAATGGAATGACACCAATGTACACAATGCCGTTTTCATCCGTCCATTGCTTGGTGTTCCCATCCACGATAACAATCTTACGGAAAAGGTCGCCTGAGTTCTTCAGAGAAAACGTCTCTTGATCTTTTTTTTCCTCAGTATCTACATTCAGAGCAGACTGGATGTAGATTTTTTCTTGACCTGTATTGACCACAAAGTCTATTTCATATTGTGATTGCTTTTTCTTGCCATCCTTTACTCGGGTGACCTCTACCACGCCCACGTCAACACTATATCCCCTGCGCACCAGTTCAAGGTATATCATGTTCTCCATCAGGTGACTTTTCTCTTGTAGGCGGAAGTTCAACTTGGCATTCCTTAGTCCCAAGTCCATAGAATAATATTTCTGTGTATTCTCAAAATACCGCTTACCCTTCACGTCATAGCGCTTGGCACCCATGAACAGGTAGGCATCCTCCAGATAGTCCAGATAGTTTTTGATGGTATGGTCAGACGTATTGCGTTTCATCAGAGTACCTGCAGCATTGGCGAGGTTGTGCGGATTGGTAAGCGAACCTTACTGCAAAAACAGTCGCACTATTCGACCGTTTTTGCAGTGAAAAGATAATATGATTTTCTGAACTGAGCAAATAACTGTCTGATTTTATGCTGTTTTTATGCCCCAAAGATAACTTCTTTTTCAGAGATGAAAAAGGGATTCAGTGAAAAACTTATTTCCACAAGCCTTGTGGAAGCATTTGTCTCACCAATTCGCACCAAGGAAATAGGGTGTTTTTATTCAGATAGTCTCGATGACTCGTTCGGATAATCTTAACGAGTCATCGAGATAATCCTTTAGGGGGGTAAGGGATTATCTGAATGAGTCGTGGAGATAAGGGGAACACCCCGTTCAGATAATCTCGATGAGGCAAAGGTGACAGGCCTTGTTTTAAAGCTTTATGGGTGCCTTTTTGGTTATCTCACTTTTTAGTTGTACCTTCGCAAAGTTTTTCTATATGGAGCAGACGAAGGGAAAAGGACAGGGAGTTAGGCGTGCAGTAGACACTACACGGCACCACCGTGAAAACGGGTGGGACTATCGTGGTCGTGCCGTCTATCATTTTACCTTCCCCGTTGAGGGGCGCTTTCCGCTTTTTGGAACACTGGAGGGCGAGAGTGCGGAAAGGGCTTTCATTAAGCTTAACCCCTTTGGCTATCGTGTATATCAGATTCTGTGTGGCCTGCCTCAGTTTTACGCTGCGAAGGGGTTTGCCCTGAAGGTGCTTGCACAGAAGGTGATGCCTGATCATATTCATCTGGTGATTCAGGTGCTTGAACCGCTGTCGCAAAGTATTGGGGCGGTGGTTCGCGGGTTTAAGAGTGCTTGCACAATGGTTTACAAGCAGGAGTTTTTGAGCTGCGGCGAAAACGCCGCAGAAGTGCACAGCATAGCCAACCGACAGGGGAACGCCGCAGAAGTGCACAGCATAGCCAGCCAACAGGGGAACACCGCTGCCCTTATGCATTTTGCTCGCATTTTTGCGAACAGGAACAGTATATGGCAACAAGACGCAGCTTACTATCATGAGCGCATTTTACATGCCCCTGGCCAGCTAAATAGGATGATTAACTATGTTAAAGACAATCCTCGTCGCCTTTGGCTTAAGAAGAACAATCCCGACCTTTTCAGATTACACAGGCACACAGAAATGTGCGGTCTGTCGTTCACTTCGCTGGGCAATCATTTCCTTCTTGATTGGCATGACAACCAGACTGTAGAGATGCCACGAAACGCTACCGTTGAGCAGGTACAGAAACGTTTGCAGTTGGCTATGGCTGCAGCACAAAACGGTGCAGTCACCTATACGGCTGCCATCAGTAAGGGAGAACAACTCATTGCCCGTACTTTGCGGAAACAGGGCTATCCCTTGGTGGTTCTTCTTAGCGATGGTTTCCCAAAGGAAGGTTCGCCCCATGAACGTTTCTACAAACCTGGGGGCATCTATTTTGAAGCATGTTCCAAAGGGCAGCTGTTGTTATTGGAGCCAACGGAGCAGACGTTCCTGAATGCAGATATCCAATCGGCAGTGGAAGAGACTTTACGCCGTAAGGCGGCAGGACGTCATTACGGATATAAACAAATTCCGCTAAAGAGTCAGCGCTATCGTTTTGTTGCCCTTAATGAGATAGCTAAGCGGTTGGCCCGCATTGAGAGATAACTTCTCTGCGGGCCAAACGTTTTATGCTTTTACTTCTACGGCACGTTGCTCGATGGGCAGACAATGCTTGTAGTTCTGGATGTACTTCTCAAAGCCTGCAACATCCTCTGGGGTAGGACTAACAGAAACTCCTGTGTTACCGCCAAAGACCACATCCTCGAGATAATCCGCCAGGGAGATCTGCGAGTTGAGCATATATCCGGCTAATAGGGCTATTCCCCAAGCTCCACCTTCACCCGCTGTTTCCATCACAGAGATGGGTGTGTTGAGGGCGGCAGCCAACATACGCTGTCCCACACCTAATGTCTTGAAGTAGCCGCCATGACCCGTAAGGCGATCCACCTTAACCTTTTCCTCCTTCAGCAAGATATCGTTACCAATCTTGAGCACACCGATGGCGCCATAGAGCTGGGCACGCATCAGGTTGGCCAGATTGAACTTATCGGTTGCCGAGCGGACAAAGAGGGGACGTCCCTCGGCCAAACCCGTGATAGGCTCTCCGCTGACGTAGTTATAAGTCATCAGGCCTCCACAGTCGGAATCGCCCTCCAATGCTTTATTAAAGAGTTTTGTGTATATGTCGCCCATATCCACGGGTACGCCTAGCAGTTGCTGGTACTCCTTGAAGATTCCCACCCAAGCATTGATGTCGCTGGTGCAGTTATTGCAATGTACCATAGCCACCAAGGAGCCGTCGGGCGTGGTGACAAGGTCGATGGCTTCATAGGGTTTGCTCAACGGCTTCTCCAATACAATCATAGAGAAACTGGATGTTCCTGCGCTGACATTCCCTGTTCGCTGCTTAACGGCATTAGTAGCTACCATACCCGTACCGGCATCGCCTTCAGGAGGACAAACAGGAATGCCAGCCTTCAGGTGACCGCTGACATCAAGCATCTTGGCGCCTTCGGCAGTCAGCGACCCTGCATTCTCACCTGCAACAAGCGCCTTAGGCAGGATGTCGAGCAACTTCCATGAGTAGCCCTTTGGTGCAATCAGTTCATCGAACTTCTTCACCATCCCGGCGTCATAGGTCTTAGTAACGGGGTCAACGGGAATCATACCTGACGCATCGCCTACACCCAGTACGAACTGACCAGTCATCTGCCAATGAACATAACCGGCGAGGGTGGTTAGGTACTTGATATCCTTCACGTGCTCGTTGTTCTCCAGGATGCACTGATACAGATGGCTTATGCTCCAGCGCAAGGGGATATTGTAGTTGAAGAGCTTGCTCAACTCAGCAGCAGCCTTACCGGTATTGGTATTGCGCCAAGTACGGAAGGGCACCAGAATCTCCTGCTTCGCGTTGAAGGCCATATAGCCGTGCATCATAGCCGAGAAACCGATGGCGGCCAGCGACTCTATGTCGCAACTATACTGACGCTGAACATCAGCGCGCAAGTCGGCATAGCAATCCTGCAAGCCTTTCCATATAAGGTCTATGCTATAGGTCCATAGTCCGTCCACGAACTGGTTCTCCCACTCGAAAGCACCTTGTGCAATGGGCTTGTTTTCCTCGTCGATGAGGACAGCCTTAATACGGGTAGAGCCAAACTCGATACCGAGTATGGCTTTACCTGCTTCTATTGTCTGTTTTGCCGTCATATTACTTCAGCGCTTTATTCAACATATAATATACCTCGTTATTGCGAAGGGTCTGCTTGAAGTCGGCAATGTTGGTCTGCTGGTTGATCTTAACATACTCGATGCCGGTCATTTCTGCAAAGTCCTCCCAGTACTCCTCATTGATATCGTAGGAGAAGGCGCTGTGATGTGTGCCGCCTGCCAGAATCCATGCTGCAGCACCGATCTCGAAGGTGGGCTGGGGAATCCACAGGGCAGAAGCCACAGGCAGCTTAGGCATGGGCTTAGGCTCGATGCACTCGACTTCCTGACTGATCAGACGGAAGCGGTTGCCAAGGTCAACGACGGTAGCCTTGATACCCTTGCCGGTCTTAGAGGTGAAGACAAGGCGGGCTGTCTGCTGCTTACGGATACCGATACCCAGGAAGTGAACCTCCAGCT
Organism: uncultured Bacteroidales bacterium; assembly: GCA_902801485.1. Classification (GTDB taxonomy): domain Bacteria; phylum Bacteroidota; class Bacteroidia; order Bacteroidales; family Bacteroidaceae; genus Physcousia. Next base: position 51,829 of record CADCIP010000003.1, on the reverse strand, counting down.
TGGGCTTGTCTGTGGCAATGAGCGGACAAATCTCCAGCATGTGGCTCTGCAGGCAAGAGCTGCGGTCGCCGGCAAAGTTGAGCGTATAGTCCTCCAGGAACGAGCATCCCGTGGGCATTCCCTGCTGGATAACCCAAAGGGTACGGAAGAGGCAAGCTGTCTTCCAGTCTCCCTCGGCACCGAAGCCATAGCCCTCCTGCATCAGGCGCTGACTGGCCAGGCCGGGAATCTGGTCGAAACCGCAGAAATTCGGATCATCGATGTTGGCATCGCCTAGGTCGTCGAAGTTGGTGGTGAAGGCTGTAGCACCCTCATCCTTCAGAACGCGACGCAAGGCGATTTCTGCCTTAGCGCTGTTCTTTACCTTCTCCCAGTAAACCTGCTCGCCGCTCTCGTCAATCTTGATGGTATAGAGTTTCTTGTACTCCTCGACCAAAGCATCTGCCTCAGCATCTGTTACCTTCTTGAAGTACTCCATCAGGCTGGAAACGGGGTAGTAGTCAACGTGATAGCCCAGACGCTGCTCGAACTCCACACGGTCGCCATCGGTAACGGCCACATTGTTCATGTTCATACCGAACATCAGACAGCGAACATTGTGAGCGTCGGCAACACCGGCAGCTACACGAGCCCAGACAGCAATCTGCTTCTGAGCCTTCTCGTCTTTCCAATAACCGCAAACCACCTTACGGGCCACACGCATACGGGTGCAGATATGTCCGAACTCGATGTCGCCATGAGCGCTCTGGTTCAGGTTCATGAAGTCCATATCTATCTCGCTCCAAGGTATCTCGGCATTGTACTGAGTGTGGAAGTGGAGCAGAGGCTTCTTCAGCTGCTGCAAACCCTTGATCCACATCTTTGCAGGCGAGAAGGTATGCATCCAGGTAATGATACCTGCGCACTTCTCATCGTTGTTGGCTGCCAGCATAACAGTTTCAACTTCTTTCGAACTGTTGGCAGTACCTTTATATACAATCTTCACGGGAATGTTTCCACTGGCGTTCAAACCCTCAACCATTTCCTTACTGTGTCCGTCAACGGCAACCACAGCGTCGCCTCCATAGAGCAACTGTGCACCAGTTACCCACCAAATCTCTAAATTTTCAAATGTTTTCATAAGTTTAAGTTTTATCTTGATTAATATGTTTTACTTTTTCTTCTGACCATAATAAGCATTTGGGCCATGCTTACGGCTATAATGCTTTTCTATGAGGAGCTTGTTCATAGAAGGAACATGATCTACAATGTCCAGTGTGTTAAGGTGTAAGGTGGAAGAGATGAAGGCCATCTTGGCAACCTCTTCCAGCACAACAGCATTGTGTACTGCATTGTCAGCATCTGTGCCCCAGGTAAAGGGGCCGTGATTACGAACCAATACTGCAGGTGTATCGTTGGGGTTCATATCCTTAAAGCGTTCCACAATAACATTACCTGTCTCTTTCTCGTATTCGCCGAAGACCTCAGCCTTCTTCATGTTTCGCGTACAAGGAATGTTGTCGTGGAAATAGTCGGCATGCGTAGTTCCAATGTTTGGAATGTCCCTTCCTGCCTGGGCCCAGGCTGTAGCGTATGTGCTGTGGGTATGAACCACACCGCCAATATCAGGGAACTCCCTATATAATACAAGGTGTGTCGGGGTATCGGAGGAAGGATTCAGGTCGCCTTCTACCACCTTGCCTGTGGCAAGGTCCACAACCACCATATCGGCATCTTTCATATTAGCATAGCTTACTCCTGATGGTTTAATCACCACCAGCCCTTTTTCGCGGTCAATGCCGGAGACATTACCCCAAGTGAAAATCACCAAATTATGTTTCACCAAATCCAGGTTTGCCTGGAATACTTTCTCTTTAAGTTCTTCTAACATGTCTTCAAAGTATTTTCATTAGACTGCAAAGATATTGAATTATTTGATTCTATCATCAATTTTGGCAAGAATCTTTCTTGCAATTATACTTTTTTGACATATAAAGAAAAAGAGGGAAGCATTGCGGCTTCCCTCTTTCTCTGTTATAGGATATTGAATTTACTTATTCGCAACCTTTTTGCCATCTACTATGTAGATACCATTCTGAGCCTTGCTGACACGCTGACCGGCAATGTTGTAGATAGCACCGCTGTTAACGTTAGCGTTAACGTTAGCGATAGCATCGGGATCGCCGCTCTCTGTACCTACGGTGAAGCCTTCGGCACAAGGAGTTACGGTCTTGTTGTCGGTGAACGAAGGAATAGCGTAACGGTTCAGAGTCTTGCTGGCACTCGAGGTGATGTACAGGTTGTTAGCATAGTCGAATGCCATACCTGTAATCTGAGTCTCGGTAACGTTGAAGTTGTACTTAGCCTCCAAGAAGATCAGACCGTTGGCCATAGGAGCATAATTGGTCTCATAGATAACCACCTTGCTGTTGCCCCTTGGAATAGCCAGGATAGAACCATCATCACTGATAGCGATAGCCTCACCGTATGTAGCGGTAACAATATCGCTATAGTCCTCCTTGCCTGTTGCATCGAAGTGCTTGATAGAAGGCTCTGTATCCTTAGGATTAGCTCTGTACTGCTCGTACCACAGACCACCGCGGTTATCGGCAATGATACCTACGTGACCCGGAGCAATGGTATATTTGCCTGTGAGAGGCTCGAATACACTGCTGGGAGCGCCTGTCCATTCCTTAGCGGTACCAAGGTTATAGGTTACACAGTTGTAGTCGGAGTAGTTGTACTCGCCATTAGAACGCTGAGCACCCAGAACGGTGAGCTTGAGGTCTGCACCCTCGCCTTCTACTGCCAAAGCAACAGCAGGACGGTTCTGTTCTGCGCCGCCTACGGAAACAATACCTGTTGCAGCATCCAGTTCACCACCGGTGAAGATAGGAGTCCAAGGCTTGTCGAGGTCGGCAGGATCAGCCTCCCATACTGAGCTGGTAGAGTTACCAGAAGCACGGGCGATGAAGAGACGGCCGTCCTTACTTACGCGTACATTCTTAAGATCGAACTGGTAGTCGCCAGAGATGGTCAGTACGTTCTTGTTACCCTTAATGTCGAGGCCACCATAGAAGCCTGGTGTGCCATCCGCAGCATTGATAGGCTGGAAGGTTGCATCGAAGGCAAACAGAGCACCGGGCTTCTGCTCGCTGATGGTACCATTAGCATCGTTGAGAGGACGAGACTCAGCTACGTAGAGCTGGCCGAAGCCCTTGCTTGCGGGAACATTATTAATAGCGAGACCATAAGCAGAATATACCTTGTAGCCATCGCCAACCTTAGTAGGTGCGGTGATACCCAAAGCGGTAACATCCAGTTCGTATGTCATCTGAGTACCAGCAGGAACGCCAAGGAGGCTGTTGTCGATAGCAACTTCGTGACCGCCTGCAAAGAGATCGCCGCCAGAGAGAACATGAGAGTACTTGAGCTCGCCTCCGGCATAGAAGTTGATGGCTGCGCTCTTAGCCTCAGCATTCAGGGTGTAAGCTACTACAACCTGGTCTGCATTGGTAGCTGTGCTCAGGTTAGATGCAAATGCGTTGAGTTGGATGTTAGGACGGGTATTCTGATACTCAGCACCGTTCTTCCATACAATACTACCGCCGAAGAGGTGTGGCATATCCTCTGTACCAATTCTCTGGAACCAGTGAGGATTCTCTGCCTTGCTCTCATTAAGAGTCCAAGTGATTTCACCGGTCTTGAAGCGCTCGTCGTTAATATCGATGTAAGTACCGATGTTGGACTCGTTCAGCTTGGTTGTGTAGAATACATTAGTTGCAGAGCAGTTGTCGCTGTTACGGCTTACAGAGTTGCTTCCGTCCATGTTAGCTGCAACAACCTCGGCAATAATGATACAGTTCTTAACCTCGTCCTTGTTGGTTGACCAGCCGAAGATACCACCCCAGCAGGTTGTTGTCTCGCCATCCAGTACGAAGTGAACCTTACAGTTCTCGACTACAGTACCCTCTGTCTCGTTAACACCGGCAATACCTCCATGAGTACCGTCACCGTCAACCTGTGAGTGAACTGTTACGTCAACGTCGCAATCCTGGATCTTTGCATTGCGAGTGTAACCGGAAACACCGCCGGCAAACTTAGCAAAGGTGTAGATAGTGGACTGAACCTTCAGGTTCTTAACAGTACCGTTCTCGATATCGCTGAAGAGAGCGGTGTTCTGGTAATCGCAATATTCTTCTTCGCTACCGATAGTAAGGTTAGTGATAGCGTGACCCTGACCGTTGAATACACCATTGTAACGTGTACCGTGTGCGATGGGTTCGAAGGGCAAACCTGCCATGTCGATGTCGTTGGTAAGAACGGCATTAGACTTTTGGCCACCGTTTGAAACAGTTGCGCTGAAGTAAATCAGCTGCAAAGGAGTACCAATCTGGTAGGTTCCTAATTCATCCTTCGGAGCAACAATCTTGGCAAGAGCAGGAATTTCCTTAGCAATATCGAACTTCAATGCATCTTCGAGTGATGTTGAACCTTCTGCATAATTCATGTTGATATTCTCAATACCGCCCAAGATTGCATCGTAATCGGTTTCGGGAAGAATGTCAGTCAGCAACTGAATTGCATATTCAGCAGCCTGTGCATCTTCGGCCATCTTCTTGTAAGCCTGCTTACCAGCATAGATTTCTTTGAAGAGCAGAGAGAGCTTCTGGATAGAAGCGAACTTTTGTTCTGCTGTTTCTGCTGCTTCTGCTTCAGCTACAGCTGCCTCCAAAGCGGCCTTCAGTTCTGCAGGATAGTTAGGAGCCTTGGCAGCTTCGGTCTCGTCGGCATTCTCATACTTCGTGAGGATGGTATTGGCGCGTGCCAACTGGCTCTCAAGTGCTGTTGCCAGACCTTCTGCGGCCTCTTCGTCCTCGTTACTACCTAAGAATACAAGGCGTACGTTAGCAGCGCCAGTCCATTCGTTGGTACCAACCTTAGAGTGAGGATTGGCAATACCGATAGTAAGAACGCTGTCTGCACCTACTTCACCGGCTACATAGTTCTTGTAACGACCGGCACTGGCAGCGATAGCCAATCCGTAAGGACCGTGAGCTACGTAACCGTCAGCGGGATATTCTTCAGTGAATTCTGTTGTATAACCATCCTCGGAAATACCCAGGTCGGGAGTCTTGTCCTTGTTAAAGTTTGCATTTACACCATCGATAGCATCTGCTGCACTGATGGGATCCTCTATTACTGTCTGCAGGAAATTAACTACACCATTTGCACTGATTTGTGCTGCATAGTTGTAGCTGTAGCGGTCGTTCTGTGGACGGTAAGCTCCGTCAATGCTTACAAGGTAATAACCTGGCTTCATGCCCTTTATGGTCTGGGATATAGCAAATGGATCTGCTGACCAAGACTCTATACCATAGAGCTTGCTACCATCCTCACGCTCAACAGTTGCATGACCAGTAGCTTTAGCTTCGCCATCCCATCCTTTATCCTTACCTTCGCTAAAGTCGGGGTTAACAAGCATCTTGCTGATGTCTGTACCAGGAGTATAGCCATTATTGATAGCAAGAGCCAACCATGCGTCTATGCGCTCAATCTCCTTCTCAACCAGAGAGTCGGGCATTTCGTGCTCTTCAATAATATTTACAGCATCCTCCTCGAGGTATGCCATCAGCTCGTCGCGATCTTCACCTTGTACGTTATCATGCTCTTCCAGATAAGTCTTTGTTTCCTCAACCTTATTTGCATACCTCTTATATACAGCAGCACTGGCATCAACAATATTCTCGTAAACATAAATAGTATCAAGTGCGTCTGCCAGACTGTTAAGGTCTGTTACTTCGCCAAGTGCTCCAATCTTTTCCTCCATAGCTTCGATAGCACCGGTATAAGCAATCATGCCGTCGATCTTAGCAGTATAGAATTCGGAAATCTTATTGACTACATCGGGCAATGTCTCTGCGTTGGCGGTCATATACTCGCCAGCAGCATAAACGATGGTACCGTGTGCAGGATTAGCAACAGGATGATTATCTATCTCGAGATCCTGATAGAACAAAGAGTTGCGGAACTGCTTGCCGTTCAGCAAGTATGTGAACTTACCATTTGCAATTTCCTCTTCTTTGATACGGTAAACATGATGTCCGTCTTCGTCAACGGTACCACCATACAGGGTGTAGCAGTTAGTAATTGTAGCAGAACCATAGCGTGCAAAATACTTGTGGGTATCTTCTGCTTCTGCACCTGTTACAACACCGATAGCATAGCAGTTCTTAATCTCGCAATAGCTACCCAGCCATCCTGAGAATGAACCATTCTCCAGAGGACCGTCGCAGTTACCGGTCATGTAGCAGTTGTCGATGGTGATGTGGCAGGTAGAACCCATAACACAACCCAGGACACCACCGGCATTGGCACCGCTGGTACATACTACGTGACCGTCCATACCTACGTTCAGGAAGGTTACGTGGCCAGGCCACTCAGCTGTCATACCTACGATACCGCAATAGCCAAGACCTTCGATTTCGCAAGTCTCGTCGAGTACGATGTTCTTGATGAACTGACCTTCGGCATTACGTGCATCGGCATCTGACATACCGTCACCCTTGGTAGCACGGCTGTTCCATACAGCAATCAGACCCACACCACGCTGGTTGGGATAAGAAATACGGAAGTTGCTGATGGTGTGGAACTGACCGTCGATACTACCATAGAATGGAGTAGTCTCGTCACCAACGATAGCGTATGTCTTATCGCTGGTCTGATCGGCCATATCGATATCGGCTGTCAGACGGAAGCTGGCACCGAGGTTAACCTCGGCTGCATAGTGTGACCACCATACCAATTCATCGGCAGTGCCAATCTCGAACCATCCGTCTTCGGCGGGTTTAACATAATTCTCGTCGATATGATCACAAACAGTACAGAAACCACCGACAAAGTCGTGGGGAGGAATGGTAATGGAAGTTTCGGTATTTGAATAATTTACATTGCCCTCGGGTGTACCGTCGCAACGGTATGAAGGAGCAGCAGCATAAACCTTACCTCCAGCCTTAGCAATGGGCAGGGGAACAGGGTCTGTACCGATTACCTGATAGAAGTTCTCGCCACCCTGCTGGTTAGCATTCAGCAAGAATGCCAGCTTACCAGAGGTAATGTCACCTTCTTCAATCTGTGTGAAACGCTCGTCTGTCAGACCACAGTCGTTCAGGAAATAGCCATTGGCGGGAATTACCTTGCTGGGGTTACGAGACATCAGTTGAGAATCGCCACCTGCATTGATGAGGTCGCCCAGGAAGGCAACATTTACCATTGTACAGTTACCAGAGCTCCATCCGCTGATACCAGCCAGACACTCTGAACCTTCTATACCTTCTATAGTACCGCCATAGATAACATTCTCTACTCTGTAATTCTCTTCACCTACACCGACGAAACCACCAGTGGTGTTGTCACCGCTATGAGTAGTGTTGATGTTGATGTCTGAGTAAACGTTACGGATTACTGTACGTCCACGACGAGTATGGCTGGTTACAGAACCTGCATACTGTCCGTCGGTTGAGATAGAACCGTGCATGATTACGTTCTCGAATGTACCGGAGAAGTTGGGGAACAGTGAAGCATTGTTGCCCAATTCAGACATTTCGATGGTAAGGGTATGACCGTCACCGTTGAAGTTTCCGTCGAACCAGTTACCTGTGTTGAAGATGTAACGTCCAGGCTCTGCGATGTAGGTAATATCATCGGTCATCTTGATGTTAAACCAACCACCGTTCTGGATACGGTTCAAACCTTCGGCCAAATCGATATCCTCGGCATTCTTTACGAGAATGCTACCATCTGCGTTATCGCGGTTGATGGCATATATGTTAAAGGCACCGCAAGCCTGGCAAATACCAAACTTGTCGAATTCGTGTGCGGTAGCTTGAGCTGTTCCATTATTAGAATAGGTAAGCTCGCCTTCTGCCTTACCTGAACAATCGGTAGCACCTGATGCGTAAACCTGTCCGTTGCCGAAAGCTGCAGGAACGGGGAAATCGTCAGTACCCAGCGTCTGAACCCAAGCAATCTTGCTCTGGTCGTTATTCAGCTGGTAGCAAATCTTACCACTCTTCAGGTCGTCCGAAGTGATGACCTCTACACACTTGGTATTGCCCCATGCGTTGGTTGCATAGTTGTTTGTGCTGGCACCGCCGGGACGGTTGTTGTAGATATCTTCGCTATATTTCGCCATATCTACAATTACCAGGTTGCCATCGTTACGTCCGATAGTACCGCTTCCGCCATCAATTTGGAAGTTGCTGCCGTCGTTGATTACCAGACAGTTCACAACATTAGTACGACCATCGCACCAACCTACGATACCGCCGTTGTTGGTAGATGTAGCACCATTGATGGTAAACTTAGCCAGACAGTTCTCGATCATGGCTCCCTGATAGGCAACACCTACCACACCACCATGAGTAGCATCACCGGCTACACCGCTGACTACATTAAGGTCGGTGTAGCAACCAACGATTGTACCACGGCTCCATGCTGCGATACCTGCAGCATGCTTCATGTCGGTGGTAATGGTACCCTTTACCTTCAGATCCTTAATAAAGGCTCTTGCACCGATATTACGGAAAACTGCGATACCGTTCTCACCTGCCGAGAACATGTTAATTGTGATGGTGTGCCCCTGACCATCGAAGGTACCTTGGTAATCGACTCCGTCCTTACCAATCATGGTGCCATCGGTGCCCTTGTCAATATCAGCCGTTAAGACTGCATTGGCAGAAGCCTCACCACCATTCACGAGTTGGGCAAATGCATTAAAGTCATCTGCCGAACCAATCTGGTACACGCCATCCTTCTTGTCGAGCGCATACGCAGACATGCAGAAAACCATCATGATGGTCATCATACACATGTAAAGTAGTTTTTTACTCATTGAATGAAAGATTTGTTAGTTAATAAATTAAGTTAATAAATTTGTTGTTTCGGTTTTTTAGGTTTACAAAGTTATCAATTTTTGTCACAGCCTCAAACTTTTTGGAGATTTTTTTCCCCAACAAGATAAATTGTGCAAAGAAAATTTGGGAAGAGGGTAAAAAAAGAGGGAAGCACGGCCTCCCTCTTTCTTTTTATAGGATGAATTTACTTATTCGCAACCTTTTTCCCATCTACTATGTAGATACCATTCTGAGCCTTGCTGACACGCTGACCGGCAATGTTGTAGATAGCACCGCTGTTAACGTTAGCGTTAACATTAGCGATAGCATCGGGATCGCCGCTCTCTGTACCTACGGTGAAGCCCTCGGCACAAGGAGTTACGGTCTTGTTATCAGTCCAGCTGGGGATAGCGTAGCGACTTACAGTCTCGGAGCTGGCTGAGGCAACGTACAGGTTACCCGCATAGTCGAATGCCAGGCCTGTGATACGCGTCTCGGAAACATTGATGGTTCTAACAGGATTCAGGAATATCTTTTTGTTAGCCATAGGAACGTAGTTGGTCTCGTAGAGAACAATCTTGCCGCTGCCTTGTGGGATTGCCAGGTACTGACCGTCGGGAGTGATTGTCATCTTTCCACTATTGGTAGCTGTGAGGCTACTATAGTCTTCCTTGCCTTCTGCAGCATTGAAGTGCTTGAGAGCAGGATTAATTTCAGAAGTGCGATTCTGGATATACCAGAGACCACCCTGACCATCTTCATAGATACCTACATCAACAGAAGAATAGGTATATACGCCATCGAGAGGTTCGTAGTTGGCCGAAGGAGCACCTGTCCATTCGGTTGCTGTACCCAGGTTGTAGATAGAGCAGTTGTAGTCGGTAGTGTTGTTGCCACCGTTGCTGCGCTGTCCGCCCAACACGTACATCTTCAGGTTTTCACCCTTGCCTTCGAATGCCAGACCAAGTGCCATACGACACTGTTCCTCTTCGCCAACATAGGTTATACCTGTAGCCTCGTCGAGTGTGCCACCAGTGAAGACAGGCTTCCAAGGCTCGTCGAGGTCTTCGGGGTTAAGTTCGTAAACTGAGCTGTTGCTGGTGCCTGAAGCACGGGCTACGAAGAGACGACCGTCTTCGGTGAAGCGGATATCCCTGAGGTCGAACTGGTAGGTTCCTGCAATAGCAAGAGGAGACTCGCCCTTAATAGGAAGACCACCATAGAAGCCTGGAGTGCCATCGGCAGAGTTGATAGGCTGGAAGTTCACGTCGAAAGCATACAGAGCACCTGGCTTGTCGTGAGAGATATAAATATTATTAATCTCCTGAGGATAAGACTCTACCATAAGTGTCTGACCAAAGCCCTTGCTTGCAGGATTGTTGTTGATAACCATTCCGTAGGGGCCCCAAACCTTGTAACTGTCACCAATCTTAGAAGGTATAGTAACACCTACTGCGGTAACGTCCAGTTCGTATGTCATTTCGGTGCCGGCAGCAACGCCAAGGAGGCTGTTGTCGATAGCAACTTCGTGACCACCTGCCATCAATTCGCCATCCTTCAGGACATGTGAGTACTTCAGTTCATTGCCGGCATAGAAATTGATAGCTGCGCTCTTGGCATCGGCGTTCAGCGTATAAGCTACTATAACCTGATTAGCGGTTGTAGCGGTGCTCAGGTTAGATGCAAATGCGTTGAGTTGGATGTTGGGACGGGTATTCATATACTCATCTCCATACTTCCAAACCTTACTTCCGCCAAACAGATGAGGAGTGGCATCCGTACCCAGTTTCTGGAACCAGAGTGCATTATCAGCAGTATTGTTGTTCAGTGTCCAGCAGATTTCACCACTTGCCAACTGCTCGGCTGAAGCAAGCGTTCCTTCTGCTTCACGGAAGAACTGAGTAACAAAGACATTTGTTGGGGTACACTTGGTACCACGACTAATGGTACGGGAATTGTCACCATCAACACCTACATTGATGTACTCGTTGGTAATCAGAGAGTTCTTTATAATAAGAGATTGATCAGCCCATCCGGCTACACCACCAACGTACCATATAGGATTTTCACCCTCTCCAATAACCTGGCAGTTGATGTGACAGTTGTTGATAAGGCTGTTTGCACTGCCGTTTCGACCGATGACGGCACCGGAAGAAGCATCGCCAACAAGGTTTGCGCCCAGGTGCATGGCAACTTCAATCTCACAGTTTTCAATAGTTGACTTACCAGACATCCAACGTGTGATAGCACCCGAGAATTGGTGTGTGGTATAGAATTCACCTGTCAGCTTAAAGTTCTTGACGGTAGCGTTCTGCAACTCATAGAACATTGTTGCAGGCTCGGCATAATCACCTGATGGGATATTCATGTCGTCGATATAGACATTAGCAAGGGTATGACCTTGTCCGTCGAATTCACCTGCAAAGATATGCTGTGCATTCTCGCCTCTGTTATGACCAATAGGCAGCATAGCAATGCCCTGCATGTCAATATCTGCAGTGAGCTTGCCCTTGGCATACCTATCCATTTCGCTGGCAATGGTACGATAACCTACAAACTGTTTGGGAGTAGAAATCAGGTAGTATCCATTTTCGTCTTGAGCAGGAACAATTCTGGCAATGACGGGATCTTTCAGAACAGAAGGATTCAGTGCTTCTTCCACACTATACGAGCCTTCTCTATATGCAAGGTTCAAAGCCTCGGCAGCATCGTAAAGGGCATCAGCCTCCTCTTGACTGAATAGCAGGTCGCCAGTATCAACCCATTCACCTGTCTCGGCATCCTTCTCAACCAAACTCAGGTTGTCGATTCCTACGTAATCAGCAATGCTGGCAGTCTTTGCCAGTTGTATGTAAGCCTGTTTTCCTTCGTAGATTCTCTGGAAGATGTCTGAGAACTTAGCTGCAATCTCTGCTTTGGCAGTAACAGTCTCTGCACCGTCAACCTGAGCGACGATAGCTTCCAGTTCTTCTTTCAGTGCTGCGGGGAAGTTTGGAGCAGCAGCTACAGGAGCATCAGGATCGTTGTTATCATTGAACTCAGAAGCAAGAATTGTCAGAGCGCGATCAGTCATGTTAGCAAGTACCTTGTCGAGGGCTTCGTTACATACTCCTTCGTCATCACCGCAGTAAACAACCTTCAGAGGTCCCCATCCGGTCCAATCGCTACCATACTGGGTACCAGGACTCTTTATACCGATGGTAAGCTTACCGTCCTCACCTACATTAGCGATGGTATAAGCTTCGTAACGATTTGCCATCGAAGCAATGGCCATTCCGGTTGGGCCTTGAACAACATAACCGATAATTTCAGCACCATAATCATCGTTTGTAGAGAAGCCGTCCTCGTAAATAGGAAGGTCGTAGGCGCTGGCAATGGTCAGATTACAGTTCACACCGTCAACAGCTTCGTTTACAGGTACCATACCTTCAATAGCGGCTGGGAAGTAGTTAAACAAGCCGTTAGCATAGATACCGGCAGCATAGTTGGTACTGTAGCGGTTGTTGCTGGGTCGGAAGGCTCCGTTTACACCTATCAGATAATATCCGGGCTTCATACCCTCAACGGTCTGATACATGTCACCAGTTTTATTCCAGCCTTCAACGCCATAGAACGTTTTTCCCTTCTCGTCCTTAACCTGTCCGTAGCCGTTGCCCCAACCATTTGTCCATTTCTCGTTCTGCTGGCTGAAGTCGCTATTAGGAATAAGGTTACTGATATCTGTACCAGGAATATAACCGTTATTTATGGCATCCTGGAGCCAATTAGTAACGCGTTCTGTCTCTGCCTTGATCTCATCGGCTGTAGCAGTGTGCTCCTCAATAATGTAAGCATACGTTCCAAGAGGATTCTCCTCGGTAGGCTCATCATTCTCGTTGAGGTATGCTTCCAGACCTTCGCGAAGTTCGCCGGCAAAGTCTTTGTTTTCGTCAAGATAAGCCTTTATATCAGCACATTTGTCCATATATGCCTTATATACTTTTGCATTCTGATTAACAGCATCCTCTGCGGCAGCAAGAGCTTCCAAAGCTTCAGCAAGAGCAGATGTAGTTGTTGCTTCTCCTAATGCTTCAGCTGCAGCCTTGAAGTCGTCAATCAGAGCCTGAGTAGCAATTACATCGGCAAAGGTGGTTTCTGCTTCTGTCTGAACATCTGCAGCTATTTTAGCTATATCTTCTTCGTTAAGTATAGAGTAGTACTTGCCGGCAGCATAGACTACTACCCCGTGATTGTCGAACGGATAAGGATGTTCGTCCTCTTCAAGTGTCTGATACCATACAGGCTCGGTGAACTGTTTGCCGTTCAGCTTGTAGCAAAGAGCACCGCTGGCAATCTCCTCAACAGGGAGACGATTACATTTACGGTTATCTGCCATAGCTCTGACGTGCTGCTGCTTGTTGGAAGAAACATCCTCGATATCAGCCTCAAAACAGTTGGTAACTTTAGCAGAGCCGCGAGTGAAGGAGTCGCAATCATAAATAGCTGATTCATTTATTGTAAATGCACCCCAGCAGTTGAACACCTCTGAGTCGGCACCGGAGTAACCGCAGATAGCAGCTGACTCGCGACCGGCAAGGATAGTACCTGTAAACCAGCAGTTGCTGATGTGCAGGGTCATAGATCCGCCCACGTCAACACCGAGGATACCGCATATATTCTGGGCATTACCCGTAACATTACCTTCGTTACCAACTTTATCGATGTAAATGTTACCGCTACCGCTGGTTCCGCCGATAATGCCGACAAATGCATTACCTGTGATAGAGCAACTTTCATCCAAATAGAAGTCGTGGATTTTGGCACCGTCACCGATAAGGCTAATCAGACCAAAATAGTCTCCACCACTAATATCCACATTGCTGAAAATATGCCCCTGACCGTCTAACTCACCATTGAACAGCCCTACAGGAACGAAAACGTCGTTGTAGTCAGCCATGTCAATATCATCCATCAACTTTGCTTTAGCATCCGAATGTAAGTTAGCATATTGGCACCACCATACAAACTCTGCGCCATTGTTGATTTCATAGAAGCCATCAACAACAGCCAAATAGTCTTCCTGCATTTTTCCGCACTCGGTACACCAGCCATCTACAAAGTGGTGGTCGGGTATAACGGCACCACCGGTATCGGTATTACCGTATGTTGTATTACCCAAAGGCGTACCATCGCAGCGGTATTGCGGAGCATTAGCATAAACCAATCCGCCTTCCTTCTTAAAAGGCATAGGCATGGGATCTGTACCTATTTTCTGATAGAAGCGATCCAAGCCGCTCTGCATACCGTTCAGGAAGAATGCCAATTCACCGTTTGCTACACTTTCAGGATTCTCAATCTTGGTGTATTTGTCATGGTCAGTAACAGCGTTACCTTCGATGGGATTCAGAACATATACATTTTCGGCAACTACATTGCCAGGGTTACGGGCGATATTCTGGGAGTTCTCCGTATCGTCGTCGTAAGTCTGGTTACCGGCGCCGATGATCTCGCCAAGGACTGCACAATTGGTGATGTATGTCTTTGTTGCTGTCCAGCCACTGACACCACCGACGCGTGCACAATGTGCCCCACCTTCAGAACCTGGCAGTGTAAAGGTACCGGCATAGATACAATTCTCTACGTGTTTTTCCTTTTCACCCATCCAACCAAAAAGTCCACCTGCCGTGTTGTCACCTACAACAGTGGAAGTAATGTTAACGTCGGAATAAACATTGCGGACCAAAGTCATACGGGCATTACCGGAGATAGAGCCGGAACGTGCTGCATTTGTCTGAATATTACCGTGCAGGATAAGATTCTCAACTTTACCGGCCATCTCGGGGAAGAGAGCGGCTTTCTCGCCCATCTCTGTCATTTCAATAGTCATGGTGTGACCATCACCGTTGAAGTTTCCGTCGATCCAGTCACTGGGGTTGAAGATATAATGGCCTTCCTCGGCAATATACTCAATGTCGTTAACCATCTTCATATTCAGTCTGAAACCCTGAGCAATACGGTTCCAACCTTCTACCTTATCTATATCTTCTTTGGACTTCAACAGGACAGATCTGTCAGTCTGATCAAACTTCTCTGGGTCTTCGAACTCAAACATGTGGAAATCAAAGCAACCACACTCGGTGCAGACACCATACTTGTCGAACTGATGCTTTGCTGCCTGGTCGCTCCCTTCGTTACTGAAGGTAAGAACCAAAGCCGCATCGGTCTGTCCGTTGCAGCCTGTAGAAGCAGAAGCATAAACCCTGCCTGTGCCGAATGCGGCGGGAACAGGGAATGGGTCTGTACCAATTCGCTGAACCCAGGCAATATGGCTCTGGTCGTTGTTCAGCTGATAACAGATCCTACCGTCAGCGAGGTCGGCATAAGGTACAACCGTTGTAGCAATGTTATCGCTCCACTGGTTTGTTACATAGTTGTTGTAGCAAGCACCTTTAGGGCGATTCGCGTATGGATCCGCATTGTAGTTTTCTACATCAATTGATGCCAGACTACCCTCGTTACGTGAGATGTTACTGCTATGACCATTTGAGGCATCGGAGTAAGCGAAAGTACAGTCATCGCTAAGTACCAGACAGTTTACAATGTTGGTACGCTTCTCTGCCCAACCTACAACACCACCGCAATTGGTGGTGGTTTCACCAGTAATGGCAATTTTAGCCAAACAGTTTTCAACGGTACAACCGCCCATACCAACAGCAACAATTCCACCGTGAGTAGCATCGCCAGCGAAGGAACTCTTAATGGTGATGTCTGCATAGCAACCACGGATTATACCATAGTTTCGTGCAACGATACCGGCAGCAAATTTGCTTGCGGTGGTAATCGTGCCCTGCACCTTCAGATTCTGGATGACTGCACCAAAGCCAGCGTACTGGAAAAGTGCGGCATTATAATCCTCTGGGTACATGTTGATTTTGATGGTATGTCCCTTACCATCAAAGGTTCCTTGGTACATTTGTTTTTCTGTACCAATCATAGTTCCGTCGATACCCCTGTCGATGTCGGCTGTTAACTCGGCACAGGCAAAGACCTCACCACCATTCACAAGAACGGCAAACTCTTCTAAGTCGTCTGCCGTGCCAATCTGGTACACATCCCCAACCTTGTTGAGCGCATACGCAGACATGCTGAAGACCATCATTATGGTCGTCAAACACATGTAAAGTAGCTTTTTTCTCATAGAACGATTTTTTAAAGTTAATAAGTAAATTGTAACTGTATTTCGGTTATATAGGTTCACAAAGATAAGAATTATTCACATTGCACCCAATTTTTTTAACAGAAAAATAAACAAATCGGATAAATGATGTATAGTTTTTATAGTAAAAAGGTTAAAAAAGAAGAGGGTGTGATAAAAGAACCACACCCTCGATACATTATTTATAATAAATTAGGGATTAGACCAGATGACGAATAATCTCCTCGCGGTCACCAGGCAGATAGTCGATAACGGGAATCTCTATCATGGTGTAAGCACCGGGCTGCTGCTTAAGTGTTGCACGGGCTGCATTTACCAATACCTGTGCAGTAAGGGCGGGATTGTTAATCTTCATATTGAACTCGAAGAGCTGATTGTGCGTCTGACCGCTTACACCCTTGCGAACCAAATTAACTCCGTGACCTACATCGTTCAGCTCATCAACACTGTCCACTTGGAAAACATGTGTCTCGTCACTGGCAAAATAGGGGTCGGCCTTGATGGCGGCTGTTACTGCCTCTAAACTGGCACCCTCCTCCAACTCAACATATACCATACGACGGTGAATACCTTCACCTACGGGGATAGTCATGCTGAGGGCATCTTTCACGCCTTCCTTGCTGCGGACGCATACGCTGTGTCCCATACTGCGACCGGGTCCGAAGTTGGTGTACGTGATTCCCTTGGGAGCCAGACTCTGCATAAGGGTGCGAACTATACTGTCTGAACCGGGATCCCATCCTGCACTGATGATGCTTACGGCACCCGTCTTCTTGGCGGCAGCATCAAGACTGCGACGAAGGTCGCAAATAAGTCCATGAATATCAAAACTGTCAACGGTATTGATGCCCAAAGCCAAGCATTTGAGGGCATATTCTTCTACACTACGAGTAGGGGTAGCCAAGATGGCAACATCTACCTTTCCCAGCTCCTCGATATTCTTAACTACATTATAATCAGCCAGTTCGGCAGGCTTGTTCTCTGCGCCGGCACGACGCACCACACCTGCAATTTCCATATCAGGAGCTGCCTGTAAAGCCTGAATGGTATAGCGGCCAATGTTGCCGTAACCAACTACTGCTACGCGAATCTTTTCCATAATTTGAATGCTTTTTGTTGCCTTTGTTGTTGTTTTGCGCGACAAAATTACATCTTTTTTATAAAACAACCAACAATTTGTACAAAAAACTTATTCAACCCCTCTTTTGTAGTACTCCCCCCAAAAGGGGAGCGGAGAGGGGACTTTACCCGACTTGGCTTCCGCCCTTCACTTCATCGAGTGTTGTGGTTACGCTAAGATCACCGTTATAGTTGACTGCACTGAGAATCATACCTTGACTTTCCTCGCCCATCATTTGACGTGGAGCCAGGTTGGCGATGAACAGTACACGCTTGCCTACAAGTTGCTCAGGCTCGTACCACTGGGCAATTCCGCTTAGGATGGTACGGTCCTTGCCAGAACCGTCGTCAAGGGTGAACTTCAGCAGTTTCTTGCTCTTCTTTATCTTCTCGCAGGTCTTCACCAGACCTACGCGAATGTCCAGTTTCTCAAAGTCCTCAAAGGGGATAATGTCCTTAACGGGTGCAGCCTTGTAGTTAGCTGCCTCGTTGGCCTTGATGGTATCTTCCAGCTTCTTGACCTGAGCAGCTACAACATCATCCTCTATCTTGGTAAAGAGCAACTCGGGTTTAGGCAACTGCTTGCCGGCAGGAAGCAAATCCAGGCTTCCCAACTGCTCCCAAGAAAAGCTGTCCATGCTTATCATCTTCCTTAGTCTTTCGCTGCTGAAGGGCAGGAAGGGTTCAAAAGCAATGGCCAGATTGGCCGTCAGTTGCAAGGAGATATTGATAATGGTCTTTACACGTTCGGGATCGGTCTTGATAACCTTCCAAGGTTCACAGTCGGCAATGTATTTGTTGCCGATGCGGGCCAGATTCATAGCCTCCTTCTGTGCCTCCCGGAACTTAAAGCCTTCCAGTAAAGCCTCCAGACGTTCCTTTACACCCTGGAACTCTGCCAAGGTCTCACGGTCGTAATCGTTCATCTCGCCACAGACAGGCACCACGCCTTCGTAGTACTTCTGAGTAAGTTGCAAGGCTCGGTTCACAAAGTTACCATACACAGCCACTAACTCGTTGTTACAACGTGCCTGGAAATCGGCCCAGGTAAAATCGTTGTCCTTGGTCTCGGGCGCATTGGCAGTAAGGACATAGCGGAGTTCATCCTGACGGTTGGGCAATTCCTCCAAATATTCGTTCAACCATACGGCATAGTTCTTTGAGGTACTGATTTTATTACCCTCCAGATTCAGGAACTCATTGCTGGGAACATTGTCGGGCAGAATATAATCGCCATGTGCCTTCAACATAGCAGGGAACACGATGCAATGGAACACAATATTGTCTTTCCCGATGAAATGAATCAGACGGGTCTCGGGGTCTTTCCACCAAGTTTCCCAAGAACCCAATTCGGGATGAGCATCGCATAGCTCTTTTGTGTTACTGATATAACCGATGGGAGCATCGAACCACACGTAGAGTACTTTGCCTTCTGCCCCCTCAATGGGAACGGGGATTCCCCAGTCAAGGTCACGCGTCACGGCACGGGGGCGCAAGCCACCGTCCAACCAGCTCTTACACTGTCCGTACACATTGGAACGCCATTCTTTGTGGTCCTCCAGAATCCACTTCTCCAACCATGGCTGATCTTTGTCCAACGGAAGATACCAATGCTTAGTAGCCTTCTTTACCAAAGGATTGCCAGTTTCGGCATTATAGGGATTGATAAGCTCTTCGGGCGAAAGTGTTGCTCCGCATTTCTCACATTGGTCACCGTATGCTTCAGGTGCATGACAACGGGGACATTCACCTTTTATATTACGGTCGGTCAGGAAATGACCTGTCTGCTCGTCGTAGAACTGCTCGCTAACTTGCTCTATAAACTTTCCGTCATCGTAAAGCTTGCGGAAGAAATCACTGGCCAATTTGTGATGTGTCTTGCTGGTAGTCCGACTGTACACATCAAACGATATGCCAAACTTTTCGAAACTGTCCTTTATCAGATAATGATAACGATCTACTACCTCTTGGACGGTGATTCCCTCCTTACGTGCACGAATAGTCACGGGAACACCGTGCTCGTCTGAGCCGCCGATGAACAAGACATCACGACCCTTCAGACGCAGATAACGAACATAAATATCGGCAGGGACATACACACCTGCAAGATGACCGATATGAACGGGTCCGTTTGCATAAGGCAAAGCGGATGTTACCAGAGTTCTCTTGAATTTTTTTTCCATAATATTATATCAATTTTCTTTTATTTTCCCAATTTCTTGTTTTCCCTAAGATATTGATGTTGTAAGCTGCTCCCAATTGTAACTGGTGGAAGGGGTAGTCGCGCATACCGTACTGATAAGATGCCAGGACCTCCCAGTTTTTAATCCGATAGGCAGCACGAGTTTTCAGCACTACGGGACGGTCGTGGGCCAGTTCTTTATTTCTTGTGGTGGAATGCTCCCAACCGCTGTAGCCGCGCAGCGTCTGCTCCAACATAAGGCGTTTATATGTCCATTTCAGCATCAGGCCAAACATAATGGCATCATTCTGGCGGGCGTTATTGGTTTGCCAACACAGGAATCCGCTACTTATGGCTACACGTAAATCGTGTTGCTTCAAGGCTCCTAAAGCAAAAGACTTGGCTACGGTAGCATCGAAGAAATAACCAGGACTGTCATAATTGCGAGCATACTGGTAGTCGTTTCCTGACGCCGTTCTCAGTGCCGCACGTAAGGCTATATCGGGCACATAGCGTTTCTGACGGATAAGATGAATGTCCGTAGAAATATAAACATCACCGCTGATGCAACCCTTACGCGCCTTGGGATCGGTAAGCGCCTTCTCTGCAAGTCGGGAAACAACCAAGCTCTCGTCGGAGTTATTGTACCATTCCACCAAAGGCATCCATGCCGTAAGGTTAACCCTATCCGTAAAGAGTGGAATATTTACTTTAAGGGTCAGGTCCGTCGTGTGGTCGCCTCTGGTTCCGAAGAAATGATTACCGTTCAGTTCTATGCGAAGGTCGTGCTGTACCGTTCCATCTAACATATCGGGAACAGGAAAGGCGTTCGGACCGAAATAATAAGGAGAAATCATTGTCGTCTCGCCCTTGTCAGGTGGGTCCAGGCTGGTTTGGGAAAGAACGGGGGTTCCTGCCAGGCACAAAAGCAATATGAACAATATCTTCCTCATCATAACCTATAAAACAGCCGTAAAGGCAAATCCTATTGTATTATGCTGTAACTCGTAAGTCGGTACTACCATCATGTTGGCTGTATTCTTTTTCTTTTTCTTGGGCCAGAACAACTTCTTCTCTAAGGGATAAAGCCAATAGGCTACATTGGCAGAGAGGATGCCGATACCAGCACCCGCCAGTACATCGTTACACCAATGACGGTTGTTGTATATACGCAGCGCACCAGTGGCTATTGCTACAGCATATGCGGCCGAACCTATTCCCCAACCATACTCCTTACGCACCAACTCTGCACCTGTAAATGCCGTTGCCGTATGGCCCGAAGGAAATGAGTTCCGTTCATTTTCCGCACCTGGACGTGGTTCGCGGACGGTATATTTAAGGCCATTTACTAAAGCTACTTCTACAGCGTATGCCGTAGCGGAAATCATGACCCTGTCCACAAAGTTGTGCTTGTGTTTTACACCCAGGCATCCCAGAAAGAGATTTGCAGCGACGGGTGCATATTGAATGTAATCGTCCACACTGGTATGATGCCCTTCGTCCCAGTTACCCAGCTTATCGTGGAAGGCAATACCCACGGCACCGGCTGTTATCAGTGCTCCCGGTACTATCAGTTGCTTGGCTTTGAACTTATGCTCCGTGCCACACGCATCAGTAATGCTGTCCTGCAGGACAACATCCTGAGCCGTCATGCTTACTGAGAGCAGCAGACAAAACAATATGGGGAATAACCTTCTCATATTCTCAGCGGTTAAAGATTAGCGTAATTCTCAATGCGTTATATTTTTCTCTCCTCCTTTGGGGGAGCCGGAGGGGGCTTTTATTTCTTTTAACTTATCGTAACTCCGCTGGAGGATTGCCTTTGTGCGGCTCACTCTCAAATCAGCTTCTTCGCCATCAGAATACACTATGCAATCTGATTGCAAGTCCATCATGGTAACACCTGTACTGTCGGCAAATAGCAAACCAGAAGGATAGGTTGCATAAATAAAGGGGTACTGATAGTTCTTGCTTAACACATTGCGGCTCCATGGGTATTCCTTGCTGCTTATCTGCATCTGAGCCAGCAGTGTGGCAGCTATATCGCTTTGACTAATAAAGGTATCCACAGTTTTGGCTACCTTAACGGCGCCACCCACCATCAGAAGAGGCATCCTGAAGAACATCGGGTGTTGGTAATCCAACTGATACATACTCCCGTGGTCGGCAAAGATGATAACCACGAGATTATCCCAGACAGGCGTTTTACTTATTTTGTCCAGAAAGGTGCCCAGACAGTGGTCGGTATAGGCAAACGCATTATACACCTCGTTGTCCAATTTATGGTAGGGTACGTTCCAAGGCTCATGACTCGAGATAGACTGATAGCCGAAATACCAGGCTGCAGCATCTGTCCGTGCAGTCAGCATACTGTACAGACGCTGAAACGAAATGCTGTCATTGGCTCCCCAAGCATCGCGTTCCTCCTCGGGCACATCCATGTTACTGATATCCCAAATATTCTGGAAACCCGATGCCAGCAAGTATTTGCGCTTGTTCATATTCTCAGAGTGTCCGCCATACAGATAGTCGGTCTGGTAACCTAAGTCGGAAAGCGAGCTGGCAATACTGGGGAAATTTCCCAGGCAGTCGTCCTCCATCATCAGGCTATAAGTGGGATAAGAAAGATAGCCCGATAGGACGCTCGTCGTTCCTCTGTCGGTCCTGAAGCTGTTAGACCATGCATTGGTGAAATTGACTCCTTTTTGCATCCATCGGCACAACTCAGGTGTTACACCTTTTGCACCACCTAATGTTTCAACAAAAGAGGCACCGAAACTTTCCAGTTGAATAGTCAGGATGTTGGGACGAATATTAGTCAGTAGCGTATCTGTGATGTCATCCATCTGTTCCGGATAGAGGTCTTGCATCAGACGGTCGCATTCCTCGTTGCTCATGCTTCTCATCTGCTTGTCCGGGGCCTGTAGGTAAATCCAGAAGGAGTGTAGCATGTGACCAGCTGTATTCACGGCCGCATGGTTCAGCACGATGGGCTTGAATTTGAACACGCTGGCCTCTGTGATTCTGTGGCCTGTTATGCCGAATATGGTAAAGACAAGTAGCGCACCAGTTGCCAGAAAATTGGTTCGGTTCAGGCCCTGTCCGTCCTCTGTGATGCGTTTGGGTGTCATTAGGATGGCAATAATGATAGAGCCCACAATAGCAATAAAGGCCGAGGACAGACAAGTCACGATGTATGTCATTGGAGCGCTGGCTCCTGCCGACCCCGGAGAGGACATATAATTGAAGATGCTGGCATCCAGCTTGAATTTCCAATGGTGATACATCACAATATCGCCTACAGTTACAATTACTACAAACAAGAGTACTACCACCAGATAAGGCAATAAGCTTGCCCTCAAACGAAGGTTAGGGTAGTACATTGTTGCTGCCGTAACCATCCAAACGGGCAATGTCAGCAGACCGGCAACGCTAAGGTCAAGGGGCAGACCTGTCCACAGGACATCCCAAATGTTCTGCAACGAAAGGTGCTCTTCCGCATTGTAAAGCATAAAGATTACCTTTCCCAGCAGCGAAATCGCTGTGAGCAACATGACCATACGGAATATATATAATACCCTTTTCACCTTTACTTCCTTCCAAAATCTGCGGGAATCTCACCCCATTGAGCAGTTTCCCACTTCAGCACCTGAGCATGCTGCGGATTCTTCCAAAGCCAATCCTCGGCTCGTGCTATTAGCTGAAAGAGACCTTCCGTCTCTGGCGTATGCTCCAACTTGGTTTTGCACCTACGGTTCTTGACCCACAGGATGGCGTTATACGAGTCGCTGTAAACCTTCATATCCCAGCCCTTCTGCTTGATAAGCGCCAAGGCATGAACGATAGCCAGAAACTCGCCAATGTTATTGGTGCCGTGTAAAGGTCCATAATGGAATAGTCGCTGTTCATTGCCCAGATACACCCCTTGGTATTCCATAGGGCCCGGGTTACCGCTACAGCCGGCATCCACCGCAATAGCATTAAAATCGACAATTCCTTTCAGCTTTTCGTAATCCATAATTCACAATTCAAAATAGGTGCAGACACCCCTCCATAAAGGGAGGGGTTGGGGGGAGGGTCTTTATCTTACATCCTCTCAGGCACCTCGATACCTAAGAGGCCCATGCCGTTCTTGACAACCTGACTTACGGCAGCAGAGAGAGCAATACGGAACAGACGCTTCTTCTCGTCCTCCTCGCGCAGCACACTGAAATCGTGATAGAACTGGTTGTATTCCTTTACCAGCTCGTAGCAGTAGTTGGCAATGCAACTGGGGTTGTAGTCGGCTCCTGCCTGCTTAACGGCAGCCTGGAATCCCTGCAGGTGCTGGATGAGGCTTATCTCCTTGTCGCTCAATTCGGTATCGTTGGCCAAAGCAGTCAGATCCACGTCGCCTGCCTTACGCAGAATGCTGCGGATTCTGGCGTAGGTGTACTGAATGAAAGGACCGGTATTACCGTTGAAGTCGATACTCTCTTCGGGATTGAAGAGCATATTCTTGCGGGCATCTACCTTCAGGATGAAGTATTTCAAGGCTCCCATTCCTACGATACGGGCAATCTCCTGTGCTTCCTCCTCTGTGATACCTTCCAGCTTATTCACCTTATCGGCACTCATCTGCCGTGCATCGCTAATCATGGTGGCTATCAGGTCATCGGCATCTACTACGGTACCCTCACGACTCTTCATCTTACCGTTTGGCAGCTCCACCATTCCATAGGAGAAGTGAACGAGGTCCTTGCCCCACTTGAATCCCAATTTATCCAGCAGGATGCTGAGCACCTGGAAGTGGTAGTTCTGCTCATTGCCCACCACATAGATCATCTTGTCGATGGGAAAGTCCTGGAAACGGAGTTTGGCCGTACCGATATCCTGTGTCATGTAAACACTGGTACCATCGGAGCGTAGCAAGAGTTTTTCGTCGAGGCCCTCTTTTGTCAGGTCGGCCCATACGGAACCATCCTCCCGACGATAGAAGAAGCCCTTCTGCAAGCCTTCCTCCACTTTCTCCTTACCTTCCAAATAGGTTTCGCTCTCGTAGTATATTTTGTCGAAGCTTACGCCTAATGCCTTGTATGTCTCGTCGAAACCGGCATATACCCATTCGTTCATCTTCTTCCAGAGGGCACGAACCTCGGGGTCGTTCTGCTCCCACTTCACCAGCATCTCGTGTGCTTCCTTTATCAGCGGAGCCTCCTGCTTAGCCTGTTCCTCGTCCATGCCTTGGGCAACAAGTTCCTTCACTTCCTCGCGGTAATGCTTATCGAAGGCTACATAGTAGTCACCAATCAGATGGTCGCCCTTCTTGCCCGAAGACTCCGGCGTCTCACCATTGCCCCATTTCAGCCAGGCCAGCATGCTCTTGCAGATATGAATGCCACGGTCATTCACAATATTGGTCTTCACCACCTTGTTGCCGTTGGCTTGCATCACATTGGCCAATGCCCAACCCAGCAGGTTGTTACGCACGTGACCCAGATGCAGGGGCTTGTTAGTGTTTGGACTCGAATATTCTATCATTACCAACGGACTCTCCTCCGTAACAGGGGTGAAGCCGAAGGTGGGATTCTGCTGAATGCTCTCCAACAGCTCTATCCACTGTGCAGGGTTAATAACGAGGTTCAGGAAACCCTTGATTACATTGAACTTGCTGATTACCTCGGGCACCTTAACCACTAACTGTTCGCCAATCTCCTGTGCTGTAGCCTCAGGGGCCTTCTTGCTCATTTTCAGGAAGGGGAATACCACCAGTGTCAGTTGTCCCTCAAACTCAGCTCTGGTCTCCTGCAACTGCACCATTTTCTCAGGTACCTGCACGCCGTACAACTCCTCAATTACGGCCTGAACCGCTGTCGTTATTTTGCTTGCAATTTCCATATACTACATTATATATATAAATTTCGGGCGACAAAATTACGAAAAAAAATCCGAAACGTCATTATGCGCCTCGGATTTTTAATGCTTATTTTAAAAAAGCTTCCTTTTCTGTGTACCGCCTGATTGGTCAATGCCTCAGTTTCGCAAACCTCTCACATTTCCTGGGACTGCTGGCGTTGATTCTCAGTTCTACTAACGGGAAAAGGATGGTTTTGGGATGAATGACGGATTCTTTGCGGTCAGCCGTTTCCTCTTTGGATGCCCAGATATCCCCCATTAACTGTAATCTCGAAGGATTATCTCCATTTCTTAACCACACTTCTTCCTGCTCTCCCGTTTTGGTGTTTATGCGTAGCATCCCTTGCCAGTCGCTTATGATATAGGCGTATTCCGAGTGCTGTTCTCTGGCCATCGCTATCAGTTTCTTAATGAGTTTCTTCCTACTCATTGTCTTATCGAACGAGATCCGGAGTACAGTTCCAGAAGCGTACCAGCCATAATCACGAGATCCGTTCATACGTTGGTTTCCTGTTGATTTACGTGTCACGGGCGACGGCCTTCGTCCTGCCAACTGGTTCATCAGAATGCCCTTTCGTATCAGTTCTATCGTTGCAGGCCGGACACCGTCAGCATCGTATTTCCGATAACCGAGCATACGGTGTCCGTTATAAACGGAGTCATTACCCAACTGCCATACGGAAATATTCTTGCAGACAACCTTTTTACCAAGTAGTCTGTATGTGTTATCATACTTCCTATTCCTCCAATTCAGGCTGCAAATAATATAGTCCCTTATGTTTGTTTGGCCATACAAATTGTTATAGAGTGCTTGAAGTGCTTTTCCATTCTCATATATTACAGGGCCGATGTATTCCAATTCCTCCGATAAGGTCACCGCTTTTTTACGCATCACCTTGTTGGCAAATCTTTCCAGTTCAGCCATCAGCGAGTCGGTTGGCGGCAGGTCGTCCACATCGTAATAAGTAAAAGATGTAATTTCTTCAAATAATTCTCCTTCAGGGGACAGAAAGCTGGCATTTGATGTAATGTTGACTTTCTTTAAGGGAGTGCGTGCGTGCAGCCCGTCGCTGTTCAGTTGATATATGTCTTCGTATTCAAAATCTATTCCAACGCGTGTGCGACATAGTTGCGGATAGTTCTTGAAAATGGCAGACAAGGTATCGGCAAGAGCCTTCAGCGTCTCCACGTCCTTCTGGTAGTTGTCCAATGCCGACTTCTCGGTGTAAACCCTTCCGGGTATCTTGGTCCATTCCGGGATGCTGTCGTCCAGGAACTCCTGTGCCCTCCACGTATCATTTGATTTATGGTCGTCGCATACAGAATTAAATTTGGCATTTGTGCAACCCCATAATTCTCTGCGAATATGATTATAGCTTACCTCATCGGGCAGCTCATTTATCAGGCCATCATTATAACTGGTCTTCAAACTATCACCCACAACGACAATTACCTTACCGCTATTTTTGATTTCGTTCACATTCAGGTAATTGCATGTTCCCAACGAAGAATGAATGTATGCATTACCCGTTCGGAAAATCCGATAATCCAGGAAAAAGGGCTTCATGCCGTCATCACTTTTCAGACTGTCCATACTGCGTGTCATTTCGTCGGCCATAGCCTTGAAGATGACAGAATCATCACTCAAGCCCTCCAGTTGTTCTTTCGGAACAAATTCCGGTTGGGAGAGTTTAGGTGCTTCTTCCTCATCGGTCTTCAGACACTGGGTTTCCATCTGCGAGACATAAAGCATAGGCGAAATCAGCGAAACGGGTATCCATCCAGAGCGCGAGCCGCATCTGCCATTGGACACTTCGTACCTTCCGCCGGCAGCCTTAACATTGCTGAATGCCGTCAATGGAGTACCAATGAAGGAAACACCCCTGACCAGCGAATCCGGCCTTCCGTCGGCATAAATCCTATAGGTCTCTATGGGTACGACATTAAAGGATGATATTCGATTGGTGTTGGTTCCTGTAGTTGTCCATCCGTTACTAACAGTTCTGATGTAATAACCATATTCCTTATTCTTATCCTTCAGTTCCTGAATCAGCATTCCACGCAGTTGTTCCTCTGTGTACGGATGGCTGGTTTCCACAAAGAAGTTGGACTGTCTGGGCGATGCCTTCTCACCAAAGGCAGCCCTGGAATGAGCATTGCTCTCCGTTTCTCCCTTTTCCGACCATCTGCCCCTAAGCATGCTCTTCAGAATGCCGTCCTTAATACATTCCACCTTCTGCGCCTTGGTTCCCTCATCATCAAACAGATAGCCTCCGTGTATGGGGGTTCCATCGAAATTATCTAATGTTGGGTCGCATGATATGCTGAAGCCTTCTGGTAGCACACGTGTTTCCATCATGGTTTTGAACTCCGAGTCTTCCTTCTCCAGCCGGTGTCCTAAAACCTCATGAAAGAATACTCCGCTGGCATCGCCCGAGAAGAGTACTGGTCCAGTATATGCCTCTGCCAGGGGTGCCTTGCTTAGGGCATCGGCACGATCTATAAGGTCGGTTATGGCATTCTTCAACTCCTCCTCGCTTGGCAGTTCGCCCTCGTTATGGGCAAAAAACACCTTGTTCAGTGCTGATATATCTTCTTTCTTATCCTTTACCTTAACATTCAGATTAATGATGAACGATCTGCGGTTCTGAACGATTTCCGTACCCTCAGAGCTGACCAGGTATTTCCTGTGCTGTTCGCAGATAAAGTTAGCCGTACATATAGCAGAAACACCTTCTTTCCTGACCGATGTCACCCTGTTAAGCAAGGCCTTCCACCTTTCCTTATCTATATTCAGTGGGGGCAGAGGACTCTCATAGTGTTGCTCTGCCTTAAACGCTATGCTGCTCTTAAGGGTATCTTTCTTCTCCTTCTTAGCTTCCGATTTTCTGGCATCCTTAACACTTTGGTATTCTTTGTCCAAAGCGTCCCAGATAACTTCCTTGATGGCGATGGTATCGTCCGAAAAAGGCAAATCGTATTTGTCTGAGCGATTTTTTATTTTGGAGGGGTTGTCCTTGTCAAACCATATATTGGGTTTCAACCTACGCGAGTTGGCTTCCGTTACTAAAGCCGCTCCCGTATCACTGAAAATGTTGACCCTATTCTCGTTCAGCACATTCAGCGAGATGAATCTCACTGGCAGCGAATCCTGCGAAAGCTGAGAGTAGTAATACCCCACCTCGCGCTTAAGCACATTAAACAGAATATCCTCGTCAGGGGTGTTGGCAACAACTGCTGTACTGCTGAATATTGCAAACAGAGTTATACAGAATATTTTCTTCATTTTTGTGTATTAAGAACGTTATTTACGTTTATTTCCGGCATAAAGGTAAGTTGATTTTTTAGATTTTTTTTCCAGAATGGTATAAAAAATCTCCAATCTTATAGTAATTTAACACAACAGCCATACAAGGACGTAAAAACACAAATAAGGTTGACGCTCGAAGCGCCAACCTTATCTTTCTTATAAAAACAGGCTTTCTGCCTTTATTATAGCGTAAGAATGATTATTTAATGTACTCTGCCAGATCAGTCAGGCGCATGTCGCCCTTGCGCAGGAAGGTGTCGTGCATAGCAAAGGCAGCAGACAGCTCATGATGGGTGTGGCCGCCTCGTTTGCTGGCATATTTCAGGTAATCCTGAAGCATAGGACGATAATCGGGATGTGCTACCTTGATGAGTTCCTCGGCCTTCTGCATATCGCTCTTATGACGGAGGTCCGCAACACCATACTCGGTGATGACTGCATCGATGAAATGGTTGGTGTGATCGATATGACTGGCAAACGGAACAATGCTGGAGATGGCACCACCCTTAGTGGTTGAACCACATGTGAAAATAGAGAGGTAAGCCGATGTGGTAAAGTCGGCAGAACCGCCAATACCATTCATCATCTTGGTACCACAGATCTTAGTGGAGTTAACATGACCGTAGAGATCACACTCGATGGCGGTGTTCAGAGCGCATACGCCGATACGGGCAATGACTTCGGGACAGTTGCTAATCTCAGAGGGGCGCAGAACCAGCTTATCCTTGAAGAAATCCATGTTGGCGTAAATATCCTTCAGACACTCGTTGGTAACGGTCAGAGAGCAAGCAGAAGCGCTCAGTACGCGGCCTTGTTTCATCAAGCCAACAGGAGCATCCTGAAGCACCTCGGTATAGATGTGGAAGTCGGGAACTTCGGGGCACTGACCCAAAGCACCCAATACGGCATTGGCACCGCTTCCTACGCCACTCTGCAAGTTGAGGAAACTCTTGGGGATGAGGCCGGACCTCAGGTTGTGCAACAGGAAGTCGGCTACGTTCTGACCAATTTGAGTAGTGATGGGGTCTGGGTCCTTAAAGGCGCGAGCCTCGTCGGGAACATCGCATTCGATTACTCCGATGATACGGTCGGCATCCACTTCTACATAGGGCTTACCGATACGATCACTGGCTTTGCAGATATTGATGGGTTTGCGGAAGGGGTGATCTTCTATCTCGTAAACATCATGGATACCCTTGCTGTCGGGGCTGTGGAAAGCATTAAGCTCAATGATGATACCATTTTTTGCCAAACGGCAAACGGTGGGGCTGATACCGCCAGCTGCAGTCAGGTAGATGTGGCACTTATTTCCAACCTTTTCGATAGCACAAGCCTCGATGATAGCCCAATCAACATCTCCCAGGTATCCCTGACGAATCTGGGTAGCCATATTAGAGAGGTTGAGGTCGGAGTAATGTAATTCGTTAAGGTTTACGTGCTTACGAAAATCTGGGTTTGTGGTGTATGGAGCGCGGAAATCGATTGCTTGAGCGTTAGCCAATGCACCATCACAACTTTGGCCTGTACTGGCACCTGTGAAGATGCTAATCTTGAAAGGGCGACCGGCAGCATGCTCTGCTTCTGCTTTTTTTGCTATCTCTGCAGGAGTACACTTGGGAACTCCGGCAGGAGTAAAACCACTTAAACCAATTGTTTGTCCGTTTTGGATAAGGGCTGCAGCTTCTGCAGCCGTAATTTTGTTGAATTCCATAATTCTATCTGCTTGTTTTAGTTAAATTTGCTTGCAAAGTTACGAATAAGTGGGGAAAAAGCCAAATGAGGAAATAATTTATTTGCATTTTCCCATATTTTCTGCTTCAAGGCTTCTGTGGAAATTCCCCTATGCTGTGCGACCTCTTTATATAGAGGCTCAATGGGAAGAGCCTCATCGTCTGTTTCCAAAAACATCATTTCTAAGGGACATAGCAGCAGGCTTTCTCTGTTGTAGTGTAATCCAAAGGAAACATATATTCCTGCAGAGATGAGTGACTGTAACTGTCTGGGTTTACCTCTGAAACCATGCATAATCCAAGGTTGTCTGGGGCGCATTTCTTTGTGTATGCGCAGAATATCCTCAAGGGTTTTTACGCAATGAATCACCAAAGGCTTTGCATCTCGCTCACTTTCCAAAACATGTTGGCGGAATATTTCTTCCTGTTGGGGCAGTGGGCATTCCCATCTGCGGTCCATACCGTATTCCTCGCCGCCTAACGAAAACTCATTTTCATAGACAGGGTGATGCGTGTGAAAGTTGATATAGGGTATTATCATGGTACAGGGTCATATCCGGAACCGCCCCAGGGGTGACATCTCAGAATTCTTCGGATGGCTAAATACATTCCTTTTAGTGGCCCGTGTTTACGTAGAGCTTCTATAGCATATTGGCTGCATGTAGGAGTGAATCTGCAGGAAGGCGGGGTAAGCGGAGAGATGAATTTCTGGTAGAACCGTATAGGTAGAATCAGTAGCTTAGCCAGTAAATCAGAGAGTGGATGAAGCATCTGAAATGGATTCATGGATTTTGCATAATAGGTTCTGCATTTTCTCCATCACCTTCTCTGTGGGCAGAAGTTCGTTGCTATTCCATAGAAAAGCGATGTTTACACCTCCGCTTGAGGGCTTGAGAATATGCTTGTTTAAGCGGTAGGCTTCACGTAGCTGTCGTTTAACTCTGTTGCGTTTCACGGCTCGTTTAAAAAAGCGTTTAGAGACAGAAACCATAATGCGGGTTCCTGTCTCTTCTGTTTTCTGGAACACAGCCCTTACGGGATAGACCAGAATAGATTTGTTGCTTCCTTCGAAGAGCTCTTCCAAAGCCTTCCGGCTACAGAGTCGCTCATCCTTAGATAGCGTGAAACGTTTTTTAATCAATTCCATTTACCTTCTTCACATAGGCAGCAATGGCAGCTGTGATGCTCGGGTATTCTGGTGAGGGTGCTTCCAGGTCGAGGCGAAGTCCTGCTTCGCGAACAGCTTTTGCTGTAGCGGGACCAAATGTACCTATGGAGATATTGTTTTGCTTGAAGTCCGGGAAGTTCTTCAGTAAAGCTTGGATACCACTGGGGCTGAAGAAGATAAGCAAATCATAATCAAAGGGTTCGTCCTTTGTAAAGTCGTTGCTTACAGTGCGGTACATGATGCCCTCTGAGTGAAAGAGTTTCTTTGCATCAAGCATTTCTCCGAACTGGCTTGTGTGAACATCGCTGATGGGGATGAAATACTTCTCGTTCTTGTGCTTTGCCATCAATGGAATCAGGTCATCAATTTTTCCTGTTTCACCAAAGAATATCTTACGCTTGCGATACTGTACATACTTTTGAATATAGAGCGCAACGGTTTCTGTGATACAAAAGTACTTCATGTCTTCTGGTATGGCTACGCGCATCTCCTTACATAAAGTGAAGAAATGATCAATGGCATGCCTTGAAGTAAATACAACGGCCGTATGATCTAAAATGGATATTTTTTGTGCTCGAAATTCCTTCGGCGTAATGCCTTGAACCCTAATAAAAGGGCGGAAGACAATTTCTACATTCATGCGCTCGGCGATGTCGTAATATGGAGACCTTTCTGAAGAGGGCTTGGGCTGTGATACCAATATCTTCTTTATCATAATTGTCCTAGAATTTTACTATCAATTCGTCTGTCACTCTAATCAGTATTTTGAGAACTGCCAGCAATGGCATGATTTCAAGGGTGCAAAAGTACACAATTAAATGCAAAGTGCCATAGATTTTAGGAAAAAAGATTAGAAAAGTTTTGTATAAATGCAAGAATTTAATCAAAAGGCCTATAATAAGGATAATCCATAGCGGAACGACAGGAGCGAGGTTGAGAAATATAGTTGAAATAATAACGAACAGAAAGAACAATGTTTCTGCTGCATAAAGGAAAAAATAGGATTTTCTCCAATTAGCTCTTTTGGTTTTGTCAAAAAAAATCCAATTAACAAAAGTCAGCATCAGATTCTTGAATATAAAATACAGCATCCAAATAGCTATGTATATACCAATAAAAATGTAGGGTGGGATTTGGCCTAAAAAGAGGTGTTTCTCTTTCTGCATATACACGAATACTCCCAAGCCGCCTTGAATGCTCAGGATAAATGCCATCAAGATGGGTACTAACTGTTCAAGGTTGCTGTCACGCTTTTCTTTTCTGGTGATGTTCTTTGTGGGGAGGAAAAAACCCTTGGTTTCTGACGAAAAGAGTTTTCTGACTCTTTTCTGTATCATTGCCATAAGTAAAAAACTCAACAGGACAAATATGACAACCCATTCGTCGCGCCAAGGTAGGTATGGTCTGAGAATACCATCAAATCCTGTCTGGCCCACTTTTACTTCCGGGTGCATGAGTGAGTCCCCTTGGAAAAACCCCATATTTTCGTAAAATGGAGGTGGTGTTTCCGTCGTGGTAACAGAATCCACAGGGATGGTGGTTATGGAATCATACAGAAGTTCTGTCATATTGCAGCGAATCGACGAATGCTTGTATCCCATAGGGGTGTTCCCAAAGCCAACCTAATAGCTTCCTCTGGTGTTTGGGCTACACGCCAAATGGCAGTGTGCTGTACCCTTATGAAGTTTTGCTCAGCAGCCTGCTGTAGTGCTTGTAACATGAAGTCGTAATAGCTGTTTGTATTCAGAATGACTATGGGTTTCAGGTATAGGCCCAGTTGCTTCCATGTGATGAGTTCCATCATCTCGGCAAAGGTGCCACAACCACCAGGTAAAATGATTGCCGCATCACTTTCCTCTGCCATTTTTTGTTGACGGATATGCATATCAGATGTTTCGATAATCTGTGTCATTCCCTGATGACACCACCCTTCCTTTATCATAAAGGAGGGGATGATGCCTATGGCTTTGCCTCCTGCTTCCAGACAGCCGTCTGTTGAGGCTTTCATCAGTCCCATATTGCCTGCACCATTTACAATGGCTATTCCCTTTGCCGCCATAAGCTGTCCCAGTTTACGTGCGTCACGAAAATAGCATTCTTCTATCTTCGTACTGCTGGAACAATAGACGCAAATGCGTTTTACTTCTTGCATATCCCGAATGCTTCTTGTATCTTCTGTACGTAATCCAGTTTCTCCCATGTGAAAAGTTCTACTGTTACTTCTTTAGTCTCTCTGTACAGAGATTCAAAGCGTTTGGTAACAATTTTTGGCTCGCGTCCCATGTGGCCATAGGCTGCGGTCTCTTCATAGATGGGATTACGGAGTTTTAAGCGCTGCTCTATAGCATACGGCTTGAGGTCGAACAACTCTTTAATCTTATTGGCAATTTCTCCATCGGTAAACGGGATCTTGCTACGCCCGTAGGTATTCACATAGATGCTCACAGGCTCGGCAACACCAATGGCATAGCTTATCTGCACCAGCATTTCATCTGAAACACCTGCAGCCACCATATTTTTAGCAATATGGCGGGCAGCGTATGCTGCCGATCTGTCCACCTTGGATGGGTCCTTTCCGCTGAATGCACCTCCTCCGTGGGCACCCTTTCCACCATAGGTGTCAACAATGATTTTCCTTCCTGTCAGACCGGTATCTCCGTGAGGACCTCCAATAACAAACTTTCCTGTTGGGTTCACGTGGTAGATAATCTGACTATTGAAAAGGTTGCGGATGCTTTCGTTCTTGATGTTTTTCTGCATGCGGGGGATCAGGATCTCTTTTACATCTTTGGCGATGCGCTCCTGCATAGCCTCATCGGTATCGAACTCATCGTGCTGGGTACTGATAACTATGGTGTCTATGCGTTGAGGAATACCCTCGTCACTGTATTCTATGGTTACCTGACTCTTGGCGTCAGGACGAAGATAGGTCATTACCTTTCCTTCTTTGCGGATAGCAGCTAATTCCATTAGTAAGCGATGTGCAAGATCCAGACTTAATGGCATATAGTTGTCTGTTTCGTTGGTAGCATAGCCAAACATCATACCTTGGTCGCCGGCTCCTTGCTTTTCAGGATCCGAGCGCTCAACACCTCTGTTGATGTCGGCACTCTGCTCATGAATAGCGCTAAGTACTCCGCAACTGTTGCCCTCAAACATGTACTCGCTCTTGGTATAGCCAATGCGGTTAATCACTTCACGGGCAATACGCTGAAGGTCAACGTAGGCCTCAGTTTTAATCTCACCGGCTAACACCACTTGTCCTGTGGTAACGAGCGTTTCACAAGCAACCTTCGACTGAGGGTCAAAAGCCAAAAGCTTGTCCAACACAGCATCACTGATTTGGTCGGCCACTTTATCCGGATGGCCTTCAGAAACAGATTCGGATGTAAATAAGTATCCCATAATACATTTAATATATATAATTAATAATGTATGGGGAGAGAAATCGGGCAGAAATGCGTGAGAAACATATTCTTTGTTTCTCGTTTTAGCATTTTTTTCTGTGGTTGCAAGCAGCCCAAATCTATCCACATTTATTTTTCGGCTGCAAAAATACGAAAAATCGAGCGCAGAGCAAAATAAATCGTTCTTTTTTTCTGCAGAGATGGAGTATTTGCGAAATGCAATCTCATTACTCAATGATTTCTTTCAGTGGAATCATTACAAAATCACGTTCCTGCATGTGAGGGTGGGGAAGAACCAGCTCTGGTGTATTTATCTCTAAATCATCATATAGGAGGAGGTCCAAGTCGATGGGACGGTCGTGGTAAATTCCATTTTTACTTTTCTTTGTTCTTCCCAATAGACGTTCTATCTTTTGCGTTTCCTTTAGGCAAAGAAATGGTGTGAGTGTCGTCTCCACCAGGCAGACGGCATTCAGAAAAGTATTCTCGCTCTGGAAGCCCCAAGGCGCTGTTTCTATGAAAGAAGAGGTACGTAATACCGAGCCGATGTGCTTATCTATAAGCTCAAGGGCTCGGTGTAACATCTCTTCCTTGTCACCCAGGTTGGAACCAAGGGCAATATAAAGTTTGTGCATTAATCTTGTAAGATTAGCATGGCATCTCCGTAGGTGCCGAAACGATAGCGGTTTTCAGGATCGTTCTCGTTGAACTTCAGAGCCTCTTTATATGCCATCATTATCAGGTCATATCCGCCGTAGGCACAGGTAAGCATCAACAGAGTGCTGTAGGGCGGGTAGAAGTTTGCAATCATTGCATCAGCCAGTGTAAAATCGTATGGTGGGAAGATGAACTTGTTTGTCCATCCGTCATACTCTTTTAATTTTCCGTCGGCACTGACAGCGGATTCCAATACTCTTTGCACAGTGGTTCCTACTGCTACAATTTTGCGACCTTCGGATTTAGCTGTATTTATGATGTCGCAAGCTTCCTGGTTCACATGCATTTCCTCGCTGTCCATCTTATGCTTGGTCAAGTCTTCTACATCTATCTCGCGGAAGTTGCCCAGACCGCAGTGTAGGGTTACAAAGGCAAAATCAACACCCTTTATCTCCATCATCTTCATCAGTTGGGGGGAGAAATGGAGTCCGGCTGTAGGAGCTGTTACTGCACCTTCATTCTTGGCAAAGATACATTGGAAATTTTCCAGGTCTTCGGGTGTAGTGGGACGTTTGATGATATGCTTGGGAATGGGAGCTTCTCCTAAGGCATAAAGAGCATGCTTGAACTCCTCGTGTGGCCCGTCATACAAGAATCGGAGTGTACGGCCGCGGCTTGTGGTATTGTCTATTACCTCGGCCACCATCGACTCGTCCTGTCCGAAATAAAGTTTGTTCCCGATACGGATTTTACGGGCTGGGTCAACGAGAACATCCCACAATCGCATCTCTTTATTCAACTCGCGCAGCAGGAAGACTTCAATTCTGGCACCAGTCTTTTCTTTGTTTCCGTACAGGCGGGCGGGGAATACCTTTGTATCGTTGAAGACAAAGACATCTTTTTCGTCAAAGAAATCCAGCACATCGCGGAATGATTTTCTGTGTTCGATGTATTTGCTCTTGGCGTGTACCACCATCAATCGACAATCGTCGCGGAATGGGGTTGGTTCTTGAGCGATTCTTTCGTCAGTTAGTTTGTACTTGAATTGTGATAGCTTCATGAGATTATTAAGTAAGTATGTATTTTAATCGTTATCAGAGTTTGTCTCTATTTCTTGTTGTTCCAGCCAGTTTGAAAAATCCTCCATCTTCATACAATCCTCCACTTTGATGTCTCCTACCCTTGTTCTGCGCAGAGCTATCAGGTGTGCGCCGCTCTGTAGGGCTTCTCCTATGTCTCTGGCCAATGCCCTGATATAGGTTCCTTTGCTGCAAACCACCCTGATGGTCATTTGCATGGTCTCTGAATCGAAGTGTCTTAGCTCAATTTCGTCAATGACCAGAACCTTGGCTTTCAGTTGTACATCTTTTCCTTTGCGGGCCAGTGCGTAGGCACGATGACCGTCCACTTTGCAGGCCGAGAAAGCTGGTGGCACCTGTTCGATTCTTCCTTTGAACTGCTCCAGCACCTCTTGTATCATCTGTTCTGTGATGTGTACAGTGGGGAAGGTTGCATCAATGTTTGTTTCCAAGTCGAACGAGGGGGTTGTTGCACCCAGCTGCAATGTGGCAACATATTCCTTGGTATGGGCCTGCAACTCATCAATCCGTTTGGTGGCTTTTCCTGTGCAAATGGTCACGATACCTGTTGCCAGAGGGTCTAACGTTCCGGCATGCCCTACCTTCAGTTTCCTTACTCCAATCTTATGACACAAAGCACTGCGTATCTTTGCCACGAGATTGAAACTGGTCCAATGGAGCGGCTTGTCAAAGTATAGTATTTCCCCTGCTTGGAAGTTCATTTTTTATCCTAATATTAAAACCAGAATTCCGGCTATGGCACAATAGATGCCAAAGTAAATTAGCTTACATTTCTTAACGATAGAGATCATCCATTTGCAGGCAAAGCATCCTGATACGAATGCTGCCAGAAAGCCTATGGTCATAGCAGATACAGAAAGAGGTGCTGAAGCGCCGTGTTCAGCCAGATATTCTGTGCTGGGCGAAAGGAAATGTCTGAAGTCCAAAAGGGCCTCTCCCAATATGGGTGGAATCACCATTAGAAAGGAGAACTGAGCCAGTTTCTCCTTTTTGTTACCCAGCAATAAGCCTGTTGCTATGGTGCTGCCGCTACGACTTAAACCGGGAAGAACGGCTACTGCCTGGGCAATACCTATTATAAAGGAATGCAGTGGCGAGATATTCTCTTTTTCATTGGCCTTATAGAAATGGGTAAGGGTAAGCAATACAGCGGTAATCAGCAGGCAGACACCCACCACCATAGTACGTACATGCTCGTTGGCATAGAGTGCTTCTATGCTGTCTTTGAAATAAAGACCTACGATGCCTACGGGAATCATAGAGATAATGATGTTAAGTGCATACTTTGTCTCGCTGTTCCATTCAAACTTGAACATGCCCTTCAATATCCACGAAATTTCCTTGAACAGGATTGCTATTGTTGCTAATACGGTTGCAATATGCACAATAATGTCGAATTGCAGTCCGCCGGCTTCGGGGTCTATTCCCAACAGCATTTTTCCTATTTCCAGATGTCCGCTGCTACTAACGGGCAAGTATTCTGTAAGGCCTTGTATCAATCCCAACAAAAATGCTTGAATATCACTCATATCTTTTAATCGTTCTTTTTATCAAGGTTTCTTTCTGCTTTCGACTTGTACATTATGGCAACCATGATAAACACAAATCCGGCCAGACTAACTAATGGAGCCACCTTTATTCGGCGAGCGCTGAAGATATCGGCATTGAAAACACCCTCGTGGCTTCCTTCACCAGCCATCAGTATCAATCCCACAATAACTATGGCCATTCCTATAGCCAGCAAAATGTAGTTAATCTTTGTAAATGCAAAATTACTCATCTTTATTTTATTCTAATAATAAATTCTCAATTGCCACATCGTTGACTTTCCCCTTTGGGCCGTCGGGCTAAACCTTCTCGCTGTTCTTTCGCAACCCCTTCGGCGTCAATCCATCAACTCTTATCTATTAACTCTTATCTATCAATACAGCCTTCTGCCTTTCTTGTAAAGTTGCTGAGTTACAGATACATAGGTGCAAACAACGGTAATCAGCAATCCAACCGCTAATACACTGCCTGCTACAATTAGCATATTCTGTCGGGTTACATATTGCATGATGCCCTCATCGTATCTTGCCGCCCACAGTATAAGACCACACAGAATGGCATCAGCCAGAATGGCTGAAATAAGTCCGATCCAGAAACTGTTAATCAGGAAAGGACGGCGTATGTAGCTCCATTTTGCCCCCACCAGCTTCATGGTATGAATGATGAACCTATGGTTGTACACAATCAGTTGGACTGTCAAGTAGATGAGGCTCAGCGAAACCACTATCAGAAGTACGGCTATGCCTAACAGAACCAGCGAGGCATATGTCAGGTTGCGGTTTAGGTTTTCTACCAGATCCTTTTGGTAGAATACCTCATCGACTTCCGGTGTTTCCTCCAGTTCCTTTTCTATCCATAGCAGACTGTCGTTGTTGGAATACTCAGCCTTCATGCTTACCTCCATAGAGATGGGGAAGGGGTTGGCTTCCAGAAATTCCGACGGGTCGATGCCCATACTTTCCACATGTTCCTTTAGTGCCTGTTCCTTGCTAACATACACTATGTTGTTTACGTAAGGCTTAGCACAAAGTTTTTTCTGAAGCTTTTGGGCTTCTTCTGTAGGTGTATCTTCTTGCAGAACCACAGTCACTACCAGGTTCTCTTTTACCGATTTACCCACCACGTTGGCTGTGAGCGTCAACAGAAGAACCATTCCCAACAGTATCAGCACCATAGTGGTGATAATAGTGTTGATGAGAGCCAGTATCCTCCAAGTCGTAGTCTTTCTTTTCTTTCCCACTTAACTAATGTCTAAATTCTAATGTTCATAGAACCGTCCCCTT
Source organism: uncultured Bacteroidales bacterium (assembly GCA_902801485.1). Classification (GTDB taxonomy): domain Bacteria; phylum Bacteroidota; class Bacteroidia; order Bacteroidales; family Bacteroidaceae; genus Physcousia. Next base: position 12,362 of record CADCIP010000003.1, on the reverse strand, counting down.
CAGCGTTGCGCTGCTACTCTCTGTTATCTGCACACGTACAGTCTCGCCGATATGGTGATTGCTGCGGTCAACAATAACCACCTTGTTTTGTCCGGTTCGGCCAAACAACTGGTCTTTGCTTCGTTTGCTTACGCCTTCTAACAGTACGTCAAACTCCTTTCCAATGCAACGTTTGTTGCTTTCGGCAGAAAGTTCGTTCTGCAGGGCAATGAGCTCGTTCAACCGGCGTACCTTTACATCTTCCGGGATATCATCCGGCAGATGTTTGCTGGCGTAAGTACCAGGACGTTCGCTGTACTTGAACATAAAGGCACTGTCGTATTGGCATTCGCGCATCAGACTCAGGCTCAACAGGTGATCCTCCTCCGTTTCGCTGCTATATCCAACAAAGATGTCCGTACTGATAGCACAATCTGGGATAATCCTGCGAATTGCTGCCACGCGGTCCAGATACCACTCGCGGGTATATTTGCGGTTCATCAATTTAAGGATTCTGTTGCTTCCGCTTTGCACCGGCAGGTGTATGTGGTGGCAGATGTTAGGCTCTTCTGCTATCACATGCAGGGTCTCGTCGCTCATATCCTTGGGGTGTGAAGTGGTAAACCTTACCCTCATTTCAGGCACTTCACGGGCAACGCGTCTAAGCAGTTGTGGAAAAGAACCCCCTTCCGAGGGGGCTTTATAAGAGTTCACATTCTGTCCTAACAGCGTTACCTCCTTAAATCCTCTGTCGCGCAAATCGCGGCACTCACGCAGGATGCTATCCACATCCCTGCTCCTTTCCCTTCCTCTTGTGTAGGGAACAATGCAGTAGTGGCAGAAGTTGTTGCATCCACGCATAATGGTTACAAAACCTCCTATGTGCGTGCCACAGATACGCTGCGGAACGATGTCTTTGTAAGTCTCTGTAGTTGATAGCTCCACGTTCATGGCCTTGTGCCCACATTCCACCTGAGCAATCAGGTCCGGAAGGGACATATAGGCGTCGGGTCCTACAACAATGTCTGCGTGGTATTTTTCTATCAGTTCTTCTTTCACGCGTTCAGCCATACAACCCAGTACGCCGATGATAATCTTACGGCCCTTCTTCTGAAGGCTGTAGAGAAATTCCAGCCGACTGATAATCTTCTGCTCGGCATTATCTCTAACGGAACAGGTGTTCAGGAAAACGGCATTCGCCTCATCCATGTTATCCGTTACCTCATAGCCTGCCATTCCCATAACGCTGGCTACAACTTCACTATCGGCTACATTCATCTGGCAGCCGTATGTCTCAATCAGTAATTTCTTCATTTAATACCGAGAAAACGCGTTTTCGCGCTGCAAAGATACGAAGTATTTTCGACAAGACAGACTTTTTTGCTTTTTTTCATCTCTTTTTCTATAGAAAAAACATCCTTTAGACCTCAATTTAGTTAAAAAGTGTCAAAGGTTGCGTTTTTTTTCATTTTTTCTTGGAAGTTAAAGTAAATATCGCGTATTTTTGCACCACATTAGATTTTTTCATAGTTAAGGTTTAGTTTTAAAGGGTAAGGGAGCTGTGAAGTCCCCTTACTTTTTTTATTGCCACACGTGAGAAATATTTTTCCCTCGTGTGGCAGTAAAATTTCTCTCGTGTGGAAAAAATATGTATTTTTGCACACAGTAAATGGTTAATAATATGAAAAATAGATCTTTTTTCGTTTTTCTTTTTATATTATGCTTAGGAAACCTTTGGGCACAGAATGAGTATCAGGAAGTTAAGAATGTTACGACGGCTTTGCTGAAAGCCGAAAAGGAGAGGCAGGTGCTGCTGATCGGGAATCCCAGGGCAGATTCGGTCTGTATTGCCAAGAAGACTATGCACATTTTCTGCAACGATAATGCGGCATATCTTTCCTTTAGGGAGGAGAACGTACAACACATTTATACCGAACTGAAGCAACAACTCCCTGCGAAGTTCCGGAAATACAAGATTCAGATTTGGGCTGATGGCCGTCCCATAGAAAAACACATTCCGGCCTACTACAGAACAGGAAAGGATAAGGCCTTGAAGTGGGCTCCGCATGTGGATGTGCCGTTAAAGAAGGATGCCGATAAGCCATATAGCTTAAAGGCAGGCATGCAGGACAGGCACATAGCCCTCTGGCAGAGTCACGGCTGGTACTACGAGGAGAAACTGGACCGCTGGGAGTGGCAGCGTGGTCGCCTCATGCAGACCGTCGAGGACCTTTATACCCAGAGCTACGTGCTCCCCTTCCTGGTTCCTATGTTGGAGAATGCAGGAGCCAATGTGCTGTTGCCTCGTGAACGGGATGTCAACAGGCAGGAATATATTATTGATAATGATGAGGCTTCCGGTTATGCCGAGACCGTTGGTCAGGAGGCTTGGGAAACAGGCAACGGGGCTGGCTTTGCACACAAGCAACAGGTATATCGCGACTTCCAGAATCCCTTCCTCGACGGAACTTTCCGTCAGGCAGAAACCCAGACAAAGGGAACGGAAAGCATTGCCGAATGGCAGACGGTTATCAGGGAGAGGGGCGAATATGCTGTTTATGTTTCCTATCAGACGGTAAAGAAAAGCAGCAAGGATGCCCTCTATACCGTCCATCATGCTGGAGGCGAGACCCATTTCCGCATCAACCAGCAGATGATGGGCGGCACTTGGGTTTATCTGGGGACTTTCCTCTTTACAGAGGGGCAAACGGCAAGGGTTACGTTGAGCAATCTCTCCGATAAAGCCGGACAGATGGTAACAGCCGATGCCGTGAAGATTGGCGGTGGAATGGGCAATATCGAGCGTGCAGGTCTTCTTAGCGGCTACCCAAGGTTTACTGAGGGTTCCCGTTATTGGTTACAATGGGCAGGTGCTCCCGACAGTGTATATAGCATGAAGCACGGCGAGGATGATTATACAGATGATTATGTGAGCCGTCCCCGTTGGGTCAATTGGTTTGCCGGCGGTTCGGCTGCGTTGCCCAAGCGTAAGGGCCTGAATGTACCCATCGACCTCAGTATGGCCTTTCATTCCGATGCCGGAGTTACCAAGGACGATGGCATCATTGGTACCTTAGTGATTCATAAGACCATCGTGGAGGGCCGCGATACGTATGCCAATGGTGCTTCGCGTTATCTGGCTGCCGAGTTGGCCGACTTGATACAGACGCAGATTGTGAACGATGTAAGGGCAACCTGTGCTCCCGAGTGGAGCAGACGCGGCAAGTGGAACTCTTCTTATGCCGAAGCCCGTGTGCCGGAGGTTCCTGCCATTCTGCTGGAGCTCCTCTCGCATCAGAACTTTGCCGATATGCGCTATGGCCTCGATCCCCGCTTCCGTTTCACCGTCTCGCGTGCCATATATAAAGGTATGCTCAAGTTCCTCTGCAGTCAGCGCGGCACCCCGTATGTGGTGCAGCCGCTGCCGGTCAGCAATATGCGTGTGGGGCTCAGCGGCAACGAAGCCACCTTGCAATGGCAGGCAGTAGCAGATTCGCTGGAGCCTTCAGCAACACCCCATTCCTATATGGTTTATACCCGTATGGATGGGGGCGGTTGGGACAACGGCCAACTGGTTACGGAGCCTTCCTACAAAACCACCTTGCAGCGTGGTCATATCTACAGTTGGAAGGTTTCTGCCGTGAACGATGGCGGCTGCAGTTTCGACAGCGAAATCCTTTCGGCTGGCTTGGCTTCGGAACCTGGAAAAGACATCGGTACTGTATTGGTTATCAACGGCTTCGACCGTGTGAGTGCTCCGGCCGACTTTGACTATACCTTGGATAACGGTATGCAGTTGGCGGGTTTCAACGACGAATACGACCACGGCGTTCCCTATCTGCGCGACATCAGTTATATCGGCAAACAGAAGGAATTCCGTCGTACCATTCCCTGGATGGACGATGATGCCTCCGGGTTTGGTGACAGCTATAGCGACCAGGAAGACCGTGTGATAGCCGGTAATATCTTTGATTATCCGTTCATTCACGGTCAGGCGCTGATGGCCTTGGGGTGTAGTTTCACTTCTTGTAGTAACGAAGCTGTAGAGGAAGGGCAAACCCGTCTTTCCGACTATAAGATGGTAGATCTGATTCTGGGCAAGCAATGTCAGACAAAGATGGGCAATGGTAAGAACCTTCCCTTAGCGTATAAGACATTCAGTGCATCCATGCAGCAGCAGATTACGCAATACCTGCAAGAGGCAGGCGGCCGTTTTTTTGTCAGCGGAGCCTACGTAGGCACCGACCTTTGGGACAATCCGCTGGCCAAGCCCATAGATACGGATAAGAAATTTGCCACCGATGTGCTCAAGTTCCAGTGGCGAGCCAACCAGGCAGCTAAAAGCGAAGGAATAAAGCAGGTACGGTCAGCCTTCGGACCTGCCGGAGGACACTTCAGTTATTCCGACACACTGAATGCCCAATGCTACATTGTGGAGTCGCCCGATGCCATAGAACCCGCCAATGCCAAAGCCTATACCGTTTTCCGTTATGCGCAGAACAACCTGAGTGCTGCCGTCGGTTATAAGGGCGACAAGTATGCCACCTTCATCATGGGCGTTCCTTTCGAAACCATCACCGGTGCTGATAAGCGTAAGGAACTGATGCAGACCGTCCTGCAGTGTCTGTTCTGACCGAAAGTGGTCATTAGACGCTTAGCAAGTCGCCGCAGATTTCCTCGGCACGTTTCACACGGTTCCAAACCGTCTGCATCTTTGCGTCCATAACTTTTGTTATCTGAACAGGTTTCAGGCCAATCTTCATCAGACATATTGTGCGGAGCAACGGCTCGCGCATCTGTCGGTTCATTCGTCCCTGCACAGCTTCCAGGAATCCCGGGTACAAGGTTTCTATTGCCACCATAAGTGCATCCCAAGAATCATCATTCAGAGCAGACTTACCTGCGGCAATATCGTGGAAGTGTGCAATGACATCCTCAGCCTTGGTCGTCGCATTGTTCATCAGGGCGATGCGAGTCAGTTCCCTGTTAATCATTTTCCTTTGCTCCAGCAACTTGTCTTTTCCGAATATCTCCTCCGCAAATTTCTTCCTCCTGAAGTAATAGAAAGCTAACACCGCCAATAAAATACTTAACAGGGTAAGGACACTTATTACGGAAATAAATATGATACGCTCATCTCGCAGAATCAGAGACCGTTCTTTCTCTCTGTCGCGGTAGTAGATATAGGCATCCTTAGCTCTTCTTGTCTGTTCAAATGCCCGCTGAGCGATGATAGAATCATTGGTTTCGTACAGTCGGCATCCCCACAAAGCCGCATCGTGGAAATTCCCCTGCTGCAAATAACAACGCTGAAGTCCGGCAGAGGCCTCGTACCTTCCGGATAAGGTTTTTACATTATCTATATATGCCTTATAGTGGAAAATTGCCGAATCCGTCTGATTCGCATACTCATGGTATTTGGCCAGACACAATTCGTAGTTGTTGGGTCGTTGGTTTTCAGGGAGTCGCCTTAGATGTTGCAGCATAACATCCACCTTTTTGTAACAGTTGTATTTCAGATATATTGTCAACATATAGGCATAGCAGCTGCCATATTTTAGGGGGAACTGCTCCTTTTGGTAAGCCTGAAAAGCCTGATCGCAATATTGCAGACACAGCAGCGAGTCGCCCAGATGTTCGTATGCAGCAGCGACATCCACCAGATACCATCCCAGTTTTATACCCGATTGTCTGGCCAGTTCTACTGCCTGAAGTCCTGCATTCAACTCATCCTCGTAATTCAGTTGCAGCATATAGAGGTTTCGTAATTGGGAAAGAGCGTTTTGCCACACAAGGGTATCGGCATCCTGACATTCAGCGGCTATCTCTACAGTTTCCAGGAAACAGTTAACGGCCCTGGGGTAATCTTTCAGGTCGCGATAGGCGCTACCCAGGTAGTAGCAGGCACGTTCTTTGTCGATGGCGTTCTTCTGTTTTCCGAAATAGGCCATTGTCTGCAGGGCAGAGTCGGGATTCGAAGGAACCATATCGCTTTTGTCACGCAAGCGAATGGTCAGCAGATTATATTTCTGCCGGACATAGGCAGAGGACTTCCCGACTGAATCCCTCAGTGCCTCGGCACGCAACTGAGCCTTTGGTAGAGAGAACTCGCATTCCTGCCATGTTTGCTCTATGCTCTCCAACAACTGTTGTGCCCCTTCATCTTCTTTGCAAGAAAACAAAGCCAGCACGCAGAATACCACAAGTAACCATCTGCCTTTCCCCATAATCCACATAAATTATATGTTTCGGTATTATTTTTCGCGGCAAAGTTAGAGGTTTTTTATCATTCAGACAAACAAATTCAGTCCCAAGTAGTCCCAAAAATGCTATCTAACATACAAAATCCGGCTTTACACTTAAAAAGCTAAAACACAATCAGTTATAAGATATTATTCAGGTTGTAGGAAAAATTCTCAAAAAATCGGGATTACTTGGGAGTGGATTTTTTTGGAGCAAATACAGAAACAGAGTAATTTTGCAGCAGAAACTAAAAATAACGCAAAAAATTCTATATTATGAAAATGAAAAAGGAATTACTTCTTTCAATGTTGATGGTAATGATGCCACTTATGGTAAATGCTTATGACGCTGAGATTGACGGGATATATTACAATTTCTCTGGGGATGAAGCTGAGGTTACTTTTCAGGAATATCATATGTGGACCGAAGACGATATTGTACATTATACTGCATCTTCGGATTACACAGGTGCCGTGGTTATTCCGACATCCGTGGATTACGACGGCAAAACATATAACGTAACGGCTATCGGCGACAGTGCGTTCTTCATGTGTTACAATGTAACATCCGTTACAATGCCCAAGGGCATAATCCGCATTGGTGAGTATGCTTTCCATGACTGCCTTCAACTGTCCGGCATCAGTTTCCCTGAGGGACTGCTCAGCATTGGTAAAAATGCGTTTGGGAGGTGTCAGATGCTAAAGGACATAGTCATCCCCAGGAGTGTGACAAACATTGGCGATTATATCTTCCTGTATTGTGAATATATAAATTCCATCAAGGTAGAGGAAGGAAATACAGTTTACGACTCGCGTAACGATTGCAACGCCATCATCGAGACAGCTGCTAACCGGTTGATTAGAGGCTGCAACAACACGATTATCCCAGAGGACATAACCAGTATCAGTGCCTATGCATTCGAAGGTTGCCAAAGACTAACCTCCGTCACCATTCCCAAGGGGGTAACTACCATTGAGGAGGGTACGTTCTATTTTTGCACTAATCTAAAATCCGTCATCATCCCCGAGGGCGTTACCAGCATCCAGAGAATAGGATTCCTTAGCTGTATCAACATGGAATCCGTAAGCATACCCAGCAGCATGACGTACATCGGTGAAGGGGCGTTTGCAGGTTGCGACTATCTAAAGGATGTGTATTGCTATGCTGAGCAGGTACCCGAGACCGAAGACCATGTTTTCCTGTATGATCCGGTTTATAAAGCTACCCTTCATGTCCCAGCAGGTTCTGTTGAAAAATACAAAGCAACTGAGCCTTGGAAGGATTTTGGGATTATTGTGGAATTGTCAGACCTCGTCACCTTCACCGAGGGTCAGATGGCGACGATTATCTTGCCTACTATTCCTGATACGAGCAAGGGTAAGTACTACAGACTTGACAGCTGCGAGGATGGGAAGATTATCTTTGAGGAAGAACCGAACCCCAAGGCTCGCATACCTTATATTATAGTACCAAATCAAGACTTCTTCATCGACCTGAGTCTACTTGATCTGACAGGATTAAGCCAAGATACTGTTTCCATAGAAGGCATCAGCTTTATCGGCTCATATACAAGCGAGGAATTGGAAAGCAAGCAGGGCTGGTACGTTGACATCATAGACACAACGCCCGACTGCAGCCTTCTCCCTTCGTGGGAACTGGGAAAAGAGACTTTCCGCATCGGTGCCTTACGAGCCTGTTTGCAGATAAGCAAGACCTGGGAACAACCCTTGTCTGTGACGTTACTGCCACAAAAGACTAACGCCAGCTTCAATAACAATTTGGATGAAGCAAAACATAAAATAGCTTCACTCTACAAATATACCAAAAAATATGAAGACAAGTTGAAGGGTGATGAGGGGTATATAATCTTTAACAACATCAGTAACCCCGACTCTCTTGCTGATGTGAACATGGAGGCAGACCTTAAAAAGTATATTACGCTTATTGGACAGGGGCAGACAAGTGAATTGTCCATACCCCGCGAACTATATAACCCTGACATCGAGGTGGAAATAGGTTCTGATGTGTTCTATTACAAATCAAGTTCAATATCTTATAGGGTTGGCGCAGGCACGAAAGCCATAGCCTTTGATAATGATGCCTTTTCCTTTATTACCAACAAGTACGGACGCGTAAGCAGCAATGATTTCTTCTATCTGGAGAATCCTGGCCCGTCTTCGCCTCCTCGCGTAGAGATTAAGCTACTGGGTAACATTCCAAGTGCATCGAACGTGACTGGAATGGAACTGCCTACTCAAGTTATGAGCGGCAAGTATGATATTATGGTGGTTATGGTGCCCTATTGGTACAAAAACATCGCCGAGGACGAAGCCGCAGATGCCAGCTTCTACAATCAGGCCTATGTGGATTCTGCCTCGGCCTGCAACAAGATGTGCTTTACTGGTGTAATTCGTTATAACAATAATACCATAAACGGGAAGGATGCCACCACCAAAAAGTCCGACATTATCGAGTATGACGGAAGCCGAGTGGATACCCTTATGGTGTTTGAGGATTTCGAGTTCCCATATTCTTATAAGGACCTAAACTATAGTTATCCTACACTGATTCTGGATGGGGCTACAACTGCAGCAAGATCAAAGCAAGGTTTCCTGTACTCGCTGTGCATAGACCGTGTGATAATGAGGAGCAAGGAAAGTGGTGAAGATATAGTAATTGCTCCTGAAGTTGTCGCATAGCAAGGGTAGATACTATAGGCTCGACAGATGCGAGAAAGGGAAGATTATTTTCGAGGAGGAGCTTTCACCCAAGGCCAGAATACCCTATATTATTGTGCCGAAGGAAGATTTCTGCATCGACCTGAACACATTGGATTTGGATGGCCTGCTTCGCGATACCGTATCTGTGAAGGGTGCTTCGTTCATCGGATCATACTGCCACGAAGAGCTGAGCTGCCAAGACGGCTTCTATATCGACATTATAGACGCCACGCCCGACTGCCAGGCTGACGACCCCAACCTGAGAAAAGCTATTGTAGGAGCCTTACGTGCTTGCCTGATAGTCAACTGGGACGATCCATACAACCCAGGAGGCTCTAAGGGCATAACAGAAAAGAGGGAACTCGTGCTTCTGGACAATGGAACAAGCCTCACCCCCAACCCCTCTCCCGTGAGAGAGGGGAGCATCTATGACCTCAGTGGAAGAAAAATTAATTCTCAATTTTCAACTTTCAATTCTCAATTTAGGAAGAAGGGATTGTACATAAAAGACGGGAAAAAGATAATCGTTAAATAATCTCTTACTTTCGAGAGAAATAATTTGGCTATTCACAAACTGCATAATTTTGCAACAAAAACATCAAATCATGGCTTATGAAAACAAGGAGATTATTTGGAATGATTATCATGCTGATGGCATTGGTTGGTGTGACAGCGTATGCCAATGACGATAATGAAAATCCAATGGAATCACTGTATGGCGAATGGTGGTTGGTGGGATGGAACGATGAAGGCTCTTGGTTCGAAGTTAACACCAATTATGTCGGTCATCACCGTCTCAGTATTGAAATACCAAAAGAAGGCCGCGTGGTAGGCTATTCTATGGTTAACGAAATTTTATTCGGCACATTAACCCTCAACGGGAATGAATTGATTTTCGAAGGAGGTAGAGGTATGACAGAGGTTTATTGTGATAGATATGAGAACACATTCTTTGAGGACCATATCATCGAAATCAAGTCATATAAATTGGATGGAAACTCGCTGAGGCTTTATTATACTGACGAGGATTACTTTTTGTTTACCAAACACGTTGATGACAGCGAAGACCCACAGAAAGGGACTACGGCAGAGGCGAATATCAATGGGCTGAACTATTTCCTGGACTTCACGACTCACGAGGCTACTATTACTACTGATCATACAGTCTCTGGCGAGTTGAACATTCCATCTGAGATTAATTACAAGGGGGAAACGTTTGTTGTGAAAGGTATGGCTTGGTGTTCGTTCTATAACAATCAGGGCTTAGCAAAGGTGATGATCCCCAAAACTGTTGAGGGTATCCTTAATTATGTACCTCATGATCCAGAAGATGGGACAAGCGGCGCAGTCGCTCCTATTTATTTGAATCCATTTAAGGGATGCACCGCTCTTGAATCGATAGAAGTAGACAAGGATAATCCAAGTCTTAAATCCGTTGATGGTGTACTCTTTAGCCAAGATGGAGTAGGACAATACTATTATCATACAAATAATTATAAAGGAACCGGACTCTATTGTTATCCTGAGGGGAAGCAACAACACATTTACACCATTCCTGATGGCGTGGAATGGATAGGTGGAGGTGCTGTTAGCAATAACAAATATCTTACTACATTGACAATACCTAACAGCATGAAACATATATGTACTAGTGCTTTTGAAGGTTGTAGCAATTTGAAAGATCTCTATTGCAAAGCTGATAATGTCCCTGTAGTATGGGAATCTGTATTTAAGAATGTTCTCATTGCTTCTGCAACGCTTCATGTACCTGCAGGTTCTATAGAGAAATACAAAACAACTTCACCTTGGAAGGATTTTGGGAATATTGTGGCGTTGGGAGCACAATATAGTGTTAATGCTCAGGAACTGACAGTAAGTGATATTCAGGACAGTATTTGCAAACCAATAATAGACCAGACACAGAAGCCTTTGACTATTGTTCTGACAAAAGAAGGAAGCGATTTGTTGGTTAAGTTGCTATACTATGAAAACAATCCATATACTACGGGCTTTGATATAGCCTCTAGTATGAGTTTCGGTAGCAATGAGGTCCCCGATTCTGTATCTATTGATATTGAACCCATTATTCCTGATCCTTATAAATACAATAAGTTGGGCTTGATGCCATATAACGTTTGGTTCACCGTACATGGTTTGGAAATCAGCAGTTTCTACCTTTCATGTTGGTGGTACAAGGGATTTGTTGAATTAACGGAAGGAGAGCCATTAGTTCTGGAATACAAAATAGAAACCGCAGATATTAATGGAGCGACTTACGACTTACTGAAAGTCATGCATAAAGCAATGCTGAAAAAGTGGCAGGGGGAAGGCGAGTTTCGCATTCCATCAGAAGTATCCTTTGAAGGAGAAACTTATAAGGTAACGTGTTTGGACACTTATCCGTTTGGAGATAAAATGACCAAGGTTACAATCCCCAAGACAATTTGCAGCATGAGTTTCGACGATAGTAATTCCATTTTCTTCAATCCTTTTGTCCCATGCAGATCTTTAGAATGGATCGAAGTAGAAGAAGACTGCCCGTTATTCAGTTCTGCTGACGGTGTGCTTTTCAATAAGGATAAGACAAGACTCGTAGGTTATCCTGAAGCATCACCAAGGGAATCCTATACTGTTCCTGAAAATGTGACCTATATATACGCTAATGCCTTTAATTACTTGCAGCATTTGAAGAACCTGACAATACCAGATGCTGTAAAAGAGTTGTATTCTGGCTCATTTTTGGGAAGCGTAAGTCTAGAAAAAGTAAAACTTCCTTCTAGGCTTGAGGTATTGGAGCAGTATCTCTTCAAGAATTGTCAAAATCTAAAATCTGTGGAAATACCTAAAGGTATTGCATTTATCATGAACCAAGCTTTTGAGGGTTGCAGCAGCTTGAATAATATTACGCTTCCTGAAGGTGTAACTGTTATCATGGACGAGACTTTCAAAGATTGCAGCGGTTTGACCATTATAAATCTCCCTCAAAGTTTAACCACAATCGAGAGGTCTGTTTTTATGGGTTGTTCTGCATTACAGATATTGGATATACCCGAGAGTGTCAATCATATCGGGTCTGATGCATTTAACGGGTGCAAAATGAATTCGTTGTGTATCAGAGGAGCTCTTGAATCCTCTTGCATGATAAGAGGCTTATTTAGTGGCATGGACCAACAGACTAAGGTGTATGTACCAGCTTCGTTAATTGATCGCTACAAGAAAATATACTCAGGAGAAGTCTTGCCTTTGGAGGAATATGTAAACTCCGTTTCCTACACCAAGGACCAGATGGCGACCATTATTCTGCCGACAGAACCTGATGCCAGCAAGGGTAGATACTATAGGCTCGACAGATGCGAGAAAGGGAAGATTATTTTCGAGGAGGAGCTTTCACCCAAGGCCAGAATACCCTATATTATTGTG
>CADCIP010000002.1 GCA_902801485.1 uncultured Bacteroidales bacterium | reverse complement strand
AGAACAGCTAATATTTGAGATACCTGGGCAGTTGCGACGCCAGGCTGGTGCTATCGCAGCGAAAATAGAAGAGGCTTTAGCCATTAAACGTTAACCATAGAAATCCATATTATGAAAGGAATAATAGCATTTAACACACAACACACGGGATTCCGCGGGCACGACCATAAAGGTTACGCGGTGACAATGACCAAGGAACAGGTGGATAAGGTTCTGGCTGAGCCTTGGCTGAAGGAAATGGTTGCGGAAATCCGCAACGGCAACGAGAAAAAGAAGGACAAACTGCCCTTTATCTGTCCTCATTACAGCGCATTCAAAAACAATCATCGTGCGCAAGCAGACATCATTCCAGAGGCGTTTACCTATATGACTTGCGTGGATGTGGATGAGAAGGAACTGGTGGATAAAGCCATTAAGAATGCCTTGGCGGTAAACCAAGATGAGTATTCCGACTGGCAGAATCAAGTCCTCCGTATGGAGTATTCGGCCAGAAAGAAACTGCACATCTACATCCGTATTCCCAAAGGAATGACCATCGAGGAAGCGCAGCAGGCTTTCTGTAAGGAAACGGATATCCCTTACGATGAGAGCTGTATTACACCGGAACGTTTTATCTACGTTACGGGCATTGACGAGGAAATCTACCGCAGTCCTCACTGGCTGGAACCATTAAGTGAAGAGGAGTTGGCAGAACGCAAAGAGGCGTATCTGGAGAGAGGGATGGACCAAGATGGTCGCCCGCTGAAAGCGGGAGAGGTTCAAAAGGTTCAAAAGGTTCAAGAAGTTCAAAAGGTTCAAGAAGTTCAAGAGGTTCAAGGTGTTCAAGTAGCCGCTACGCCTCGTACGCGTTACATCTTTAATGCTTGTATGAAGGAATGCGAGTTGAAGCCTAAGGTGCTCGTAGTGGAAGGAGCACGTCATGAAGCTGTAAAGAGCATTCTTAGCGTTGGTGCTGCTCAGTTGCTGAAGAAAGAGGAATTCAATGGGGCACTGAGTGAAATGATGCCTGATAATTGGAACGACAAGAACATTCAGGACTTGGTGAACGACTTCTACACAAAGTACACAGACCCGCATCAGAAAATGACTCAGTTCCTACGTCGCGTCTTCGCTAAAAGCCAGGAAATCAGCCTCACCCCTGACCCCTCTCCCGTGGGCGAGGGGGAACAGATTCCCCCAGAGATGCCGAAGAAACTGCCTGCACTGATTAATCTGCTGGTGAGCCGTACGCCCGATATCTACAAACCTGCGGTGGCGCATGCGGTGTTTCCTGCGCTGGCGACACACCTCTGGAAAACGCGGTTCCGCTACATCGACAATAAACTGCACGAAGCTACGCTGATGAACTGCCTGATGGCGGGAACGGGAGCGGGAAAGGATTGTATCTCGGAACCTATCGACCATATTATGGCGGACATTCGCAGAAACGATGCGGAGAACATGAGACGCGAGAAGGAATGGAAGGACGAGGTGAACGCAAAGGGCGCCAATAAGGATAAGAGAAAACGCCCGGAGGGCCTTGTTATCCAAGAGATTGACGCAGATATGACAAACCCTGCCTTCGTGATGCGTATGGCCGAGGCCGACGAGCATTTCCTGTATGTGAAACTGAACGAGATAGACCAGTTCGATGCGCTGAAAGGCAACGGTTCGGGCGGTCAGCAGTTCAGGATCATGTGCCTTGCCTTCGACCCGAACAACCGCTACGGTCAGACACGTATCGGAACACAGAGCGTAACAGAGCGCGTTTGTATCCGCTTCAACTGGAATGCTACGACCACCATTCAGAAGGGTCAGAAATACTTTGCCCGTGTGCTGACCGATGGCCCACTGAGCCGTATCAACTTCTGTACCATCCCAGAGCGTGAGATAGGTAGCGAGATTCCCGTTTATGGCGATTACGATGAGAAGTTCGACGAGGAACTGAAGCCTTACATTGAACGACTCTGTGGTGCTCGTGGGGAGATAGATTGTCCTCAGGCATTTAAGCTTGCCAAGAAACTGAATGAAGAATGTGCTGAGTTCAGCAGATTGAGTCAGAGCCGTACCTATGAGAACTTCACCTTCCGAGCTAACGTGATAGCGTACCTGAAAGCTTGTGTGCTCTTCGTGGCCAACGATTACAAGTGGGACAAGACCTGCGAGGACTTCATCCGCTGGAGTCTGAACTACGACCTTTGGTGCAAGATGCAGTTCTTTGGTGATGCCATTGAACAGGCTAATAATGTGGCAGAGCGCAAAGGTACTAAAGGCCCTCGTAACCTATTGGAGCTATTACCTGATACATTTACCCTTGAGGATGCAAAGCGTATATGCCGACAAGAAGGTAAAGATGTGGTACGTGCTGCTAAGATGATTGCAACATGGAAGTGTAGGAAGTATATATTTCAGATTTCAGATTTCAGATTTCAGAAAGCAAAATGACTTCGTACAAAAACCGAAAACAAAAACCATTTAACATTTTAACGTTTTAACATTTTAACATTATTATATGGAACCAAGAGGAATACGTAATAATAATCCATTGAATATCCGCAAGAGCGCGGACAGATGGAAGGGACTAAGATGCGTGCAGAAGGATAAGACGTTCTGCCAGTTTGAAACTATGGCTTATGGGTGGAGAGCAGCTTTCATGCTGCTCCACACCTATATGAGCAAGTATAAGTTGACAACCATACGTAAGATAATCTACCGTTGGGCGCCGCCAAACGAGAATAATACGGCGGCTTACACCAACCATGTGAGTTATCTGGCTGTCTTAGACCCGAACCAAGAGATTGAATTTGGCAACAAGTTCACTATGCTGCAAATAGGCAGAGCTATGTGCCAAGTGGAGAACGGCCTTCAGTACGACCCCGTCAACAAGAAGGAATGGCTGGATGCCTTAGATCAAGGGTACGAAATGGCTTTGCGGGAAGTAAAACGAAAACGATAACGTTAACGATAACTGTTATGAGTTTGAGCAATAAGGCGGAGAGGTATTTCCGCAACATAGTGAAGTACGGCAGTAACTACACATGCACCATTGACGCATTTGAGTATGATGAGTACTTTGAGTTTTGTTTGTTTATCTTCGACACTATGGACAAGAAAGTGTCCCATTGGCAAGTGTTCAAAACGGAATACAGCACAATGGAGCAGGCTCTCGCCGCATACGTGAGGATGGTGAATCAGTACTACCTTTTGTAAAAATGAAGGCTGCGATTGAGTGAGATTTTAATCAAAGTAAACTTTTGGTGTCAGCGAAAACCATTAAAAGTAAAGAGTGAGCGCGCTCACTCTTTACTTATTTTATTGCAATTTTTAAGCCGTTATGAACGTACAAGCCCTTCCTTAAGGCCCCACTCAGGCCCTCCTTTGGCAGGGAATATGATATTGGGGGATTTGCTACTTTGCGACCAGAAAGGTCGTAGATGGAGTCGTTCTGATGGAATGCAGAAGGAGCGATGATAGAGGTTTCGTCGTCCTTGGCTGATAACATATAGGCATAGAAGATGCCGCCTGTCTTGGTGCCTGTGGGTGAGGTGAGGTGTATGCGTACGGTTTCCTTGCCGCTAGTTCCTTCTTCGGGGATGGGGTAGCAACGCATCATAAATCTGCCTGGGTCGTTGTGTAAGAGACTTTCCTGTGCAACCAGCACATCGTCGCACATGATGTTGAAGTTGCGTGTATCGCTCTCGTCTCCCCAATAAAGAAGCATCAGGTAGTTGCGGTTGGTCTTGTTGACCTTCATAGTCCAACTCTGACCTGCCTCGCCTGATCCGTCCAACCATGTCCTGGCGCGGAAAGTGCCGCTTTCGCCATTGCTGCTGTATTGATGGCTGGTGCGCGAAGCGGGACGGGTTGTCCACATATTATCTACTGCAACGGTTCCCTCTGGTACATCTTGAGAGAGGGCAGTAAAGGCTCCGTACAGACCGCCTACAATATCGTTGGCGGAAACGGCTTGCATCTTTATGGTTACCTTTTCTTTCCCTTTTGTCAGCTCGAATGGGATAGGGTGGCGCATCAGGTAATATTCGCCTGGGGCAAAGTTATTGACCTCGTCGTATGCAAACAATGTGCCGTTGCAGTAGATGTTGTAACGACGGTTGCCTGCATCGCTTCCCCATTGTCTGGTTATAAAGTCCATAGGGCGCTCGGGGTCTGTTTTCATGTCGTAGCTAATCCATCCGCCGTCTGAGTCGCGCCAGCCAAGGTCGGTTCCTGTACGCATGTTGGTTCCTTGAAGGTTGTGTGCTTTCTCGCTGGATTCGTTGCAGGTTATTACTTCGTCGATGTATTTGATGGGTTGCTGTGTGGCTGTGGAATCGGAAGGAATCCAAACCATCATGGGCGAAGCGGCACGATGGGCCCGGGCGAAGTAGGGGATAAGGCTGGCTTTCTTGCCGTTCAGGCGCAACTGCAGTATGCCTCCCTTGAAGAGCGTTGACAAGGGTTGGTTGGCAGAGGCTGTGGTAAAGGTGGCACCTTTCTCGATGTATAGGTTGTCGAGCTTGCCGCCATTGTCAATGCCTTCGGCGCAATAAACCAATGGTCCGTACTCGTAGGCACAAAGGCCTTTGTTGCTTTTCAGATTCTCGTTCGAGACAACCTGATGAACCTCCATCGGCAGGATAACATCTACCTCGTCGCCTTCTTTCCAATCATTTTTTATGACTGCATAACCATTTTGAACAGAATAAGTTACTTCTTCTCCATTCAATTTTATAATTACCTGTGTTTTGGTGGGGTTGACGTAGCTGTAGAGGTCGCTTTCGACAGGCTTGTTGACAGCCCAACCGGGGATGCGGACTCTTAGGGAGAGTTGGGAGTTTAGGGCCTCACCCCCAACCCCTCTCCGGGGAGAGGGGAGAGAGCCGAAAGTTGAGAGTTTAGAGTTGAGAATGGAATCTATTGTCAGTTTCATTTCGCCCTTGTAGGGGTACGAGCCGGTGACGGTGAAGTGCAGGGTGGTGTTGCCTACGGTTGCTTTGGCTGTGCTGGCAACGAAGAGGTTCCAGTAGAGGCTTTCGTCGTCTGTGGCGTAAATATAGCCGGGAACGGAGGGGATAAGGCGACACAGGTTAGTGGGACAGCACGAGGTGCCGAACCATTCGGAACGTGCATCGCCACGGGAACTGGAGGCCAGTCGGTTGGGGTAGTAGAATGTCTTGCCTGCGATGCCGTAGCCGTCTAATACCGTATTATATAGGGCACGTTCCAGCATGTCGATGTATTTGCTCTGGCCATGCAGGCGGAACATGCGCAGATTGAACATACTGCCTGCAACAGAGGCGCATGTCTCGCAGTAGGCCGATGCATTGGGCAATTCGTAATCCTCGCCGAAAGCCTCGTTATTGTCTCTGGCTCCGAATCCGCCTGTTATATAGAACTTCTTGCCGGCAATATTGTCCCAGATGGCTGTTACGGCTGTCTCGTAGTCCTGATCGCCTGAATAGCGTACCCAGTCGGCCATACCGCTGTAAAAGTAGAGGGCACGAACGGCATGTCCTTCGGCAGAGCGCTGCTGGATAGCGGGCAGATGGTCTTGCCAATACTTGCCGTTGACACGCTGGTCAGAACTTGTGGGGTCGAACTTTCGGATGCCTCGGCAATCCAGGAAGAACTTACAGCCCTGCAGGTAACGTTCCTCGCGTGTCAGTTCGTACAGACGTACCAAAGCCATCTCTACAACTGCATGACCGGGTGCCATGCGGATGCCGTTCTCGTTAAATACGCTGAGCATATTGTCGGCAGCCTTGCGTGCGCAGTTTAACAGCTTATCCTTGCCTGTTGCCATATAGTAGGCAATACCGGCTTCGATAAGCTCGCCCACATTGAAGGTTTCGTGCGAAAGGTTCCAGTCCATCTTCCACTTTTCCCCGCCGTACCAGGGATGCAAGGGATTGTGGATGGTGAAATTGGTTTGCAGGTACCCGTCGGGTTCCTGAGCCGAGCAGATAAGGTCCACCACTCCGTCGCAATAGGCCTCCAGCTCCTGATCTTTTTGGGTAAGCAGGACGTAGGAGGCACCCTCGAGTACCTTATAGACCTCGGCATCGTCGTAGGGGTTGCCTGACTGGAATTTCAGGTCGCCCACCTTGTTCTGACCGCTTACAATCTTGCCGGCATACTCGAAGTTGCGCAACTGCCCCGCATCGGTGCACTTCTGAAAGGCATAGCGGATAGTGGTGTTACGCATAACATCCAGACGCTGTTTCCAGAACTGGTCCTTCACCTGTACATCGGTAAAGGGTACTTGCCTGATTTCTCCTTTTCCGGCATCCTGCCCCTTTGACACGGCAATTACGAACACAGTATAGCTATAGGACTTCAGCGTAAGCTTAGCACCAGGCACAACGGAAGCTTCTGTCGGTACGAAACGTGTGGGACGCTCGGGGGTATTCTCTCCAGTGGATATGCCGCTGAGCGAATAGGACTTTATGCTATTGACGGTTCCAGTTCCCTGCAGGTTCAGTGTCAGGCTTTTCTGTGCTGTTGCGTAGTTTACGATATGCAGCACAATGGTGTCGCCGGAAAGGTTACGAGTGGCAGTATAATCGAGTTGGTTGTTGTTTGAACAACTGCTTTCTACGAGCAAAGGCTGATGATTCCCGGCTGCCATCTGCTGGGCATAGAACGGGGGCTGCATCCATACCTGTGAGGGTGAGAAGAATATCTGACCCTGATCCCAACCGTTGTCGTTCTGTTTGTAAGGCTGCAGGGCATTGGCAGGGCTGTCCAGCGGAACGAATCCTGCGGCACGCCGTACAACGTTCAGCATCACGGCATGGGCAAGGGCGCGGGCCATGTTATGCGTATTGCCGTTTTCCTCGAGAATAGCACAGCGCATTGTTGTCTGGGGATTCCATTGCAGGAAGAGTGCCTTCATCTGGGCAATCTCCTTCTCGATGTTCTTTGCCTGCTGAGGTGTCTCTGTCCAAGGGTGATAGTCCCAGTAGTCGCATTTCCCGTCGAGCCGGCTGAAGACATATTGCATGGTCTCTAACTGGTCCGGCCGCCACTAGGCAGCGTTGATGAACTGCAAATCGGGGTATGCCTTGTGGATGGCATCATATAGGATAAGGTAGCGTTCGACATAATGTTCGTAATCACGACGGGCTGATGAATTCAAATTCTCTTCATTACCTATTTCTATGAATTTCAGATTATAAGGCTCTATTTCATGAAGCAGTGCTAAAACATCTGCCGGGTTATCCTCGATGTTAATGGCAAAGGTCGGCTCTGTGCCTATGAGACGTGCAAACTCCACAAATTCCGGGATGGCAAATCCGTTGGTGGAATACAGGTACCAGTGACCGTAATATGGCTGGCGCTCCAGGCGGCTTCCTATCATGTCCTTGGTCATATATTCACGGGCATTCACCATTGTACCTCCATAACGCAGGAAGGTAAGGTTTTCTTCTCTGAAGGCTTGTGTAAGGTCGGAGCGGAAGGGATAGCTGTCTGTATGCAGCAGCACCTGATCAGCCCATACGGTTCCCTCTTCGCCCAACAACAGACAGAAGCGTCCTGAGGGGTCGGTATCATTAGCAGTCAAGGGCACATCGAAGCGTTTCCACAATCCCCCTATACCATTTATTACTGTACGTGCATATTCCCTGGAACCGTCGGCAGATTGCAGGACAACCTGCACCTTCTGTGCTGTTCCCTTCAGATAGACCGAGAGATATAGCGGTTCATCTTTTCGGATGCCGATACCCCATCGGTTCAGTCCCATATTGAAGATACCCGTTCCCTCTTTTCCGCTAATCTTCTGGGCATATTTGCCGGTAAAGGGCGATGAGCTGTCGTGCTCGAAGGAACCGTCCCCCAAAGCCGTCCACATGGCCGATACGTTGGGAGAGTCGCTCTCGAAGGCAATGTCTTCGTCGTTTATCTTCAGATTACGGAAGGTTGCCGAACCGCCGTAAGAGCGCAAGCCTATGTAACCCGACTTCAAGGGGCTGCTGGTATCTTCGTATTTTCGTATCAGTTTGCCGTTCAGATAGATATCCAGTTTAGCACCGCTGATGGCAACACGAATCTTGTTCCATTCTCCCAAAGGATTGAAAGCTGTTGCGGTTTCTGCAACAGGCTGCCAGTTCTGCTGGTGCTTGCCTAATACCAGTACGCCCTTCTGGGCATTCAGGGCAACCTCGTAGCCATTGAAGGCATCGGCCCCGTTAGCTGCATTAGTTACATTAAGGATAAAACCGGCAATAGCGTTAATATTATCCATTCTCACCTCCACCTCAACTGTACCGCTTGAGATTTGCCTGGACGTGTATATTAACTTGCCATGCTGGGCAGTTACCAGTTGGGCCATACCCGATACAAGGCTCCAGTCGCTGTCGTAAGGCTTAAAGCCCTTGATGCTAACCTTTGCAGGTTCCTCGAAGCCTTCTCCGAAGATTTTCTGGTCGTACAGGCCTCCGTAAATCTCGTGGTTCACATCTTCTGCACCGGCGCCGTAAATGAGGGGTTCCACATTACACAACACCTTATCTGCATCTACGGTAAGTGTCTGTGCCGCGGCAGAGACGGCAACAGCAAAAGCAGAGAATAATAATAGTTTCTTCATATCAGTTTTTTTTAAATGGTTTTTTCTTTAGTTTTAGGACCGTATTTGTCGTTTTTGCAACTTTCCGGCTGCAAATATACAAAATAAATCGTACCAGTCCGTATCAGTTGGGAATTATTTTAGCATGTTATATAACATATACATATTCTTTTCGCTTTTTATCTTTCTTTTTTCTCTTTTTATCGTACCTTTGCACCATTAAATACATATATAAGGAATGCAACACAACGATTCGAAATACAAGTTGATTGTAAAATATGTGCAGGAAGAGGTATCGTCTGGAAGACTACAAAAAGGCGACTGGATACCTTCCATTAATGAATTCCGTCGTATGTTCAACTTATCCCGTGATACTGTATTTGCCGGGATTACGGAACTGAAGTCAAGGGGAATCATTGATTCAAAGCAAGGCAAAGGCTATTATATTGACAGTACCAATTTGCATTCAGAATACAATATATTCATGCTATTTAATGAGTTGAATGAGTTCAAGGAAGATCTATATAATTCTTTCATGGAAAGCATCGACAACAAATGCTCTGTTAATATACAATTCCATAATTATAATAGGGAGGTCTTTAATCAATTGCTGACAGAAGCCAAAGGAAAGTACACGACGTATATTGTCATGACGGGTAAGTTCCTGGGCACGGAAGATTTGCTCAACTCGCTGGGCGGACGCGTATATCTGCTTGACCATTACGACAGGGAACTTTTCGGCAAGTATTCTGCCGTTGCGCAGGACTTCGAAGCTGACACCTACGATGCGCTTCTTTCCGGCGTCCCCCATTTTAGTAAGTACAAGCGTTTTATTATGGTTCAGAACGAAGCGAAAGAACCTTATGAACGTTATTATGGCCTGATGCGTTTCTGCAAGGAATACGGTTTTAAGTGTAAATATTTAAACAGCATCGAGAACCGGCGTATTCACGAAGGTGATGTTTTTATACTTGTTAATGACCGGGATTTAGTGACAGTTATCAAACAGGCTGCCCGACAGAATTTTGTACCGGGCAGAGACTTTGGCATTGTTTCATACAATGAGACACCTCTTAAGGAGGTGCTCTGTGGCGGTATCACCACCATCAGTACGGATTTCAGGCTGATGGGCCATACGATGGCTTCTCTCTTGGGAAAGCCTGGCATAGAGGTGATACGCAATCCGTGCTGTCTGAACCTGCGATCATCTGTTTAAAGCACCAGGATAAAACTCACAGAGTATGGACGAAATAAATATGCTTAGTTCAGTTATTCATACCGTTATCGATGCATCTGGCCTGATGCTTACAGACGACTTCCGGATTTCTCAGAAAGACGGAGCTGCCAATATTGTCACTTCGTCTGATATTGCCGTGCAGGAATTCCTTTGCCGGCGGCTCAGCGACTTGCTGCCCGGTTGCGGTTTCTTGTGCGAGGAGGAAGATATGCACGACCTCTTGCACGAATACACATGGATTATCGACCCTATAGACGGTACGGCCAATTACAGCAGGGGCATTCGCGAATGTGCTATTTGTGTGGGTCTGAAACATGGTGCAGTGATGGAGCTGGCCGTTGTGTATCTGCCTCGGACCGACGAACTCTTCGCCGCTCAGCGCGGCAAGGGTGCCTTCCTGCATCATCCGCAAAGCGGCAGGCCGTCTGTGCCCCTTCATGTGTCCGACCGTCCGTTCTCAGACAGTATCATGTGTACGGCCCTGGCTGTCTATCACAAGGAATATGCTCAGGTATGTTCCGACATTATCCGGAATGTATTCATGCAGTGTAACGATATCCGTCGGTTCGGAGCAGCTGCTCCCGAACTCTGTTATCTGGCTATGGGCCGTTGTGAACTTTACTTCGAGTACCTTCTTTCGCCTTGGGATTTTGCTGCCGCTTCGCTGATTCTCGAAGAGGCCGGCGGTGTACTCTGTAACCGCGAAGGTCTGCCCCTTGACTATACAAAGCCGTCAGGCGTTCTGGCCGGCAATAGCCGCGAAAACCTGAACCGGCTGGTTTCTATTGTCAGGGATAGTAAGAAGGTCTAGAATCCCGACCAAAGCTGGCGCGAGTACTGTCGGAAGAGTTCGTCCCAACGGGTGACGGCAGCACCGAAGAAGTCGCGTGTGTATCCGTTCAGGAAATTATTTCTTTCATTCTCGGGCAACGACTGCCACGTCTGTTCCACAAAGGGCAGTTCGCGCTTTCCCTTGTCCAGGAAGTATTGCTGTGCATTCACCATCGCATTTCTGCAGCTGGCCCATCTTACGGTAGCTATCCGGTTGGCCTGACGGAAATGCCAGAGGGCTGCATCGTCGCGCAGGCGGTGCTGACCGCAGATGTTCAGCATCATGGGAAGCGAGGTGTTGCCTGCAAATATGGGGAAGCGGGGCGACTGACCGGGATTGTCCAGACAGATCCATGCTACGCCGCCAATCTCGTCGGGCAGCCAGGAGCGCAGCTGGATAATGGTACTGTAGGCACACCAGCTGACGCTAACGGTACGGATGTTCTGCATGGTGGAATCGTTCAGCAGCTTACCGTAAAGCGCTATCTCGTCGGGCCGCATCCAAGGGTTGGTAATCATAGGCCGGCCTTTTACCTCCGACTTAGCTGCCAGGCTGTCTATCTTGCACGACAAACTCTGCTCTGTTCCCTCGTAGTAAGAGCCGAGGAGTTTAGCCACACGCTCTACGCTTACCAAGGAATCGGGTTTCACACTTACTGGCAGTTCCTCCATATCGGCCGTGAATCCCTTCGAGGGAGCCAGCTGCTGCATAATGAACAGCTCGCGTACCGAATAGTTCTTGGGCTCGTTGAAGTAATTGCCGCCGCTGTAGGCTTTCCAGAAAGAAAATTCATCCTTGCCGTCCCATAGTTTCATATCCCGTGCTACATCGAACACATTTTCCGAAGCCATAAAATGGTCGGTGTCGGAGAGGTCCAGCTTTCCTATTCTGCTGACATTGGCGCTTACGGCAATCTCATCGTCGGGAATCCGCTGGGCAGCCCATACGCCGCCGATCTTCTTGGGGCCTTCGCCTTGCACCTCGAATATCCACACCTCGTTGGGGTCGGCAATGGTCAGGCATTCGCCCGAATCACCGTAGCCGTACTGTTTGATCAGCTCGCCCATCAGACGGATGGCATCGCGTGCTGTAGTGCAACGCTCCAGGGCGATGCGTTCCAGTTCCTCTATCATAAACATGCCTGCCTTGTTCTGCATCGTATCCCGACCGCCATAGGTGGTTTCTCCTATGCCTAACTGATGCTCGTTCAGACAAGGGTAGGCGGTATTCAGATAGCGGTAGGTATGCTTTACCTGAGGAATCGTACCTTTCTCTTTAACGCCAGTACGGTCGCTGGCATGTTCTGTGTGCATGGTGCCTTCGTAGATGTAGGTAACGGTATCTTTCCCGAAGTTCTGGGCAGGAACGATATCCATCCATGTACGATACCACGAGTCGCATGTGTGGCTGGTCATCACACTTCCGTCGGCAGAAGCCTTTTTGCCTACCATAATACTGGTGCAGGCATCCTTATCATAGCCATCTGCCAGGCAGCCTGTAGCAACCAGCAGGAAGAGTAGGGGAATAATTCTGAATCGGGTCATTTTCTTTACCTTATTTTTAATTTGGGGATAAAGATACAATTTTTTCAATCAGAAATGAAAAGATTTTCTGTTTTCTTTTGTATTTCTCTCTCATATTTGTATCTTTGCCATATAAAAAACACTGTTTCAACAAATAAATCAACTATTATGAAAACAAAATTACTAACATTACTTTTTCTTGCCATGACAGGTTTGGTGGGAAAGAATGTGGCGATGGCACAGCCGCTTTCTATTGCTACTGCCGAGGATTTGTATAACTTTGCACAACTTGTCGAGATGGGTACCGAAGTGGACGGCGTGCTGACTGCAGACATCGACCTGAGCACAAGCGACTATCCCAACCTGATGATTGGTACGGAAGCAAATCCCTTTAAGGGCACGTTTGATGGCCAATGGCATACCATCACCTATCATTATGAGGAAGTTACAGAAAAGTGGCGTGGCCTTTTTGCCTTTGTCGAAGGAGCAACTATCCGTAACCTCCGTGTTGAGGGAAGCGTTTACGCGACGAATATTCACTTTGGCGCCCTCATTGGTCGTGGAAAGGGTAACATACTTGTGGAGAATGTAGTGACGAATGTTGACATCACAGGAATGTCCAACACTGGTGTTCAGGGCGATGCGGGTATGATTGGTGCCAACTATGCCAACATTACCTTCAACAACTGTGCCACACTGGGTCCGATGGGATCAGAAATCAGCTCAATGTACAGCAGCTATTCTGGTTGGTCAGACGGAGCCAGCAAAACAACGCTGAACAACTGTTATTCAGCCTGTGCGTTTAAGGAAGGTACAGGAATCGACGGGAACAGCGGAACTTTAACTCATGGCAGTGGTACGAACACCTTCAATAACTGCTACTATCTCAATTATATTGATAAGAAACAAGGTACGCAGATAACCGCAGAGCAGATAGCCAACGGTTCCCTATGCTACAAACTCAACGGTAACCAGGAAGACATCGTATGGACACAAACCATAGGTACTGACCCGTACCCCATGCCTAACCCGGCAGGGAAGCGCGTTTATGCATCAGGCACTGTCCGTTGTGATGGTGCAGAACTTGAAGACAACCCTCTTACTTTCAGTAATACAGAAAGTTATCCGAACAAACCTGACCATCAGTTTAATGCTGACGGAATCTGTGTTGTTTGCGGTCAGGCAGATCCCGACGCTGTAAAGAAGAACGCAGAGGGTTATTATCTTATTGGCAATGCCAAGCAGTTGAACTGGTTGAACCAGAAGGTTCTGGAGGGTGATGACAATATCAAGGCGCTCCTGACAGACGACATCAATCTGACCGAATTCGACAATCCTGACTTGATGATAGGTTCGGCAGACAAACAGTTCAAAGGTATCTTTGATGGTGGCGGTCACACCATTACCTATAGCTACATGGTGACAGAAAACTACGGAGGTCTCTTCGCATACATGGACGGCGCTACCATCCGTAACCTGCGTATTGAAGGTGAGGCCGTTGTTACAGCCATTCACTTTGGTGCCCTCAATGGCAGGATGCAAGGTGATGTGCTCATAGAGAACGTGGTTACAAATGTAAATATCACTGGTGAACGTAGTGGTGTTACAGGTGATGGCGGTATGACTGGCGCCTTGTATGGTAACGTAACTTTCAACAACTGCGCTACGTTGGGTGAAATGGGAAACGTCGGCAGTTCGATGTATTGCGGATTTGTGGCTTATGCGGCAAGCGGTACTCTTTCTGTTCTGAACAATTGTTATACAACATGTAGTCTTACAGAAGGAACGGGACTTGATTACTGTTACACATTCTGCCGAGGTGAGTGTACGCTGAACAGTTGCTTCTATCTGAATACTGTTGGAGTGGCTCAAGGCACGCCCTTTACAGAGGAAGAACTCTCTACTGGTGAACTTTGCTATAAATTAAACGGTGACCAAAGTCAAATTGGCTGGTACCAGACCATCGGTGAAGACGAAATACCGGTACCCGATGACAACCACCTGAAAGTATATGGTGCAGGTAAGATTTTCATGAATATCACCGATGATGCAAGTTTCAAGACTTTCGTCAATTTGGTTGTTAACGAAGAAACAGAACGTTATGAAGATATCATAGCTCAAAAGAGTTTGGTAGATTCTTACTTAGGAGCGCTCGAAGACCTAAGGGCATCTGCTACTATTGATGCTTTCTTGGCAGGTTATGCCGAACTGGACGGTATGCGTCAGAACGTTAACAGTTGTGCCGAGGCTTATTCTGCTTACATAGCTAAGGTAGAAGAGACCAAGCAATACCTTGAAGAGCATCCTGAACTTGATAATGAAAAGGTTGAGGCACTGAGATCATACCTTACAGAATATAACGACCCGACCGAGGATTATCCTCATGGATCGGCTCCTACCATTCTGGAGGAATGTAATCTCAGTGAGGAGGAAATAATCGCTGAAACGACTTTTGTTGGCGAGAAACTGATAGAGGCTCTCACAGATGCACCCACTGTAGGCACTGATGTAACCATGCTATTCATCAATCCAGACTTGAGAGATAAGTTCGACGGATGGGAAGGCAAGCTTCCAACAGGGTGGGGAACTTCTGAAACCAGCCCATTGTATGCAGCAGAATGTCTGGTATCCACGATGGATATGTACCAGACAGTTACAGGTGTGAAGAACGGAATCTATGAGTTGCGGATAAACGGAGCTTTCCGCCCAACTCCTCACACCGACTACTACAATACCAACTATGCTGCCACTCTGTATGCCAACGGCATCCACAACTATTTCCAGACCAATATCGAGGATATGATTAGCGTGAATGATGCCATTGATGGCGAGAATTGTAACATCAACGGCCCGATTGCCGATTTTGCTGTGCCAGACGATAATGGCGAGACCATCGGTTACACCATGCAGGGTATAGTAAGCTGCTGCAACGCCTTCCAGGCAGGACGTTATCCCAACAGCATACTTTGCAACGTTACTGACGGCACGCTGACCATTGGCGTCCGCCAACCTGGTACAGGTCTTTCTCGTGACTGGCTCGGCTTCGGTAACATCAAGGTGATTTATTTTGGCGAATTGGAAGATGCCGAAGAAGGCCTTGACCATGTGCTGGAATCACAGGCTGCCCGTGCAACCACCATACTTGACGTTTACAAGTTCGATTACGCGGAATACGCTACATATCCCAACTTCAGTCAGTCACTCAAGGATGAACTCCGTGAGACATTGGATGCTGTAGCTACAACTACTGAGCCTGATGCTAAATACAAACTCATCGAGAAGTTCTCCAACATCTTCCTGCAAATATACGAATGTAAGCAGGCTTATGTAACACTTATGGATAAGGCAGAACAGGTAAGCAGTTTGCAGAGTGCATTCTCTGAGATTCTCACAGATGATGAGAACGACCAAATGGATGACCTCTATAATATGCTTACCAATGCCTATGTTGACGGTACCATGACTGCAGAGGAGGCCTTAGCGATTGACTTGAAGAAAGAAATCAGTTTCTATCCCGACGAGGAGGATGGCTATTACCTTATTCGTAGTCTGAAAGACTATATCGTATTTGCCAATCTGGTCAATGCTGGTAATACCGATATCAATGCCAAACTGATGACCGATATCGACCTTCGTGCAGAAGAATTCCCCAACCTGATGATTGGTACTTCCGATGCTCAGTTCAGCGGAACATTCGACGGTCAGGGACATACAGTAACATACAGCTATGAGGTGAATGATAACTATTGTGGTCTTTTCCGCTATGTTGACGGAGGCACCATTCGTAATTTGCGTGTCGAGGGCGATGCTACAGTAACAACCATCCATTTCGGAGCACTTGTTGGTTGGGCCAGCAATACTGTACTCATTGAGAGTGTGATAACCGATGTAGATATTACTGGAGTCCACAGTGGTGTAACAGGTGACGGCGGTATGTTCGGACGCCTTGAAGGTGA
The DNA here is from genome assembly GCA_902801485.1 of uncultured Bacteroidales bacterium. Classification (GTDB taxonomy): domain Bacteria; phylum Bacteroidota; class Bacteroidia; order Bacteroidales; family Bacteroidaceae; genus Physcousia. Next base: position 115,410 of record CADCIP010000002.1, on the reverse strand, counting down.
TGCCACCTTTAACAACTGTGCTACGTTGGGTGCTATGGGATATGAAGGAAGCTCTATGTATTGCGGCTTCGTAGCCTATTCCGGTAGCGGTTCTTCTACGCTCAACAATTGCTACACAGCTTGCACTCTCACCGAAGGTACAGGAACAGACTATTGTTACACCTTCTATCGTGGGAACGGACAACTAAACAACTGCTACTACCTGAACGCAATAGGAGAAGCTCAGGGTACACAATTGACCTTAGAACAGTTCAAGAACGGCGAGGTTTGCTTTAAACTCAATGGTGACCAGAGTCAGATTAACTGGTTCCAGAATATCGGTTCTGATGAATTCCCTGTTCTGGATGATACTCATCAGGTTGTCTTTAAGAATGAGGATGGCAGTTATGAGAACAGTCTTGATCCTGATGGCATAAGCCTCACCCCAACCCTCTCCGAAGGCGAGGGAGCTATTTACAACCTTTCTGGTCAGCGTATGAGCCGTCTGCAGAAGGGTATTAACATTATTAATGGAAAGAAGGTATTATATTAGTATTAAAGTCGATATAATAATGAAGAAATCATTTTTAACTATCATACTCTGCGCCGTAGCCTCTGTGGCTATGGCACAGAGTTTTACTGTCTATGAGAACGATGGTAAGACACACGGGTTTAATGATGATGAGGTTGATAGTATTGTATTCAGTACAGGTAAAGCCCAGGCGCCAAGTGTAGAACCTCGCAAGGTAAAGGGACGTTGGTGCTCTTTGGGGACCTCTATTTCCTGGCTTAACGATCATACAGATTCGTATCCCATAACAAAGGGTTACCAGACGCGTGTAATGGAAAAACTGCAGTTTACTGATTTCAAGAATAAAGCTGTAAATGGCGGAACGCTCTCTTCTACAACTTCTGAAATCGTGCTTGCCGACTACTATACCATAGAACATGGTATCAACGATTGGGGGCATTCTACGCCCGTTGGTACACTCGAGGACTACATCAAGAATAAAAAGAACGGAACCTTTGCTGCCATCTACAGACAAGTTATTGACCGTATCTTTATACGTAATCCTAAGGCACGTGTTATTCTCTGCACACCTCGTAAGGCATACGGATTCAACGGTTATTTGCCAGATCATTGGTATGATCCTTATAATGGTATCTATCTGGAGGACTATGCAAAACTGATACGCGAAATAGCTGCATACGAATCATTCCCCGTTGCAGACTTCTTTGCTGAATGCGGCGGACAACGTCAGCTTTCGTATCTTAGCTATGATTCTGCATTGCATCCCAACGATGCAGGCTTCCAGATTATGGCCAATGTCCTAATCCAAGCATTCGAAAAAATACTGGCTGAATAAAACACCATTACAAAGAAAGAGACTGTGTCTTTCGGCACAGCCTCTTTCTTACCATTTTACGTGCCCGTGTTTTTCCTTGTACCATATCTGCCAGCCGTTGACCAGATTCTGCCACAGAACATACGCACCTGGTGAAATGGCAGCAAGGGGGTTAAGGAATGTCAGCGTAAGCCATATTCCCACAACAGTATTCTTCTGTCCTAAAGCCTGTCCGGCGCTTATGCTGTCGTTCCAACGTTTGCCTATCAGCTTACCTAAACCAAACTGAAGAAGACACACACCCAAAGGAGCCATCATTAATACCCAAAGCACCCAACCGGTAATGCTGCTTCGTTCTATGTTATGCATGGTAATTCCCGTTATAATGCTAAGGTTGAAGCACCAAATGTAAAATCCGAGGTCCTTATGCTTATTAAGACGGTTAACGAGGTTGGGTATTATATGTCGTGAAAGTAGGGCCAGGAATAGGGGAGCCACCAATACCGCCGTTACATTCCTTAATACCAATAGCATAGCAGAGAAAAAGGTGATGTCTGCACCTCGTTCCACAATAGGGAAAAAGAATGGGATAATCAACATGGTAACGATATTGGCTATAATCGTGAATGTGGTTAGGGAACCTATGCTACCGCCCAACTTCTCTGTAACCACTACAACAGCTGCTGCAGTAGGACAGATAAAACAGATAAACATACCCTCAAGAACCAGCTTTACATCGGCATTATCACCAAAAAGTAAGATCAACAGTACCATAAAAGCAGAAATACCTGTACGCACCAGCTGAATAACAAAATGCCACACACGTGGTTTCATTTCAGATATTCTGATTTTGCAAAAAGTAGCATATAACAAAAGGAACAGACCTATGGGGAGCCAGTCTTTAAGATAAGGCCCTAGTATTTCTCCAGAATCCCGCAAAAAAGAAATATGTGCAAAGGATTCATAAACCAAAGCTCCAAAAGCCATGGAAATGAACAACGCATTCTGTTTTACAAGAGTCTTTAACCCCATACGAATAATAGGTGTTATGTTTAGAATAATGTTTCAAGGTTCATAGCCACAGCGAGCAGCAAAGCAAAAAGGAACATATTTCTGCTGGTAAGGCCAAGTATCTTATTTAATGCTTTACCACTACGGATTCTATTCATTTGCATCCAAGAACTAATATGTAAGGCAAGATATACATAGGCAGCTATCTGGAAGTATAGCAAGCATCCATCCAACAGATATCCGAAAAAAATACACATAGTAGCCGATACAAGTCCAATAAGCAGATACAGATAGCGACCGAATCTTTCACCGCCCCATACTATGATAGTCCTTTTGCCGGAAATAAGGTCCTGTTCTCTGTCGCGGTAATTATTAATGACTAACAAAGCATCTATGCTGATACCGGCGATAAATCCCAACAGTATTGCAGGTGTGGTAATCTGATGAGCCTGTATGTAATAGGTTCCGCATACAGGAATCAAGCCGAAGAATAACAGGACTAACAAATCTCCCATTCCCATGTATGAAAGCCCGTAAGTGTATAGGAATGCAAAGATAATACAGAGCACGCCTGTCACCAACAACTCTATCCCATGATAAGGCAAATCTTTCCAGCAGAGCCACAAGGCAGCCAAGCCGGCCATAGATGCTAAACATAATACCACAGCAATGCCTCTGCGCATAGCCTTGGGCGTAATCCAGCCCTGTGCACAAGCTCGTTCAGGACCCAATCGGTCTTCACGGTCGGAACCTTTCTGATAGTCGTACAGGTCGTTTATCATATTAGCGGCAATCTGCATAAAACCAGCAAAAAGCGCACAGCATACCACCAAAAGCCAGTTCAGCACACCGTCATGATATGCCAGAGCACTTCCTAAGATCACGGGAATCATAGCCCCTGTCAGCGTCTTAGGACGGGCAGCGAGAATCCACTTATTCATAATCTGTTTATAGTGTCTATTAACTTATCCACATTCTCCTTCTTGGTTGCCCAACTGGTGCAGAAACGGACTATTGTATGGTCTGTATCTACACGGTCCCATACACTTAGTACATATTTTTCCTCCAGGCGTTTCAGGTCATCGTTGGGTAGCACAAAGAACTGCTGATTGGTAGGACTAGGCACAGCCATTTTATATCCTTTTTGCAAAAGAGCCTTCTGGATACGCTCGGCCTGTTCATTAGCATGACGGGCAAGTGTCAGATAGAGGTCGTTCTGCATAAGTTCCTCATACTGAATGCCAAGTAGCCTACCTTTAGCCAACATTCCACCACCTTGCTTGATAAAGTAACGGAAATCTTTTTTCAATGCAGGATTTGTAATGACTACTGCCTCACCGAACAGTGCACCCTGCTTGGTCCCGCCAACATAGAAGACATCTGCCAACTTAGCCAACTCAGGTAATGTTATATCCGACTCCTTGCTTGCCAATCCATATCCTAATCGGGCACCATCGATAAAAAGCGGGATATGGTGTTGCAGACATACATTATGTATATCCTTCAGTTCTTGCTTGCTATATAGTGTACCGTATTCAGTTGGATAGCTGATGTACACCATGGCAGGTTGTACGGCATGTTCCGGTCCGTCTTCGCTATAATGATTCTGCAGACATTGTTTAATCTGTTCCGCCTGTATTTTACCATTTGTGGCAGGCTGTGCCAATACCTTGTGCCCGCCATGCTCTATAGCTCCTGTTTCATGAATGGCAATATGTCCCGTTGTAGCTGCTATTACTCCCTGATATGGCCGTAAAATGCTGCTAATGATGGTAGCATTGGCTTGTGTACCACCTACCAAGAAGTGTACATCGGCCTCAGAAGCCTCGCATGCCTTGCGAATCAACTCTCTGGCATGTTCACAATGCGGATCTTCTCCGTATCCGATGTTCTGTTCGAGGTTGGTCTCTGATAAACGCTGTAAAATCTGAGGGGCGCAGCCCTCGTTATAGTCACACTGAAATTGGATTTTTTCCATTATTATTGCTTTTCGTTTCTATGATCAATATAATTATAATCCGCAAAACGGTTTTTGGGGAAGATGAATGCCTTCTCGTCTATACCGCCACTGTGGAAGTTTGATATCTGTACTGTTGTCGTTATAAATGCCAACTTTATTGTAAGAGAAACCGGATGCAGGTTACTCTTCTTAACGAGGGCAGTAACATATCGAATGCCGAAGAACTTGGAATTTTTCACCTTGGCCGTTAACTCGTAATTCTGTCCTAAATCCTTATAACTATAGACAAAATTGTTAAGATCGTACTTGAACATTGCCAGGTATTTATCCTTTTTTTCATCGTTAAAGTCATGAATGTCCACCTTCTTCTTCTCCTTGTCCACCATATAGGCAACTTTACCGTCTTCCCAAGCACCGTAACGTTTCTCTTCGTAGCTTATTTTCTTGTCTTTATACACAACATCGCCCTGTGTCTTGTACAATCCGACAATATTTACAGAATAGGAAAGCGACGATCCTTCGGGTCCGAAGACCAAATTGAACACTTTGTCGAATAACTCTTTTGCCTCAGTTCCCCGATGTTCCTTTTCTGCCGTCATACTTTTCCCTGACAGCGAGAATAATAACATTATTATTACATATAGGTATTTCATAATTATTGGCTATTTGTCTGGTATGATGTGAATATATGTTTTGCTACTACGTATCCCATGCTCCAAGCCGCTTGCAGGTTAAAACCACCCGTTACGGCATCTACGTCCAGCACCTCGCCGGCAAAGTATAAGTTGGGATACTGCTTGCTTTGCAGTGTATTGATGTTGATAGCTTTCAGCGAAACGCCACCGCACGTTACGAACTCCTCCTTGAACGGATATTTGCCTGTAATCTGATAATTGTCGGCAGTCAGCAGACTCAGCATCTTGTTCAGATGTCTGGTGTTCAGGGTTCCCCACCGTTGTGTCAGGGGTATGCCCATACGGGTAAGCAACAGATTCCAGAGTTTACTGGAAAATTGCGGTGGATATACATTGGTAATAAGTTTCTGAGCATGTTGTCGCATCATGTTCTGAAGCATGTTTTTTACTTCCTCTTCAGCCATTCGGCCCATCCAGTTGATGCCCAGCGCACTTTGATAGTTATGTTCTGCCAAATAACGGGCAGCATAAGATGAAAGGCGCAGAATTGCCGGTCCGCTCATGCCCCAATGAGTAAGCAATAAAGCACCCTGACTGCGGAACTTCGTTCCTGGAAGAAACGCCTGTACATCCTCCACCACTGTACCCATTAAGAGTTGGTTCCAGTCCCCCTGAACACTAAAGGTAAAGAGCGATGGAACAGGTCGCTCGATGGGAATATCCAGACCATCCAGCATGCCGAATCCAGCAAGTGTGGCATGTCCTCCTGCAGTTACCACAATCCTACCCCATTTGTTTAATAAAAGTTCTGTAACTTTCTCATTCAAATGAAGTTGTATATTATGTTTCTTTATATTATAAAGCAATGTGTTCACTATCTGCATAGCATCTTGCGACTGTGGGAAGATGCACTCATCTTCCTGAGCTATCAGGCGGACGCCTTCTTTTTGGAACCACGCACAGGTATCTTCGGCACTGAAAACAGAAAGGGCCCGTCGCATCAATTGCTCACCACGCGGATACACATCTTGCAGATTCCCAACCTGACGGAAGGTATTAGTCAGGTTACAACGTCCCCCGCCTGTTACGGCCACTTTCGCCAGCGCCCTACCCTTACTCTCGAAGATATGGATATCAGCTTCGGGCATCATCCGTTTCAGGTTAATAGCGCAGAAACATCCTGCCGCTCCTGCTCCAATTATTGCTATGGACAACTTATCTTCCATTTTCGACTGCGAAGGTACGGATTTATTTTTAATACACATACGATTTACAGTATTATTCCATCATAAAAATGCTAATATAGCATAGTTATACACTATTTCTGACATGGATAACTTTCACATATAATAGTGATAGGTGTTGTCATGCTTTGAAAAGGGAAAAAACTTACAAAAATTTGCAGAGGATGAAAAAGTTCATTAATTTTGTCGGCACATAAGTTAAATAACAACAATGAAAGAACGTATCCCTTTTGTAGATTGGTTGCGAGCCACAGCATGTTTTATGGTCATGCTGGTACATTCTGCTGAGCATTTTTATGGAGTAGTAACAGAAAAAGCCATTGAGAGCATCCCAGGAGGTGCTGAGAAACTGGCTGGCTTTGCCACCAACACTGGTGGTCTGGCAGGTGACAAGGCTGTCCTGCTGAACGAGTCAAACCGATTCTGGGTTGCCTTCTACGATGGTGGAGTTGCCCGCACCTGCGTACCCCTGTTCATGGTAGTATCTGCCTTCTTGCTGGTACCCATGAAGCCAGGTGTAAGTATGACACAATTCTACAAGCATCGTTTCTTGCGTATCCTACCCCCCATGATTATCTTCATGCTGCTATATGCAACCTTACCCGTTCTGTGGGGCGAGATGACATGGGACGATACATTGCGTATGCTGCCTGCCCTACCCTTCAATTTTCCCGAGAATGCAGGACATCTTTGGTTTATGTACCCACTCATCAGCCTGTACCTTATTATACCTGTTGTCTCTCCTTGGTTGGAACGGTCTGGCGCAAAGGATGAAAGAATTTTCATTGTTCTTTTTGGCCTGAGCACCCTTATACCTTGGCTACACACTTTTGTAACAGCAGAGCTGTGGGGCGAGTGTTTCTGGAACCGTTATAGTATGCTGTGGTATTGCTCGGGTTATCTGGGTTACCTTGTATTGGCACATTACATACGATTCCATCTTGGCTGGTCCCGCAGCAAACGTCTGAACATAGGAGTACTGTGCTTCCTGACTGGCGCTGCCTTTACTGCATGGTCGTTTTGGTGGAAGGGAGAACCCCTCTGCCCCATTGCTACCCCCGAGTTGGAATGGTCATGGGAGTTCTGCACCCCCAATGTAGCACTGGCAACTTTCGGTGCATTTCTGCTGTTTAGCTGCATAGGTACCAATGCCGATGGATCACCATGCAAAGAGTACAAGGCTCCTCGTTTGATAACAGAACTGGGCAAGCTTTCGTTCGGTATGTACCTGATGCATATCTTCTTCCTTAATCGCATAGCCTCTATCATTGTACAGGATAATCCTGCCGTTCCCTTAATCCCTGTATGGGCAGCTATTCCTTGTATGGCAATAGCTTGCTATATCTGCTGTGCTGTAACAACCAAACTTATCTCCCAACTCCCAGGCAGCAAGTGGGTGGTGGGATAGAGACCCCTAACCCCCGTCCCCTCTCCGGAGAGGGGAGATATGAAAAGTGAAAAGTAAAGAGTGGAGAATAACAGATACAATCATATAAAACAAGTCCTCTTAAACCAAGTTTCCCTCTCCTCGGAGAGGGGTTAGATGTAAGGCTAAAGAATGAAAACAATAAAGGAAATATACAAGATAGGAATGGGGCCGTCATCGAGTCATACAATGGGGCCCAGAAAAGCCGCAGAGCAATTCATATCTCGGCATGCTGCAGCAGCACGTACGGAAGTAACATTGTACGGTTCCTTGGCTGCTACCGGTAAGGGGCACATGACGGATGTAGCCATCGAGGATGCCATACCGGGAATTAAGATTATATGGGAGCCTAAAGTTTTTCTGCCCTTTCACCCCAACGGCATGGAGTTCCGTGCCTATGCACAGGACGGCAAGCTGACAGACAGTTGGCAGGTGTTCAGCATCGGAGGCGGCGAACTGGCCGAGGAGAGTCAGAACAGACTGGCATCGCCAGACATATACAGGTTGGACAAAATGACAGAAATCCTGAAGTACTGCGAACGTTCGGGTAAGAGCTACTGGGAATATGTGGCTGAATCAGAAGGGCCTGACCTCTGGGATTATCTGCGAGAGGTATGGCAGACCATGAAAGCTGCCGTAGAACGCGGTCTGGATGCCGAAGGTGTGCTGCCGGGGCCCCTTAATCTGCGCCGTAAAGCTGCTGCCTATTATGTAAAAGCAACCGGATACAAGGACAACCTGCGTACCCGTGGTTTAGTCTTCTCGTATGCGCTGGCCGTAAGCGAGGAGAATGCTGCCGGCGGTAAGATAGTTACTGCCCCCACCTGCGGTTCCTGCGGAGTATTGCCCGGTGTATTATACCACATGTGGAAGAGCCGTGATTTCAGTGAGGCTCGAATCCTAAGGGCATTAGCAACGGCTGGACTCTTCGGTAATGTTGTTAAGGAACATGCAAGTATTTCGGGGGCCGAGGTTGGCTGCCAGGGCGAAGTGGGAGTAGCCTGTGCGATGGCATCCGCTGCAGCCAGCCAGTTGTTTGGCGGTTCACCTGCCCAAATAGAGTATGCAGCCGAAATGGGACTGGAACATCACTTAGGCATGACCTGCGACCCAGTATGTGGAATGGTTCAGATTCCCTGCATCGAGCGTAATGCATACGCTGCTGCCCGAGCTCTGGATGCTAATATCTACAGCACCTTCTCTGATGGTATTCACCGCGTTTCATTCGACAAGGTTGTAGAAGTTATGAAACAAACGGGTCATGACCTGCCTTCCCTCTACAAAGAAACGGCCGAAGGCGGCCTGGCCAAAGACTATAAACAAATGTAAAGCCTCACAAGGGGAGCGGAGAGTGAGGGATTTCATGATAAGTCGAAATCATTAACCTTTGCACTTGTATTAACAACATTCATTCAAAATTATGACACTGATTGCAGACAAAGTTTACAGAAATGCCAAAGTTTATTCCATCGCATTGGATGGAAAGGAAACGCATGCAGAAGCGTTGCTATCAAGGACGGCAAGTTCGTATATGTAGGTAACGAGGCTGGCATAGCAGCGTGGATAGGCGATACCACAACGATAGTTGATTGCCACGGAAAGAGCGTTCTCCCCGGGCTTGCGGACGCTCACATGCACCTTGCTCACTCCGCAGAGTTATTCGGAACGTGCAGTTTCAGCAGAATAGTACCAAATCCCCAGACGGATACACCCGAAGGAGTGATAAAGCAGATGCAGGACATACTGAGAGCTTACGCCAAAGAGCACAAAGATCTCGCAGTAATCAGAGGAATAGGTTGGGACAGAACATGGTTTTCCGGAGGACTACAGGGCATCGTGCGCCCCATCACACGACATGATATAGATGCTGTAGTTGCCGACAGACGAGAAGGTGATGGTGGCTTACTGGGGCGAGGATGTTGTTAGACATACGTATCCAAGCAAGTCACTGATAGATAACGGCGTAGTATGCGCTTACGGATCGGATTTCGTCGTCAATCCCGCTTGCGGTCTCGCAGGTCTTCAAGTTGCCATGACCCGTAGGCACATCAAGATGGATTTAACCTACGAGTTATATAAGGATGTTCCCGCAGCCATGCCGGAGGAATGCATCAGCCTTAAGGAAGCGCTTCAAGCACATACGATCAATGCGGCATATCAGGCACATCTGGAGAATGTAACAGGCTCAATCGAAGTAGGAAAATCAGCTGAGCTAATCGTTTTGGATAGCGATATTGAAACCACTCCTGCAGAACAGATACAGGATATCCAGGTGCTCGAAACCGTGTTTAAGGGGAAAACAGTATTCAAGAAAGGAAATCAGAAATAAAGAGCACCATTAGTAAATCGTGGACTTTTCAACGAGTTTGCCTTTAATAAGGTGAAGAGAGGCTATGTAAGAAGTGAATACTTTGAAGAGACTGTCAAAGCCACTTTTTAAAGTAATTCTTTCTAATGTTTGAAGAATTGGAAAGGTTGAAATATGGAATATAAACGGTTAGCCAACCCTTAAAAAGTGAGGTTATAGACGTTGTTCTAGGCCTCTACGATGCACGTGTGTCATTTCTGATGTTGTTTTACCAACTCTATTGCTTCTTTACCTGTCAGATGCTCGATGTCGAAACGGATGGCCAACATACGAGACAGACCATTTTCAATCTCTTTCTGCAGGGCTTTGTCTTGGCTCGGATTGTAGCGGTTACCAAGCATGCGTGCCGCTTCCAACTTCTCATGCTCGTCCTCGATGATTTGGATTCTACCGAATGCTATCACGCTACGGAAGAAAGTGGTGTACTTCTCCGGCTGAACATCATCTTTTTCTATTACACAGAAAGATGCCTTATCGCACTTACGAATAGAATCAACCTTGTGGCCAGCCAAAGCACTATGGAAGTATAGCTTCCCATCGTGATAGACATAGCTGATAGGATCGGCATACGGGTAATCGTTGTCACCCAGCAATGCCAAAGTGCCTGCCGTTGCTTTCTGCAATATGCCAATGCTTTCTTTTTCTGAAAGCTGCTGGCGCTTGCGCCTCATTGCCCTGAATTCGAACTGCTGTACCATATCACTTAATTATCATTAATATATGACTTAGTTGTTATATTTCCTAAACTATTTTAATAATTGCTGCAAAGATACGAATAATAAAGTAAAAAATGAGTACCTGTGCCGTTAGTTTTAATAGAATTTGACAGAATCTATGCGGAAGCGTACAATAACAAATCCTATACTGGCAAAGTAATCGTCCCATGAGGGATGGCACCTATCGCCAGCATAGATGTACACAACTTTAACAAGGAGGTGTGTTTTGCGGTAGAAAGGGTGAAACAGAATGGAGAGTTGAAAGCAAAAAACTATAACTATCTGATACTGCTCTCGCTGGAAAACCTGTGCGACATGAGTACCGTTGATGAATATAAACGACTGGCCACCCTGCAGCCCTTTACCCTACTCTGCTTTATAGGGCACGATGGTCATTCGCTCCACATCGTATGTCCATTCACGGTTTCGGATAGCAATCCGTCGGAAACAGCATTGCTCAACGCCTTCCGCAAACTGCATTTCATCTATTCGTCGCAATTAGGTACGCCGTTGGCTGAGCACGAGCCAACCTTCGAAACCAGTTGCAAGGCGAGCTACGATCCGGAGACATTCTATAATCCATCGGCTAATGCCCTAACCGTTCCGTCAGAACCGGAAGCGACACCCGAATTCCGACCTATGCAGGAGAGCATCAGCGACTATAATTATCCAGAGGAAATACCTGGTCTAAAGTCTGCGCAATAGTCGAATGCGCCGATTCCACGATTGTCTCGATACTGCCATTGAGAAGTTTCGCGACATCAGTGATGATGAAGAATATACCATTGCCTTACTCGAACAGTTGGCTGCCGGTCGCCGTGTCCAAGGGCACCATATCCTCTACTACTTCTGCGAAGGTGTCAAAGCCGTCTGGCAGACTGGCTTTAAGCCTTAGATTTCATGGCGAGAAGGGTGTGTTGCAAGTTCTATCAAGTGCTATATGCCATTGAGAATGGTGAACTGACAGCAGCCCTCCTCTCAGCTGAATTCATGGCATTAGGTTAACCGTTCTTATCATAAGTGCCGATAATCAGTCGTCTCTCAGAAGTATGTTCACGCTCGAAACCTGAATTGCAGATGCTTTAGGAAGGTAGATCGTCAGTTATTATCTCTTTTTAATCGTAGGCATATACTAGGCCGTACTTCTCATGCAGTTTCCGGAGAGATCCGTTGGACTTCATCTGACAGATGACATTGTTAACCATCTGCAAGAGATCCTCCTGTCCCTTCCGCATGAGGACACCAATTTCACCATGAGTAAATGGAGCGTTCAATAGTGGGGCTGCTAATCGGTTGTCAGTCTGCACATAATATGGAGCCTCTGTAATTTCCGTTATCATCACATCGGCTGCACCTTCGGCTACAAGTGTCGGTATTTCCTCGTTCTTTTGATGAACGACTATGTTTGCATGAGTCAGGTTCTCGTTGGCAAACTTTTCATTAAGTCCACCAGGATTCACCATTACAGTCACTTCGGGCTTGTCGATGTCAGCCAATGAGCAGAAACGGTCTGCTTCTGATGCACGGCAAAGAATCGTTTTTCCATTAGCCAGATAACCTTCGCTCATTAACATATTCTCGCGCCGGGTATCTGTGATGGTAATGCCGCCTATGGCTAAGTCGAAAGTCTGAGGGTCCGCCAATACATCGGCTGTCAGAGTAGGCCATGAAGTCTTTACGAAAGAAATCTCAACACCTAAGTATCTAGCAATCTCTTTGGCGATTTCTATACCAAAGCCCCAGTATGTCCCATCTGTTTCACAGAATGATAGAGGACGATAGTCACCTGTAGTACCTACGAGCAATGTGCCACGTTCTACTATCTCAGCAACCTTCCCATTAACAGGAATATCTGAATTGGCAGAAAGGATGGAAACTGAATATTGGCCGTTCTCTTTTCCAAACTGAATGGCTTCTTTGAGTGATGTTTCCGGGAAAAGCTTGGTGCTGTCAAAGTAATACAGGCCATTTCCCGTATTTAGCCAACCTCCTACATAGCCATCGTGACAAAGCGCATGGCTAACAACTTTGTCGAGTTGGTCGCGTGAATGACTGTTCTGTGTTTCTGCATAACTGACTGCTATTCCTTCGGCTGGCTCTGTCATTGTGCGGATGTCAAGCGTGAATCCGTCCGGGTGACTCTGGCTGAAAGTCCAAACCTTATCAGAAATAGGCGTTATGCTATCCTGTTCAGTAGGAGTGCCATAATTGGAACAAGCAGCCAATACTGTAGAACTGCATAATGTCAATATTACGGTCAGGAAACAGAACAATTTTCCTATCTGGTCTGTATTTCTTTGTATCATATATTTTATAACGGGGACAAAATTACACAATTTTCATTAGAAATTTGCCAAAATAACATACATTCATTTACAATGGTGGAAAGAAATCATCTTTTTTTAGTAATTTTGTGGCGCATCTTAACGATATTCAGTATGATTCAGCAATTAGAGATAACCCTACAGCCCAAGTCGAGAGGTTTACAGGAAGTTACGCCTTTGCTATTGTTCATTCTACTTACGTGGGCTGTTTATATATTATCAAAAGAACGATAAATCGGAATTTTTATTAAACTGAAAGATAATACATGAAGAAAGATGTTAATTTCCAAGAAGAGGCAATAGAATGTGTTAAATATTCTGTTCTCCCGATGCATAAGCAAATATATGACAAATGTAAAGGGAATTTTGACAGAATCTATGCGGAAGCGTACAATAACAAATCCTATTCAGGTAAAGTAATCGTCCCAGGGAAGGTATATGAACTGAGTTACTTGGAATGTTCGTGCCCTAAAGTTAAATGTGGAATAAGAAGTTGTCCAGAACAATGCGAGTGTTCGCGCCAGAGCATTTTATATATTCTTTCACAACTTGAGCCGAATAGCAAATTTGATGTGCTGATTGTAAACACGATTCTCAGAGGAAGCGATCGGTGTACTTTTCGGATAACCAGGCAATAGAGAATATGCTAAAGTAAAGGCTAAATATACGAAACATAGAAAAAAAATCTAAAACCACAAAAAATATGAAAGCATTATTTATCAACGGAAGTCCGCGTAAGAACGGCAATACGGCACAGCTGCTGTAGCTAAAAAATATGTTATGAAAATAGTCATTGTCATAGATTCGATGAAAGGCTGTCTGAGCTCTGCTGATGCTAATCAGGCGGCAGTAGATGGCGTTAGACTCGTTTTCCCTGATGCAGATATAGTTCAGATACCTGTCAGCGATGGTGGTGAAGGTTTTATAGATGCTTTCCATGCAGCTATTGGTGGCACAATTCAGGAAGTGACGGTGCGTGACCCTATGATGCGCTGTATTACAGCCAGGTATCTGTTACGCGACCAAGAGGCAGTCATTGAGATAGCGCAGGCCAGTGGACTAACTCTTCTTTCTGAAGAAGAGCGTAATCCCATGCTAGCCACGAGCTATGGCACCGGACAACTGATTGCAGATGCCGTCAGGAAAGGGGCTAAACGGATTATCGTGGGACTTGGTGGCAGTGCTACCAGCGATTCAGGTGTAGGGATGCTAAGAGCCTTGATTGATACCTTTGCCAATCGTGGGAAGTTTGATGATATTACAGAGCTCAAAGATATTCAGTTTACCATTGCTTCTGATGTGAAGAATCCTCTTTGCGGTGCCAAAGGAGCAGCTCATATCTTTGCTCCGCAGAAAGGCGCTACTCCTGAGATGGTGGAGCGTTTGGATGCGCGTGCCAAAAGATTTGCAGAGCTATCAGCCAAACATTTCGGTTATGACTGTTCCAATGATGAAGGAGCGGGCGCAGCCGGTGGATTAGGATATGCTTTCCTTCAATACATGCATGCCACATACAAGCCTGGTATAGAGGTGCTACTTGAAGCGGCACATTTCAGCGAAGTGGTCAAAGATGCCGACCTTGTCATCACTGGCGAAGGATCTGCAGATAGCCAGACGCTTATGGGCAAGTTGCCTGTTGGCGTGTTGCAGCAATCAGGTGACGTGCCAGTATGTATCATTGCCGGACGCATCAGAGACAGAGAAGCACTTTTGCAAAGCGGTTTCTCTAACGTCAAATGCATCAATCCCGAGGGCTTTTCTCTACAGGAAGCCATGCTTCCGGAAGTGGCACGAAAACATATTTCAGATACTATTAGAGATATATTGTCCAAATGAAAAAATTGGTAAATGATTTCTATGCAAATGATTCATGAATTAAATGATAAAAAATGTTAAATATCATGTTTCTGGAAATATAGGACATCAGAATCTGAAAAAAAATTGCGTATTTTGAACTCGATAATTAACAAGCTATATGAAAATTAAAAATTTCATACCATGAAAAGATTAAATACATTCACTTTTTCTGAAATGATGATCCAGAGGGATAGCCAACGACCTGATTTCCGAAATTCTTCCATTCTCGGAAATGCTTTTTTGAACACGTTCGTGACCTTGATGGAATAAAGATTGAAATGTTAAAAAGAATAATATAGAATATGAAAAAATTACTATTGTTGGTATTTGCTGCTATATTAATTGGAAACACAGTGAATGCTCAGAAAGACAGTACATTTGTGAATAGGAAAAAAGTCGCTGTTGTTTTGAGCGGTGGCGGTGCCAAGGGTATGGCGCATATTGGTGTATTGAAAGTGCTGGAGAAAGCCGGCATCCCTGTAGATATTGTTACTGGCACATCTATGGGAAGTATCATCGGTGGTTTATATTCCATTGGCTATAATGCAATTGCGCTTGATTCTGTTGCACGGGCTCAGGACTGGAGTTATGTCATCAGCGATAAGGAAGACTTGCGTAACCAGAGTCTCAGAGACAGGCTGAGGCAATATACCTATGTCTTTACAACAGGCTTGACCATAGGAAAACGTGATAAGAACGCCGGTGGCCTGATTAAGGGCAAAAACCTGGCAGAACTGTTCCAGCATCTCTGCACAGGCTACACCGACTCACTGGATTTCTCGAAAGACCTGCCTATCCCTTTTGCCTGCGTGGCAACGAACATTATAGACAACTCGGAATTTGACTTCCATAGCGGGCGACTTCCCCAGGCCATGCGCTCATCTATGTCGATACCCGGAGCTTTCTCACCCATCAGGTTAGGTGATAAAGTATTGGTTGACGGCGGTCTGAAGAATAACTATCCCGCCGATATTGCAAAAGAAATGGGAGCCGAAATAATCATCGGTGTTACTGTGCAAGGTGCACCAAAGGTGGCAGAGGACATGGGCGGCACCATGAGCATCATCAGCCAGATTGTGGACGTGAACTGTAAGAACAAGGTGGAGGACAACTTGGCCATCACCGACCTTCACATGCAGGTAAACACCAAAGGCTATGGTTCTGCCAGTTTTTCTTCAGCTGCCATCGATACGCTCATCCACCGTGGCGAGGAAGAAGCCATGCGTCATTGGGACGAAATTATTGCTCTGAAAAAGCGTATTGGAATAGACGACACATTCCACCCTGCTATTCTGCAACCTCTTCGTCCTCAGGTAATGACAGAGAAGCAGTACGTCACTGGTTATACTTTTGAGAATATGAATCCGCAGACCGAGATGTTCTTGCGCCAGAAGTTCCATTTGCAGAAAGCAGACAGCATAGACGCCAGATTGGCTCAGGAAATAACCACCTGTATGCGCACCGACCTCTTTTATCAGACTGCCGAATGCCGTTTTGTTCCGGATGGTAAAGGTATTCGTGTTATCATCTCGGCAGGCGAACGCAAGACTGTTCAATTACATGCAGGCATGCGCTACGATACAGAGGAACATGCTTCGCTGCAGGTGGGTGCAGAATTTCCATTTAAAACCAAGACTCCCATGAATGCTGATGTAACGCTCCGACTGGGCAAGCGTATAATGGTACACGGGGGTTGGACCATCCATCCACGCAGTTTCACACGCCCTACAGTTTCTTACACTTTCCGCAGAAACGATGTAGATGTATATATCAAGGGAGACCACGACTACAGTATCCTATACCATCAGCATCAGGCAGAATTTTTGCCGCTTAATTTCGATGTCCGACACTTTAACCTACAGATAGGATTGCGCTGGGATTATGTAAAATACCGTGACATTCTGAAGGCGGAAAACAAAAATGCAGAATTGGCACTTAATAACGACCACTACTTCAGCTATCGTGCCCGGGCCAACTACAATAGTGAAGATAACTGGATCTTCCCCACTCGAGGTGCTCGCTTCAAAGCAGAGTATGCCTATGTAACAGACAACTTCTTGCGTCTTGACGGTCAGACAGGCCTAAACGAAGTTAGTGCTAACTGGCGTATGTCGTTCACCTTTGGCAAGCGGTTCACCCTTCAACCTATGGTCTATGGACGACTGCTCTTCGGCGATGTGGTTCGTCACATATTCGGCAACGTCATCGGGGGAAACTGGTTCGGACACTACGTAGAACAGCAGATGCCTTTTGCAGGAATCGGAAACATGGAGTACGTAGGAAAACAATTCATCGCAGTTCAGCTTCAGGGACAGCAGCGCATAGGTTCTAACCATTATATATTATTACGTTTTGCAGCTGGACAGCAATCTGACAAGTTAAAGGAAATCTTTGACAACCGTACGCTGTTGGGCGGACAGATAGCCTATTACTACAATACTATCTTCGGGCCCCTTGGTGCCACATTCGGCTATAGCAACCATACCAAGAAACCATATTTCTTCCTTGATTTGGGATACGAATTTTAAATTTAATAATCAAACCATAAATAAAAATGAAGAATATTAAAAAATCTGTTTTTGCGTTGGCAATAGTTGGTTTGCTGACAGCATGTGGAGAAAGCGACAAGAAAGTCAACGAAGCGAAGGTACACAGTGTAATGACTGTGCTACCGTTGAATCGTCAGGAGTTGGCGGTGAAAAATTTTTCAGGTGTAGTGAAAGAGAACAGTACCGTGAGTCTAAGTTTCCGCACACCGGGTCAGATAATGCGTGTATTAGTAAAAGAAGGTGCGCACGTAAGGAAAGGCCAGTTGGTTGCCACACTTGACACAAAGGATTACCAACTACAGGTGGATGCTGCACAGACGCAGTACGATCAGTTGAAAAACGAAGTGGAACGACTTCGTAAGTTACACGAGGCCAATAGCCTGCCAGGAAACGACTACGAGAAAGCTACAAGCGGATTGGAACAACTTCGTATCAAATTACAAAATGCCAAGAACCAATTAAGCTACACTCAACTGACAGCTCCTGTTGACGGGACTATCCAAAAGGTTAACTTTGAGCCTTCTGAAATGGTAAGTGCAGGACTGCCTGTGATGGACCTTATAGATACTCGTAGCATGGAAGTGGAGGTGAACATTCCTAATGATATATATCGTATGTTGAGCAACACTACCGAAGCATATTGCTTAGCTGCGGGTAACAGGTATAACTTGCACAAGAAAAGCGTATTGGCTAAAGCCGACGCTAACCAACTCTTCACTGTGAAGTTTGCAATCGACGGGCATCTTAGTGCAGGCGTTAACGTTGATGTATATATTGAAATGGGTGGATCTGAAACTGTTAAAGGTTTCTCGATTCCAGCTCATGCCATCTTCGAAGACAATAATAAAACATACGTTTGGGTGGTTGAGCAAGGCGATGTGGTAAAGCGCCATGCTATCTCTGTCAGTGGTGTAGATTCCGAGGGTATGGCAGTTGTTGTTGATGGAATCTCTGCAAACGACCGCGTAGTGAAGGCTGGCGTAAAGGCACTCCACGATGGGGACAAAGTGAAAATTGTTACACAAAAGAACACGAATGTAGGGGACCTTCTTTAAACGAAAACAATCAATTTGTCAACTAAATAATCAAAGAATATGAACGCAAGAGCACTGACAGAATTTTTCGTCAAGCGTCCGATTATATTTTGGAGCTTTGTGGTTGGAATCCTTTTAATTGGTGTGCTTAGTTACTTTAAGATGCCCAAATTGGAAGACCCGGCCGTTGCTGTTAAGCAAGCCTCTGTTGTATTAGTCTATCCTGGCGCAACTGCACATGAGGTAGAATTAGAGGCCGTACAGGTAATGGAAGACGAATTGCGTACACTGGCCGATGTAAAGGAACTGACTACGGATTGTCGTCCTAACATGGCCATTATAGGTGTGAAATTCCAGCAAAAAGTGAAGATGTCTGAGATGGAGCAGCACTTCGACCAGCTGCGCCGCAAGGCTAACGATGTACAGTCGAAACTTCCCTCTGGCTGCTACGCTCCTATCGTAGTCGATGACATGCTGGATGTATATGGTCTGTTCTATGCCTTTATGGGCGACGGCTACAGCTACGCAGAATTGGAGAAATATGCTAAGCTGGTACGCCGTGAATTGCTTACAGTAAAAGGTGTTAAACGAATCAACATTATTGGCACACGTCCCGAAGTTATCAATATCATTATCGATAAGGAGAAACTTGCACGAACAGGAATATTACCTACACAGGTGATGATAGGACTACAAAATGCAGGTAAAACTGTGAATGCCGGTAATTACGAGAATGATGATGACCGACTGCAGTTGCGTGTAAACAACGAATTGGAGGATGAAAAGGATATTGCTGACCTGCATATCCGTACTACCGAAGACAAACTGATGCGACTTGGGGATATCGCTAAAGTTGAGCGAAATTATAAAGAGCCGCAGACAGGAGGTTTTTTTGTTGATGGCAAACCTGCACTCGGAATCTGCATAACCTTAAATGATGATGCCATCGTACCCGATGTGGGAAAGGCTGTTGACAAAAAACTGGCAGAAGTCAAGGATCGTCTTCCTGTAGGATTTGAGACCGACAAGATATTCTTTCAGGCCGATCAGGTTACCAGTGCTGTAAATGGTTTTCTTCTGAACCTGCTGGAGTCTGTACTCATTGTGATTGTAGTTCTGATGTTCACCTACGGATTCCGTGGCGGTATGATTATCGGTACCAGTCTTGTGCTGGCCATCTTTGTTACTTTCCCGATTCTGCTTATAGCCGACAGTACCTTGCAGCGTATCTCTCTCGGAGCATTCATTGTTGCAATGGGTATGTTGGTGGATAATGCTATTGTGGTTATGGATGGTATATTGGTGGATCGTAAACGAGGCTTAGGTCCTAAATCATACTTATATAATATAGTCAACAACACTGCATTGCCCATGTTAGGAGCAACAGTTATTGCTGTGCTGACATTCTACCCTACCTATATTTCCAAGAGTACAGCGGGTGAATACTGCCGTGACCTTTTCCTCGTACTCTGCATCTCTTTGTTAGCCTCATGGGTGATGGCAATGGTACAAGTCCCGTCTTGTGTAGTAGCCTGGATGCCACTGAGACCGAAAGAGAAGGCTTGTAATGGTGAAGTTAAAGAAACGAAACTGCAGGCTATGACACGCAAGTTAATAAGCAAGCTCATAGACTTCCGCTATACCACCATCTGTATTATGTTAGTCTTGTTAGTAGCCTGTGCTTTTGGTTATACCAAAGTAAAGCAGGTTTTCTTTCCCGACTTTGATTATGGCCAGTTTGTGGTTGAATATCATTTACCCGACCAGACCAGTCCTGATCGTGTACGGGAAGATCTGTTGGCAATTACGGATACCTTGCTGAAGAACCCGAAAATTGACCGTGTTACAGCCTCAATGGGTTCGTCTCCTGTTCGCTATAGTCTGGTTCGCCCCATGAACACTAGTGGCAGCAATGATGGTGAACTTATTATTGATACTAAGGATTTCAAGACGATGAAAGAAGTCATCAAAGAAATTCGCCCACAATTGCGTACAGCTTATCCCGATGCTTATATCCGTTTCCGTAACTACAACTTCAGCATCACGACTACCCATACTGTGGAGGTAGAATTCCAGGGTCCTGACCCAGAAGTATTACGTGAATTGGTACACCAAGCAGAAGCTATCATGCGTAATTCAAAATACGTAGATACTTACTCCGTTCAGAACAACTGGCAGAATAAAGGTAAAGCTATTGTAACCAATTATGTTCAGACCGATGCGTTACGTAGCGGACTTAATCGCGAGAACGTAGCCGACGCATTGCTTGCGGCTACCGACGGAATGCCTGTTGGCATCATCAGCGATCAAGATAAGAGAATCATTGTTCAGATGCAAGTGCGCAACGAGGATGGTTCTAAAATTAAGAATATCAGTAATATGCCTGTATGGAGCACATTGAATATGAATATAACTCCAGATGATGTCAAAGGCTTAATAGCTGGTACCACAAGTGTTGAGGATGTGGAAAGCAAGTTGACCAACAGTATTCCTTTGGGTACAGTAAATAGTGATATTCATTTGGAGTGGGAAGAAGACTATATCTTCCGTCGTAATGGACAGCGTACGATTCAAGCAGAGTGTGACCCGAATCCAGACCTTGACGATGCAACGCCCAAGAAGGTGGAGGCTGATATCCGCAAGGCCATCGAAGCCATCGAACTGCCACAAGGCTACTCTATGTCGTGGCAAGGTGAAGGAGGTTCCTCTGGCGAAGCTGCCGGCTCTATCTTGGGACTATTTCCTTTGGCCTTTGCATTCATACTTGTCATCATGCTTTTATTGTTCAATAGTTGGAAGCAAGTACTGACTATAGTATTCTGTCTGCCATTCATCGTGGTAGGTATTGTTCCTGCACTACTTCTTTTGGGAATGCCTTTCACTTTCATTGCAATCCTTGGTGCAATGGGTCTTGTAGGTATGATGATCAAAAATGGTATTGTTCTGGTGGACGAAATTAATCGCCTACGGAATGAAGAGAAACTTCCTGCCTACGACGCTGTTGTGAATGCCACTGTAAGTCGAACAAGTCCTGTTATCATGGCATCGCTGACTACTATTTTGGGTATGGCTCCGCTTATTCCCGACCCGATGTACGGTTCTATGGCAGTATGCATCATGTCTGGTCTGACTATGGGTACACTTATCATTCTCATCTTCCTGCCAATTTTATATTCCACCATTTTCAAAGTACAAGAACCAAAAAAAGCATGAAACAATATATTTTGACCATTATAACAATGGTAACGGTTGCTGGGCTCCATGCACAGCCATTGTCCCTGAGCCTGCAAGACTGTCGAAGAATGGCTCTTGAATATAACGAGAAAATCAAGACAGCCGACAATGCCGTTAATAAAGCAAAACTGGATCGCCAAATAGCATTTGCCCAGTATCTGCCTAAAGTGGACGGCTCCTTCACTTTGCTCCACATGCAGAATCAAGACTTGCTTGAAATTGGTAATGTTTTGGGTGTTTCGTTACAGACTCGAGGCACTTTTCTTGCAGGTGTAAATATCACTCAGCCCCTTTATGTGGGCGGACAAATAACAGCAGCCAACCGACTTGCTCGTATTGGTCAGACAGTTAGCGAGGAGCAACAGCGTAAAATTCGCCAGCAAGTGATTGCCGACGTAGATAACGCCTACTATACGCTAATCTCTGTACGTTCTAAAGTCCAGATGCTGGAGGCATACGCTCGTCAAATGCAAGGACTTTATGACCAAGTACAATTGGGTGTTAACGTCCAAATGGCTACAGAAAACGACCTCCTGCGCATCTCTACTAAGCAGAACGAAATCAGTTACCAGTTGCAGAAGGCACATAATGGTGAACAACTATGTGGGTTGGCACTGGCATACGCTATTGGTACCGATTTGGAACAGGTTATCATACCTACAGATACCATCTTTAATTATCAATCCTCAACTCTTAATTCTCAAGATTTAGGGTTAAGCGAAGATTTTTCGTCCCGTCCTGACCTTCATTTGCTTCAGCAACAGGTTAAAGCAAGCGAAGTAGAGGTGAAGAGAGCGCGTTCTAATTATCTACCAACTTTGGCACTTATTGGTAGCTATTCATATCATGACAATTTAAAGCTGAAGGGTGATCTGAATTTGCCTAATGGTACTAATCTGGGATTTAACCACACTTTCAAAGGTAGTAGTCCCTATGCCATACTTGCTCTTAAATTGCCTATTTTCCACTGGGGAGCTGAGCTTAAGAAAGTAAAGAAGGCAAAGCTTAGCCTGGCCGATTCACATCTGCAATTACAGCAATTAGAACGCGGCATGCGTGTGGAAGTCCGCAAGGCTGTTCAGAATGTGACAGACGGTCAACGTATGGTTGAGACAGCTATAGTTGGTAGACAACAGGCTGACGAGAACTTGCGTGTAATGCGTCAAAAGTACGATAATCAGCTGTGCACTATGACAGACCTGCTTGATGCTCAATCACAATGGCAACAAGCACGCAGCAACCTCATCGAGGCGCAGACCCAACTTAAAATTTACGAGACCGAATACCTTCGTGTAACAGGACGCCTGGAGGAATAAAACAACATATATCTTTTTTATAAGTTATTTTTATGAAAGAATGGTTCGATAATAACCGCATCTATCATCTGCTAATTGACAGATTTAATGGAGGTTGGAAGATACCGCCAAAAAGTAAGAACGTTTTCTGTGGTGGAAATCTGCAGGGAGTTACAGACAAACTGGATTACATCAAGGAGCTTGGTTTTAACGCTGTGATGCTGTCGCCCATCTTTGCATCTGCGAACTATCATGGTTATCACACCCTGAATTTCGACGAAGTGGACCCGCATCTGGGCACTTGGGAAGACTATCAGCGGTTGCTCGACACCGCTCATGACAAGGGTTTAAAAATTATCTGCGACTTCGTACCAAACCATTGCTGGTATCAGGCTCCTATGTTCCAGGAGGCATTGTTGAAGAACGGAGGCAGAAACCGTGACTGGTTCTTCTTCAAAAATGAGAGCAATGATGAATTTGTATCGTTCCTGGGCTATGGCGACCTGCCCAAATTCAATCTTACTAATCCAAATGTGGTCAGTTTCATGATTGACAAAGCGGAAAAACTCGCCAACATGGGAGTAGATGCTTTCCGCATTGACCATGCGTTGGGACAACCGCACAGATTCCTGAAGAGCTTGCGTGAAAGTCTGCAAGCCATTCGCAGTGATATTGTCGTGTTTGGAGAAGTCTGGGCATTCGGCATTGGTCCACAATTGGCCAGTCAGTTGTACTTCAAGACAGAGAACAGACTGAACGAGTTTCTTGCACAGGAAACCAAACCATTTAGCCAAGACAACCTGCAGGCCGATTACGTAGGCACATTGGATGGTGTTTTGGACTTTGCATATCGCGACCTCCTGCTGGAAGAAGTCCATGCAGGTCATGGTATAAAAGGCAATGCAACGCTCAAGAGTAAGATTGCCGACCACTTTGCCAAATATCCTGCCGATTTCAAGTTGGTTTTGTTCCTGGACAACCACGATACAGACCGTTTCCTATTTGACTGTCATAATAATGTTACCATGTTGCAAGAAGCCATCGATCTGACAATGGAACAAACCAGACCTTTCTCCTTCCTTTACGGAACAGAACAACTGATGACTATCAATTCTACCATCTTCAATGCTGAACCATATGCCGACCTGCGTGTTCGTAACTGTATGGACTGGACTAAACAGCCTACAGCATTGAGATTATGCAAATAAGGAAATCTATGTGGATGTCCAATCTACTACATATCAGGGAATCACTTGCAAGTCGCATCAGCCTCTGGGTGGTGATATATGTGGTTGTGATTTTAACCATTTCGGCCTATGTGGGCGATTATTTCCTGATGAAGCTTATTAGAGAGGTGCAGGAACACGGTCTGCTGCATGCCATCACCGTGCGCAGATTGTCGTTGGCGCTAACTATGGTGTCCATCATAACACTAATAGTGCTCACTGGTCAGTTGAGACGACTTATCCATCGGCTCATAGCCCCACTGACTGAGTTTACTCAAGCAGTGGACGAAATAGCACAGGGAAATCTGCAGGCTACCCTACCCACCATTCATTCCAAGGATGAGATGCAACGGCTACATCATTCGTTCTGTATTATGCAGCAATCACTAGCGCATCAGATGGAGGAACTGAAACAGGTGAACGAGGCCAAAGGCCGTATAGAGGGTGAGTTGCAAGCAGCATGCGACATTCAGCAGTCTATGTTGCCAAAAGTATATGTTCCCACTACTAATGGCGACTACCTGGATATCTACGGTCAACTTATTTCGGCCAAGGATGTTGGCGGCGACCTCTATGACTTCTTTATCAGCAATGGTAAGCTTTTCTTCTGTATAGGCGACGTCTCAGGCAAGGGCGTGCCAGCTGCTTTGGTGATGGCTATGACCCTCAGTCAGTTCCGTAATGTGGTCAGTTATGAGGACGATATCGAAAAAGTCATTCAATCTCTTAACGACACCAGATGCGAAGGAAACGAAACCGTTATGTTTGTAACTTTCTTTGCAGGTGTATTGGACTTGAATACAGGACTGTTGCGCTATTGTAATGCGGGACACAACAAGCCCTTCATCATGAATGACAGCATTACAGAGCTACCGGCAAAGCCCGATCTGCCTCTGGGTGTTTCGGATGAGACAGTGTTCGTAGTGAGAGAATATACCTTGCCAACAGATACTACGTTATTCCTCTATACTGACGGTCTGACTGAGGCCATGAATGCTCAACGCAAACTGTTTGGTCGTGAACGCCTCAAAGATCAACTGAATATTAAAACAAGCTGCAAACAACTGATAGAAGGGATGACTCAGGCTGTACATCAATTTGTGGGCGATGCTCCTCAAAGCGACGATCTCACTATGATGTCCATTCATTGGAAAAGGATTAGGGACTAGAATATTTCGAATTAATGAACACCGCTCCTCTCCTCCCCTAAGGGAAGGGCTGAGTGGGTCAAAATTATTACAATGACAACAGATATTTATAAATTAGGTGAAGAGCTGGACTCTTTCAACTACCAGGAAGAACAAGACGGAATTCTGGCCATTTTGGAGAAAGGCCAAAGTGTTATATTGGATATGACTGCCTGCAAGTATGTTTCCAGTACAGGTTTGCGTGTATTGCTATACTCCAAGAAAGTTGCTGCCACAAAAGGGCTGAAAATGTATCTGGTTGGCATCAGCGAAGAGGTTCGGGACATTATGAATGTGACAGGCTTTGACAGTTTCTTTGATTCTTTCAGTACAATGGAAGAATGCCTAAAAGCAATTGAGAACTGATTGTTATGCAAAGAGTAGATTTATTCCCTACACATGAGTATAAAGGATTGAAGTTGCGTGCAGGTCGCCCTTATCCGTTCGGTGCAATGGTCTTTGGCAATATGGTAAACTTCTCGGTGTATTCACGCTATGCCACAGACTGCACATTGGTGCTTTTCCACAAACACGAAGAAAAACCGTTCGTCGAAATTCCATTTTTCAAAGAGTTCAGGATGGGTAATGTTTTTTCGATGATTATCTTTGACTTAGATTATGAGGACATCGAATACGGATACCGTATGGACGGTCCATTCCAACCAGAAGAAGGACACCGCTTTGATAAATCGAAAATTCTGCTTGACCCATACGCTAAACTGATAGCAGGGCGTGACGTTTGGGGACAGTTGCCCAATTGGGATAAAATATATCAATATCGTGCCCGTGTGGTTTTCGATGATTTCGATTGGGAGAACGATATGCCCCTGGAAACACCCGTCAATGACCTCGTTGTCTATGAGATGCACGTACGTAACTTTACATGTGGCAAGGGTGCTAATGTGAAACATCCCGGAACCTTTGCCGGTATTGTCGAAAAGATTCCCTACTTAAAGGAGTTGGGTATCAACTGTGTGGAACTGATGCCTATTCATGAGTTTGACGAATTTGAAAACTCCCGTATCTCGCCGGTTGACGGACGACAACTCTGCAACCTATGGGGGTACAGTAACGTGGGATTCTTTGCACCTAAAGCCGCATACGCCTCATCAGGACGGTTCGGCATGCAAGTGGATGAACTGAAGAACTTGGTGAAAAAACTGCATACCAATGGTATAGAGGTGATACTTGATGTGGTGTTCAACCATACAGCTGAGGGCAATGAAAATGGTCCTTACATCTCTTATCGCGGCATAGACAATAAGACTTACTACATGCTTACGCCAGAAGGCTACTACTTCAATTTTAGCGGATGTGGCAATACGCTAAACTGCAACAATCCCAACGTGCGTGATATGATTGTGGAAAGTCTTCGCTACTGGGTTACCGATTACCACATTGACGGGTTCCGGTTTGATCTGGCTGCGATTTTGGGACGCGACCAAAACGGCAATCCCATGTCTAATCCTCCACTGCTGGAATCCTTGGCACACGATCCTATCTTAGGTAAGACAAAACTGATAGCAGAAGCCTGGGATGCAGGCGGTCTTTATCAGGTTGGCTCCTTCCCCTCTTGGGGACGCTGGGCAGAATGGAATGGTAAGTTCCGCGATAGCATGCGCCGCTTCCTGAAGAGCGATGAACAAGTGCTGGCAGATGTGAAGGAACGTATCATTGGTTCGCCCGACCTCTACGCTTCACAGAAAAGAGGCATTAAGGCAAGCGTTAACTTTATTACAGCGCACGATGGTTTTACACTGATGGATCTTGTCTCGTACAACAATAAGCACAACGAAGCCAACGGAGAGAATAACTGCGATGGTGAGAATCTTAATAATAGTTGGAATTGCGGATTTGAAGGCGAATGTAACGATCCAGACATTAACCATCTGCGACATCAGCAAATCAAGAACGCCATTTCGTTGCTTATGGTTAGTCAGGGAATCCCTATGGTATTGTCTGGCGACGAGATTGGCAACTCTCAGCAAGGTAATAACAATGCATACTGTCAGGATAATGAGATTGCCTGGCTCGATTGGAACAATCTGGAGAAGAATGCAGATATCTTCAGGTTCTTCAGGCGGATGATCCTGTTTCGTCGCCTGCATAAGGTGCTTCGCTATGAAGATCATCTAAGTCATAGCGACTTTCGCAATCTGGGTTATCCCGATTTCTCATGGCACGGTGTTAGGGCATGGCAACCCGAAACAGGTCATAATAACCTGACTGTGGCATTTATGCTGAACGGGCTATATGCCGAAACGGATGGAGAAGCAGACGATTTCATCTATGTGGCAATTAATATGCACTGGGAGATGCATGGCTTCGAACTGCCTATGCTACCCCAAGGGAAGGTCTGGCATGTCTTTACCAATACGGGCATGAACGCTCCAGAAGATATCTTCGAGCCAGGACAGGAACCTGTTATTGATAATCAGCATGAAGTTCTGGTAGGGCCCCGCTCTATCATCATATTAGTTGGTAAATAATAATGAGTAAGTTTCATTTTCAACCCATCAAAGGACAGACACGGACAATCCTTAGTGCAGTTCTAAAGTCACCGGAAGTTTCTTCTTGTAGCCTAAAAGAGATTTTGCTCTTACGTCTGGCATGTGAGGAAATAATAACAAATGTGGTGAAATATGCCTATCCCGAAGGTGCCGATGGTTTTATGGATATTGAAATCCAGAAGGCCGACAGTATCATCATTTCCTTTGAGGATGGTGGAATGCCTTTCAACCCATTAGAACAGAAAAATCCGGATACCACTCTAAGTTGGAAGAAACGTCCCATTGGCGGCTTAGGCATTTTGCTTACTATCCGTAAGATGGACGACATCCGCTATTCGTATATAAATAACAAAAATGTTCTTACTATCGAAAAAGTTATTAGAGACAACAATCAATAACCCGGAAGGAACTCAACCGGGAGTTTGATTGTTGCTGTTGGAAGTTTGCTTTTGATGCTGATTTGCGCCTTACCCTTCTTCTGCGTGCTACGCACTACTACCAAAGCACGGCCTTTCCATGTAGTAAAGTGTTCAGAGGTAGAAGGTTCTCGGTCTTTAAGGTCTGCTGAGGCTGCTGACATCAGTTGGCCTTGACCGCTTACATTTACTTCACAGGGGATAGCAGCATTGGGACATACGTTCCCGTTCTTATCTACAACTTCAACTGTAATGAACGCCAGTGATTGCCCATCTGCCTTCAATGCTTGTTTATCAGTCGCCAGTCGCAGTCTTGCTGGGTTTCCGACGGTGCATAGTGTTACGCTCTTTCCGTCAGCCTCAGCACGCAAGGTACCTGCTTGGTAAGGAACGTTAAATACTGCTTTAAATTGTGTTTCGCGATTAACGTTTTTAGTTCCAATGAGTTTGTCGTTTAAATATAGTTTAACCTCATGTGCCTTGGTGTACACCTCCACATCAACGGGTTTCCCTTCCCAACCTGGCCAAGTCCAGCTCTCCCAAGTGGGCCATACACTCCACATGGTTTCCTTAATTTTACCCAGATAGCCGTCAGGTTCTTTTACAGCCATATAGAGATTGGACTTATCGCTCCACAACATCTCTCGATAGTGACTGATAGGCTTACGCCATCCTGTCACATCCACATCACCACAGTAAGCACCATGCCAGTCGGGTTGTCCGCCTTCGGCAAAACTCTCGCCTGGACGCTCGCCCTCGTAATAATACCTGCCAATACCAGACTCACCCATATAGTCAAGACCTGTCCACACCATATCGCCAACCACGTAGGGAAAATCATTTACTACAGACCAGTTCCTAAAGGCATCACGCGGATAGCTTTCTGTCTGCCACATTACCCGATTCGGATTGCGCTGGTGGTCGCTTGCATGCTTAAATATCATATAGTTATAGCCTACTACATCCAGCACTTCTGCATGTGGGTCATAGATTTCCCAGTCGCGATCCCATGCACATAGGGCCTCTGTTACGGGGCGCGTTGTGTCACACTCCAGAACGGCCGCTTTCAGTTGTCTGGCAGTAGTTATCACACGTATTTCCTTGCGTTCGATGACTTCGTTTCCAATACTCCATGAAATGATACTAGGATGGTTGCGGTCGCGCAGAACCATTGCATATATATCTTCGCGATAGCATGAGTCGATAAGTGTAGAATAATCATACTTCAGTTTAGCCGAACGCCATCCGTCGAAAGCCTCACCAATTACTAGCATACCCAAAGAGTCGCATGCATCAAGGAAAGCACGTGTAGTAGGGTTATGCGAGGTACGAATCAGGTTGAAACCTGCCTCCTTCATCAATCTTACCTTACGGATTTCGGCATCGTCAAAGGCCATCGCACCAAGGATGCCATCATCGTGATGTACACATGAACCGTTAATGAGCAAAGGTATGCCGTTCAGAATAAATCCCTTTTCTGCATCAAACGAGAAAGTACGAACACCAAACTTCGTGGAAAGTCGAGAGTTATGATTCGAGAGTTTTGCATTGGCTGTATAAAGATATGGTGAATTGGGCGACCAAAGCTGTGGACGTTCGATGGTATAAGTAAACAGTATGGATTTGCTTTCACCGGCATCCAGTACAACCTCTTTTTTCTGTCCTTCCACCTCTACGAAATCGCGCAGTGCGGTTGCTGCTTCGTTTTGTACCGTTACTTCAACTTGAATAATAGCTTTATCTTTTGTTACTTCCGGGGTAATAATGAATACTCCATTCTCGGCAATATGCAATGCAGGCATCGTCAGAAGCCAGACGTGTCGGTAGATGCCAGAACCACTATACCAGCGGCAGTTGGGTTGCCCGCTGTTGTCAACCTTCACTACTACCTCGTTCTCGCGATTGTCCTTATAGAGATATGGTGTTATATCGATTGTGAAAGGTGTATAGCCATAGCTATGCTGACCTGCTTTCTGTCCGTTTATAAAAACTTCTGCCCTCTGATAAACACCCTCGAAGTGTAATTTTGCCCGACTGTCGTCTTTTAGTTCTGCATTTTCCACTCTGAACTTTTTTCTGTATTCAGCCTTTCCGCCTTGGAACCAACCTCCTCCGGTACCTGTAGCGCCTGTTGCAGGGTCAGGCGAGTCGTAGATGTCCCAATCATGTGGCAAATCTACTGCGATAGTATTTCCGTTTCGTGTAAATTGCCAGCCCTTATCAAAAAGCAACTTTGTTTGTGCTTTGATACTCAGGCACAAGCCCATGCTCAATGTAATCAGTGCCAGGTGGCTAAGTGATACCTTCTTCATAATATTTGTCGATTAATTGCTTAATTGTAGTATTATTTTTGCAAAAATATAACTAATTCCCTAAATGCAGATTAAATTTGAAGAATATTTTTCCGTTATGCGTCTTTTTTTCATAATTTAGGTTTTTATGCTTATTTGGTTTTGTTTAACTGGGTCTATTTTAATAAAACAATGTACCTTATACTAGAATTTGCAAAATAACAGAATTGTTTTTGTACATACTATTGCATTTGCGTGCTTAATTTAGTAACTTTACACCAAAATTAAAGAAAAAACTTTTATTCGATGAACAATTATCTTTACTTAAACATATTTACCAATGAACAAAATTATCATAACCATCAACCGTGAGTGTGGCTCAAGAGGCGGAAGGATAGCACACCTTTTAGGTGAAAATTTGGGTTTGAAAGTTTATGACCGTCTGATGCTTGACAGCATTGCAGAGAAATTTGACATGACAGTTGAACATATCGAACGTGTGAAAGCCCAGAAAACAAACTGGTGGAGTGACTTTTGTCGTTTCTACCAGCAATTTGGTGCAGTCAGTTATTCTCCTGGCAATAAATCAGAGGTTACACCCATTAAAATCTACAATGCTGAGGCACGTTTGCTTCAGGAACTGGCAGAGAAGGATAGCTGCATTATCATAGGTCGTGCGGGATTTCACATTTTCCGTGAAAATCCTAATGCTTTACATCTGCTCATCATTGCAGACCACGAAGCCCGTATCAAAAATATTGCTCAGAGACAAAACCTTTCCTATGAAGACGCTGCAGCAGTAGTTGACAAAGTGGACAGAGAGCGCGATACTTTTGTGAAGAATGTTACAGGAACTTCCCGTTACGATGCACGTAACTACAACTTTACTTTAAACGTTACGGGATTACAACCAGAGAAAGTTGCCATGTTTTTAGCTGAACAAATCCGTCATAAGATGGAATTTAATAAATAAGCTATCACATCAACAAAACAAGAAAGAGCCTGCTAATTTTTTTCGCAGGCTCTTTTTTTTTATTTCCCTTCGTACCACTTCTTCAGTACGTAGAAAGCTTTCTTCTTTTCTCCCTTATCACTGAATAATCCTTTGCGGTTGTAATAGTCCTGCACACCGGGCAGAACACGGCGGGGCGAGCGGAAATCCTTCAGAATCCAGGGCGTAGTACCTGCAAGGCCGTCAATCTTGTCCAGCATCGCGCAGTTCTCGATATACAGGTTCTCCTGGAACTCTTCGGTCCAACGCTGATTCTTAGGGCCGTGCAATCCATAGCGGGCACCACCGCCGAACTCACTGATAATAACCGGTTTGTTGTAAGGTATCTCCCACTTCATCTTGGGGGCATCGTTCACATCGCGATACCAACCGATATACTGGTTGAAGCTTACCACATCCACATACTTGTTCATATTGTCGTTCAGTCGGTTCACATAGTTAGAAGCACCCGTAACTTCCATTGCCATAGAGATCAGACGGGTATTGTCCAACGTACGGGCATACTGGGCCAGGTTGCCCAGGAATGTGTCGCGCTCTGGCGAATGTGGCGTCTCGTTGGCGATACTCCAGATGATGATGTTGGCACGGTTATGGTCGCGCGAAATCATATCTGTCAGCTGATTCTTGGCGTTCTCGTAGGTCTTTGGATTCTTCCAGGCAATGGTCCAGTAAACGGGAATCTCGGACCATACTAAGATACCCATCTTCTCTGCCTCGCGCACCATCTCCTCATGGTGAGGATAGTGTGCCAGACGTACAAAGTTACAGCCTAGTTCCTTGGCCCAAGAGAGTAAGGTACGAGCATCCTCAACGCTGTTGGCACGACCGCCGCCGTTGGGTTTCTCATTATGTATACTAATGCCTTTCAGGAAGATAGGCTTTCCGTTCAGAAGTATCTGTTTATCACGTGTCTCGATGGTACGGAAACCTATTTCATCGCTGACAGTATTAGCGCCCATGCTTATCTTTACCTGATAGAGCTTGGGATTCTCGGGCGACCAGAGCTGGAACTTCTTTAATTGAGAATTGACAATTGAGAATTGAGAATTGACCTTGCCATCGGCATCGGTGGTGAAAGATTTCTCGATTTTCAGTTCGGGAATACTGAGGGTAACTTGCTGACCAGCCTCAGCCTTGTTCAGCTTGGCAGAGAAAGAGATAGTCCTTGATTTTACACTCTTCACTCCTTCACTTTTCATTTTTTCAAGGCCTAGGCTGTAGTCCTCGAGATAAACGGCAGGAACACTTACCAGCTTCACATCGCGCGTAATGCCGCCATAGTTCCACCAGTCGAAAATCTGAGTTGGCACATCCTCGGCATGGCGCTTGTTGTCCACCTTTACGATTACATTATTCTCGCCATCCTTCAGCAAGTCGGTAACATCATAGTTGAAGGGAGTAAAGCCACCTATGTGATGTCCCACATGCTGACCATTCACATACACATGAGCATCGTAGTTCACAGCACCGAAATAGAGTAAAGCCCTATTACCTCTAAACGCTGAACTATCAACTCTAAACTGTTTATAAAACCATACGGTTCCTTCATAAAAGAACAGCTTCTCGTCCTGTGTGTTCCAGTCCGAAGGAATCTGCATGGTGGGTGACTTGTCGAAGTCGTATTCTATCAGATCCTCGGGCTTCTGCGGCTTTGCATTCTGGAAGAAGCCCCAACGGGTGGGATTCATGCGATAGTCGTAATATCCCTCCTCCTGCACATCAACAATGTAATTCCATGCACCGTTCAATGACTGGCTTTCGTAGCCCATCACATTCTGAATCAACGGTACGTCCTTGTCTGCTGCCCATGCCGTAAGCATGCAGCCTAAGCTAAATATTGCAGCTAATAATCTTTTATTTCCTTTCATGTTTTATTTTTTTTCTAGGATGGCTAGTTTAACTAGTTTTACTAGTCTAAAATCGGTTGCTCTCTTTTATTACAATTAGCCAAAGGCGCGTCAGCGCTGCAATAGCCCTAAAGCTCATAGGTAATCATTACCATAGAGTATGGCTGAAGATCGATGGAGAACTTCTTCTCAGCCTTAATAGTCTCTTTCTTAGGCGAAACAGGCTGCTGGTCAAAGTTGTTCTCATCCTGAGGATTTCCAGAAAGAACTGTCTTTACAGCCGTTTCTTTCATACCCTTGAAACGAGAAAGGTCAATATTGGCCTTCTTGGCATCAGCTGAGGCATTCACCAACTTCACAAACAACTGACGGGTCTTAACGTTAAGAATAACGCTCTGACCGTAATGTACATTCTCCTGAGGCTGTAGCACCTTGGCAGCATCCCCTTCGAAACGTACGCAGTTGCCGTAGAAGTACTGACCGGCACTCTGGCCGAACATCTGCTGAACATAGTAGCTGCATGTCAGGAAGGGACGTTCGTTGTCGAAGTATATCAGGTCGGGGTTCCAGTTGGTGGCATTCTTGCGGGCAAAAAGAGGTGCATAGCTGGTCATACAGACAACATCTCCGTTGCGCTCCACATGAAGCAGGTACAGACCTTCTGCCAGTGCATCGATGAGCTTCTTGTCTTTCGAGGCATATTCGCCCAGATAAACCTTAGTCTTACGGTTACGCGGATAATTGTCGTACTGACGCTGATTCAGGAAGTAAGTGTTGGGCTCGTAATAATGCTCGTCGATAATGGGCATACCCAGTTCGTCTGCCAGCTTCCAACCGTTCTCCAGGTCGGGATTGCCGGGATGAGAGCCAGGACCGGCTGTACCTACAATCACGATTTCGGGATGCTTAGCCTTTACCTTATTATATATATAGGTAAAGCGTTCACAGAATTCCGGAGAGATTCTCTCCTCGTTGCCCAGACCCAGGTATTTCAGGTTGAAGGGTGCGGGGTGTCCGGCATCGGCACGCATCTTAGCCCACTTACTGGTAGCAGGATCACCGTTGGCCCATTCTATCAGGTCGAGCGCCTCGTCGGCCCATTCATCCATCTCGCTCATAGGAACCACATCCTGCGCCTGGTTCTTCATGCCCCAACCGCCGTTGGCACCCTGACAGCTTACGCCACAAGGCAGAATAGGCAGCGGCTGCATACCCAGGTCTTCGCAGAACTGGAAATATTCATAGTACCCCAGTCCCATGCTCTGATGGTAGCCCCAGCAATTCTTAAGGCTACGGCGCTGTTCCTTAGGTCCGATGGTTGTCTTCCAGCGGTATGTATCCCAGAAGCCGTCACCGCCTCCATGAACCACGCAACCGCCGGGGAAGCGCATGAACTTAGGGTGAAGGTCGGCCAGCGCCTGTGCCAGATCCTTGCGCAGTCCGTGTCCCTTGTAAGTATCCTCGGGCATAAGCGAGATCTCGTCCATATCCATGGCACCTGTGGTCTCGGATAGGATTTGCAGAACGGCATTCTTGCAGTCGGCATTAGGCAATAGCTGCGCTTCGAATTTTCGCCAGCTATTATTATCTACCTTAATGTATGACTCAGCCAGAAGTTTGGGACTCTTGCCCCACCCTTGCGGCTCAGTCAGCACTACGCGTACATTCTTGGCATCTCCCTGAACATTACGCATAAAAGCCGAGAAGTCATATTTGGCACCCTTCTTAACAGAGAAACCATCGAAACCGTCGTTCTGCAGACCAATACCCGTCCAGCCGTCAAAATCATAGTAACGCCCCACACGCTCAATGTAGAGGCGCATATAGGTTGGATTGTTGGCATTCAGCGTATTGTCCATACGCGGTTCCATGCGGCCTAAAGAATGACCTGGGCGCTGGAGGTGCCATGCAGTTCCTGGTCCCCAACCGTCTTTCTCTGTGGGGTTGAATTCAAAGGAGCCGTTCTGTACAAGCTCGGCATACAGACCACCGTCAGCAGCACTGCTGATGTCTTCAAAGAAGATTCCAATTAATTCATCACTGATAAGTTTGCCTCCGGCAGGAGCCTTCATAGGCGTTTGGGCAGAAAGACCCATGGTAGCTGCAAAAAAGACAGCACTGAAAGTCATGCGAAATGTCATAGTGTATAATTAATAATTGTTGTTGTCAGTTGTATTTTTAGGTCTTATGCGTGCAAAATTACAAATATTTTCGCATATAATCATTTATTTCTTGTATTTTTTTTGCAACTATATCACAATAGTGTGTTTTCTGCGAATGAAAAATGAGAGAGGCATTCCAAAAAGGAACGCC
The DNA here is from genome assembly GCA_902801485.1 of uncultured Bacteroidales bacterium. GTDB lineage: Bacteria > Bacteroidota > Bacteroidia > Bacteroidales > Bacteroidaceae > Physcousia. The sequence continues at coordinate 79,630 of CADCIP010000002.1, read as the reverse complement.
TCTCTCATAATATATTTATAAACTTATGGTCTAATTGGATTTCTCTACATAAATTGGACGCGGATTCACACCTTCCACGGTTGGCTGGAGTGCAGTAGAAATCTGGCCGTCAACGTTACATGGCTTGCCTGTCTGAACACGACTATTTTTCAGCTGTTCCCAAACATCGCCTGTGCAATAGCTGTGAATCTCTATTGTAATTCCATCGCCAAATTCATGCTTCAACTGCTCAATCATATCAGCAGGGATATTGGTAATCTCGATGGTAATACCGTTGGCATCGTGTGTAATGGTATGATTGATTGTATATTCCTTATAATAGAAGTTAAAAATGCGGATGTTAAAGTCGTCCTGCTCCAAGATATCCTGTTCCTTGAGAGGAATGATAACCTTAACAGACTCGCAATCGGTTCTGATATGGATAGATGTCTTAATCTCGTTCCAAGTCTCGTGAACCTGCTGATGAACGTCAACTTCTACATCGTCAGGAACGGGATCTACAATGTAGGGAGGCACAGGATCTTCGCCGAGAACACCATTTACATGCCAGTAGTAGCGAGAAGCAACTTCCTTAACAACATACCAGCGAATGTGAGAGTTCAGGTATTCGCTGCCTAAATCCAACAGCTCATTAACCCGATTCAGCTTAGCTGTGTTATTATCAACATCCTTCCCAGCAGCTATTGCAGCATTCAAATCATCAACCTCGTCAGCTAGAATGTCCTCGACTTTGGGAGCCTCAAGGATTACGGGCTGTGTCTTCAGACCATTTTCGTCATATAAATAACGGAACAGACCGATATTCTCACCTGTTTTCTTATCTACCTTATAGTAATCGTAATCGCGGTCGTTATAATGAGAGTAGTTGTAGAGATTAGAAACCTTACCCCTATTTCTGCCATCCCTACCTGGAACGCGACCAAAATACTGAACAGATGGCTTATCGTAGAAATCTACAACGCCATTATCTGCACGAATGGAGAAACGAGCCGACTCCCAACCTTCATCGGTATGATAAGGCCATTTGAGCCCTTCAGCTCGAGTAAGCATCTCGGAGAATGCTCTTACTCCAGCAGGTTCCTCACTACCAACAGGGAATAACTGTTGACCCTGAAAAAATACTGTTGTCTTGGGCTTAGTGTTCTGTACGGGATTTGCACCGCCCTCTTCATTACTACAACTGCTGAACAATGCAGCAGCGGAAAGAAGTGAAAATAGAAAAAAAACCTTTTTCATATACAAATAGTTAAGTTTAAAAAATACTATATTCCCGATGTGTTATTTTATTTTCGCTGCAAATGTATAAATAAGACAAAATATAAAAAGAATATGGTAAGAAAAATGTGAAAAAAGTATATGTATTATTGATTTATGTCAAGAGAGAGCACAAAATAACACAGATTTGAGGACTTTTAATACTTTTTTTTCATAAATCAAGTGAAATTTCCAAAAGAAAAAGTATAAATTTGCACTGAATTAACTGATAAAAAGAAACTAACAGAGAAAACATCCTTAAACTGCATGAAAAAATTATCTCTTCTCTTTTTTGCCTGTTTTGTCTTAGTTATGGCGCAGGCGCAGGTCCGGAAACCTTTGCCGTCCCTACATGTCGAGGGCCGGTGGCTGGTAGATACTCATGGCAATCACGTGGTATTGCATGGTGTTATGGATACACCCAGTATGTACTTCAACGATTATCGCTGGGGTTCCCCTTGGGGTAGCAATCCTGTGGCATACGATAATAATGGTGCCACAAAATGTAAGGCATACTTCAGGAAACTCTTTATCGGCCTCGAGAAAGCCCACTGCGATGTGTTTCGTCTTCACATGGATCCTGCATGGACCAACGATCCCAGCAGCTCCTATACCTATCCTGGTGCAAAGGACCAGGCGGCTGGTGTTGGAGGCGAAGCAGATATCAGAAAGTTCAACCCTACTCGTCTGAGGAATTTCCTCAAGACCCTCTACTTTCCGTTGGCCAAGGATGCCATTAATCATGGCATGTATGTTGTTGTACGCCCACCAGGTGTATGTCCTGGTGATCTGAAGGTGGGCGATTACTATAACGACTATTTGATGACAGTATGGGATATCTTCACGCAGAACGACTCCATAAAGAAATATGCTGGTCAGATTAGCATTGAGTTGGCCAACGAACCCGTTTCCCTGAAGAATGCCGAGGGGAAGGAGGACCCTGCAGCCTTGCATGATTACTTCCAACCCGTTGTGAACAAGATACGCGAGAACGGTTTTACGGGCATCATTTGGACTCCCGGCACCGGTTGGCAAGCCAACTACACCAGCTATGCCTCATATCCCATAGAAGGTTCAGATATTGGCTATGCCGTGCACGACTATACCGGCTGGTATGGATGTAGCGACAGCCACCCTGATCCGCAAAGTAAAATCAATCAGTTTCACAAACAAGTCCCCGTGGTGGACTTTGCACCCGTCATTATTACCGAAGTGGACTGGAGCCCTGTAAATCCTGACAAGGAAGGTCATTATAACGAGCACGGAGATTGGGTACAGCCCAACTACGGCACATGGTCCACAGGCTCCACTTCTAAATGGGGTAAAGCATACAAAGCCTGCCTCGACTACTATGGTAATATATCCATGACCCTTTCCGGCACACATTGTTTGCTGGATGTGAACAAATTAATCGCTGATGGTACCGTTACCCCTGCCTTCGGAGGACTGGAGGAAGCTTGCGGCAAAGCTTGTTTTGACTGGTATGCCGAATATTACAATGTAGATTATGCACATCCCGATTACAAAATTGCGTCTTTGGGAGACCAAGGCAACGGAAAATACAAGAACCCCGTGGTGATGGCCGATTTCCCCGACCCGGATGTGATTCGCGTTGGCGATACCTTTTACATGGTCTCCACCACTATGCACCACTTTCCCGGTGCAACCATTCTGAAGTCCAAGGATCTTGTAAACTGGGAATACTGCGCCCAGCCTTTAGCACAGTTGTCAACGTCAGACCGTTACTGTCTGTTGAACGACAAGAACGCCTATGCTGCTGGTATGTGGGCTTGCTCAATGACTTATCACGATGGCACATTCTACATTCTGATTAACGGTAACGATGCTGGTGGCTTTGTCCTTTCTACCTCCAATCCAGAGGGTACATGGGATATGAAAAAACTTTCCCGCATCTATTACGACCCTGGCATGCTCTTCGATAACGGCAAGGTTTATGTAGCCTGCGGCATTAACGACATCAAGATTTGCGAACTCGACGAGAAATTCAACTTCAAGCAGGAACGGTCTGTAGTAAAGCGTGAAGGTACAGGCCTCGAGGGATGTCACCTTTATAAAATAGGAGAATATTACTATATCTACGCAACCTATGGCGGCTGGCCCAGCGGACAGGTAGCTTTCCGTTCCAAGAATATCTTTGGTCCGTACGAAGAGAAAATGCTGGTCGAGAAGGTTATCAACGACAGACCTAACACCATTCATCAGGGCGCTCTCATAGAAACTGCCACAGGCGAGTGGTGGACCATCATGCAGCAGGATGTAGGTTGTCTGGGGCGCTTCCCTAACCTGCAACCTGTTAAGTGGACAGACGGCTGGCCCATTGTAGGCAATAAGGGTGTACCATACGAGATTACCACAAAGCCTAAGACCGGCGCAGCCACCAAACGTCAGCCTTTGCCCACCAACGACAACTTCCGCAGTTATCCTATGGGTATGCAGTGGCAATGGAACCACAATCCCGACGATGGCACATGGTCTTTGTTCGAACGTCCCGGATGGTTACGTCTTAGGACATCCACAACCGTTTCCCGTCTTACTCAGGCTCGTAACATGCTTACCCAGCGCATCTTTGCCTTCGAGAAGTCAGCTTCCCTGGGAACCGTTCGTCTGGATGTCAGCAATCTACAAGAAGGCGATTATGCCGGTATCTGCATCTTCCAGGATCCATACGCCATGCTTGCCGTTACGGTCAAGGACGGGCAGAAACAGTTGGTTTGGAAGCAGGACACCTTGCGTGTTCATGAAAACTTTACTCCAAAGGAACAAACACAAGCGATTGATATAGAAGATATTGTATATCTTCGTGCTACTGTCTCTTACTCCAACAGCAAGACGCAATTCTACTACTCTTTGGATAACGTCACCTATAAACCCGTCGGCGGCGAAACTAGCTTGGGCTTTAGCCTCACAGTCTTTGTCGGTGCCCGATTCGGTCTCTTCTGTTACGCCACAAGCGAGGACAGCGAAGGCTATGCTGATTTCGACTGGTTCTCTACCGAGAAGGACTACGACGAGTCCTATTTTTTTCCTGATACCTTCGAGGGATATAACCAAGATATGCTTACGGCAGAATCTCTTGTAATGGAGAAAGAGAGCTATGAGGTTCTGATAGGTAACAGTACACCGTTTGCGCTGAAAGCCACTTTCCGTGACGGTCATACAGAAGATGTGGCTGCACAGGCCCATTATAAGACAAGTACTGATAATGTTGTCACAGCATCACGTGGTCGTTTGCGTGGTTTGAGCGAAGGAGAAGTGCTGGTAGATGTTTCCTATAAGGATCCTATGGGACATGTTCTTACCACCAGCTTTACCGTCCGCTCCACCTTCTTCCCATTCAGCAAGGAATTTGTCACCACCAACTTCTTTGCTGAGGGTACATATAACGAGAAACTCCGTGCCTTCAAGCCCGGGCAATACGGGCAGATGGGATGGCAATACACTGATGGTGCGGATTGGAGTGCATATAAGTATCTGGTAATTAATCTGAATCGGGAGCAGAAGTGCAATGCCCACCTGAATATCTTCACAGAGAACAGCATCTGGAGTAACTGCTGCGAATCACCTGCTTTCGGTAAGCAGAAACAGATAGTTATCAATCTGCAGGAAGCTAAATACACCTCTGGCGAAAAGACTGGTCAACCCCTCGACCTCCAGCACATTCATATCGTCAGCTTCTGGGGTAATGGTACTGGAAACGTTGTATTAGACGACATGTACCTGACCAACAACGATGATTATTCCCGTGAGGAGAATCCCGATGCCATCCGGTTCATGGAGGCTTCCCCCGCAACCGTGGATATTTATAGCGTTAACGGCGTATGTGTCCGCAGGAATGTGAGCATTGGCCAAGAGCTCCAGAACCTTCCCGCCGGCATATACATCATAGGCGGAAAGAAGTACGTAAGACGTTAGGGTTTAGGCTTAAACAAGGAAGTATGGGCAAGAAGGATTTCTTTCAGTTCAAACAGTTTCATATTCATCAGGAGCACGCCGCCATGAAGGTGGGGACGGACAGCGATCTGCTGGGTGCCTTGGCTGCTGGCGGGAAACGTATCCTGGACGTGGGTACCGGCACTGGCGTGCTGGCACTGATGATGGCACAACGATTCGGGGATGCCAGGGTGACAGGCGTGGAGATAGACGACGAGGCGGTGCTGGATGCCAGGAGGAACTTCGAGGAATCGCCGTTCCGCGACCGCATCACGCTGGTGCACGACTCTTTCCAGAACTTCCTCGCAGCACGGAAATCGGAAGACTTCCACTTCGACAGCGTGGTGTGTAACCCTCCCTATTTCGACCGCAGCCTGGAATGCCCTACCCTGGGCCGAACCAGAGCCCGTCACAGCAGCAGCCTGCCCTTCGGGGTACTGGCAAGGGGCGTGGCAAACGTGATGGAGGAGCAGGGCTCGTTTACCGTCTGCATTCCGCCCGAGGTGCTGAGCGACTTTAATGCAGAATGCTTCATGGCAGGCTTCTGGCTCAAGGAGAACTTCCGGATTAAATCGCTCCCCGACAAGGGAACCAAGCGACACATCCTTATCTATCAGAAAGGTATAGCCGAAACTCCCACCCAAGAACAGACTTTCTGTATGCGCAACACCGATAAAACGGTTTCTGACTGGTATAAGGAAACCCTGAAGGACTTCTTGCTGTAAAACCCCAAGCGACAAAAGTCTCTCCTAAAGTGAAGAAGAACTGTCTGACTTAACTCCCCAAACTCTAAACTATCAACTATTATCTATCAACTATTATCTATCAGTAACGGATAAGCCGTAGCGCCTTGATGTTGACATTGGGTGCAGGATTAAGAAGCCTGAAGGTAACGGTGTGTCTGCCCGGCACAAGGTCGTAATTCCAGTACAGGCAGTCGGCTGTACGGCGAAGGAAGGTTGCCGGCAAGTCCATAACACGATGCACTTTCCCATCAACGCTGACTTCCAGTTCAGCCTCATATTGCGAATCTGGGCAATCAACATATCCATAGGCAACAAAACCTTTTCCTTCGAAACTGAACGTGTTTTGGGTGGCGCTGTCAGTTCCCAGATACTGGATGTTTTCTGCCAGGATCTCTGGGTGAAGGTCCGTAAAACCTTGCTCTAATTTTACGGCATGTGGCTTCTGTGGCCTGATAGTCACGTATTCGTCCGTGACACTACCGCCATAACGCAGAATCTGCTGCAAGGCCAGACGGAAACAGACATCGTACGTGGTTTGCAACGACATATCGGTATAGGCAAAGGGACGGTTCTCTATTTCCCTGAGATTAGGCATCCATGCTTCGGGAATACCACTATAGCCCAGTACTGTAGCCAGGATGCCGCCTGCAGTAGAGGGATTGCAGTCGGAGTCTTGTCCGCATCGAGTGGCAATCTCCAGGGTACGACCGAAATCTCCGTGTCCGAAGAGCAACCCCATCACCACATAGGCCGAATTCATGGTGGCATCTATATTGCCTGGAGCAAGAATAAGCTCCGGACAACCGACGTCCTCGGCGTAGGTATCGTTGTAGCGTTGCCAGGTATGAAGCCAGTCGTTCGGATTTTCCCTGTACCACTGAATAACTTTACTTATACACTGGTGGAACTTGCTACGCTTAGGAATGGTCTTTAATGCTTCTGTTACGATAGTTTCGACATTCGTCTCCACAAAGGCCAATGCATACATGGCACCGACGAAGACACCGCCATACCACCCGTCGCCATAATTCATGATATGACCTATTCTATCGCTGATGGACGAAGCCGCGTTAGGCATTCCAGGCGACATAAGGCCCGAGTAGTCAGCCTCTATCTGGTAGTCGATACAGTCGGCATGCGGATTGTTCTTCCAATAGCCCGAGGCAGGCGGCATAAGGCCGTGCTGAATGTTGTAACGCCCTGCCTGGTTAGCGTGCCAGAGCGGATAGCGAGCGTATGCAAAGGCTGTGGCAAAGGAATCTGTAGGCGCATCCAGCCCCAAACGGTTAAAGACATCGAGGAAGGTAAGATCCATATAAATATCGTCGAAGAGGCCGGGCGACCTGTCGAAAAAATGCTGCAAATGATGCTCTGGGTATTCAATAGCAGTACTTTCAGGAATCGTCACACCCCGATAGCAGAATTCAGTAGGTCCGCCATAGGCGCATCCTATTGTCTGGCCGGCCCATCCGCCCTTAATCTTATCCAGGAGTGCAGCACGAGAGAGAGTAACACGATGTGCCTGTATGGTTGTCGATGCCACACAAAATATAATGAGATATAGAATACGATACTTCATCATGTTACCTCGGTTCTCCATGGCATGCTCTATACAATTTCGTTTCATAAATTTATTGTTTAATGTCAGCCTCCCCCTAACCCCTCTCCGAGATAGGGTTAGGGGTGAGGCTTTCTTCACTTTTCACTTCATCAATTCCCATTTCCATTTCCACGATATTGAAGTCCTTCCATAATTCTGAGGCTCTGTAAGCCTCTTCACAACCTTGGGGAACATATAGTTTGAATTCTGTTTATCCACACCGTAAAAAACACCACCAGGACGGTCAAACCCAACCTTATCTATATAACGAGTTGCAGGAGGATTATGTGCCTTACATACTATTTCTGTCAGGTTTGAGCAACCAGCAAATGCATAATGCCTAATTACATTCACACTTTTAGGGATTGTGATGGATATCACGTCTTCACAACAGAAAAAAGCTTGCTGACCTATCCTGGTGACCTTGTAAGACTTTTCTTTATATACAACAGATTCAGGAATAACAATTGAGCCAGAGTAATCAGACATTGGAAATTGATTCTCTCCTACCCTTTGTTGATATGTCACTTCTGCTTCATCTCCAGAAAAGTTATAATATATCCCGTCAATTTCAACGTCATAAGCTAAAAGCGTGGTACAGAACATGAGGGAAAATAGGGTAATGATAAGATGTTTCATGATGTATCTATTAAAGTTTGCAACTAAGTTTATGCAAAAATATAAAATTCTTTTAATTGACAGAGAGAAATTAGTTGTATTTTTATAATATCTTTCCGTGACTGATTTCAACCTTTGCACCTACAGGTGCTTTGAATCCATTCCGTGTTTCTATGATTCCATCATTTAATATACGTAGGGTTGACCCAGGCTTAAGACTCAGTTTGGCATTTGTAAGCTTACCACCAGCCATGATCAGTTTACCACCCGATTCTACTGTTAAGGTTCCGTTCCCTCACATTTCTATATTACCTTGAATGGTGAGTTGACCTGTTCCAGTAATACGTATATTACCATATATGCATTCGTCATCTATTATTTCACTTATTTTTGAAACGTAAAGTAGTCCCTCAGTAAATGCCAACATTGCCATATTGGTTAACATTAAGCTGAGCTTTGCTTGTGAAAGGGCAAAGAATAATCAGGAATAGAAGAATACGTGATTTCATAAGCATTGTTTTCATTATACGTGGCAAAGATAGAATAAAGCGGGTGAAAGTCCAAATGATGTCTCCAACATATACCAGAAGATTGCCTTGTTTGTCATTAGCACGTTACAATATATATGTGTGTGTATTTGTGTGTTTAGGAAATATCCCCTTCCTTTGTAGGGACGGGTGTAATAAGATCCTGGAAGTCTGTCCCCCCTCCCCTACAAGGGGCGACTGAGGTGTTTAGAGCAGTGGCTGGATGTCACTGCGGCTTCACCAAGGGGAGCGAATCCCCATTCGCGACGGAGGAACTGAGGTGGGATCTGGTTAAGGTTTAGTTTGTAAATAATTTTCTATCACACTCTCTGAACCGGTTCTTTTCTGTCAAGTTGGGGAGGAAAAACTCTCTAGTTAGGCAATTTTTGCCGCCTAGTTAGGGAGTGCACTTCCTACCTCGTTTTGACGTTGCAAAGATATGACAATAGCATTGCGGTTCTCGAATAAAAGTCAAACTTTTTTCAACTGCTCTGCTCTCGCTGTTGCAGCGTTGCAGCGTTGCAGTTCTCGAAAAGCATTTCTACACCCTAAAAATACTTCTATATTTACTTATAAATATAGAGTTAATTTTTGACTTTCAAATAATCTGTTTTGGAACTGCAACACTGCAACGGTGCAACGCAAACGCATTTTTGTCTTTTCTTCTTGTCTTTTTGCAAATTAAAATCTTGGAAAAGTTTGCCAGTAACAATTTTTTTTCCGAAATTTGCACTAAAAATAAGTTTACGCCCTCAGAGGGCACAGAACAAACAAAAAAATGGGAAACTTCATTAAGAAAAGCCTCGAGAATGGCGAAGAGATTAAGTACGAGGGAAGACTGCACTGGAGCAGTATCTGGAGATACATCTTCTGTAGTTGGCTGATGGTTTTGGGCGGTTTGGCAGCTGCTGGTGTTTGCTATTACTACAACCAAACGGATGCATATATGTACGCAGGGCTGGCTGTTGCTGTATTGGGCCTGATTATCGGTATTATCGGCAGGATTGTACGCACACGTTCCGAATTTGCCATCACTAGCACCCGATTTGTACAGAAGGATGGCATCTTCAATATCAAGATGACGGAAATCCCGCTTCATCGGATTGAGACGGTAAACTATTACCAGACTTTCTGGCAGCGTATGTTAGGTACGGGTTGCGTGGAACTGGTGGGAAGCGGCGGAACCAGTCATCAGGTACACTGCATAGAACACCCCATGCAAGTAAGGAAGATGGTGCTGAGTGCCATCAACGCAAGCACCGTTAATTCTGTCCTGTCTTCAACCCCAACTCCTGCCTCAGTTCCACAGCCAGAAGCAACCGCACAGGCACCATCGGCAGAAACACAGCCATCCTGATGCTGAAAACAAAAGGGCATATTGTTCTTATAGCCCTATTGTCGGTTCTGCACTGTTGGGCCGACAATAGGGTTTCTTATAAGCTTACGGGGACGCCTATCGGCTCTCCGCTTTCGGTGGATTACGATAACTCCAGCCAAGCCAGCACGACAATAAACACCATAAGAAATGCCTTCGACGGCAACCTGAGCACATTTTTTGCCAGCTGGGAAAGAAGCAATACCTGGGCAGGACTGGACTTGGGCACACCACATGTTATTACCCGTGTGGGATGGAGCCCACGAAACGGAAGCGTGGGTCCACAACGTGTGGTTTTAGGTCTCTTCGAAGGGTCTAACGATTCCGACTTCCTGACATCCTACCCCCTTTACATCAACAGTCAGGAAGGTACCATCGGCAAAATGGACTATGCGGATGTGAATGTTAGCAAAGGCTTCCGATATGTGCGTTACGTGGGACCTAATGCCGCCCGATGCAACATAGCCGAACTGGAATTCTACGGCTACGAGTCGGAAGGCGACGAGAGCAAATTCTATCAGCTTACGAACCTGCCGACAGTGGTTATCAATACGCAAAACCACATAGATCCTTACGATAAGATACACGAGCTAACGAGTTCATACACAATTATCTATGCAAACGGCACAAAAGTTCAGGAAGAAACAGGGACAACCCGTTTACGCGGCAATGCCAGCATTTCCTTCCCCAAGAAGCCCTATCGCATAAAACTTGACACAAAGAAACACATGTTCAAGGACAGCGACATGAAGTCGCCTGCTAAAGCCAAGAAGTGGACACTTATCAACAACTACGGCGATAAGTCGCTGATGCGTAACCTGGTCAGCTTTGAAGTGTCACGCAGAATGAGGATGCCTTACACGCCTTGGAGCAAACCTGTGGATGTGATTGTGAACGGAGAATACAAGGGATGCTACCAACTGACCGACCAGATAACCGTTGACAAGGACCGTGTGAACATCACAGAAATGGAACCCGATGACATAGAAGGCGAGGCACTGACGGGTGGTTATCTGCTGGAACTGGACGGTTATGCCAGTCAGGAAACATCGTGGTTCCAGACACGCTTCGGGTCGCCAGTGACCATCAAGTCACCCGACGAAAACAGCATCACCACCGAACAGCATAAATATATCGAGGACTTCTATAACCAGATGGAAATGCGCATTCTGAGCAGGAGTTTCAATGATCCGGAACTGGGCTATAGGGCAATACTGGACGAGAAGAGCCTTCAGTGCTATTGGCTGGTGGAAGAACTTACAGGCAATCCCGATGCTTTCCACAGTTGCTATTTGAGCAAAGACCGCGGTACAGACAAACTGAGGGTAGAGACGGTATGGGACTTCGACCTGGCTTTCGACAACGACAGCCGATTCTATCCCAACCGTAACTACGGAGACTACCTCTCGCTGGCTCGAGGCGGTGCAGGCAATTCCCGTGCGCTGCTTAGGCGTATCTTCTCGGACGAAGCCTTCTGCGACTCGCTGCGTGTTATGTGGGAAACAGCACGAAAGGACTGGGACATTACAGAAGAAAGCCTTTTCGCATACATCGACTCCACAGCCCGCGAACTGGACGAAAGCCAGCGGCTGAACTTCATAAGATGGCCCATACTTAACTCGGTACAACACCTGAATCCGCGTGTGGCCGGTACGTATGAGGGAGAGGTGGAATACCTGCGCGAATACCTGCGCGAACGCATTCCGTTCCTGGACGATCGGACAAAGAACCATCAAGGAGAAGAGGAACACTACTACATAGCCTCGGCAAAGGATCTGAAAAACTTTGCCGATATGGTGAACAGCGGTAAAGCTTCTATCTCGGCCACCCTACAGGCAGACATTGATTTTACTGCCTATGAGAACGAAATGATTGGAAAAGGCGTACGATTCAAGGGTACCTTTAACGGCAATCACCACAGCATAACAATCAAGATGAATGCCTCGCAAGAGTATGTTGCGCTATTCCGTTACCTGGACGGATGCGTAAAAGACCTGACTGTAAAAGGTACCATCCGCACAAGCAACAAATTTGCTGCCGGAATTGCCGGGGGGACGGAAGGAGCACGCATAGAACGGTGTACCGCCGATGTACAAATAATAAGTACGGTAAACGGTGACGGAACACACGGAGGCATTGTGGGCGTCAGTAACGATAATACATACATCGAAGATTGCCTGATTAGCGGAAGCATGAGCGGCTCCAATACAGACTGTTGCGGAGGCGTTGTAGGATGGGCCTCGTCTTCCACCACCATTAAGAACTGCCTGATAAGTTCCAACATAACAGTATCTAAGAACGGAAGCGACATCATAGCAAGAAACGCAGGTAACGTCGCTTCTGTCAACAACTTTACTTATGACACGTGGGGAGCTGCCAACGGTTGCGGCAACCTGACCTATTTTACATTAGACCAAATATGCATGGGTGACGCATGTTTCCGGATGAATACAAACCGGAAAGAACCGCTATGGTTCCAGCGTTTGGGTGTGGACGACATGCCCTCGATGGATTCTTCCAGAGGAGAGGTGTATTCCGTTTCCCGCGTCCATTGCGACGGATCGCCCTACTCTCCCGGCTTGGGCTATTCCAACAATAAGGTTTTCGACCAAAGGGATGCACATGTGATAAGAGACGGCATCTGTATCGTTTGCGGACTCTGTGACGACAGCACCATGCCACGAGATGAAAGGGGCTACTACGTTCTTTCCACAGCTCAGCAATTGGAATGGTATGCCAGGTATATTGCCGGAACGGACAATACGGTATGTGCCGTTCTGGGAGACAATATCGACTTTACAGCTTTCAATACCATGATTGGCATGGGAACTTCATACGCAGGAACATTTGACGGGGCAGGGTACTCCATAAAGATAAATGTGCAACGCAATGCAGACTATGCCGGTCTGTTCCACAATGTAAGCGGAACAATACAAGACCTTATAGTTTATGGGACTGTAAAGACAAGTGCTAAATTTGCGGGCGGGATTGTCAGCAACATGATAGGAGGACAACTAATAAGATGCCAAAGCTACACGGATATTGTCAGTACGGTGAATGGCGACGGAACACATGGCGGCATCATAGGACTTAACAGTGAGAGCACAGAGATATCAGAGGTGACCGACTGCTTCTTTGGCGGTTCTATCAACGGCAGTAACACCGACTGCTGCGGCGGTGTGTGCGGCTGGGCTTCTGCGCCTATCATGGTTTCAAACACATTGGTGATGGGTAACTATAACGTCGGTATCAACGGCAGTGATGTGATATGCAGGAACAACAGCATGCTACTTCAGGACAACTGCTACTACTTCACCGACTGGAATGTGGATATACCCAAGGGCGTAAAGAGAACCAATCCCACAGAGTACAAGAACGGTGCCCTCTGCCTCCTGCTGAACGGCAAACGCAAAGACGACGATATGGCATGGTATCAGACATTGGGAACAGACCCCTTCCCTATCCCCGACGCAAGCCATAAACCGGTATATTTATGGACCGACGGCAGCTATCATAACGATGAGGAGGACGGCATAGCAGAGACCCATGAAACCTATAAAGCCTATAACCAGTATGGGACATACGACCTCAGCGGCCGCAAAATGGCAAATGGTAAATGGCTAAATGGTAAATGGGTAAGTGATAAATGGGTAAGTGATAAATGGGTAAGTGATAAATGGGTAAGTGGGTCCTTACCCAAGGGTATTTATATTTATAATGGAAAGAAGATTGTGAAGTATTAAAGCCAACTCATGTAAAAAGAAAAAAAGAAGAAAAAAAAATTATATTATAGCTATGCTATTTAATGAAAATGAATTACCTTTGCAGCAGTTTTTAAGATAGAAGATAACAAACACATTTATGGGAGGTTTTTTCGGAACAGTATCCATGCAGCCCTGCAGCGCAGACTTATTTTACGGAACAGACTACCAGTCGCACATGGGTACCAAACGCGGCGGTATGGCTACGCTGAGTGAAGAAGGTGAGTTTTTCCGCAGTATTCACAACTTGGAAAGCACTTATTTCAGGACTCGTTTTGAAGACGAACTGGATAAGTTCAAAGGAAACGCAGGTATAGGCGTAATCAGCGACACCGATGCGCAACCCATGCTTATGAACAGCCACTTAGGTCGCTTTGCCCTGGTTACGGTTGCCAAAATAAACAATCTGGAAGAACTATGCCAGAAACTCCTTTCCGAAGGGCAGCACTTCAGTGAATTCTCCTCAGGAAAAATCAATCCGACAGAACTTGTTGCCTTGCTTATTATAAAAGGTAAGGATTTTGTTTCTGGTATAGAAAATGTCTTTAATCATATAAAGGGTTCTTGCTCTATGCTCCTGCTTACGGAGAACGGCATTATTGCAGCCCGCGATTCTTGGGGACGCACACCCATTGTAGTTGGAAAGAAAAAAGGAGCTATGGCTGTTGCCAGCGAAAACACGGCATTTCCCAACCTGGATTACGAGACAACCTACTTTGTAGGCCCCGGCGAGATTATCCGCATTACAGCCAATAAAATGGAGCAGTTACGCAAGCCCAACAAACGTATGCAGATATGTTCGTTCCTTTGGGTTTACTATGGATTCCCCTCCAGTTGCTATGAAGGAAGAAACGTAGAATGGGTTCGTAATGAGTGCGGACGCAGAATGGGCGAAGATGACAACGTAGAGGTGGATTGTGCCTGCGGAATACCCGACAGTGGCATTGGCATGGCAGTGGGTTATGCAGAAGGTCATAAGTGTCCATATAGCAGAGCCATCAACAAATATACACCCACTTGGCCCCGCAGCTTCACACCCAGCAATCAGGATATGCGAAATCTGGTGGCCAAGATGAAGATTATACCCAACACTGCCAAATTGCGTGGCAAGCGTGTCCTGTTCTGCGATGACAGTATTGTACGAGGAACACAGCTTCACGATAATGCAAAGATTTTCCATGAATTAGGAGCGAAGGAGGTTCATATGCGTATCGCCTGTCCTCCATTGGTGTACGGTTGTAAGTTTATCAACTTCAGTGCCAGCAAGAGCGACCTGGAACTTATTACACGCCGTATCATAAAGGATTTCGAAGGTGACGAGAACAAGAACCTGGAGGCCTATACGCGCACCGACAGCCCTGAATACAAGAAGATGGTAGCAGAGATTGCCAAGCGCCTGAATCTGGATTCACTGAAATTCAGCAAACTGGAAACGCTTATCGAAGCTATCGGTCTTCCTAAAGACCAAATCTGTACACATTGCTTCGACGGATCCTCTGCCTTCACTCTCGAGGAAATCAATTCGCAGGAATCACTTTTCTAATATCGTTGCTATCGCCTGTTTTACCTTATCTGCCAACTGCTGATAAGACAAGTCTGCCGTAGGTATAACAGGTGGAAGATAATGCACCTCGATATGACGGGGATGGATGTACTTGCGATGCCTCGGCCATGCTTCGTAGGCACCTTTTATACAAACGGGGATGACGGGAATATTCAGCTCCTTACTTAGGATAGCAAAGGCAAGTTTAAAGTCGCCCAATTCACCGTCGTGTGTACGACTTCCTTCTGGGAAGATAACAATATTCTTTCCGTTTTTCAGTACCTGTGCCAGTTTCTGGATGCTCTCCTTCAGGTGAACCTGTTCCATGATGATAGTGTTATTCTTGTCGGCCAACGCACGGCGGAACTTACTTTTTATGTGTTCCTCTGTGGCATAGAAATAGCAGGTCTTTATCTGATGCCAGGAAAGTCCACTCAGGACAACAGGCGCATCGGCAAAACTCTGATGATTGGGAGCCAGGATATAAGGACCCTTATCCGGTATCTGAATACGTCCATGTATGCGAAGCGAATTATAACATCTGAAGAACAATTTAAAACATTTGTTCACAAAAGGAAATAGGCATGAGGCCTGTGGTATGCGGAGGTCTGGAACCGATTCGTTGAGCAGACGGTGCCAGTCAACACCTTCCACCTCTACCTTCGTTTTGCGTGAAGCTACATATTCGGCCATTGCCTTGATGTTGGGAAACACAATCATCTGATCGACGAGGAGTTTCAAACCAAAGGTATGTTCTATGAATCCCTGCAATCCGACTTTATCTAACGAATCCATTGCCAAGTCCGTCTCTACGTGTGAAGAGGGTTTAACGGGAACTTTCTTCTCCTGCTCGATAAACTGTTTTATGATGCGGTACTCCTCCAAGTCCGGTTCCGGCTCTTCCTGACGGACAGGTTGCGAAGACTGGCAAGCCTTGAGCAAGTCCTGAAGCTTGAAACGCTGCAACTTATCTAATTTGGTCCTTGGCAGTTCTCCCCTGTAAACCGTCAGTGCCATTACCTTCTTGTAGTTGGCAACAGAACGGTTGTAGGGTTCAATTACTTCGCGCTTCAGTGCTACCTCTACCTGTGTATCGTTAAGCAGGGAAGCCCAGGGACTCTGTGGCACAACAATGGCACGAAGGAGATCATTGTCCTGCATAATGGCAACTTCCTTAACATACTGGTCGTACTGCTCTAACTTGTATTCTATCTCGCTGGGTTCTATATTCTTGCCATTACTCAGCACAATTATCTCCTTGGTTCTTCCGGTAATGATTACACGGCCTTTCTTGTCTATGGTTGCCAAATCACCCGTATGAATAAATCCGTCACTATCTATAACTGCTGCAGTTTCTTCGGGTCGGTTATAATAGCCCAACATCACATTGGGACCTTTAGCACATAGCTCGCCGTTTACCAATTTACATTCGATTCCTGGCAAGGGAAGTCCCACACAACCGGGACGGATATCTGTTGGACGGGTAAAGCAGATAATGGGAGCTGTTTCAGTCATACCATATCCTTCCAGCACATCCAGGCCCAAGGTCTTCAGTCCCTCCCCTATTTCCTTACTGAGTGCAGCACCGCCGCTTACAAAGAACTTAATATGCCCGCCCATTTTACGTCGGATGCTGCTGAACACAATCCTTGAAAGTGTTCTGCTGCGGAAAAAGGCACACGTACGGAAAAGGAAAGATGTTATGGAGTTAGAGTCTATCTTTTTCTTTATGCCGCCATACAACATCTGCCACAGACGAGGTACACCAATCACTATGGCAACCTTTCCCTTTGAAAGTGTATCCATCAGGTCGGGAGCTGTAAGACTGGGACAAATAGCCACACCTCCGCCTGTCCAGAAAGGAGCAACCACGCTACCCATAAGGGGAAGAACGTGATGAAGGGGTAAGAGAATCATTGTCCGCCTATAGCTTGTGTATATACCCACATCCTGCGAAACGCCCTTTATGTTGGCCATCAGATTCTGATAGCTGAGCATAACTCCCTTTGGACTTCCCGTTGTACCGGACGTATAGATAATAAGGGCCACCTTTTGGTTATAGGGAACATCCAGTTCTGCCCAAGGAAATGTATTAGGCGACTTTCGTTCCGCTTCGGGCTGCAACCTCATCTTCTCTTCTATGATAAAAAAAGGAATGTCCAATCCTGTCTCTGCCAAAGCCTGTTCAACAATGGTAATGTTATGCTCCGACGTCCATATAGCATGAGGGGCGCAGTCGCGCAAGATGTAAGAGAAATCAGATACGGTACTGCTTGCATCCACAGGAACAGCCACGCCTCCCTGTTGCCAGATGCTGAAGAAAGCATATATCCACCCTTCGCTGTTTTCACCGAAAACAATAATGCGTTTATTCTCTGAAGAAGGAATCTGTTGGGCAAACATGTCGATGTAATGCAAAGCATCTGCAAATGACACATTACGTTCCCCTGCTATTATGGCAGTCTTATTTAAGTTCGTTGAAGCGGGTCTTTTCTGCATAGCGTTTACCAACTGATTTATGTTTTAACAGAAGACAAAATTACAACAAAAACGCCAACACGCAAGAAAAAGGAGCCATAATCTAACTTTTTTGTCTGATTTGTAAAAAATTTGCCTATATTAAATAGGTATTAAATGAATTTTGTGTATTTTTGCGAGCTGAATCACAAACCCTCATATACAAGAATGAAGTACGGATTTGACAACGAGAAATACATTCGAATACAAAGCGAGAAAATTAAGGAGCGTATAGCGCAGTTCAAGGGTAAACTGTATTTGGAATTGGGTGGCAAGCTTTTCGACGATCACCATGCCAGCCGTGTGTTGCCCGGCTTTCAGCCCGACTCCAAGTTACGCATGTTGCAGAAACTGGCAGACTCTGCAGAAATCGTTATTGTAATCAGTGCCATCGACATCGAGAAGAACAAGATTAGACAGGACTTGGGTATTACCTATGATGAAGATGTGCTACGTCTGAGAAACGAGTTCCAGAACCGCGGATTCCTGGTAAATAATGTGGTCATTACACATTACAACGGTCAGAGTTCTGCCGACCAGTATCGTCGTCGCCTTGAGAGTCTTGGCATAAACGCTTATTACCATTACACAATTGAAGGCTATCCGCACAATGTAGAGCTCATTGACAGCGACGAAGGATTCGGAAAGGACGATTATGTAGAAACTACCCAGCCGCTGGTAATAGTTACAGCACCCGGTCCGGGTAGTGGCAAGATGGCTGTCTGCCTTTCTCAGCTATATAACGAACATAAAAGAGGTGTGGAAGCAGGATATGCTAAGTTTGAGACGTTCCCCGTATGGAATCTTCCCTTGAAGCATCCCATTAACATTGCTTATGAAGCTGCTACGGCCGACCTAAACGACGTGAATATGATTGACCCCTTCCACATGGAAGCATATGAGAAGGTTGCCATCAATTATAACCGTGACGTTGAGATTTTCCCCGTCCTAAATGCTATCTTCGAGGGAATCTACGGCAAGTGCCCCTACAAGAGCCCTACAGATATGGGTGTCAATATGGTAGGATTTTGCATCTCCGACGATGAAATATGTAAAGAAGCGTCTCTACAGGAGATTGTCCGCAGATATTATACAGCACTTAGTAAGTTAGCCCTTGGTGCCTGCAACGAGAACGAAGTTACTAAACTGAAACTTCTCTTCAAGCAGGCTAAGATTGATACGGACTACCGTAAGTGTACTGTTGCTGCCAAAGCCCGTCAAGAAGAAACCGGTGTTCCCTGTAGTGCTATCGAACTTGAGGATGGCCACATCATAACCGCCAGCAGTTCACCGCTTTTAGGTACTTGTGCATCATTGCTGCTTAATGCCACAAAACATCTGGCAGGTATAGATCACAGCATCAAACTTATTTCACAGGACCTGATAGAACCTATCCAGAAAACCAAGACAGAATATCTGGGCGGACACAATCCACGTCTGCATACCGACGAGGTGCTGGTTGCTCTCTCTGTTCTAAGTCAGAACGATGCCAACTGTCGTCGTGCATTGGCTATGCTGCCGCTACTCAAAGGCTGCCAGGCACATTCTACCGTCATGATTAGCGAAGTAGACCAGAAAATCTTTAAGAAGTTGGGCATTGGTTTAACCTGCGATCCCGTTCAGAAGGAAACGCTTTAATGATAATAATAAAAAGCCATATTTAAATAATGAGAATACTTATTATTCTGATGCTTTCATTCCTGATGGGAGAAAGCCTATCTGCTCAGTGTGTAATAAAAGCAGAATTGAAAGACGTAACCGGTGATACCGCTTTTATCCAAATTTTTAAACCCGACTTTACGGGTTATGAGAAAACAGATACGCTAAAGGTAAAAAAAGGTAAGTTTACCATTAAGAAGAATGACAGCAAGATGCGTTTAGCCATTTGCAGAGTTAAGACGGCTGAAGGCGAAAAACGCCTAAGTATGTATCTTGTTCCTGGAGAAAACGGTACCGTTAAGGGTACAACAGAGAAGAATGTCTGGACTGGCTCACAGTTCTATAAGGATTATCAGGCATTAGATGATGCTACAGACCCCATTCAGGAGAAAATGTATGAGGTAGGCTATTCATATCATAGCCAAGTGGAGAAAGGTGCCAATGCAGATTCTCTCCAGAAAATTATAGATCCCATTTATGACGGGCTTAAGGAGCAATTGCATGAAGCTCAGATGAATTTCATAAATACTCACCCTAACAGCGGTGCTTGTGTTACCTTACTCATGGGGATGAAAGATGCAGAGAAGGCATTAAATATCATGAGTACTGTAGTAGCAGACAGCAAATACGCATATTTCATTGATTTTGCCAAAGCAGATATTGAGCGCAGAAAGGTACGTGAAGCCGCCCAAAAGAATGTTGAGGAAGGCAAGATGGCTCCCGATTTCACACTTAAAAGCATCGACGGGACCGACCTTTCTCTCTCCTCTTTACGTGGCAAATATGTGATTCTCGACTTCTGGGGGTCATGGTGCATCTGGTGTATAAAAGGATTCCCCGAGATGAAGACATACTACGAGAAATATTCCGATCGCATGGAGATTTTGGGTGTGGATTGCAGCGATACAGAAGAGAAGTGGAAAGCTGCAGTAGCGAAGCACGAACTCAAGTGGAAACATGTATATAACCCCAAAGACTCCAAAATTCCCGAAATGTATGCCATTACCGGGTTCCCCACAAAAATTGTCATCGACCCCGAGGGTAAGATTGTAAAGACTGTAGTGGGAGAAAATCCTACATTCTACGAATTCCTCGACGAACTGTTTAAGTAAATCCTCAAATATTTAATAATGTATAGATCTCTATTTGCAAGCGTTCTCATGCTGTTATCCCTTACTCTATGTGCAGAGGAATACAGCGTAACATCACCCGACAGACATCTGAAGGCTACCATTTACCTGGTGAACGGAAAATTGAGTTATACTGTCAACCGTGATTCCAGAACCATCGTCAATGAGTCACCTTTGGGACTGAAAACTTCTGTTGTTGACTTTACGGAGAATCTGGAGTTGGTAAGCGTTGACTCCTCTCTCATAGACGATGCCTACACTCTACCCGTCGGCAAACGCAGTCAATACAGAGACTATTGTCATACATTATCTGTTACTACCTTAAAGAAAACCTGGAAGCAGACTGTGGTATTCCGGGTTTACAACGACGGCTTTGCCTTTCGTTACATCATTCCCAAACACAATGGGCATACATCTGGAATCTTCACGGACGAAGCCAGCCTTATCCGCGTGAACAAATTCACCAATTGTCATGCCTGCAGGTTCTTGGGTAATGCCGGCGGTAATGACCCAAACTATCCGTACGAGGGGTTATATACCAAGTACACGTCTTGGTCCACATTGGTTAGCACAGCCGATGGCCGATACAACTCCCCCACCCTTGTTTACAATGGTAAAGACTATCTTCTAATCTCTGAAGCCGACAATCGTGGCATCTTCTGTACCTCGCTTACAAAGGCAGAACCGGAGGTAGGTGCTTTTTCGTTCAGTTGGACAGGTCAAACCAAGGATTATGCCGAGGAAAAAGCACAAAGGATTAGCTGTTCCCTACCCGTCTATACACCTTGGCGAATGGTCGTATGCGGTGATTTAAAGACCATTTTCGAAACCACCATGACCGAAAACCTCTGTCCACCTACTACCATTAAGGATCTCAGTTGGATAAAGCCTGGTGTTGCTGCATGGTATTGGGGAGGTTCCGATGGCGGTAAAGGAGAAATAAAGAACGCTTACGGAGGTCTAAGAGAAGGAGAACAGGCACATTGCGACTTGTCAGTCGAAATGGGTTGGCCCTATTACCTTATAGATGCGGGATGGAGTTCTTCCTGGTTCCCCGGCTTTGTCAAGAACGCCAATAATAATGGTGTTGACTGTCTTCTTTGGGGAGATTCAAGACTTATCTACAGCAAGGATTTCAGTAACGAGAATATGGATGCTACACTCAAGACTTGGAGAAACTGGGGTATCAAAGGTATCAAGGTCGATTTCTGGGAAGATGATTCCAAGGAAAGCATGACCCGCATAGAGAACCTGTACAAGACTGCAGCCAAATACAGGATGATGGTCAATATACATGGATGCACCCGTCCTTCAGGCCTGCGTCGCACCTATCCCCATATTATGACACAGGAAGGCATTCACGGAGGCGAACAGAACTTCTGGGCACCTAATCGGAATACGGCACAACATCATCTGAATGTAATCTTCACCCGCAATGTAGTAGGCGCTATGGATTATACACCCGGAGACTTTGCTACTTGGCGAGGTAGCATCCTAACCCAGCGAAGCATGGGACATCACATGGCACTCCTCACAGCCTTCGAAAGCAGCATTGTGCATATTGCAGAAAGTCCTGAGAACCTGAAGTATTTCCTCGGTCGCGATATTATGAAGCGCTTACCCGCTGCATGGGACGAGAGTTTGCTGCTGGAAGGCACCCCGACAGAATACGCCACAATAGCACGCAGGAAAGGTGCCGACTGGTGGGTGTCGGGTATCAATACCAACGAAAGAACCTGCAAGGTTAAGTTCGACTTCTTGGAAGAAGGTCGTACCTATACAGCATATATTTACCGAGACGGTTCCTGCCGGTCCGATCTTAAGTTCGAGAAAAAAGAAGTAAAGAAGGGTAGCACCCTCAGCATTAAGGAACTTAGCGAAGGTGGTTTCCTGATGCAGGTGTCACCGGATGGGTATTTGGATGTACCTCAGGAACGCATCACCTATGAGGCTGAAGCCAGTGCTAACACACTTTCGGGTCGTGCTAACCGTAAAACCTATTCATCCCTCCATGCCTCAAACGGAGGTTTTGTCGGTGACCTTGGTTTAGGTAGTAAACTGCAATTCAACCGTATCAAGGCCGATCGCACCGGTGAGTATCTTCTAACCATATACTTCATTTCCAAAGATACACGCACCGCCAAGCTCTTCGTCAATGGCGAGCAGATAGGCGATACTATTATCTTTAAGAGCAATGGTGACTGTACTGATACCTGGGACCCCAATGGCATGAGTTGGAAGATGATTCCAATCAAACTGGAGAAGAGTTCCAACAATACTGTCACTATTCAGTCTTTCGACAACGAATGGTCGCCCAATTTCGACCGCATTACCATTCATCCCATCCTTTCGGAAGATGAAGTAACAAGACTTGAAAGCCTCTCCCCTAACCCATCTCCAGTGGGCGAAGGGAACACCTATACCTTAGATGGTCTTAGAATAAATGGCCATCCAACAGAGGGAATATACATAAAAAATGGGAAGAAGCACTTCGCTTCCTCCCATTAGTTTTTTTTCAGTGTATTCTCTCAACACTCAACTCTAAACTTTTATTTCGTCCTTCCCGTATATTCGTTGTCCAGATTCAGTGTTTCTGAGAAGAATTTCTCAGCAGCCTTATCTACATCCTTACTCCAAGGCTGACTGCCATTAACCTGAACAACCCAGAGTTTCAGCTGTTTCTTATGCCAGTTAACCATACAGTTAGTACCCCAGGCACCACCATGTCCGAACCATTCATTCTCTCCATCCTTCTTAGGAGCACTAAGACCTAACGAGTAACCACCCAGATTGTCAGGACGGGTTGTCTGAGCCAAGATGCTCTTAACAGTTTCCTCCTTCAGGATACGAACGCCATTGTCACCCATACCCAGATTCATCAGCATCTTATAGAACTTCAACTGATCCTGAGCTGTTGTCCACAAGCCGGCACCGGCAGAGGCAAATACATGTCCGTCGTTATAGGGACGCTGTTCCCAACCATTTTCCAGACGGTACTTAGCAGGTTCGCCAGCCTTTACATCGTACATCTCGATTTGCGTCTTCAACTGCTTATCGGTAGGCCAGAACCAAGTGCTCTTCATACCCAAGGGATCCAAGACTTCCTTCTTCAGGTAATTTTCCCATTTCATTCCTGTAACAACCTCTACTATAGCAGCACCTATGTCTATGCCCGTATTGGAATACATATCCCGGGTACCGGGCTCAAACATGATAGGAGAACCTGCTGCAATGCTAGCAACTTGGCGCAGGGGAGCACCGCCCGACCATCCGCCACCACGCACATCACTTCTCTTAGCACTGCACTCAAAGGGGAAGCCTCCCGTGTGGTTAAGCACCATACGCACCGTAAGCACGTTCTTGGCCTTATGAAGGGTCTTTATGCCATCCTTATCGCTGTCCTGCACCCACAGTTCACGGAACTCTGGCAAGTATTTTGAAACAGGATCATCCAAGGAGATTTTACCTTCTTCCACCAACTTGGCAATCGTTACACCGCAGAAACCCTTTGTCTGGGAGCACTGCATAAAAACGTTGTTTAATTTGATAGGACGCTTCTTTGCCACATCTGCATATCCTATGCAGCATGTTTCCTGTACACCATTGTTGTAGAAGATACTAATAGCACCAGGCAACTCACCACGGTCTAAGTAAGGCTGCAAAACCTCACGTGCGTAAGTAGTCTTTGATTCCTTAACTCCTGTCTTTGCAGAACCACAAAGGCAGAAAGCAACTGCCAAAAATAGAAATAGTTGTCTCATAGTGATTGATATTATTATTGTTTTTTGTTTTTTTCCTGCACAAAGATATACATTTTTTTTATAACTTTGCAATTGTCAAGAAAGAAATCATATGATAAGAAACGAAGAAAAGCAGGAGATCCTGAATCTTTTGCACAAGCAAGTGGTACCAGCTATTGGTTGTACAGAGCCTATGGCAGTTGCTTTATGTGTAGCAAAAGCTGTCGAGGTATTGAGAAACAAATTAGGTAAGGAACGCAATTATTTGCCCCAAAAGATAACCTTGCACCTGAGTGCTAACATACTAAAGAATGCCATGGGTGTCGGAATCCCCGGAACAGGCGGTATGATAGGTCTGCCCATTGCTATTGGCCTGGGTGCTGTAGGGGGAAAATCATGTTTGGAATTAGAAGTGCTGCGCGACTGTACAGAGGAAGACCTGGTCGCTGCAAAACAATATATAAAGGAAAAGCGTATCGAGATTAACTTAGAGGAGAACGATCCCGACAAGCTATTCATCCACGTCTGCGCAGAAGCAGAAGGCGAAAAGTCCGAGGCCACCATCAAAGGCAGCCACACACACTTTGCAGAGAAGGGAGAAGAGACAAAGCAAAGCGAGGAAGAGAATCACGAAGGTAATCTAACCCTTCACAAGGTATATGAGTTTGCCACAACCATGCCGCTTGATGACATCCGCTTTATTCTTGAGGCCAAGCGCCTGAACGAAGAAGCTGCACAAGAGGGTTTGCGTGAAAACTACGGACATCAGTTGGGAAAGACCATGTGCAGTCCTCTGGGACGTGGCATTATGGGCGACAATATCTTTGCCAAGGTGCTCTCTGTAACATCCTGCGCTTGCGATGCCCGTATGGCTGGAGCCAAGATTCCCGTCATGAGTAACAGCGGAAGTGGTAACCAAGGTATCTGTGCCACTATGCCGGTTGTGGTTTTTGCTCGTGAGAATCATAATACTGAGGAAGAACTGATTCGTGCCCTTACCCTCTCCCACCTTACTGCCATCTATATCAAGCAGTCCCTTGGCACCCTGTCTGCACTCTGTGGTTGTGTAGTTGCCAGCACGGGCAGCAGCGTGGGCATCACATATCTGATGGGAGGAAACTTCGAGCAGATTAGCTTCTCCGTAAAGAATATGATTGCCAATCTTACAGGTATGATATGCGATGGCGCCAAACCATCCTGTGCGCTGAAACTTACCACTGGTGTCAGCACAGCCGTTATGAGTGCAATGCTGGCTATCCAGAACAAGAACGTAACCTCGGCAGAAGGTATCATCGATGATGATGTGGACCGTAGTATCCATAACCTCACCAGCATCGGCTCTAAGGGAATGGATGAGACAGACCGATTTGTTCTGGATATTATGACACACAAATAATGGAACAGCGAACATTCATTGCCATCGACCTGAAGTCGTTCTACGCCTCAGTGGAGTGTGTGGACAGAGGGCTTGACCCACTGACCACAAACCTTGTGGTGGCAGATGAGAGTCGTACAGAAAAGACCATCTGTCTGGCTGTAACACCCTCGCTGAAGGAGTACGGCATTGGAGGAAGAGCCCGTCTGTTCGAAGTGTACCAGAAAGCACCTGGTGTGGACTTCATTATTGCCAAGCCAAGAATGGCGCACTACATTGATGTCAGCTCCAAAATCTACAGCATCTACCTGAAATACATTGCACCGGAGGACATACATGTTTACAGCATAGACGAGGTCTTCATGGATGTAACGGCTTATCTGGGCACGTATAAGATAACTCCCCACGAACTAGCCATAAAGATGATTCGCGACGTGCTTGCACAGACAGGAATCACTGCAACGGCAGGCATCGGCACAAATATGTACCTTTGCAAGGTGGCAATGGATATTGTAGCAAAAAAAATGCCAGCCGACAAAGACGGCGTGCGTGTCGCTGAGTTGGACGAGATGTCGTACCGTCGCCAGCTGTGGGATTACCGTCCCATCACCAAGTTTTGGCGCGTAGGCAGCGGCATAGCGCAGAAGTTGGCTGTCTATGGCATAGACACCATGGGAAAGTTAGCCCGAATGTCTATACAGAACGAAGAACTGTTATACAATCTGTTTGGTATAAATGCAGAGCTGCTGATAGATCATGCCTGGGGCTGGGAACCATGTACTATGGAGGCCGTGAAAGCTTACCGACCAGAAACCAACTCATTCAGTAGCGGACAGGTGTTGCAGGAACCATATACATTCCGGAAAGCCCGTGTGGTAATAAAGGAGATGGCTGAGGGAATGGCACTGAATCTGGTGCAGAAGCGCTTGGTTACCGATCAATTGGTGTTGACTGTCAGCTATGATACCGAGAGCTTGACAAGGCCGGAGATACGCGCCAAGTATCATGGCGAGATAACATTAAACTATTACGGTAAACCTGTTCCCAAGCATGCGCACGGCACATTCAACTTCAAGAAACCTACGTCATCATCCCGACTTATCATGAATGGTGCAACAGAAATCTTTGACCGCCATGTAAACCCCGACTTGCTAATCCGGCGCCTGAACCTGACCACCAATCATGTGAAGGACGAGGTAATGTTAAACGCCAATCTTTCCACAGAAAACTATGAGCAGCTCGACCTCTTCACTGACTACGAAGCATTAGATAAACTTAAACGGGAAGAGAAAAAAAACTTAGAAAAAGAGCGTCGTATGCAGGAAGCACAACTGAAGATAAAGATGCGATTCGGCAAGAATGCCATCCTTCGTGGCCTGAACTTCGAAGAAGGTGCCACCGCCAAAGACCGTAACAAACAAATAGGAGGACATAAAGCATAGCTTAGAAATATGGATAACTACGACGATATTATAAACTTGCCGCATCATGTTTCCAAGTCACATCCACAGATGTCTATGTGGAACCGTGCTGCCCAGTTCGCACCATTCGCTGCCCTTACAGGCTACGATGACGCCATCAAGGAAACAGCAAAGGAAAATGAAATGGGGTTCGGGGAAGACTAAAGTAAAAATAGCAAGAAACAGTGATAGTTTGCTGAATGAAATGGGCGTTTCGTTGAAAAAAATGGTTTTTTGGCAGCAAAGGTCGTATCTTTGTGGCAGATTTATGATTTACGGTTAATAATCTGCGTTATGAAGAAAATTTTTTTATTACTGACAACTTTGGTAGGTGCATTGACGGCACAAACCGTGGACTATACCTATCTGACCTTTGAAACAACCGACGGGACAAAGGTCTCAGTTCCCGCATCATCGCTGACTATCAGCATCAGCGGCACTACGCTGACGGCTGACTCGCAGTCATTTCTCCTCTCAAACCTCTCAAAGATGTATTTTTCGGATGCCGACGAAACGACGGGAATCGAGGAAATAACTAAAGCTACGCTTGATGAAGCCTCTGAAATCTACGACCTGCAAGGGCATAAAGTCAGTAAGGAGCAGATGCGGAAAGGCGTGTATATTGTGAAGACGAAGAACAGAACATATAAAATGGTGGTGAAATGAGACGTACATTTTTTTCTATAATAGCCTTCGTGCTGACGATAGCAGCAGAGGCGCAGACGCTAAACGTCAAGGTGGGTAGCGTCTTCTATCAGTTCCCTGCCGAACAGACGGGCGAGATGTACTATGCCGACGGCAAGACACTAACCATCATGGGTAAAGAATTTACCCTGGCTGACATCGATGTGATTACGGTGGACAGTAGCGAAGTAACCAACAATCTTGTCAGTGTGGAATACGGCAGTTCGTCAGCTTCTGTCTATGTGGCAGGCAATGTAGCACAGTATGTGGAGGCTACGGTCAGCGAAGCTCATGTTATTATTACGCAGACGAACACGGATGACATCATTGGCAACGAGATAACCTATGTGCTCAGCGGCTCAACTACCGACGGCTCATTTGCCCTGGGCGGCTCCTATAAATGCACGGTATCACTGGCCGGGCTGACGATGACTAACCCCTCTGGGGCCGCCATCAATATCACTAATGGCAAGCGCATACAGATCAGTGCAAAAGATGGCACGGAGAACACCTTGATCGACGGCGCCAACGGCGAGCAAAAGGCCTGCATCTACAGCAAGGGTCAGATACAGTTGCAGGGAAAGGGTACGCTCAATGTCGCCGGCAACACAAAGCATGCCATCAAGAGCGGCGACTACATCACTGTGAAGAACTTGATGCTGAACATCACCAAGGCCGTAGGTGACGGCATCTCATGCAACGAGTACTTCCTGATGAAGAGCGGCACGATTAACATCAGCGGCACACAGGACGACGGCATCCAGTGCGACCTCGATGGCGACACTTCGACGGGCGAGACTGCTGATCATGATGACGAAGACTCTGGCAATATCTACCTTGAGGGCGGCACGCTCAGCGTCAACGTCACGGCAGCAGCATCTAAAGGCATCAAGGCTGCTGGCGATATACACATCAACGACGGCGAAATCACCATAAAAACCACAGGCAACGGGACCTACGACAGCGAAGAGCGTGACGCCAAGGGCTGTGCCGGACTGAAGAGCGACGGAAACATGACCATCGGCGGCGGAACCATTACACTGAACTCTACTGGTACTGGCGGCAAATGCATCAAGGCCGATGGCACGCTGACCGTCACAGGTGGAACAATCGAGGCCACCACAACTGGTAACACCTATTCCTATAGCAGCAGCAAGGCGCAGCCCAAGGCTATCAAGGCCGACGGCAACATGACCGTCAGCAGCGGAAATATAAAAGCCACGTCATCCAAGCACGAAGCCATTGAGACCAAGGGGACGCTGACCATCACCAATGGTACGGTCTATGCTCTCAGTTCTTCTGACGACGCCATTAACTCGGCCAGTCATATGTACTTGAAAGGTGGAACTATGACAGGTGTCAGCAACGGAAACGACGGCATTGACAGCAACGGCAACATGTACATCTCCGGCGGAATGGTCATCGCCTGTGGTGCTGGCGGTGCTGAGTGCGGCATAGACGCTGCCGAGCGTTACAACCTCTATATCACAGACGGCACAGTGCTTGGCATCGGTGCCGGCAACAACACTGTCACTGCGACGACCGGCTCACAGTGTGTGCTCAGCACTACCAACTCCACTTATTCGGCAGGAACTTCCGTCGCAGTCAAGAACGGCACTACCATACTGGCTTCATTTACAATACCCAACGGCTATTCCCCCTCATCAGGCGGAGGTGGCAGACCCGGTGGAGGTGGCGGCTGGGGCCCAGGTGGCGGTGGTCAGGGCGGTTCTGGATTCAGTTACCTTCTCAGTTGTCCAGGCCTCTCGTCTGGCACCAGTTACACCGTAACCATTGGATCTTCGTCAACATCCTGCAAGGCCTCCACCAGTTATTCGGGAAGATAAATACAAACAACAAGCTAATTTGAATAAATATTATTTTCCTGATTTTAACGTTATTATATATGGTAAGAATATCATGGATGAAACAGTCAAGGCAGGAGAATCTGATATACTTGTTGGCGTGGGGCTTGCTCTTTGCGGCTCCACTGCTGAGTCTGTATGTACGCTCCATCAGCGACCCAAGTGTCACTTTCGAGTGGACAAAGGTGTATGTTGTATGGCCTAAGTTTACCATCTATCTCGTATTATTCCTCTTTCATAATTTCTTACTGGCTCCATTGTTGATACATGGGCACAGGCGCGTAGCGTATCTCTCCATCGTAGCTGTTATCATTGCCGCGTTCACGCTTTACCAGTGCAATAGCCGTCCGCCTGTCGTAAAACCGATGGGAGACAAGCTGCCTTTGGAACGATGGGATAGGCGATGGAGTGGTGTCAGCACATCAGGAATGATGAACAGACCGCCACATGACAAACGAATGATGCCCCCTCCCTTTATTGGCGAGCGCGACATTATGGCCATCGTAGTACTTATTTTGTTGCTTGGTGGCAACCTCGGCATCAAATACTATTTCAAGACGCAAGACGATCGCAAGCGTCTGGCCGAATTGAGACACGAAAACCTAGAGCAACAGTTAGAGTACCTGCGTTATCAGATCAACCCACACTTCTTCATGAACACCCTGAACAACATCCATGCGCTCGTCGATATCAACCCAGAGAAATCGAAAGAGACCATCGTGGAACTATCAAAGATGATGCGTTTTGTGCTCTACGAGGGCAATAAGCAGGGTGTACCGCTCTCTCGCGAGATTGATTTCATCCGCCACTACGTCACGCTGATGCAGCTGCGCTACACAGACAAAGTGCGCATCGAAATAGACCTGCCCTCGGAGGTGCCCGACCGCCAGATACCGCCGCTCATTCTTATCACCTTCATCGAGAATGCCTTCAAGCACGGAGTTTCATATCAGCGTGACTCGTTTATAGCGTTTAAGGTCGTGATAAGTAGCAATGAACTGCTGTTCTCTTGTCGTAATTCTATTGCCGACACATCCAACAAGGAGCATGGCGGCGTAGGCCTCGCCAACGTCCGTAAACGTCTCAATCTGCTATTTGGACATGATTACATGCTCCGTATTCACGATGATTCCGACATATATTCAGTTGAATTAAACATGCCATTATCATGATACGCTGTCTCGCCATTGATGATGAGCCTTTGGCTCTGCAACAGCTTGTTGCCTATATCAGTAAAGTGCCATTTCTCGGACTCGCTGCCCAGTGTCAAAGTGCATTGGAAGCTCGCGCTTTTCTGGAACATGATACAGTGGATGCCATCTTCTGCGATATCAACATGCCCGACCTCAACGGCATGGACTTCGTAAAGTCGCTCGCCGTAGCGCCCCTCGTTGTATTCACCACCGCCTACTCCGAATACGCCGTCGAAGGATTCCGCGTGAATGCCGTTGATTATCTGCTGAAGCCCTTCGGCCTGCAAGACTTCCAGCGGGCAGCAAATCGCCTGAAGGTTCGACTGGAAAACAACGCACCTGTGGTCAGCAGTCCGGCTGCATTAGGTTATCCTGCCGATAATACACTCTTCCTCAAGACCGACTATCGCATCGTAAAAGTCAGCATCCCCGACATCCGCTATGTTGAGGGCATGAGCGAGTATCTGAAGGTATGGCTGGAGGGCGAGGCGAAACCTGTTGTCAGCCTACTGTCGATGAAGAAGATTGAGGAGCGTCTGCCCGACTACTTCATGCGCATCCACCGTTCCTACATTGTCAACCTCACAAAGATTCAGGAGGTTAACAAAAATCGTGTAATCATGGACAAAGACACCTATCTCCCCATCGGTGACATGTACAAGGAAGCCTTTCAGACATACCTTGACACTAAATTTGTAGGGAAATAATCAACTCTTTCGAACCGAGTAAGCAGCGAGCGCAGTGTGATCTTGCTCTGACACTGCCGAGTCGCGTTCGAGGTCAATGAGATCAAATGGATCAGGCTCGAGGAGATATTACAGTTTAATAATCGGGCCCCTTGACTCTTGACCAATAATTAATAATGATCAGTTAATCTCAGAGGTATTTCTTCTTCCAATCTGTAAAGTACTGCGGCTCTTCTATCATTAGCTGACCATCGGGATCTATGAATAGCTGTGTGGTGGTACCTTCGCAACAGAGAACGCCATCGGATTGGCGGAAAATCTGATATTTGAAGTCCAAGCGGGCACCGGGCTTATGGATATAGGAGGTGTGTATCACGGCTATATCGTTCATTCCCAAAGGGGCCAAATGTCTTACGTGTACATCATAGACGGGAGCGGGAATATTGGCAGCCAACATCACCTCGTAACCTATGCCGGGATAATGACGGCCAAAGGACTCGCGTCCATCCTCGAAGTACTTGACGTAGTTTCCGTGCCATACACGCAGCATGGCATCCATTTCGCTAAACTTGACCTGTATCTCTGTAATGTCTGTTAGTTCATTTTTCATTTCTTATTGTTGATCCGCTTGGTTACGGTCTTGCCGTTGGAGGTGGTGCCGGTAACATCTACATACAGACAGGTAAGGGATTCGCCCTTCATTTGGGCAAAGAACCTGCTTACTATCATCTCCTGCCCTTCCATCGTTACAAGGGCTATCCACTTGCCACCGCGTTTGAGGATGCGGATGGGCAGGTTCTTATAGGGCGAAAGGTGGATGGTAACCTCGTTGTCCTTCTTGCTGTCCACCTTATAGCCAAAGGCAAAGGTAAACTGGAGGTAAGAGAGTTCTTTCTTCTCCCCACCCTCTTCGGCTCGAATCCAATACGCATGAACAGGCTCCTTCTGATCTAATTTCCCATCCTTCAGGTTTACATCGTAGCAGATATAATTCTTGTTGGTACTACGCTCAAACTGGAAAAGACGCCCCCCCGTAGTTATTGCTAATGCCGAGAAAACGAAATAATGAAGGAATGAAAGTACAAAAAATAAGATGACCCTTTTATTCATTGAAAGTTATTTTAGTTTACGGTTTACTGTTTATTTAAGTTTAACGTTTAGTGTTTAGAGTTTAGAGTTTATGGTTTACCGTTGTTTGGGGAGTTCCTATAACATTTAACCATGAACCTTATAACCTCATAACTTCATCACGTATAGAGTCCTCCGTTGATGGAGATGACATTACCCGTAACATATCCGGCCATTGGAGATACGAGGAAGGCAACTGCCTCGGCAACCTCTTCGGGCTGACCGAAACGACCGGCAGGGATGGTCTTCTTGAGTGTAGCTTCGTCGAGCCCCTCAACCATATCGGTCTTGATAAAACCGGGTGCCAGCGCATTAACGGTGACATTCTTCTTGGCAACCTCCTGAGCCAGTGCCTTGGTAGCTGCAATGATACCTCCCTTGGCGGCTGAGTAGTTGGTTTGGCCGGGCAAACCCTTGATTCCGCTAACACTGGCCATATTGATGATACGGCCGAATTTATGGAACTGCATAGCAGGCAACAGAGGCTGTGTTACATTGAAGAAGCCCTGTAGGGTTATGTCTATAACGCGGGTGTAATCCTCGAAAGGCATAAGGGCCATTACACCATCCCTACGGATGCCTGCATTGTTGACGCATACCTCGATGTACTCGTCGTTGTCTTGATGTGCCTCCTGCCATGTCTGAATGGTGACCGTTGCTTTCTCGCGGTCGGCAACGTCGAAACACCATAACTCGCCATCTGTACCTGCTTCGCGAACGAGACGCAGTGTTTCCTCGGCCGCTGCGGTATTACCTGCATAATTGATAAGAATATTATAACCCATTTGGGCTAAGCGAACAGCAATGGCGCGACCCAAACCGCGACTTGCTCCTGTAACTAATGCGTACTTCATATTTTGAAAATTGAAATTTGAAAGTTGAAAGTTGAGAATTGAAAATTGAAAGTTGTTTTCGTTCCCGTTTCCGTTATCGTTTCATCTCTTCTCCCCTCCTTAGAGAAAGGGGTTGGGGGTGAGTCTTTTAGAAACTTGCTTCGAAATAGAAGCGGAACCCCCACTTCTGGGTATCGTCCTTTATATAGGTGAAACGATGGGTGTACTCGAAGGAAAGGAACTTAAGGATATTGTGAATACCTACAGCGGCCTCGATATATGGTTTCCAACTGTTCATCGGCTCAGTATAGTTTACGTACTCATTGCGTACAGCTGACCCATTGAAATGATGTTTCCACTCACCTGGGAAGCGGAAGAGGAAATCATCGTTCTGGTTTGCTGTAATCAACGGGTTATTCTTTTCTGTCAAATAACCCCACATGCAGTTAAGAGCCAAAGACTCGCGCCACTTTAGTTTTTTAAACAGTGGAATACGATTGAAAAGCTTTCCGTTGAGGTCCCACCGCCACATGGTGGTTACGGCACGGTCGTGTAGAAATTCCATGTTACCCACCAGATTGAAAGTGTTGCGACTGCGGATGTAACTGAGGTTGGCCTCAGGAATCACGAGCAGGGGAAACGGAACCCTGTTCCACTGGAAAGAGGCGTGAACGCTTCCGTCTATACTACCCCACGAATTCAGCCAGAATCGTTTGCTGAACATAAACTCGGTCATGTTATAGTTATAATCACCACCTAAGAATCCCTTTATACCTACCGTATGCTGAATAGCATACTTAGGAGCCTCTAAGTTAGAAAGGTAACGCTTGGTACGCGTATTCAAGACCTTAAGACCAGGCTGATAAGAAGCACCAAAACTGAATTCGCTATAAGTAACTGTGTTGGATTGTACATCAGACGGGAGCAGCCGCTGATTCTGAACAGCAGTTTCGATATTATTCCATTCCCTGTTAGAAAGGAAGTATAGGTCGCCGGCACCTGTATTCCACTCACGATTGAAACGTGCATTCAATGCTAAGCCATATTCATATTCGAACACGGCCTCCAAGCGGAAGCGTTCGAAGTAGCTCTGTAAACGGGTCTTCTGCCAGGCAAAAGACATAAAGGTATTATCCTTATCGTACTGAAGGAACTTATCTGAGGGGCTCTGAATATCACGGGTATAGGAGAAGGAGATATCCTTACGAGGATAGGCAATGAGGTCTTTCTCCTTTTCGTTAAAAGAATAGGCAACCTTAGCTTCTCCTTTTACTTTATGATCCTTGAAACCATACTTTACCCATCCGCTGAGGAACCAATGTTTGTTAAAAGCACCGGTTGTCTGAGCACCAATACGAAGGCGATAACCCTCTACCCAGTTGCTACCGAAGGTAGAGAAGAAGGGACCGATATCCACCTTGCTTGGACGATTGGGGTCGGCACTTGTCTCCAGATAGTTATCGAGGAATATCTTCATGCCATAAAGCACAGCACGCACAGCGGGCTTATCTGTGAAGCGACGTTTTAGGTCGGCGATATGCTGCTGACCGTGCGAAAGCGTATCGGGCCTATATATTGCCCAGAATTCATTGTCCCTATGCTTAGCACCTTTTTCTACCTTCTCGTCGCCAAGGAAATTGATTGCATCGTCAGGGAAAGGTTCGTTGCTGATATTGGTGTAACGGGCATAGTGTTCAACGTGCATCTTGTTAATCTTATCGGTAAGTACAAGCTGCATAATCATACGGTTACTGGTACAGAACTGCTGACCGCCAGACAAACTCTCGAATTCCTGATCCAATGACAGATACCTGACAAAATTAACACTGTTACCCATAGGCATTCCCATACGGGCACGCTTTATACGATAGGTGCTGTCGTTCATGACGTAGAGGTCGCCGTTCCAACCAAAATCTTGCTTGTTGGCAGGTTGGAAATTAACGATGATGCAAGAATCGCCTTCTACATCAACCGTATCGGCAATAGCATAGTGATAGAAACGGATGGCAGCAGCACCTCCTATAGGGCTGATGAAATTATGCTGGAAAACAACAGTCTGGTCCTTGTATATATCCACATCTACCAGATTATCCTTAATCTTAGTTTCGACAAAATCGGTTGCCGACAACAGGTCAAGCAGGCTCTCCTTATGTTCGCCCAGAACAACGGACTTGCTGCGGTCGCCATCCTTGCGGTAGTACTCTTTGCTGATACGCTCCTCGAAACTGATGGGAAGAATCATCTTACCTGTTGCGGGGCAGTATTCGGCATACTCAGCAGAGAGGTTGGCTTTCTTGTAGTGCTCGTCGTTAAGTGTCGTTGTATCAACATCATTGATAGCCATCATAGTACTTCTGTACTTGTCGTAGCTGGCATAATCAGCCGAACGGATGTCGGCACTCTTGCGCGCAGCGATAACCTTCTGCATTAACTCGACAGCAGGATTTCCTTTGCGTACATACTTCTTCTTCTCAGCCTTGACAGTAATGGCTCCCATTTCCTTGGAATCCATGGATAGTTTTATGTCAAGCGAACGAGCTTTCTTAACAACTACTTCAACATCTTTATAGCCAAAATAGTGAAAAACTAAGGTGCCAGGACGGAAACGGATCTTATAATAACCGTTCTCGTCGGCAACAACCTTACCTGCGGGTCTATCCTTGTACCAAACTTGGGCACCCTCCAAAGGCTCGTCATCTAATGTATCAAAAATTCTTCCGTAAACCATTTGGGCATAGGATGGAATAGCAATGCCCAGCATGAGCATAAAGAATATTATCTGACGTTTCATATATCCTTCAATCTATTATTTCTTTTGTCGTGTACATTGCGGTCATAGTCACTCCATGCAGTCCGTGAAGCATAAGACTCTGACCGGTTAAGAATAAGTTTGGAATGCCAGTGCGGGGAGAAAGAACTGTCAGCAAAGGGGCTGCTGCATCTTTACGTATTCCATAGGCACTACCGTCGGGCGATAGATTATAATCCCGATACGTTAACGGAGTGCTGGTATGAATCTCCTGAATATACTCGTGCAGTTTAGGCAAGAACCGTTCTGCTACGGCTATGCACTGCTGTGCCTTCTGTGTCTTGAACTGCAAATAATCATCTCCACGCCGCATAGGGTATGTATCTGTCCACGCCGCGCATTCACTTATATTCATGGGTGTGAGAATGTCTATCTGACGGGCAAATGCAGAACCATCCTCAGGAACCCGGCAACTTACCATATAGCCGCGTCCGTCCCACGCTTCGAGTCCATCATACAGGAACTCGTTAAAATTGAAATATGGAACTTCTCCCGGTTTCAGCAACAACTGAGCAGTAAACATTCCATTTGTATTTTCTAAATTCTCTATTCTACGACGGTAAACCTTCTTCAGCAACAGACTTTCCTTTACCAGAGAAAGCATAACAGAAGGATGAGCGTCGCCAATGAAATAACGCGACTCGTAAATCCTGCCATTCTTGCAAACTGCTTTCTTTATGAGCCCGTATTCTTCTACCAGTTCCAAAACCTCTGCATCACAAATAAGTTCTCCACCTCGAGAGGTAAAGTTCTCTATGAGCTTGCGGACAATCATGTTACCGTCACCTTTAAGTCGCCAGCTACTCTGAATGAACGGAGCATTCCCATGTACAAATGTAAAAAGAGGCAACGTATCACGTTTTAACTCCATTTTCAGGCAAGCACCACTTAAAACACTCAGAAGCAAGGGATTAGGAATGATATTGCTCAAATATCCATACGCATTTGTCTGCTGCATCCACACTTCATCTGTACATTGCATCAACTGGATGTAACGCTGCAAACTGTCTCGGTCTTCGGGGAAATCCTTGGCCAGCATCTCCAGAAAATTTTCGTAACCTTCTGCAAAGCGGTACTCACGGTCGCCAATCATAATATGGTCGAAACCGTTGGCATCCAACTTCTGCCAAGGCAGTGACAAAAGTTCCAACTCTTTGAATATATCATGCAAAGGCTGTCCTTCTGCTAAGCCACCCACATAATGAAGGCCAGTATCGTACATCATGGTTCCACGGCGATAACTTTGCAAACAACCTCCCGGCTGATGCTGACGCTCTAAAACGAGCACCTTAAGCCCTTTCTTACTGAGCAGATTGGCACAAACCAGCCCGCCCAGACCGCTTCCTATGATAATAACGTCATACACCTTCTCCTTTGAAGGCCATATATTGCCGTTTCTCGTCCGAAATAGTTGCAACGATAGAATACTTCCCGTCTGTCTCCTTCACCTCGACATAGACATCCACTTCAGGGCAAATCGTCGGGCTGGCAATGGCTGTAAGTAAGCATTGTTTGATAGACGATATACGCAACTCTCTACCGGCAAGCATAGATGCACACTCTTTAATTGTCTGGATATTACACACACCGGGGCAAACAGGTTTACCTGGGAAATGACCCTCGTAAACAATGCAGTCGGGCAGAATAGCTAAATGGTAAACAGCCTTTCCTTCACCATTCTTTCGCGCGCGCAAAACCTTGTAATATTTATTCTCCAGCAACATAAATTTTCATTTGAGTGGATGCAATAGCCTCTTCTCCAGAGAGCGTCTCGCCTGTGATAATAGTAACCCCACCAACAGTGGGTCCCATGGTAATAGTGGTAACTAACGTTTCTCCCTTACATGGCCTACGGTTCAATCTGAAGCGCTTCACTTCACCGATATATCCTACAGGCGGTTCTGTCGCACCGGCTTGCATAGCGCTATAACCGGCAAAAGCAGAAGCCGACTGAGCAATATGCTCTATTACGCCAGGTTCTGCTATAGCACCGTCTGGTTCCAAAAAGAAATTATCTTCTCTTATGGTAAGACTACAGCGTGCCACATCTTCATGAGCCTCGAGCAACTCGTCAACCATCATGATTGGCGAGCGCTGAGGTATGAGATTCTTAATATCTGTCATGCGATCAGATTAGGCCATGTGACTCTCAATGTAATCATACAGATTACCAAAAGTCTTTACATTGGGCAGATCCTCTGCGGGAATCTTAACCTTGAAGGTGTACTGTACAACAGCTACCAGGTCAACAAGACTCAGGCTGTCGAGATGCAGGGTTTGGTAAATGGGAGCGTCTTCAACGATTTCAGCTTCGTTTACATCAAACTCGTCTGTCAATGTCTCGATTGTCTTCTCAATGATTTCTTCTCTTGTCATGATCTTAAATAGTTATTTGTAAAAAATGAAATATAAAAATAATTCTCTCTATTATGTTTATCCTTTAAAGTCCTTTACAATCAGTGTGCTGTTTGTTCCACCGAAACCGAAACTGTTACTGAGGAACATATCGAAGCCTGTTTCGATTGTCTTAGGAATGACATTTACGCAAGCTGTCTCCTCGTCGGGATTCTCGAAGTTCAAGCTACCGGCAATAAAGCCGTTCTTCATCATCAGCACTGAATAGATACATTCGCTGGCACCGGCCATCCACATCTCATGACCTGTCTGGCTCTTGGTACTGGTAACAGGAACCTTGTAGTCACCGAAGCACTGGGCAATAGCCATTGCTTCACGACCGTCACCGGCATGTGTACTGGTAGCATGTGCATTTACATATCCAATCATACGGGGATCTATGCCACCGTTCTTAAGTGCCAGTTCCAAGGAGCGGGCAGGACCAGCTACGTTTGGAGTAGAAATATGGTCGCCGTTACCGCTGAATCCCCACCCTACTATCTCGGCAATGATGGGAGCGCCACGCTTAACAGCATGCTCGTAGCTTTCCAAAATCAATGTAGCTGCACCACCACCAGGAACCAGACCATCTCGGTCGCGGTCGAAAGGACGACAAGCCTTAGTAGGCTCATCCTCGCGTGTTGAGAATGCCTGAATACCATCGAAGCTTGCAACGCAGTACATGTTTGCCTCCTGAGCGCCACCGCAGATAACACAATCCTGCAAACCTTCCTTGATAAGCAGATAAGCATTACCAATAGCCAAAGAGCTGGAAGCACAGGCAGCAGATGATGTCAGGTTGATACCACGCAGCTTGAACAGACAAGCCAAATTCATAGTTACGGTACTGTTCATACTCTGGAAGATTGCACCACTACCGCAGGCAGAGGTGTCCTTGAACTCACGGAACTTATCCAAAGCAATCATGGTACTCTCGGCAACTGAGTCGTTACCATAGATAATACCTACCTCATGAGCATCCAGAAAATCCTGATCAATCTTTGCATTCTCCAATGCCTGTAATGTTGCGACGTATGCATACTGAGCTTCCTCAGGCATAAACTGACGGACATTACGTGCTAAAAGTTTCTTAATTTCAACAGAGGGTACATCTGAGCACAATGCAGAACGGAATCCTGCGTCCTTTCTCTCCTGGCTAAAGATAATACCACTTTTTCCTTGGTATAGTGCATCACGTACATCGTCCAATGTCTGTCCCAGACAGGACCAAATACCCATACCTGTTATTACTACTCTATTCATAACTAAAATTTATTCTTCTGTTTATTATAGTTCTATAGTCTTAATCCAACATCTTCTACGTTTCTGAATCTTGGGATTTAAAGGTTTCCATTGCGACAATTCCTTCACGTTGTCCTCCAATTGGGGACCTGTCTCGGCATACTTGTACCCCTTGCGGTTATAGATAGGAATCAGGTCGTCAAACACCAAAGCATTCACGCCCAAGCCCTGCATATCGGGTCGTACAGCAATAAGCATCATATTGGCAGTATCCTCGTTCTTGAAGAAAAGTGTCTTCACGAAATGCACCCAACCAAAGGGAAACAACGTACCATTTGATTTGCGAAGTGTATGCGAGAGACTTCCCGTTGTTACGGCAGCACAGACCATCTCACCTTTTTCGTTTTCAACTGTCGTAATGAGATCCGGGTCAAGGATGGGGATATATTTCTTAATCAAATCGGTCACCATCTCCTCCGTCAGGTCGCTATACCCGAAAATCGGAGCATAAGCTTCGTTCATCAGGCGGAAGACACGCTGACCATATTCACCCAGAATTTCCTTGCGGTTCAATTTCCTAACCTTCAGGCCAAACATTTCCTTCGACAGGTTAGCTACTCTGGCATATTTTGCCGGAACTTCCTTTGGTATCTCTACGCGAACCTGCAACCAGTCAACTTCTTTCTCATAGCCTAACTGTTCCATGTGCCGAGGGTAATAGGGAGGGTTGTAGATATCTATCATGCTACCCATGAGGTCGAAATCCTCTACCAGCATACCTTCCTTGTCAAAGTCGATAATACCCATAGGTCCCTGAATCTGCGTCATTCCACGTTCGGCACCCCATTGTTCAACAGCCTGCAGAAGAGCTTTGGAAATAGCTATATCGTCCTCGAACTCAATAAGCCCGAAGCGCACACAACTCTGCTTCCAACGTTCATTGGCATTTCTGTTGATGATTCCGGCAATACGACCGACAACTTTTCCCTCACGGTAAGCTAAGAAGGCTTGGATGTCAGCATACTTGAGTGCAGTATTTTTCTTAGGATTGAACATATCTTGGATATCACTATCCAAATCGGGAACATAATATTGGTTGCCAGCATAAATCCTTTCCGGCAACTGAACAAAAGCTTTCATTTGCCTGGAATTATCTACTTTGACAATTGTAATTTCACCCATTGTAACCCTTCGTTAAACTACCATTAAAACTCAATCTCTTTAAATCGAGTGCAAAGGTACAACAATTTATCGGATTATCAACTATTTTAGCAAGCTAAATTTCAAAAATAACAAAGTTATCGCTCTCCAGCACATGGGAAAGGACTTTATTCGACAATAAAAATAACTGCATCGGAAAGGACAAGTTTATTGTCTGTGCAATGAACGATTTCACCCAAATGGTTATAAACTGTTGCCTTTGATGGGATTTTGTATGTGTAAGTCATATTTTGGTATGGGGACCAAATGGCACGAACCACATGTTTGTCAGGTGTTAGCCATTGAGCGCGAAAAATATTGTCATTATTCTTCAATGTGGGACGTGTACTTCCATCTGGACAAAACCTGGTCAACGTATGATAAGCCTGCATAGAGGGCTTATTGGAGAAATCGGAATGAATAAGGCCAAAGCAATCTTCTCTTTCGCCCATATCGGCCTCCCTCGATCGGAAATTATACCAGAAAACTCTGTCTATCCCATAAGCGAAAGCCAACAGGTAGATACGGGCCACACGCCGTGCCTGTTCTTCTTCCTTGTCGGGGATAGGATGTCCGTACATTCTGGTTTGAAAAACAATGTTGCCAGTCAAATCATCAGAGTTCAGTTTATAGATTCCTGCTACAGCTCCCTTAATTCGTTCTGTTCCCGCAGAAATGAGTGTGATTAAGGAATCTCCAGGGTGTAAGGCATCTGCACAGAAGTAACGACCTGGGTGTGTAGCGTTTATGGGAAATTCGTATTCGAAGTCGGCATCGGCGCAACGGTCAATGAACGGTGGCACATCACCCAAGGATTCGTTCGTAATAGGGTCAAAA
Source organism: uncultured Bacteroidales bacterium (assembly GCA_902801485.1). Taxonomy (GTDB): domain Bacteria; phylum Bacteroidota; class Bacteroidia; order Bacteroidales; family Bacteroidaceae; genus Physcousia. The sequence goes on along the minus strand of CADCIP010000002.1, from coordinate 37,503 downwards.
CGATTATTCAGCGGTGACATGTGCAGGATAGGATACAACTTTGTCCGCAGCATGTGCAACTCGAACCATGCCTTCGAGGGCAAAGAAGAATTATAATAGAACGGCATTCCTTGTGCCAAAACGATGGTGCCGCCCCTTTTTACATAATCCACGAGCAGAGGGAAATAATCCAATGGGAAATACTCATCGGTTGTGGCAATCATGACAGGAACATGTGAAGGACTCAGCCCCCTAAGATGAAGGAAATCAATAGGAACCACGTTTCTTGCCTTAGGCTTCAGATACAACGCAACCTGCACATCGTTCAGTGTCCTGTAACCCGTACCCCTGTCTTGCAAATATCCGACAGTTATCTGTTGCTCATAGATACCCAAGCGTTTCAGGGCAGCAGGCAGGAAATCGGTATAGAAGCCTTCAGAGGTCTCTTCTTCCTGATAAGTGGTCATGCCGCATTCTGTCAACCAGACGGGCTTACGGAAATCATAATGTTCCATTAATCGGGCAATCTTCTCCAAGCAAGGAATTAATTCCTCAGGACTAAAGTATGAATGAAAATTCATTACATCGAAATAGTCCTGCGCTTTCAATTTACACAGTTCTTCGAAGAAGTTGCTCTGCATCTCTGCCAACCCGCTCAGCACCACCTGATTCTGAGGACTACGGTCTTTCAGGTGTTCATATACAAGCTTCAGGCTCTTAACATACTGCTCTGGCAAATTGCGTATTCCTCTCATCAAGTTCACCTCGTTCAACATCTCCCAATATCGGATTCTTCCGTTAAAGTGAAATGCCAGTGTGTCAATATAGTTGGCATATTCGGGGTCATCCCACGGATATTTACCCAACCACGTCAGGATACCTAAAAGCTGGAGGTCTCTGTCCTCGGCACTATTCAGGACATTATCGAAAACCTTGGGGAAAAAATCGTTAGGGCTGCCAAAAACTGTCCCAAAATCCAAATCAGAACGCAACCACCCAACCCCTGCATCATGCAGCATATCCATTTCGAGGTCACGTATCTCGTAATCCCAACCTTTACGTGTAACATGTGTACAAACTCCGTAAGGATTCTGAAGAGTTTGGGTACATGGAAAAAGCACTTGCCCAAACATCACTGTCTCGAACAACAACAATATTATTATTGTGGCAATATACTTTTTCATCTTAACGTTAATTTACACAAAAGTACCCAATTTGTCCTAAACTGCCAAACTTATCGTCTGTAATCTTGTATTTTTTGACAAAAAACAATACTTTTGCAGTCAACAAAAGAGAATCATGGAAATACTACCTATAACAGAAGTCCTTATTTCGGGATGGTTGAAAACCCGAGATCCTTTCAGCCATAAGGGTGAATATGGCCGTGCTTCTCTCGTAGCCGGGAGTATTGGAATGATCGGTGCAGCCATTCTGTCTGCCCGTGCCTGCATGCGAAGCGGCGTAGGCTTGCTCACCGTACACGTCCCAGAATGCGGATACAGCATTATCCAGCAAAATGTTCCCGAGGCAAAATGTATTGCCGATGAGCATTACACACACCATACTATCATAGAGATTCCCCTATTTACAGATGTGATAGGGATAGGTCCTGGTATTAATCAGCACATACAGACCCATTGGGCTTTGCACAGCCTGATGCTAAATTACCCCAAGGTTCCGATGGTTTTCGATGCCGATGCACTGAACATCTTGGCATATAACAAGCATTGGTATCCACAAATTCCCAAAGGAAGCATCCTCACCCCCCATCCGGGCGAGATGAAACGATTAGGCATAGAGCCTCAGGAAATGGCTGAGAAGTATGGTGTAGTTGTGGCGCTGAAAGGGCATCATACTCATATCTATGTGCCAAAGGATGGTGAGGTTCTGGTTTACGAGAACACGCTGCACGGAAACGCAGGGATGGCTGTAGGTGGTTCAGGCGATGTGCTAACGGGTATTATTCTGGCATTGATGGCACAGCATTATACAGCAGAGCAGGCAGCCGTTATAGGTGTATGGATTCACGCCTTAGCAGCCGACCTGGCTCTTGCCGACGGAAACAGTATGGAGTCGCTGCTTCCGTCCGATATTATCGCCCACTTGGGGGCAGCTTTCAATGCTTCCCGTTTACAATAGTTTCAAGCCAATACCGGTGTACCCTCGTATCTTCGGTTAGTTCAGGATGGAAAGAGCAAGCCAACATATTGTCTTGCCGCACAGCCACTACATGATTATCCAACGTTGAAAGAATCTCTACCCTACCACCTACGCGCTCTACATAAGGCGCACGGATAAAGACCATAGGCACTTCACCTATACCTTTTATATTATGGAAAATCTGGAAACTCCCCAACTGCCTGCCGTAGGCATTACGTTTTACCGTTATATCCATACAGCCAAGATGCTGATTGTCCAAAAGAATCATTCCAGCGCAAGTGCCAAAGACTGGAAGTCCGTTTCTGATGACCTTTTGGATTGGTTCGAAGAGTGATTCATCCTTCATCACCTTCATCATAGCCGTACTCTCACCACCTGGAAGAATAAGACCGTCAAAAGGCTGCTGCCAGTCGCTCAGATTGCGTATTAAAACACTCTCCACACACAACCGCTCCAATACCTTACAATGTTCCTCAAAAGCACCCTGCAGGGCTAATATTGCTATCTTCGTTTTCATTTCCCTCTCTCTGCCATCAGCAACTCTATCTCCTGCTCGTTGATGCCGACCATTGCTTCACCTAAATCTTCACTCAATTCGGCCAGAATCTCCGGGTTGTTGTAGTTGGTGACAGCCTTCACGATAGCTTGTGCACGTTTGGCAGGATTGCCACTCTTAAAAATGCCGCTTCCTACGAATACGCCTTCGGCACCCAACTGCATCATCAAGGCAGCATCGGCAGGCGTTGCCACACCTCCTGCAGCAAAATTCACAACGGGCAACTTGCCGTTCTCGTGAACATACTGCACAAGTTCGTAGGGTACGCGTAACTGCTTGGCAGCCTCATAGAGTTCATCCTCGCTCATGCTTACCAGACGACGGATCTCACTCTGCATCATACGCATGTGACGGACAGCCTGGATGATATCGCCCGTTCCAGGTTCTCCTTTAGTACGAATCATGGTTGCACCCTCGTTGATACGACGCAAAGCCTCGCCCAGATCCTTGGCACCGCAGACAAAGGGTACCTTGAACTTACGCTTATCAATGTGATAGACATCATCGGCAGGAGAAAGCACCTCGCTCTCATCTATGTAATCTATCTCGATTGCCTCCAGTATCTGCGCCTCAGCAAAATGACCGATACGACATTTTGCCATCACAGGAATGGTTACAGCCTCCTGTATTCCTTTAATCATTTTAGGATCGCTCATGCGACTAACACCACCTGCTGCACGTATGTCGGCAGGTATTCGTTCCAATGCCATTACAGCACAGGCTCCGGCAGCTTCGGCTATCTTTGCTTGCTCTGGGGTTGTTACATCCATTATCACTCCGCCCTTCAGCATCTGTGCCAGGTTGCGGTTCAATTGCGTTCTATCTTCCATTTTTTTTAATTTTTGAGTTTTCTGCGACAAAGGTACACCCAAGTGTCTATGCCATAAATAATCTCTTCCTATACGGCCAAACTTTCCTCATAAAGAAGAAATATTGCAGAAAACGGAATACTTATTTGGGTAAACGAGGCATTTACATTACCTTTGCATCGGGAAAGAAAGAAATATGAAGGCGGTACTTTGCATAAATGGTTCAGACAGTATGGGACATGCGGGCATTCAGGCAGACGTGAGAACCATCAAGGACTTGGGAGGCTACGCGGTAACAGTCGTTACGGCTGTAACCATTCAGAACTCTATGGGCATTACCAGCGTACACCAATTGCCCACCAATCTGGTATTGGGTCAGCTGAGAGCTGTTTACGAGGAAATGCTACCTCAAGCCATAAAGGTAGGAATGATGGACAATGCCACAACCATCAGTTCTATAGCCAAGGAGATTGTCGGTTGCTCCAATATTATCTGCTCGCCTGTGATATTAGCTTCTCACGGAGGCTTGCTGATGTCCAACGATTCGCTGCAGGCATACCGCCAACACCTCTTCCCTATCTGCCAAGTACTAATTATAAAATGTACGGATGCTGAAATTCTGTTGGGCCAGCGCATCAGTACGGATGCCGATATGTCAGAAGCAGCAAATCTTCTGCACGATATGGGGCCTGAGTGGGTACTGCTTCGTGGTGGTACATTCGCCAAAGGACGCATCAATGCATTACTTTCAGGGCCCGATAGCCAAAAGTATTTTTCTTCGGTAAATATAGAAGGATGGCAGCGTCATGGCGTTGGAGGTACTCTTTCTACCGCTATTGCCGCCCGTCTGGCACAGGAAGACGATGTGCCCACAGCAATAACCAATGCCCACAACTACATGCACAGCCAAGTGGTTTATGCCTCGGCACAACCCAGGTCGTTACAGCCACACAATCTGTACAATCGTTTTATGACGTTACTTTCACAGCATTATGCAACAGCGCACGACGTTTCCTTCTATGCTGCGCAGCTTTCAATTTCTACGCGATACTTGTCCCAGATTACCAACGTTGTCTGTGGTCGGTCGCCCAAGCAAGTAATAGATGATTACCTGATTCAGGAGTGCGAGCAATTACTCTCCACTACCTCGCTTACGATACAACAGATTTCCAATCAGTTGGGATTCACGACCCAGATTGCCTTTGCCAAGTTCTTTAAGAGCCGGAAGGGATGCTCTCCGACCGTTTTCCGCGACGGTAGAATTCTTCGTTAAAGTTCCTTCAATAGCTCACGTACGGCGGCCTCCAACTGAAGGTCGGTTCCCTTGACAACTGTCTCGGGTCGGTTTAGGATGTAAACATCAGGCTCCAACTGCGTATTCTCCAGATAAGAACCGTCGGGCAACTGATAGCCAATAACAGGTACACCGAATACCAATGAAGGATCTTGCAATGTTTCCCAGTTCACAGAACTCATGGTACCGGGAACAGGAGCACCAACCAGTTTACCTAACTTCTGATGGCTATACACCCAGGGTGTTCCGTGCGCATTGCTGTAGTTGCTCTCGCATTGCAACATAATGCTGGGATGGTTGTAACGTCTGCTAGGCATATCGCAAACTTCTCTGCCGCGAATTACCTGCGTAAAATACTTTTTACCCGAGAACAGGATCTCTATATCCTCATGCAAGCGACCGCCTCCATTGTAACGGGTATCTATAACTATTCCTTCCTTCAGGTTATACTTACCTAAGATGTCTGAATAAACATCGCGGAAACTGGCATCGTCCATACCTTCGATGTGTACATAACCCAAACGGCCGTTGGAGAGGCGTTCCACCTCAGCTGCTCTGCTCTTTATCCAACGTTTGTACAACAGGTCTGATTCTTCGGAACGACTGACGGGAAGTACCACTTCATCCCATGTGCCGGCACTACCCTTCAGGCTTACCAGCGTCTTCTTACCTTTGCATTGGTTCAAGAGTTGGGACAGATCTGTGTCCTTGGTTATAGGCTGTCCGTTGATAGCAGTTATCATATCGCCTGCCTTAACCTTGCTTTTGGCCTTAAAGAACGGTCCCTCTTCCAACACGGCAGTAATCTTTATACCTTCTGTTGCTTCAGATAAGTCATACAGCAAGCCCAAGCTGGCTGTAGCATCGCCCTTGGCTGGGTGACTATACCTTCCACCAGTATGACTTACGTTCAGTTCACCCAAAAGTTCGCTCAGCATTTCGGCATAGTCGTAGTTGTTGGCAATATGAGGCAAGAAGCGAGCATAGTTCTGAACCATCATATCCCAGTCGCAACCGTTATAATCGGTACGGAAAATCTTCTTGTTTATCTGCTTGGCTATGTGGCGGAACATATATTCTCGCTCGGCAGCAAGATCCAGTTTCATTTGGGCGCTATAGGTAATAGCGGTTGTTTTATCGCCCTTCTCAATCTTCTTCATGCTGCTGCCCAACGAGTACAGATTGCCGTCCTTATCCATCTGTAGCACACCGCTTCCGCCTTTACTGAGCAACTTGGTTTCGTGTTTGCGCAAATCCATCTTCCACAGGTCGGGCGAACCTTCAAAGGCCGAAAAGTAATACAGATTCTCCCCGTCCTTGCTCACAATGGCATCACCCAAACGGCTACTGTTTGGTGTCAGTCGGACAATGCGGTCCTCTATGTTCTCAAACTCTATTGCCAGGACCTTGGCAGAATCGGCATTCTCTTTTTTATTGTCTTTCTTCTCTTCCTTCTTGCTATCGTTATCGTTCTTCTTCTTCCCGTTATCGTTACCGTTATCGTTCTTCTTCTCATTTTTCTTTTCCAATTCCTTCAAAAGAGCATAGTCTTCTGCAGAAAGACGATAGCGGTCGTAAGCATCCTGCGTTAGGAAAGCCAGAAACACATCCATCTGACTGCCCCACGATGCGTGACTACGCATACCATAGCGTTCGCTCTCGAAGAGGATTGCCTTGCCGTCCATAACCCAACGGGGTCTTCCACTCATATAACCACTCTGCGTAATAGGATGAATCTCACCACCTTCGGCACTAACGATTCCCTGGTCGGTATATGGGTCACGCTTATTGGCGATAAAACTAAGGACGAACCACTTACCGTCTGGGCTCCATTCAAAATCGAACCCACCGTCCTGACGATACCATTTACTACCGTCTGTTACTTGCGTAATCTTCTTGGTCTTCAGATCAACCACCTTCAGTTTGATACGATCTTCGATGAAGGCCAGCTTCTTGCCGTCAGGACTGTATTTGGGACTTTGACGCTCCACCTGAGAGAAGTCGGGCTTACCATCCAACTTCAGTTCGGGCAGTTCAGGGAAAACGCTTTCCTCCTTAATCAATGTAGCATTGGCAAAGTTCAGGTCTTCGTCTCTTACGATGCTGGCTGTATAGAGTTGCCAGTTACCGTTACGTTCCGAGGCATAAACGATGCTACGGCCATCGGGTGCAAAATCCACATCAGCTTCAGCGCCAGCGGTCTGAGAGATTCTTCTGGTAGTTGCATATTCTACGCTGGTAACAAACACCTCGCCTCTGACAATAAAGGCAATTTGCTTGCCGTCCTTACTTACGACCGAATGACGGGCACCGCTCGAGAATGTCAAATCCGAAATTACAGGTTCATCGTCGCGAGTAAGGGTAATATTCAGTTTCTTGGGCTTCTCGTTCCCTTTCTGCGTATAGATTTCCCCATTAAAGGTATAGCAAAGCAAGCCGTTCTTGGCAGAACTGAGGAAACGAACCGGATGTGTCTTAAAGCCGGTAACAGCCTGAGGGTCTTTGGCTTTGGTGGCTCCAGCCTGGGCAGCACAACTGTACACATTCATACTGCCGCCATTACGCTCGCTCAGGAAATAAAGGGTCTTGCCGTCGGCACTCAATACAGGGTTACGGTCTTCGCCTGCATGTTCTGTTACATTGGTGTGTTGACGGCTGGCAGCATCGTAGAACCAGATATCCCGGGTAATAGAAGAAGTATGATGCTTGCGCCATTCATCCTCGTAACCCTTACGGTCATGATAATAGAAACTCTTACCGTCGTAGGCAAGACTTATCATTTCGGCTGGCGAAGCCAATATCTGTAGTGTTCTTCCCCCCTTTACAGGTACCTTATACAACTCAGGCAGACGACTCGAAGGGAACATCACACTCTCTGCAGGATCCTGGATATTAGCACCGAAAATCACAAATCTCCCGTCTGGTGTAAAAGCCTGAGGAACCTCTGCCGTACTGTTATAGGTAAGACGGGTTGCGGAACCGCCTTCAGCAGACATCACGAAAACATCCAAATTGCCGTGCCTGTCGCTCGAGAAGGCAATCTGTTTGCAGTCGGCACTCCAGACAGGCGAGCATTCGTAGCTGTCCTGTGTAGTCAGCTGAACAGCCGTTCCGCCATCGGCCGATACTTTATAGATATCGCCCTTGTAACAAAAAAGAACTTGCGAACCATCAGGGCTCACCTGAACATCTCTCAACCAAAGCGGTGTAACAGCATGGCTGGCACCAGCCTGAAATGTAGCAGCCAGCAGAAGAGCAGCAGCAAAGAGTTTTCTTTTATACATTACCTTATTATATAATATGTTTAATGGTGCAAAAATACAAATAAAAGTGGACAAACAAAATATAAAAGTAAATAAATATTATCCTTATGAAAAATAAACTATTGCTACGCGCTTTTTTACCAATGCAGGAAATAAAATAGATAGAATGTGTAAATATTTCTGAATGTTGGTTTTGTGATCTCACAAAAAGAAAGTATCTTTGCAGAAAGATATACAATAAAAGAATGATTCACAAATGTATGAAACATGTATTAGAGAATCTGTTTGGCTTCAATCCGCAGAAGCATAGCATCCACACAGAGATTATGGCGGGTATCACCAGTTTTCTGACTATGGCCTATATTTTAGCCGTAAATCCCAACATTTTCAGCGCCTTACCAGATATGCCAGGCGGCAGTGTGTTCACCGCAACAGCATTGGCAGCCATTATTGGAACACTGGTGATGGCTCTGTATGCCAAGAAACCCTTCGCCTTGGCCCCCGGCATGGGACTGAATGCCTTCTTCGTATATACTATATGCCTGGGAATGGGTTACAGCTGGCAGTTTGCACTCACAGCTGTGCTTATAGAAGGACTTTTTTTTATTATCCTTACCGCCACCAAGATGCGCAGTTTTATGTTTCAGTCCATCCCAGGAACCCTGGGCAAAGCCATCGGTGCAGGTATAGGCCTGTTCATTGCCTTTCTGGGAATGGAGAATTCCGGTATCATAGTAAATAACGAGACGACACTAGTATGCTTAGGCAATGTCACCCAAGGCACAGCACTATTGGCTATGGCAGGCCTCTTTATCACTGCTGGTATGGTAATGGCCAAGGTACGTGGCGGTATGCTTTGGGGTATCCTGATTACAACACTTCTGGGCCTTTTTATCAAAGACCCTGCAACTGGCCAGGCGATTACCCAAGTGAACGGCATAGTATCTGCTCCTGTCAGTGTAGCGCCAATCTTTTGCAAGTTCCAGTGGAACCAAATATTCTGTCCGGATATGATAGTGGTGGTGGTCACCCTGCTTTTCATGGATATGTTTGATACAATGGGTACCCTTATCGGAGTGAATCAGACTACCAAAATATCAACACAAGACAACATGTACGACGATATTCCCAACCTGGATAAAATGTTCATGGCCGACTCTATTGCCACAGTTGCCGGAGCCTGTTTGGGAACTTCCACCACTACAACTTATGTAGAAAGCGCCTCTGGTGTTATGGAAGGCGGACGAACAGGTCTTACAGCCTTCTTTACCGCCGTTTGTTTTGCGCTGGCTCTGTTCTTCTGCCCCGTCTTCCTGGCTATCCCCAGCGCAGCAACTGCGCCCGCCCTTATCATTGTGGGTGTAATGATGATGCCTGCCGTAGCCCGCATTCATTGGGATGACTATTGTAAGGCCATTCCTGCCTTCCTGACCCTCATCACCATTCCTTTGGCATACAGCATCAGCGACGGAATCCTTATTGGTGTCATCTCCTATGTGCTTTGCCATGCTGTGGCTGGCAAATTCAAGGAGATCTCTGTCACCATGTGGGTGCTGGCCATCCTGTTTATCTGTAAATACTTATTTTTATAATAGGAACTATATATCTGTTGTCCCCGATTATTAATAAATAGGAAATTACACAAAAGGAACCTGATGTGTAGAGTGTAAGGCCTAAGATTTACTACAAGAACAATTTCTATCTTGCAGCCAAGACCTGCTAAAACCTCTTAATGGGATTCGGACTAATTTATTTCTAATCAAGTGTTTGTGCCAACTCCTATATCATTGCCAAATTTACTCCCACACGAGGCGTTAATAATTCCCACGTGCACTAAGGAGTTTTAGCTCACGTAACAGTAAAAATTCCAATCGAATGACAGTGAGATAATTATTTATAAAATCAGCTATACCTCAGGCCCCCTCCGGCTCCCCCATTGGGGTAGTGAGAACCTTAGGGGAGTAATGAATGCTAAAGCCCACAGCATAAAGGCGGCATAGAGGCCTCTATTCATTGTGCGTGCTATCAACGACGATTTTGAGACTTGTCTTTAAAATCCTTTCGCTGACTTCGTCTTCCTCAAACACGACCCGGCCAAATGAAAGTAAACTTTCTTTGGCTCTCGCTGCTCTTTCGGTTCAGAAATAAAAATATATTTCGATTTATTTTGTATTTCGCTCGCTTATTCGTATTTTTGCCTAATAAAATCGTGTATAATATATAATTTTGGGAATGAAGAAGTTTGTTATACTACTGATGCTGCTCTGCCTGTCGGGTATGCAATATATAAAGGCACAAACGGCACTGCCTAAGGTGTACGACGAGGAAATAAATCCTCTGGAACAGATAGATAAGGCTGTAGCGAAAGCGCAGTCGGAAGGTAAATTCGTTATTTGTCAGGTTGGCGGCAACTGGTGCCCCTGGTGCCTGCGTTTCGCGGATTTTATCACAAAAGATGCTACTATCAGCAAGATGATTGACGAGAACTTTGTATATATCCATGTGAACTATAATCCACGTAAGGAGGAAGGGGCAGAGAAGATGGAGCGAGCCAAGAAGATGCTGGCACGACTGAATAATCCCGGTCGTTTCGGATTTCCCGTCTTTGTGGTGTTGAACCAGCAAGGCAAGGTACTTCACATTCAGGATTCCAGTTTCCTGGAGGAAGGCAAAGGCTATAATCAGGAAAAGGTGCTCCGCTTCTTTAAGAATTGGACACCTAAAGCAGTAAATTAATAACCTATTACAACATACTAAAACACAACAAGAAAAATGAAGAAGAGATTCTTTCTGACAGCCGCCCTCGTGGGATTGGCAATGAATATCCAGGCAGATACAGTTAAAGCGCCTTCCTTCACTGAATGGCACGATATGGAAGTAAACAATGTGAACCGTCTGCCGGTTCATACAACTTTCTTCGCCTTCGAGAACGAGGAACTGGCCCTGAAGGGCGATATGACGAAGTCCAGGAACTTCCTATCGTTGCATGGCAACTGGAAATTCAACTGGGTGGAGAATGCCGACAAGCGTCCTACTGACTTCTATAAGACCGACCTGGACGATTCCGCCTGGGGTACAATGCCCGTTCCCGGCATGTGGGAACTGAACGGCTATGGTGATGCCGAGTATGTAAACTCGGGCTTTGCCTGGCGCGGTCACTTCGACCAGAAGCCGCCACAGGTTCCTACGAAGGACAACCATGTGGGTTCTTACCGTCGCTCCTTCCGCATCCCTGCCGACTGGAACGGCAAGCAGGTAGTGGCTCGCTTCGGTTCGGTTACGTCTTGTATATACCTTTATGTAAACGGTCAGTACGTCGGCTATTCCGAGGATTCAAAGGTAGCAACCGAATTTGATATTACGCCGTTCGTAAAGGCTGGCGAGGAGAACCTTATCGCCTTCCAGGTGTTCAGATGGTGCGACGGCTCTTGGTGTGAAGATCAGGACTTCTGGCGCCTTTCGGGTGTGGCTCGCGACTCATATCTCTTTGCCCGCGACAAAGACCTACACGTTGATGACCTCCGTATCAATGCCACACTCGACGATAACTACGACAAGGGCATATTGGATGTTTATGTTAACATGCCTGTGCAGAAGTACATCATCTACGAACTGTTGGACGCAGAAGGAAAAAAGATAGAAACCAGGAAATCACCAATGGGAGGGGCAATTTTCGATGGCCTAACTGTGAAACACTGGACGGCAGAGACTCCCTATCTATATACGCTCGTAGCAAAGGTTTACGCCAAAGATATTACAAAAGATTTTCAAGAGGTGGTGAAAAGCAAGGGAAAGGTTAGAATAAAGGATAGATTGGCTCAGGCTGAAAGCGAACTTTTCAAACAACAACCCGTTGAAGTTATCACCCAGAAGGTTGGTTTCCGCAAGATTGAAATCAAGAATGCCCAATTGCTCGTGAACGGGAAGCCCATTCTTATCAAGGGTGCTGACCGCCATGAACTGGACCCCGACGGAGGCTATGTGGTGAGCCGCGAGCGCATGATTCAGGACATTCAGATTATGAAGCGCCTGAACATCAATGCCGTCCGTACCTGCCACTATCCCGACGACCCCGTCTGGTACGACCTGTGCGACGAGTACGGCATCTACATGACGGCAGAAGCCAACCAGGAGAGCCACGGATTCGGCTACGGGAATAATGCCGAGGCCAAGAAGCCGCTCTTCGCCAAGCAGATTCTGGAGCGCAACCAGAACAATGTGCGTGCCCACTTCAACCATCCAGCCATCATCGTCTGGTCGCTCGGAAACGAGACCGTCAACGGCCCGAACTTCGAGGCTGCCTATGATTGGGTGAAGGCTGAGGATAAGTCTCGTCCCTGCCAATGGGAACAGGCTGGGCGCGACGGACGCAATACCGACATCTTCTGCCCCATGTATTACACGCCTTGGCACAGCGAGGGCTATTGTAAGGACGATAAATACCAGAAGCCACTTATCCAATGCGAGTACAACCATACGATGGGAAACTCCAGCGGCGGCCTGAAGGAATACTGGGAGCTCATCCGCAAATACCCGAAGTACCAGGGCGGATACATCTGGGACTATGTTGACCAGGCGCTTCATCGCAAACCCAATGCCAAGATGCTGACGGCTTCGCTCGACGAGCTGAATCGCGTAGCTAATCTCCCCTACCCTGAACTGAACAAGATTGACTACACCTACGGCGGCGACTATAACAACTATGATCCTTCGGACAATAACTTCAACTGCAACGGTATCATCGGTCCTGACCGCCAACTGAACCCCCATGCCTATGAGGTTGCCTTCCAGTACCAGAACATCTGGGCAAAGGCAAAGGGCAATCTGGCTGAGACAAAGACCATCGAGGTCTATAACGAGAACTTCTTCCGCGACCTGAGCAACTATCAGCTTGAGTGGCAGCTTATGGTTGACGGGAACCCTGCCCAGAAAGGCGTGATAGCTGATTTGGAGGTAGCACCTCAGCAGACAAAGGACTATACGATTCCTTTCAACACAGAGAACACTGAAGACAAAACTGCAGAAATTCTGCTCAATATCCGTTTCAGACAAAAGACCGACGAGCCCCTCATGAAGCAAGGTTGTATGGTAGCTTACAACCAGCTGCCCGTACGCCCCTACAAAAAGAAAACCGTCACCCTGCCCTCTGCCACAGCGTCAAAGATAAAGATTCTCGACAAGAAAAAAGCCCCGGAGATTATCGTGCAGAACGACAACTTTACCATCAGCTTCGACCGTCAGACAGGACTTCTGAAGCAGTATAACGTTCTGGGCAACAATCTTCTTGGCGAGGGCGGAACCCTGCGTCCCAACTTCTGGCGAGCCGTCACCGACAACGATATGGGTGCAGGCCTGCACGAGCGCATGCTTGCCTGGCGCAACCCCCAGATGAAGCTCACGTCGCTCAAAGCCGAGAAGGCCAAGAAGCAAGACCCCGTAAAGGTAACAGCCACTTACGAAATGCCGGAAGTAAAGGCTCGACTCACCATGACCTACATCATTCAGGAAGGCGGTGCCATCCTCGTCTCCGAGCAGATGAGCACTATGGCAGGCGCCGAGGTCAGCGATATGTTCCGCTTCGGAATGGTCATGGACATGCCCTACAACTTCGACCAGAGCGAGTACTACGGCCGCGGTCCCATCGAGAACTATGCCGACCGCAAGGAATGTATGTTGATAAGCAAGTACGGACAAAGTGCCGATGAGCAGTTCTTCCCCTACATACGTCCGCAGGAGACAGGCACCAAGACCGACATCCGCTGGTGGAGTCAGACAAACCAAGCAGGCTTCGGACTTCGCATCCAGGCTGACGAACCCTTCACGGCCTCTGCCCTGCACTATAACATCATGGATCTTGACGAAGGCAAGCAGAAGGCCCAGCGCCACTCCCCGCAGGTTCCCAAGTCGAAATATACAGAACTGTCGCTCGACAAGTTGCAGACAGGCGTCGGTGGCATTAATTCGTGGAACAACGACGCCCAAGCCCTGCCACAGTATCGCGTCAAGTACGAGAACCACCTGTTCCTGTTCTGGCTGATACCATCTGTTAAGTAAGCCTACAAGATAAGACAATTATATAAAAAGACTTTCTTATGTAAGTAAGTTTGGTTAAAATTATCCATGATTTTGCGGATATCTTGCAATAAAAAGTAAATAAAACGCTTTTTCATTTGGAGCTTCTCTCAATATATACTATCTTTGCACAACCAAAACAAATAATTATACTTAAACTAACATGAATCAGACACTGCAAACAGGTAGTAGAGCCTATTTATTCTCAATTGTTCTTGTTGCCGTACTGGGCGGACTTCTTTTTGGATATGATACCGCTGTCATTTCTGGCGCGGAGAAAGGTTTGCAAGCTTTCTTTATGGAAGCCAAGGATTTTGACTACACAAATCACTGGCACGGATTTACTTCTTCCTCGGCATTGATAGGCTGTATCATAGGATCTGCGCTTTCTGGCGTTCTGGCTACGAATCTGGGCCGCAAGAAGTCACTTATCATTGCCGGTCTGTTATTCTTCGTCTCTGCATTGGGAAGCATGGAACCCGAGTTCCTTCTCTTCAAGCATGGCGAGCCACTCTTTACATTGCTTCTTACTTTCAATATCTATCGTATTATCGGTGGTATCGGTGTAGGTCTGGCTTCAGCCATTTGCCCGATGTATATCGGAGAAATTGCTCCTTTTAAAATCAGGGGTATGCTTGTGAGCTGGAATCAGTTCGCCATCATTTTCGGTCAGTTGGTTGTTTACTTCGTGAATTTCTTCATCCTTGGTGACCATATCCAGCCTATGGTGGAGGAGATGGGTAAAGGAATAGCAGCTATCCATCCTAATGCTCAGTGGACAGTTACATCAGGTTGGCGTTATATGTTCGGAAGCGAAGCAATACCTGCAGGACTCTTTGCCCTGCTTATCTGTTTCGTGCCCGAGACACCACGTTATCTTGTTTCCATAGGCAAGGATAAAGAGGCCTTCGATGTTCTCGCCAGGATTAACAGCAGTAGCGAGAAGGCTGCCATAATCCTTCCGGAAATCAAGGAGTCGATGACGGTTAAGACCGAGAAGTTACTCACCTACGGCTCTATGTGTATCTTCATCGGTATCATGCTCAGCGTGTTCCAACAGGCTGTCGGTATCAATGCTGTACTCTACTACGCACCCAGGACCTTCGGCGATATGGGTATGCAAGACCCCATGATGATAACCGTAATTATGGGATTCATCAATATCATGTTCACCCTGGTAGCTATCTTTACTGTTGAGAAATGGGGCCGAAAGCCGCTTCTCATCACAGGTTCTTTGGGTATGGCAATCGGTGCTTTTGGCGTTGCTGCCACATTCGGTCACGAAGGGTTCGAGATAATAACATGTGTAAGCCTTTTGCTTTATGCTGCATGCTTTATGTTCTCATGGGGCCCCATTTGCTGGGTGCTCATTGCCGAGATATTCCCAAATACCATCCGAGGTAAAGCAGTTGCCATCGCTGTTGCAGCACAATGGATTAGCAACTTCATTGTCTCCAGTTCGTTTGTACCGATGTTTAATATGCACCTGAAGGAAGGGGATGACTTCGGACATTGGTTCACCTATGGGCTGTATGGTATCATCTGTCTGCTGGCCGCACTCTTTGTATGGCGACTTGTACCAGAGACCAAGCGCAGGACTTTGGAAGAAATGTCGCAGTTGTGGAAAGAAAGGAAGGGTGGTAAAGTGTAAAGTGTAAAGTTTAGAGTGTAGAGTTTAATTAATACGCAATATTCAATGAAAAGGAACTATTTATTGGGCTATGATGTCGGCAGCTCCAGCGTGAAAGCATCTCTGGTAGATGTTGAGAACGGGACCTGTGTAGCCTCTGCTTTTTATCCTAAAACAGAAGCTCCGATTAAGGCTGTTCGTTCAGGATGGGCAGAACAAGACCCCAATGCCTGGTGGGATTACCTTAAATCAGCAACAGCTGATGTACTTGCACAAAGCGGTGCAGCCAAAGATGAGGTGAAAGCCATAGGTATCTCTTATCAGATGCACGGCTTAGTATGTGTTGACAAAGATTTGAAGCCCCTGCGTGATGCCATTATCTGGTGCGACTCGCGTGCTGTTCCATACGGCCAGAAAGCATTTGATGAACTGGGCAGCGAAAAGTGTTTGGGTCATTTGCTAAACTCACCAGGAAACTTCACCGCAGCCAAACTGGCTTGGGTACGCGAGAACGAACCGGAAATCTTTCATAAAATATATAAGGTAATGCTGCCAGGTGACTATATCGCCTGTCGTCTGTCAGGGATTCCTGCCACGACAGTGAGCGGACTCTCTGAAGGTATGATGTGGGACTTCAAGGACAACCAACCGGCAAAGTTCCTGCTTGATTACTATGGTATTCCTACATCTATGCTGGCTGATATTGTGCCGACCTTTGGCATACAAGGTGAAGTTTCTGCCGCACCTGCAGCCGAACTTGGATTGCAGGCAGGAACTCCCATTACCTATCGTGCAGGCGACCAGCCCAACAATGCCCTCTCACTGAATGTCTTTGAGCCAGGCGAGGCCGCCACAACAGCTGGAACATCGGGCGTAGTATATGGTGTATTGGGACAAGTGGCTTACGATCCGCAGAGCCGTGTCAATACCTTTGCCCACGTTAATCACCAACTCTCAACTCCCGACTCTCAACTCTCAACCAGATTGGGCGTTCTCTTGTGTATCAATGGTACGGGTATTCTGAATTCCTGGATGCGTAAGAATGCAGCTCCTACAGGCATAGGCTATGCCGAGATGAACGATTTGGCAGCTCAGGCTCCTATTGGTGCTGCAGGCCTTTCTATCCTACCTTTCGGAAACGGTGCTGAGCGCGTTTTATGCAACAAAGAAGTTGGCGCAAGCATTCACGGCATTAACTTCAACACACATACGCAGGCTCATCTGCTACGTGCAGCCCAGGAAGGCATCGTCTTCAGTTTCGCCTATGGAATGGAAGTCATGCAGCAAATGGGTATGAGTCTGAAGACAATTCGTGCCGGCAAGGCCAATATGTTCCTCAGTCCTATCTTCCGTGATACGCTGGCTGGCGTTACAGGAGCAACCATAGAACTCTGCGATACCGACGGAAGTGTTGGTGCTGCCCGTGGTGCTGGTATGGGAGCAGGTATCTATGCAGATCATCATGAGGCCTTTGCTGCGTTGAAGAAATTGCAGATTATCGAGCCTGTGACAAAGGATGAACCTGCTTATCGCGAAGCTTACGCGAAGTGGAGGGAACTTGTACCCTAAGGCCCTCCCTCTTCTATCCCTCTAAGGCGGGAAGAAAAAGAATATAAATATATAATAAAGACAAACATTAATAACACTTAAAAGAATGACCCTATAAACCTTACAGTTTATAAACATTATACTCCCCTCCTTACAAGGGAGGGGCTGGAGGGTGGGTCTAAAATTTATGAAACAGTATTTTCCGGAAATTTCCGCCATCAAATTTGAAGGCGTAGAGAGTAAGAATCCGCTGGCCTATCGTTATTATGATAAGGATCGCGTAGTAATGGGCAAGAAAATGAGCGAATGGTTCAAGTTCGCTATGGCTTGGTGGCACACCCTTTGTGCTCCCGGAGGCGACCAGTTCGGAGGCGGCACCAAGGATTTCCCCTGGAAAGGCGCAACAGATCTTGTTCAGGCTGCTAAGGACAAAGCCGATGCTGGCTTTGAGATTATGCAGAAGCTGGGTATCGAATATTATTGCTTCCACGACATTGACCTTGTGGACGAAGCAGATACCGTTGAGGAATACGAGAAGAACCTGAAAGAGATAGTTGCCTACCTGAAGCAGAAGCAGGCTGAAACTGGCATCAAGCTTCTTTGGGGTACAGCTAACGTATTCAGTAACAAGCGTTATATGAACGGTGCAAGTACCAATCCCGACTTCGACGTTGTGGCTCGCGCTATCGTTCAGATTAAGAATGCCATCGATGCTACCATCGAACTGGGTGGTACCAACTACGTATTCTGGGGTGGCCGTGAAGGTTACATGAGCCTTCTGAACACCGATATGAAGCGCGAGAAGGAGCACATGGCCATGATGCTGACTATAGCTCGCGACTATGCTCGCGCCAAGGGTTTCAAGGGCACCTTCCTTATCGAGCCCAAACCCATGGAGCCCAGCAAGCACCAGTATGATGTCGATACAGAGACCGTCATCGGTTTCCTAAAGGCTCACAACCTGGACAAGGACTTCAAGGTGAATATCGAGGTGAACCATGCTACTCTTGCAGGTCACACATTCGAGCATGAGTTGGCTTGCGCTATTGATGCAGGTATGTTAGGCAGTATCGATGCTAACCGTGGCGACTATCAGAACGGCTGGGATACCGACCAGTTCCCCATCGACCACTACGAATTGACTCAGGCTATGATGCAGATTATCCGTGGTGGCGGTTTCAAGGATGGTGGTACTAACTTCGATGCCAAGACCCGTCGTAACAGTACCGACTTGGAGGATATCTTCATTGCTCACATCTCTGCTATGGATGCTATGGCTCACGCCCTGCTCTCTGCAGCCGATATTATCGAGAAGTCTCCCATCTGTGCTATGGTTAAGGAGCGTTACGCAAGCTTCGATAAGGGCGAAGGCAAGAAGTTCGAGGAAGGCAAGATGACCCTCGAAGAAGCTTACGAATATGGCAAGAAGATTGGCGAGCCCAAGCAGACAAGCGGCAAGCAGGAGCTTTACGAAGCTATTGTAAACATGTACTAATCTATCTCTAATATAATAATTTTTCCTTAGGAAGCCTCTCCGTCGTGGGAGGCTTCCTATCATACAAAGATGAAGAATATCTGTAATTTTATAGCGCGATGGATGGGCGCAATCGTTCTGATTGTAGCAATCATATCAACGCTAAAGCCTGCCTCTTTTGTTTGGATTAAAACCTGGGCCATCAATCCTCTCCTGGGAGTCATAATGTTTGGTATGGGCCTGACGCTATCGTCCAAAGATTTCCGTATCGTACTAAGCAGGCCAAAGGATATTTTCATCGGTTGTCTGGCCCAATTTACCGTCATGCCGCTTCTGGCATGGGGACTGGCATGGGCATTCTCTCTGCCTAAGGAGTTGGCATTAGGCGTAATCTTAGTAGGATGTTGCCCTGGCGGTACGGCTTCTAATGTCATTACTTACCTGGCAAAGGGCGATTTGGCACTTTCAGTGGGAATGACAGCAACGTCAACTCTGCTCGCTCCTGTTCTGACGCCACTCCTGGTTTGGCTTATGGCCGGCACCATAGTAAACGTAGATACCATAGGCATGCTGCTAAGCATTGTCTATGTGGTTATTGCCCCCATCGTTTTAGGACTTCTCTGTCAGCATTTTTTGCCTAAAATTACAAAGAGCGTAACCCCCTATCTGCCAGCCTTCTCATCTTTGGTAATCGCAATAGTGGTAGGAATCGTTGTTTCTCATAACGCCGACAGGCTGCTGTTGGGCGGAATGATAGTTGTCCTCACAGTTGTAGTACACAATATTCTAGGTCTGCTGATAGGTTTCCTGATAGGTCGATTCCTCCGGCTACCCAATGCCAAGTGTACAGCAGTCAGCATAGAAGTAGGCATGCAGAACTCCGGTCTTGCCTCTTCGTTGGCCAATCTTCATTTTGCCGCCTACCCGTTGGCTACCATCCCAGGTGCTATCTTTAGTGTTTGGCACAACATCAGTGGTACATTGGCAGCCAATTTATTCCAGCGTATCAATAAGTAGCGGACAAAAAACAGAGGCAACCTTTCGGCTGCCCCTGACACATGCGTATGAAAGATTCACTTTAGTAGCTCAATGCAGAGATGAGAGCACCTAATGCTACTGCACCTACAGCACCTGCTACTGCTGCTGCGGGAGAAATGTGGCAATGGTGGAAGTGTGCTACGGGATGACCATAGTAATAGTCGGGCTCGTAGTATCTGTCGTACCAGTACCAGTCGTGACCGCGGAGGTAACCCCAGCGTCCGCGCTCGTAGCGGATACGTCCTTCCCAACGAGGATCGAAGTAACGTCCACCGATATAGATGTGATGGGCAGGACGATGCTCAACCACTACGTGAGGACGGGCTGCTACGTGAACAGGACGCATATCGTAACGACGGGCATCGTGATAGCGACCCATATCGTGATGGCGAGCTGGACCGTTCATCTCAATGCGGTATCCGTTATTACCCTCACCTCTTCTGCCACGTGCGTTTGCGTTGACACTTGCCATGCACATCATGGCTACCATTATCATCATCATGTAAAAGTTATTGCGCTTCATAATCGTATAGTTTAAATTGTTTGTAATTCCGTTTTATTCTCTTTCGACATTGCAAAGGTACGGACTATACGATAGGGAAAAAACCGAATATCCCTAAACGCGAAGGGGAATTTTCCTAAAGTGGATAGGGGAAGGGGTTAGGGGATAGCGGTTATTGAAACCTGAAACCTGCGTGAGCAGGCTACAGAATCACACCGTCGCAGATGTGGATGGTGCGGTCGGCCATGGCTGCAAGCGATTCATCGTGGGTGACAATAACAAAGGTCTGACCCATCTGGTCGCGTAGCTCAAAGAAGAGACGGTGAAGCTCTTCCTTATTCTGTGTATCAAGCGAACCGCTGGGCTCGTCGGCAAAAACTACATCGGGTTTGTTCACAAGGGCACGTGCAACGGCCACGCGTTGTTTCTCACCTCCCGAGAGTTCGCTGGGTTTATGATCGGCACGTTCCGTAAGTTTCATGAACTCAAGCAACTCCAATGCACGTTTACGGGCTTCACCCTTACCAGCACCTCCTATCAGAGCAGGAATCATGATATTTTCGAGAGCCGTAAATTCGGGCAGCAACTGATGGAACTGGAAAACAAAACCAATATGCTCATTACGGAACTTACTGAGTTTAGAACCACTGAGCCGGAACACATCCTTTCCCTGGATAAGCACTTTGCCCGTATCCGGCTTATCCAGCGTGCCCATAATCTGCAACAAGGTTGTCTTACCCGCTCCACTGGGACCGACAATAGCTACCACCTCGCCCTTTTCTATCTGCAGGTTAATACCTCGCAACACCTGTAAAGTTCCGAAACTCTTGGTTATATCTTGAAGTTGAATCATCTTTTTATCACTTTTTTCCCGTTAACAATGTAGATGCCCTTCTGGAGTTGAGAATTAACCTTCCTTCCGCTAAGGTCATAAATAACTCCCTCGCCTTTGGAGAGGGCTGGGGTGAGGCTTAGACCGTCCTCCATTCCATACTTATCAAACAGATACTGCAGTCCGGCCTCGGCATCTATCTCACCATAACCGTAATAGTTGTTGGGGTAGGACAGTTCCGAATCGGGCTGGCGGGAGGTGGCTGCAATAGCCTCCATAGCATCCTGATAGGAAAGACGGGGGAAAGCTTGCATCCAGCAAGCTATAATACCGCCCACGATGGGCGATGCCATACTGGTGCCAGACTGTGCACTCCACGAATATTCGCGGTCACGGAACTGAAAACGCTCCACATCCCACTCGCGATAATCCGAACTGGGATTAGCCTCGGAATAATAACTGCTGAAAGACGCTATGATATTCTGTCCGGGAGCCATAACATCGGGTTTTGTATATCCGGCTAAAGAAGGACCTATGCTGGTATTGGTACCACGCATACCGTTAGAACCGTAATTGATGGAAACCCTATCGCCGCCATAGTTAATAACACCTGTACGATAGGCTGTGCTTCCCACACAGATAATATTGGGAGAACAGGAAGGGAAGTTGATGCTATGCGAGTACTCGGCATCGCAGTAATCGGGATAACTGGAAGAATTCTCGAAAAAACTGATGTATGTTACAGCTTCTGTTTCAACCTCTTCATCCAAAAGGGTGAGGCCAACACGATAGTTAGGGCCTGAGCCTTGTGTAATGTCACACACATAAAGTTCTGTAACAATCTGTTCCTCGTTGAAACAGGATGGGTAAGAAGCCAAACCAATCATATATTGCTTAACACCAACCGAAACTGTATCTACCATCATACTGTCAGGCTGAGTGTATATCTGCTCTGTGAAATACTCAACTTCGCCCTTCTTATTACCGGGAGTAGCATAGAAATGAAGCTGAAACCGATAATGGTTATTTCCCCTCAGATTATAAAAAGCTTGCTTACCTTTTTTGGTCAGAATCAACATGGAACTGGCGCTTGCCCTTCCGATAGGTTTGTGAAGATAGGTAAGGTTGATGCCGTCATTACCTGCCGAAGAACACAGGATATGGCCGGGAGTAAGTAAGGAATCCAGAACCTGGAAAGCCAGCAAATCCTCCCCATAAAGTTCCTGCTTTCGCCCCTCGCTAAAGGAGATGACACAAGGCTGATTGTGACGGTCGGCATAATCAAAGATATACTTGAAGCCCAGAAGGTCGCTGGCCGTATTGTATAGATCCCAAAGGGAATCGGGGACAAACTCGATATCGCTGCTTACTGCATTGGCAACAAGGCAGATGTCGGCCTCAGGCGCCGCACCTATGTAGGGACTGTTATACCCGCTTCCGGCAGCCGTTCCTGCGGTATGGGTTCCGTGAAACTGTTTGAGCCCGTCGGTGGCATATGCCTTGCGAAGGATGGAACTTTGGGTGGTATATTCGCAGCCTATATAAAGGCTGTCCTTATTGTCGCCCTTTCCGCTAAAATCTAACTGGTCCCAGAAGGAACGGATGCGATACATAGAACCATCAGCAGAATAGAAGGTGGGATGGGTGAGGTCGAACCCAATATCCATAATTCCCATAACTACTCCCCTACCCGTCCAAGGTGTATTTCCCATGCGTCCGCCATGTAAGGCATCGATATGAACAACGGAACGCGAGGTGTCCATATTGGCTACACAAGGCTCGCCTGCCTCAATACGCTGCACTTGCGGCTCACGGGAAAGAGCTGCCAAGCGGTCGGTACGCAGGGTTACAATATATAGATTGCCCCATCTGGCCTGAATCTTACAACCGTGCTTTTCCAGAACCTGCGGGGATGATGCACTGACAATAGCGCTCATCAGAGGTGCCCGGAAATGCACAGAAGGTGCCCTGCGCTGCCTAGCCGTCTGTTGGATAGCAGCACGACGGACGTACGAAGACATCTTGCCGAAATCAGGTTTCTGTGCCAGGCAGGGCAAAGCTGACAGGACTGCCAACATGAGCAGAGTGGCTTTATGAGGGAAGAAGATCCGCCTAAGCAGGCCGCCAAGAGTACGTTGCTGACGAGTAACAGCCATTCCGTTAGGAGCAAAGACAGAAACGGAATCCAATGGGTCGCCCCACTGGTCGGGATAGAGCAGCATTACACTGGTATGACCGAAATAACGGTGTATCTGGAGGGGCAGATTATCAAACTGCGGTTGGTAAGAGATAAAGCCGGGACGTGCTGTAACCACTACCAGCATTGAATTGGCATCTGTTTGATGCTGAAGACTCAGGACCCGAGTCCAAAGATTCATCTCAAGATATTGCGTACGCACGTTACCGTGCTTCTGCTGCATGTAACCTTTTATATAAGGTAATGTGTCCGAATGGGCATGGAATTCCAAGTGGCAATCCAACTGCTCACCTATTCTACAGATATGCTCGAGCCATTTATAGAAACCTACCTCATATTCGGCTTTCTGCGGAACAGCCACCAGCACCCTGCGCACAGTTCCAGGAGGAACAATGCTGCGAACAATCATAACCTCGCGGTGCGAGCCACCAACCACATTATCTATAATGGAGCCAAGAGAAGACTTGAGCATACCCGTGGTACGGTCGGCAAGACACATTACAACCTCACCGCAATCGTACTCCTTCATGGTGCGAAGGATACCTCCGGCAATATTGGTACTCATACGGTTCAGGGTGGACATAGGTACATCTGCCGAGGCTGCAATTTCCTGAGCACGCTCCAACATCTGTTTACCAAGACGATAGTTGCCAACGCTTTCCTCATCGTTCTGGGTATCGTAAGAGACACAGAGACCCATCAGCGAATCAGGAATATAAGGATTACGGATAAGAATGGCCAGTTGGGTCATCACATCCACATTATCATTCTGACTGTAGGTGATAAGACATTTACCATGATAAGAACCGCGGTTATCCTCGAGCGAGGTATCACTCAAAGCCAGACGCCTGGCACCATGACTGGTGGCAAACCCACTAATTACACAACTAAAGAGAATAAGCATCACGGTGCCGTTAAGCACTTGGTCATTCATAAGATGAACAGAGGGATTGGTACCTATCATTACGATAGCCAAGGCTCCTGCTGCATGGGCATTGGTAAGCCCGAACATCAGCCACATAGAGTTCCGGTCTTCACCACTCCACCAAGCCATTGCAGCAGCTGCCAGCAATTTAGATAGCGCACCGGTTACCACCATTACCAAGATAATCCATAGTGTCTGCGGTTCTCCTAACATAATGCGCACATCTATAAGCATACCTACGCCTATCAGGAAATAAGGGATAAAGATAGCATTGCCGACAAACTCCAGGCGGGACATGAGCGGACTGGTTTTAGGAATAAGCCTGTTTACGACCAAACCTGCCAGAAAAGCACCTAACAAACCCTCCAGACCTACCATCTTTGCAAAAGAAGCGCTGAGGAACACTAAAGCCAATATAAAGATATACTGCATAACACTATCATCATACCGACGCAGGAACCAACGTCCCATACGAGGTATGACAAGAAGAACTGCAGCAACATAGATGCAACATTTGGCTGCAAATATAAGCCAAGTTAATGGAGTGGTGTCCGGTTTGAGGCTTCCAATAACAAAGGCCAGCACCAACAGGCTGACAAAAAGAGCAAAAGCCGTCGCTACAACAGTTTTTACCACAACCCGATGACGGTTAAGACCATATCTGCCCACTGTTGGATAGGTTACCAGTGTGTTACTACTATAGATACAAGCCAGCAGAAGACTGGTAAGCGTACCGAAGCCTAACAGATAATGACTGGTGATAAGGCCCAGCAGGAAGGGTATAAGGAATGTCAGCACACCGAATTTAAGGCCGTCACGCCCATAATGCTGCACACTGCCCATGTCCAGCTCCAGTCCTGCCAGAAACATGATGTAATAGATACCCACCTGTCCAAACAGTTCAAAGGAACTGTCGCGGTCCAGAATGTTCAGACCGAATTTTCCTATCAGCACGCCAGCCAATATAAGACCTATGACATGTGGAATACGAAGACTACGCAACAGCAAAGGAGCAAATAGAATGATGCAAAGCACAATACTGAAAATCCACGTAGGATCAGTAACAAGTGCTGTCGAAGCATAGGTTATAAACAACATTTGCATCATCTTTCTGTGCTTTTTTTCTTGTATGACGATGCAAAGATATCATTTTTTTATCGAAATACGGCGCTATATGTACGATAATTAAGATAAAATGTGTAATTTTGCGCCAAATTTTTTGGGATAGTATATAAATCAGTTTACATATGAAAGTTGCTATTGTTGGTGCCAGCGGTGCCGTAGGTCAGGAATTCCTGAGAGTTTTGGACGAGAGAAATTTCCCCATTGACGAACTGCTTCTCTTTGGAAGCCAGCGCAGTGCGGGAACGAAATACACTTTCCGCGGAAAGGAAATCGAAGTGAAGCTATTACAGCATAACGACGACTTTAAGGGTGTGGATATTGCCTTTACCAGCGCAGGCGGCGGTACAAGCAAGGAATTTGCCGAGACCATTACCAAGCACGGTGCTGTAATGATAGACAACAGCAGCGCCTTCCGTATGGACGAGGATGTGCCCTTGGTTGTTCCCGAGTGCAATGCCGAGGATGCCCTGAACCGTCCTCGTAATATCATCGCCAACCCCAACTGCACCACCATTATGATGGTTGTTGCCCTGCAAGCTCTGGAGAATATCAGCCACATCAAGCGCATCCACGTTGCCAGCTATCAGGCAGCCAGCGGAGCCGGTGCCGCAGCTATGGCAGAATTGTACGAGCAATACCGTCAGGTGTTGGCAGGCGAAAAGCCAACCGTCGAGAAGTTTGCCTATCAGTTGGCCTTCAACGTAATTCCCCAGATCGACGTATTCACCGATAACGGTTACACCAAGGAGGAGATGAAGATGTACAACGAGACGAAGAAGATTATGCACACCGATGCCGACTGCTCGGCTATGTGTGTCCGCGTACCTTCTCTGCGTTGCCACAGCGAAAGCATCTGGGCCGAGACAGAGCGTCCTGTAAGCGTTGAGGAATTCAAGGAAGCCGTCAGGAATGGCAACGGCCTTCAGTTGGAGGATGATCCTCAGAACAAGGTTTACCCCATGCCTCTCTTCCACGAGAACTGCGATGATGTATATGTTGGCCGCATCCGTAAGGACCTGGCTAATCCCAACGGCATCACCTTCTGGCTGGTATCCGACCAGATCAAGAAAGGCGCCGCTCTGAATGCCGTTCAGATTGCAGAATTCTTGGAGCAGCGAGGGGAGTTCAAAACTCGTTAATGAACTTCCGAGTCGTGACAAGAATCGCGGTATATACCGCAATACCTGATTAAGGTTGGCAACGTGAAGTAATTACACTCACCCACATACCTATATACCCGGCACCGACAAACACATAACGTGTTTAAAGTGCTGGGTATTATTTGTGAATTATATTTTGCGTTGACAGTTGTGAATTGATAATTGTAAGGGTAAAATAAGTGGTATTTCGGAAGAAAGTAATATCTTTGCCGTAAATTTAATCAGTATAAAGAATATGAAGACGTATAACGAGCTGAAAGGAATGTTGGCATTATTGTGTATTATCTTATTGTGCGGCAGTTGTTCTACCCGTGTGCAAGAAGACCTGGTAATGCTTGTGGGAACCTATACCGACGGCAGCAGCAAAGGCATTTATTCTTATAGGTTTAATCAGCTGACTGGCAAAGCCACGCCTCTGGACACGCTGGAAACGAGGAATCCGTCTTATCTGACTATATCGGACGATAGCCGACTGGTATATGCTGTAAGCGAGACCAACGACGAGAAAGCTTCGCTGAATGTTATTGGTTTGAACAAGGACGGCAATATGATGCTACTGAATACTGCGCTGACCGAAGGTGCCGACCCCTGCTATGTGGCCGAGAATGGACAGATTGCTGTCACAGCCAACTATTCCGGCGGTTCTATGAGTGTGTTCGACATTGATGGCACAAAAGCAACACTAACCGACAAGTTCCTTGGAGAAACAGGCGGACCGGATTTGTCAAGACAGGAAACGCCCCACGTTCACTGCAGTTGTTTTACTCCCGACGGAGCGTATGTGCTGGCAACAGATTTCAGTGCCGACAGGATTCTTTCCTACCGAATCGAAGGAAAGAAGTTGGCAGCATGTGGTGTGGCAACCAAGGTGAGTGCCGATTCCGGTCCCCGGCATTTGGTGTTCAGTAAGGACGGACGCTTTGCCTATCTGATGAGCGAGCTTTCGGGCAAGGTGACTGCCTTCCGTTATGATAAAGGACGTTTGGAGACACTTCAGGAAATCGTTTCGGACAGCGTAGGAGGACGAGGCGGGGCAGACATCCATCTGAGTCCAGACGGACATTTCCTCTATTCGAGTAACCGTCTGAAAGCAGAGGGGCTTGCCATCTTCTCGGTTGACAACAAGACCGGACTGCTGACCCGTATAGGATATCAGCCTACCGGATCTCATCCCCGTCAGTTTAACATTACTCCCAACGGCCGATTCCTGCTTTGCTGCTGCCGCGACAGCGACAAGATACAGGTATTCCGTCGTGACATGCAGACAGGAATGCTGACGGACACTCATCAGGACATCCCCGTCAGTAAAGCTGTTTGCGTGCAGTTTGTACGTTAACTAAGGATAAAACAAATCTAAGGTTGGGAATGAGAAGTAATTACACCGCCTACATATTTGTCTATCCAGCGACGGCATACACGATAGGTATTGAAGGTGCTGGGAACCTGGCCGTTGATGACATAACCGATACCGCGTGGACCAGGATCTGAAAGACTGACGTTGCAGGCGTGATAGATACATATCCCGGGGTGCTCGGGAACCTCGATTGAATTCTCCATCCGTATATCCGTCTTGAAATAAACATCATAGATGCCAAGTCCGAATGCCTGATGCACCTGCACATTATCGGCAACCTTATAGGCTGCATATCCGGCACGGCTTCTGTTCTCGCTCATGTAACGGTCCTGATGTATGGCATCGTAGGGAGTCTCACACTGATAGAAATAGGTTCGGCCACGCTCGCCTTCCCATAGGGTCTGATATTGCTGGAAGTGCTCGTTGAAAAGACCATATATGGTAACATCGTTGCCCGTAACGCGAAGACCGTAAGGAGCCGTATTCACCTCCCACCCTACACTGTTACGAACACCATGATCGGCACGCCAGATCCAGAAATGGTCACCTATCACATCGTTTGCCCTTATGTCCAAGGCACAATCTACATGAACGGGAGCACTACGGAATCCGCCAACACGGAAGAAAACATCTGCCAACAAGGTCGGGTTGGCCTGATGTGTCTTATCTCCACCATCTACACGCAACAAAGTACGCGAAGAGTAATGGGCATCGAAAAGCAAAGAGCAGACAGTAACACCATCCACATCACCGATAATAAGTGCCGACTCGGGATTCTGCTCGGAGGGAATAAGGGTTGTAAAGCCCAAGCCCATGACGATAGTGCCCGGACGGGTAACACGAAGAGGCTCCTCGAGTTGGAACATGCCTGGTTGGAAAAGTATATGCTTTCCTGCTGCCAACTGACGGTTAATCTCTGAGGCTAAGGTTCCGGGGCGGACAATGAAGAAGTCGTCCAAAAGGTCGAACGCCTCCCCTTGTCCCATATCCTGACGGGTATATGTAACACCGACAGCCTCGCGACGCAAGGCCGGACGGAATACCTTGTAACGTTGTTGCTCCTGATCGAAGAAAAGGAACGGCTTTTCACGAATGACGGGTGTGGTGGGAACAAAGGTAATGTTGCCACCCTTGTCCCAATTATCCACATAGGTATTCTGTTTAGCCTCAGGGCCTAACTGAACGCCTTGAAACATGAAGTTCCAGGAACCTTCCTTGAAGCGTCCCCTACCCTTTCCCAGATATGTATTGCGGGTGTACCATTGCTGTTGTCCGTCACTTCCGGCAGGAGCAATAAAGTAACAGTCGGCAGTAAATCCGCCGCTAACCCATCCGTTGAGCCATTGATTCTTGACGGTCCGCTCGGAATAGACACGCCGTATGGGGGCTGCCTGAGAAACGGCCCAAAGGAAAGTTTCCTCTTCCTGATAGGTCTCAGGACCTATAACCGAAAAATTCTCCAGGCTTCGCCAGAAAGTACAGGTGCCGTTGTTGTTGGGCAAAGGAGCGGGAGTATGGACATTGCTGATCTGGACATCGTAGGGTGTCTTTCCCAAGCCTGCCAAATGCATGTAATACGGGACTTGCATTACGCCGGCCTGACGATAGTCGCCGGGCATGAAAAGTACGGCATAACGGTCTTTTCCGAACTGCTCGTGAAACATCTGCTTATGTAGTTCATCTACAGATGAGTGTATCTGCTGCATATCATCCGAGGGTCGGAAGACATAAGTACCGCTTCCCAGCAGCTGCTGATCGAAAGAAAGCATCGCAACAGGCTGTCCCTGTGCATCTGTTATATGATAGTACATACTGGCAGCCTGCTCTCCGGCTTTATCCGTATATAACGGCTTTGAGGCCTGACCCAGCATTTCCTTCTGGCCGAAACGACCCATGCTGCGCTGTATGGTATAGGGACCTGTATGGTTTTCTGCTGATGTGGTAAAATCCAGCGTCACCTTACCCTTACTTATGCGCAGGTCATCTGCCTGAGCAGTAAAGAATGTCATTAGTGAAATAAGAACCAAGGACAGAAGCCTTGAACCTGTGAAACTCTTTCTGGTTTTCATTGTTTTTGAATATTTAGCGGATATGGTTTATATATAAATTTCCGGATGCACATGAAGTCATTCGACATGATTGTGAATATAGATGTACACTATTTGCATAGTTCATCATTCTAAAGAGTGCTGAACCACCAAATTTTTCACGCAGACGAGCAATCTCTTCCATAGCGTTATCGTAAGTAGCATGAAACCTTTCCTGCTTGGTAGTCTTATCAATGGTCAATCGCTCGTAGTCGTAATTGTCCAGCGTATCAAGGGCGTAAGTATAGTCCACAACCACATTCAGCAAGTCTTGGGTCTCAACCGTCTTTGCCACCTCCTGGCTACTGATGGCGCGATTGACCACTTGCACCAACTGTCGAAGTTCACCAAGTTGCTCCTTGCGGATGCGCTCGTTCACGACGTAGCCTTTTATCAGATAGTCTTTGAGCACTTTGTTTGCCCACTGACGGAATCTTACGCCTCGCTTAGAATTGACTCGATAGCCAACGGAGATAATCATGTCAAGATTGTACATCGTCATAGTACGATTAACCATACGTTTGCCCTCCTGACGAACCTGTCGGAAATTCCGACATGTTGCCTCTTTCTCCAGTTCCTCTACTTCGTAGATATGCTGGATATGTTCCAATACGTTCGTACGAGATGACTTGAACAGTCGAGCCATCTGGGTCTGAGTTAGCCACACCGTCTCATTCTCTAAACGGACATCAATCTGTGTTTGTCCGTCCTCTGTCTGATAGATAACAATCTGATTCTGTTTCATACTTTCGAATTCGTTTTGCAAAGGTACGATTAAGTAAGCAAAAAGCCAAATGTATTTGAGCTTTTTCGAGCGTAGTACCTTCGAGCATAGCTCAATGTTAATACTTTTCTATCATTATAGTATACGAAATCGAAAAATGTTACGTCTCAGCTATAAAAAACTGTCAACTATCAACCTCAAAGTCACCTTTGCTTCATTCAGATAATCTCCATGTTTCACTCAAATAATCACCACAACTCATTCAGATAATACTTTATAGGGGTAAGGGATTATCTGAATGAGTCGTTCCCCCTATTGGAACAACTCGTTTAGATAATGGGAATGAAGCAAAGGTCACATAGGTCATCAAGAACATCTTCCTTCTTCCCTCTTACATCTTACATCATCTTATTCAGGAGGAGGAAAAATCAACTTAGAAAAATTTTTATTTAAGCTACTTTTTGCTCAAAATCAAGTTAGAAAATTATCACAAACAAGCTGAAAAAAGAATTTAAGGTCAGTCATCTATTAATGGCAATTCACCAAGATATTTGTCAAAATCACTCTGAAACAGGCGGTCTTGCACAATGCGATACTTCTCAAATTCCGTTTCTGCATGTTCCTTTGCCTCTTCAGCAGTAACAGAACCGGCAGTCTGTAGTACCTCATTTCTACCAGCAGCTAAGATGGTATCTATCTGTTTGCTCCAATCCTCCATAGTCATCGGTATGTGGCGTTTAGCCATACGCTCTGCCAATTCCAATACACCATTCACCAACTGTCCCATGTCTTCAAGCTCAACCTCTTTCAAGTAGTTTTTAGCTATAGATACATCCGTCTTTACTATCTTACCATCAGGAGCATTCTCCCAAGTGGTAAGTCCCATGTGCTCTTGTTCTGCGTCAGCCCGTTCCATAATTAGTTCTGCTGCCGTATGTTTATGAACCGCATAGTGCATCTTATTCTGCATCATCTTAAAGAAGAGCCTTGTTGTAGGAGCATCCCTATTATAATCAACAGCAGTAGCATATATATCCGTTAGTTTTTGATAGAAGCGACGTTCTGAGAGACGAATCTCTCTGATTTCTGCCAACAGATGTTCAAAATAATCCTCATCCAGGAATGAGCCGTTCTCCATTCGTTTCCTATCCAACACATAACCTCGAATAGCGAATTCCCTCAATACACTGGTGGCCCATTGGCGGAATTGTGTGGCACGTACGCTGTTTACGCGATAACCAACGCTAATGATGGCATCAAGATTATAGAACTGCGTCATGTAGTTTTTCCCGTCTGAGGCAGTTGCCGAGATTTTCTCGGTAACTGAATCCTTTATGAGTTCCTCACTTGCAAAGATGTTCTTCAGATGGAGTCCCACATTGTCAGTAGAACAATCGAACAGCATCCCCATCGCCTTTTGGGTACACCATATGGTTTTATCCTTATAATAGACCTCAACACCCTTTTCCTTTCCTTCAATCTGAAAAATCAGGAACTCCGCAGTACTATTACGTATCTCTCTCCTTTTTGCCATATATTCCAATATTTTCTGCGAAGGTACAAAGAAATAATGAGCCCACCAAAAGGTAAGCCCATTATGTTTTGAAATAAAGCAAAGGTCAGATAGGTCACACCAAAAACATCTTCCTTCTTCCCTCTTACATCTTACATCATCTTATTCAGGAAGAGGAAAAATCAACTTAGAAAAATTTTTATTTAAGCTACTTTTTGCTCGGAAACAAGTTAGAAAATTATCACAAATATGCTGCAAAAATTGACATAGTCACCTTTGCTTCATCCAGATAATCTCCATGAGTTGTCGAGATAAGGGGAACGAGTCATTGAGATAATCCCTTACCCCCCTAAACCCTTATTTTAACAACTCGTTAACCCTATCTGAATGAGTCTTTGAGACCATTCCTTAAAAAAAGAGGGGTGAACATTTCGTTCACTCCTCTCTTCGTTTTACAATACTTACAAACCTACTTCACCATCACTTTTTTGCGATTCTTTATATAAATTCCCTTCTGCATGGGTGATGTGATCCTGCGACCGCTGAGGTCGAACATAGCATCAGCCTCATTATTCATCTTGAATTTAAGATTCTGAATTGTCCCGATGCCGTCAATCAACGGAGTGACATCCTCTACGCGGAAGGTTGAGCCGTCATCCGTAAGGCTGTTGGCGTCTATCCAGAACTTCAGGGGACCGTTTGCTCCACCATACTGGTTGATGCAAGAGTTTTCTGTTCCTGTTACCCGAAGCACAA
Source organism: uncultured Bacteroidales bacterium (assembly GCA_902801485.1). GTDB lineage: Bacteria > Bacteroidota > Bacteroidia > Bacteroidales > Bacteroidaceae > Physcousia. Next base: position 4,505 of record CADCIP010000002.1, on the reverse strand, counting down.
AGCCGTCCGAGTTGGGCAGCAAGTCCCACGTATAGTCACCCTTGCGCATCACGGCATTCTCTCCGTCCTTGGCCAGTGTCTCGTCCAGACCTGTCGTAAGGTTGTAAACCTTCACGTGATAGGGATCTCCGCCGAAGGCCCATACATAGGCAGGGGCAAGCCGTTCCGTCTCACCTGCCTGTGCAGGATAGTAGGGTTCGGACGCTTGCTTGCTTACGTACCAACCGCTGCGGATATGCATATTGTACCATGTTGCATCATTGAGTGTCTTCGTGAACTGGAAGGGTCCGTTCCACTTGGCTGTGAAGTTCACGGTAACATCCTTCGTTACCGTTGTAGGATGCGTACCCGATTTGGCAAGAGTGACAAAGCCGTTGTTCAGCGAGGCAGGGACAGCGGGCAGGGCGTTGCCTTTGGCTACTTCTGCCGTTGCCGTAGCAACCACATTGCCCTCGTATGTTACCTGATAGGTTACTGTGAAATTCTGCGCACCTGCCAATGCCAGAGCCTCCGACGGGTCGAAGTCTGCAACAGGCTCTATCAGCCAACGGTTACCGTCATCAGCAAAACTCCATCCGTTAATGACAATATTGCCGTTATTGTTGAAGAACCAAGTCTCACCGCCTTCACTTTGTGTTGAGAGCATGTACTTGTATTCTCCGTCTGCTTGAGTGTCGTCGAAAGTGATTGGTGAACCTAACCTACTGACAAAGCTACCGTCATAGAGCAGGTATTGCTTGTTCACAGGACTGTAGAGGTACTGCGCTCCCTCGTAAGTAATGATTGCAAAGCGCTTATCGCTTTCAGGCGCATCCGTTCTTGTCTGTCCTGCTGCCAGACCTGTTGCATCTGCATTCAGAACCAAACCGCCTCGCTTACAAGTCAAAGTGTAGAGTTTGTTATTACTGAATCCTTCAGGCGCAGGTTCTGTTACCACAACATCGAACTGTGTATCGCTACATGTATGGCTTACGGCTTCGCTTGTAGCAGTACGAACAGTATATAATTGACCTGTAGCATTTGTGGCTGAGTTGCCTGCCGTAACAGGGATGCGGAGAAGTTCTCCGTCCTTGAATGTCTTGAGGTCCATGCTGTAGAGGATAAAGAGCAAGTCACCGTTGTTTAGCGGTTCCACATTAAGGGTATGCCCATCTGTAGCCGAACCAAGAGTGGCGTTATTGGCATTAGCACTTATTCCTTCTGGAAGTTTCAAATTGAATTGCAGGGCTGTGGCTGATGTACCTCCTGTAAGGCTCACCACCAACTCTGTCTGCTCGCCCGTCTGCGCCTCAATCGGTTGTACCGAGAGGCTCTGGGCACTCGCACTACCGACTATCGCCGTTAATGCAAGTAGGATATGTAGTATTCGTTTCATGATTATTCTGTTTTAAGGGGTTGCTTGTGAAGAAATGTTCCAAACCTATTTTAGTATAATGTTTCTGAGAATGATTTTTTATTATTTATAGATGTCCAAATTGTATATTGTACTCCATTTAATGTTTTCTTAGTTGTTCCAATTGTCCATCCATCTCCTGTTACATCAGAACCAGTAATATCATTTCTTGATTTAATTGTATCAGATGGTAATGCAACATACATTGTTGATTTTGATGTTGCCGTTGTAATATAATCACTTGAATTCCATAATGGATTTGTTTTACTATATGTAGGTAATGTTGTTCCTATTGTTCTCCAACCTGCACCTTCAGATGCATCATTACTTGGTAATGGTGTAATAGATGTCATATTCATCGGATTTTCATGACCTACATACCAATAATAAGTAGTTGACTCGCCTGTTCCTCCACCATTCTTCATAATGGCGATAATGGCAGTTATGTCGGCCACGTCCACTACACCATCTTCATTCACATCACCCTTTAAAGGGGTTTTACTCTGTGCAAATGCACTTACACTCACTAGCAGTATTGCTGCAAAAATTATAAAAAATCGTTTCACGGTTTATCTGAATTTAAAGATTGATTATTTGATAAGAAATTTTGTCTTGCATTATTTGTTTGTATGGATTATCCATTCTGATCTTACTTCACCAAGATTTTCTTTCCCTCCTTGATATTAATGCCCTTCTGCATCTTGCCCAAAAGCTGTCCTGCAACATTATATATCTCCCTTCTCATCGGAGAGGATTTGGGAGTTAAACTTATGCCTGTAACAACATCTTCTATTGAATGGCTCACGGCATCAGCAGAAGAAAAGCGGATAGTGTATAGTCGGGCATCTTCGTCTAGAACCCCATTGATAGGAATGCGGAGAAGTATTCCCTCCTTGAATGTCTTGAGGTCCATGCTGTAAAGGATAAAGAGCAAGTCACCGTTGTTTAGCGGTTCCACATTAAGCGTATGTCCGTCAGTGGCAGAGCCAAGAGTGGCATCGTTTGTATTGACGTTCAAGCCTTCGGGCAACTTCAGATTGAATTGCAGGGCTGTGGCTGATGTGCCTCCTGTAAGGCTCACCACTACCTCCGTCTGCTCGCCCACTTGCACCTCAATCGGCTGTACCGAGAGGCTCTGAGCGTTCGCACTAACGACAATCGCCGTTAATGCAATTAATATGCTTAGTATTCGTCGTATCATAATAAATCTGTTAAGCGTTACTTCATCTGCATAATTTCAGACTTAACCTTGCATAGGTGATATTTTAGTAAATATCATACCCCAATTTTTTAGCTTTGCCATTCCATTCGTATACTTTATATGTAATTCCTCCAATTGTAACATTAGATTTTTGCGTGCATATATTAACTGTTGTACCATCATTTCCTGCACCATCTCTTACGCATGCAGAGCAATTTGCTGGTAATGCGACCCATTGTGTAGCTAATGATGTGCCAGTAACGATAAATGAATTGTCGGCTTGACGAGCTACAGTATCATATAACTTATTTGATGCACTATATGTTGGCAATGTCGTTCCAATTAATCTCCAGCCAGGTGAAGTTGTATCAGATACAACAGGACTAATAGTAGTCATTGTTGAAGGATCTGTCTGTCCTACATACCAATAATACTTAGTACCTTCGCCTGTTCCCCCACCATTCTTCATAATGGCAATGATGGCTGTTATATCAGCCACGTCCACTACACCATCTTCATTCACATCTCCCTTTAATGGGGTTCCACTCTGTGCAAATGCACTTACACTACTCAGCAGCATTGCTGCCAATAGCAAAAGAAATCTTGTTTTCATATATAATTAGTTTATGTTTGGTTTATTATTGTCGTTCTGAATAGATAAAAAAAACGTGGACTACTTACTTCGTCTACGTTCTTGAGGTATCGCCAAACACCCAACCCACTATATACGAGTAAAAGCCCACGCCGAGGCGTGAGCATCCGAACTTTTACTCTTGTGGGTTCTTTTTAAATTTGGCGAATTTTCAAGAACAAGAATCTAAGCGGACGCTATTTGTCTTTATGTCTTAACCTTATTTATTTAGCTCATAGGCATCTTTTATTAAGTTGAAGTTGACGCTTTACTGTTAACCGTTTATTATTTCTTCTATCTTTTCAATCAAATTATGAGCTGGTCCAATCCTATCCTTTACTCGTCAGGATTAACATCATATACACAATTATAGTCGCTCTCTTCTCTCATTGTCTGAAGTTGATTATATAGACGACCATATTCGACAGGCAGGATACCTGTTTTTATATAATGTAAATGGAAAAATGCGTGTGAGCCATTATGAGTATTCACTGAGTGGCCATCATGAAGAAGAAGGGCACTTATGGCATGGAAAACAGAATAATAGAGACGATTTGCCGCACCACTCCATTTGTTAGCTGCCGTTAGAATACCTATCTCTTCAAAGGTCTCATGAGCTTTCTTTAACTCCAATGTGACCAAGGTCGCACGTTCTTCATCTGTCATACTCATTGCAATACATATTTATCACGTTCCACATTTTTTCTATATGGTAAGAAAGTCCACTCGTCCCACTGTTTTTTGGTATATATATGAGGACTAATCTCCTCACCTATCTCCCAGCCTAGTTCACGAAAAGGATAGGTGACGTCATAATCACTGGCTTCCAGCTCAGGCTTATTTAGCAGAATTAGTATATCCCAGTCCGAATCCTCATGGGCATCGCCACGGGCACGGGAGCCATAGAGCCAAACCTGTCCGTCTGGTGGGACAACCTTACGGCCTGTCTCTCGGATCATCTGAATAATTTTCTCTTCTTCTGCTGTCATAACGCTTTGAAAATAAGTCTAATCATTTTGCAAAAATAACGATTATTCTAATACGCACAAAGAAAATGGGTGTTTTTCTTGCGAAAAAGGATTTACGGAACAACGGATTTGCGAATCTACGGAACAGTTATGGTTAAGGGATTAGAGGAAAGAAGGAAGAAGGAAGATGGAAAAAGGCAGAAAAATGTTGATTATCTTTTGAAAAAGAGCCCTTTTTATATTAATTTCTTTACAAAATTGTAAAATAGTTTGCAGATTTGCAAAGAATTTTATTCTTTTGCATCAAAATAA
>CADCIP010000001.1 GCA_902801485.1 uncultured Bacteroidales bacterium | reverse complement strand
TGCAAATGCGTTGCTCAAATATTGCTTCCACCCTGTAAACACCCAAAAGCATGTAGGCATCATGTAGGCTCCATGTAGGCTTTATGTAGGCTTTGAGGTAACAAAAACGCGACAACCATCGCATTTCCCAGCGTTTTTATGTAGGCATGTAGGCTGTTTTTGATATGAGCAACAGAAACGGGTTTTGGCGGTTTTCTTTTATCAGCAAAAGTGAAGAAGAACCAATCGAGTAGACGAGTTGATAGGCCCCCTTCTGACTTCCCCTAGGAGAACAGAAACCAAAATTAGCCTAACATATACCCCTGAGGGGGCACAAACTGCGATGGTTATCGGGATTAGAAGACGGTATATGTTAGGGTATATGTTAGGGTACATGTTGGACAAACAGATAACACTATAAAAGCCCGATAACCATCGGCTCTCAGCAGCAATCTAGGGTATATGTTACCTGTTTTGCGAATAATCAATAATTTCGGTTCTTCTTCACCACTTTTACGAAGTCAGGGGAAATCTGTTACCTCAAGATGTTGTATAAAGAATTTTTCATCAAAGTACGGTATTCTCAACTATCTCACCGTCAAACAGGTTGATGATACGATTGGCGTATGCAGCATCGTGCTGGCTGTGCGTTACCATTACGATGGTGGTACCTTCCGAATTGAGTTGTGAGAGTAGCTCCATAATTTCGAGTCCATTCTTTGAGTCAAGGTTACCTGTTGGCTCATCGGCAAGAATCAGCTTTGGCTTCCCCACCACAGCACGTGCAATGGCTACGCGCTGCTGCTGACCGCCAGAGAGTTGTTGAGGATAGTGGGTGGAACGCTGTGAGAGGTTTACCTTGCGCAGGATGTCCAAGACGCGTTGCTTGCGCTCTGCCTTTGGCACTTTAAGGTACTTCAGTTGTAGGTCGATGTTCTCCTCTACAGTGAGTTCATCAATGAGGTTGAAGCTCTGGAACACAAAGCCGATGCGTCCTTTGCGATACTTGGTACGATCCTTCTCCTTCAGGTGTCCCACCTCCTCACCTTCGAGGTAGTAGTTGCCATTATCGGGATTATCGAGTAATCCGAGGATATTCAGGAGCGTTGATTTGCCACAACCCGAAGGACCCATGACTGCCACGAACTCGCCTTCCTTTACTTCCAGGCTTACGCCATTCAACGCTGTTGTCTCCACATTCTCAGTGCGGAATACTTTTGAGAGATTTTCAATCTTTATCATCATATTATTTGCTATTTAACAATTTACAATTTACCATTTATTCTACTCTGTCTTGATGCTCTCTACTGGGTTCATCGTTGCAACTCGCCAACTTTGGATGATGACGGTAAGGAGAACGACTATGCTGACAATGAGGAATGCCAGAGGGAACAACCACCAGTGGATGGGTGTATGTTCAGCAAAGTTCTGAAGCCATTGTTCGCTGATGTAGTAACCAACAGGTGCTGCTATCACGAAGGAGAGGATGAGCGGAATGGCATAACGTTTGGTAAAGAGCGACAGCACTTCGCCCACGCTGCTGCCCATTACCTTGCGGATAGCTATCTCCTTGCGGCGATACTCCGTCTCGAACATTGTGAGGCAGAAGACACCGATGAGGGTGATGACGAAGCAGACGGCGGTGAACCACAGCACCTGGCGGATGAAGCGAAACTCCTCCTGATAGAGATTCTCCAATTGTTCATCGAGGAACAGTACTTCGACATCTTCGCCGCTGCCCATGGCCGTGAGCCGCTGGTTGACCTGCCGCCGCACGGACAGCTTGTCAACACCGGCTGCCACGCGTATGTTCACTATTCCAAGCTGGTCGCCCCAGCCGCTATACTTCTCGCCAAAAATGACGAAGGCGACGGGCTCCTGTGTGCGGTCCTGACGGGTGGAGGCATAGCGGACGTTCTCGCACACACCTACGACGGACAGGTCGCCCTCCAGCAACGGCTTGTCCATCTCCACCCACGGCCACTGCCTGCGGGCGGCCTCGTTAATGATATAAACATCGCCGTCGTGCTCGTTGAAGTCGCGGCCCTCGATAACCTTGATGCCCATCGTGCGCAGGTAGTGGTAATCTACGGGCATGCTGGTAAAGGTGATTTTGTGGTCATCGTCGCTGCGTCCCCAGCCCATATATCCTTCCTGTGAGCCCAGCACGAAGCGTGAGAAGCTGACATCATCAATGCCACCAATCTGCATCAGTTCTGTGCGTATGGCATCTTTTTTATGCATCAGTTCGTCAGAGAGCTGGGCATAGAGCACCTCGTCCTTCGCGAAGCCGTAGTCGGAGTGATAGATGAAACGGCTCTGCAGGAGAAGGATGCCGATGTAGGTGACCATTAAGAGGGCAATGCCGATTTGCAGGCAGACGAGTGCCGTGCGTAGTTGCCTTCCTTTTGGCGTAAGACCGAAAGAGCCTTTGAGTGTGAGAGCAGGCTGGAACGAGGTGGCGAAGAAGGCGGGATAGGTGCCGGCAGCGATGCCTGCCGCAATCGCTATCAAGGCGGTAAAAGCCGCGAGCCAGGGGTGGGCGGAAAGGCTGAGGTCGCCCAGTAGCAGTTCCGTCTGTTGCCGCGATACAGCGACACACAAGACATAGGCTATGACACAAGCCAGCAAAGACGTGACAACAGCCTCGCCCACCAGCCCGAGACGCAGCTGCCACAGGCCCTCGCCCAAAACGCGACGGGTGTTGATGCCCTTGATGCGCATGGGACTCTCGGCCAACACGAAATTGAGGAAGTTGATGGCAGCAATGACGATGATGAGCAGCGAGGCCAGCTCGAGGATGAAGAGCATGGCGGGGTTGCCCTTGTCGTCGGAGCTTACGCCGGAAAAGTAAGTGTCGCGAATAGGAGTCAGGCGGAACTCAAAGCCGAAGTGGGCGTCAAACTTTGCTTTGATGTCTGCCTCCTGATTCTCATCATATACGCCAGAAGCAACTGCCTGCCCCCACTGCCTGCGCCACATCAGCTGGCGCATCTGTTCGGGGAAGTCTTTCAGCAGGGTGTCTGCATTGACATTCTCGGCCAACTTCACGTAGAGGGTGGAGCTCCACTCACTCCAGTTGTCGAGATTGTCTTGGGTGGCGTAGTAAAGGTTGTTCTTCATCGAGCAATTGTCGGGGAAGTCCTCATAGACACCCTGCACTATGATTGTGTCAGTCTCTGAATAGAGCGGTTCGCCAGCCACGTTGACCCGCCCATAGACCTTGCGTGCCAGCGAGGCTGGGATGATGGCAGTGCGTTCGCCGTAGTCGTCCCACGACAGGCGGCCGTCGAGGCAGCGTGCGCCGACGGCCCCGAAGGGTGTCAGGTTAGTGCCCATGCAGAACTGCTCCACGGTGCTTTCGCCCACCAGTATATTCCAGCTGCCACCCCATGTGGCCAGTTCCGACACGGCTTCCACCTGCGGCATCTTGGCCACGAGGGCGTGGATGGGGCGGTTGCAGTTGATGTCCCACTGCGCGTCGGGGTTCACCTTCGACTCCAGTCGGAAGACACGCTCGCCATCAGGGATGGAGAAGTTGTAAGAGCGATTATAGATGACCTGTGTCATCAGCAGGTAAAAGGCGGCGAAGGACACCGTGAGGCCGATGAAGTTGAGCACTGTCGCCGTCTTGAAGCGACGTGCCATGTAAAGCATGTTTCTGAATACGTTCATATCGTTGTTTATTTGATTACTAATACTTCATTGTCTTTGAATGCCTCGTAGCCGCTGGTGACTACGCGCTCGCCTGACTCCAAGCCTTCGAGAATTTCGTAGTGCTGGGGATTCTGACGACCTACGCGGATGGGACGGCGATGGGCTTTGCTCCCATCAGACGAGAGGACGAAGATCCATTGGCCGCCTGTGGTTTGGAAGAACGTGCCCCGAGGGATGATGATGGCCTGCTCAGGCTGACCCAGTTCGAGTTCGATGTAATAGGTCTGGCCTGTGCGGATATTCTCCGGGCGGTCTCCCTTGAAGATAAAGTCGCAGCGGAACTTGCCCTCGCGAACTTCCGGATAGACCTTGCGCACCTGAAGCTGATACTGTTTGTCGCCACGGGTGAAGGTAGCCATCAGTCCTTGCCTTACTCTGTCAATATAGTGCTCGTCGATTTGCGCCTGTACCTTATAATCGCTGAGGTCGTTCAGTTGGCCTATCTTCTGTCCTGGGCTGATGCTTTGTCCTAACTCCACATCGAGCAGACCTAACTCGCCATCAATGGAAGAGCGTACTTCGAGCTTGTCCTTGCGCTGACGTACCAGAACCACATTCTTGCGCATATTCTGAAGGTTATCCTCCATCTGGTCCATCTGAATGTTGCGGTACTGTGCATCCTTCTTCAGTCGCTCACCAATGAGTGTCTGCTTTTTCTTGGCCAGGTCATAGTCTTCCTTTGCCTGAAGGTATGTTTCCTTGGAGATAAGCTTTTCCTTGTAGAGTCGTTCGTTCTGCTCGAAAGCTCTGCGCTTGCGCACCACATCCATCTCCAGTGTGGCCTGTTCCGTCTCGTTGTTCAGTTTATCCTGCTGCATAGCCACCTGCGTGTTGCGCAAAAGATTCTGCTTCTCTGCCAGTTCTGCTTCGGCATTGAGAATCTGCAGGTCGAGGTTGCTGTTGGAAAGACGAATAATGACATCGCCTTTCTTGACCTTTTGTCCTTCCTCTGCCACCTTCTCCATAACGATGCCACCCTCCTCGGGAGAGATACGTACCACCTGGATAGGAATGACCGTTCCGTTAAGACGTACATAATCCTTGAATTCCCCCTGCGTGACGTTGCTGATGGTGATGTCCTCTTCATCAACTTGCAAGGTGCTCTGGTGATTTCCGAAGAGAATCCATAGCAATACTATCAGCACAAATACACCTCCTGCTATATAAGGGATGTGCTTCTTCTGGAGGCCTCGTTTCTTCTCTATTATTCTGTCCATAGTGGTTTCCCATTGTAATAGTTCAACATACGTGTCTTGTATAAGTATGTAAGCTGGCATTGCAAAAGTTGAGCCTTGCTCTGTAACAAAGAGACTGTTTGTGTCTGCACATCGATGGAGGAAGCAAGTCCCTCTTCGTACTTTCGGATGGTCAAGCGTGATGCAATGCTGTCCGACTCCACTTTTGCCGTCATCTTTTCTGTTTCCTTACGGCTGTTCTCCTGATCCGTAATGGCTTCTTGTATTAGTCTTTGTAGCTCGTCAGTTCGGTACTCTAATTCTTCCTCTGCTCGTTTGATATTGTTACGCTGTCGGCGAATGTTGGTAAGTGTGTTCAGCCTGTTAAATATCGGAATGGAGAGCGAGGCAGAGACATACTGACCAGCATTGTTGCGGAATTGCTCGCTGAAACTTGACGCAAGCGGTACATTCAGCTGCTTATAGTACGTGGTAGAGACACCAGCTCCTAAAGATACTGAAGGGAATAAGGCACCTTTGCTGGATTGGTATGCAAACTTGGCTGATTGCAGATTGTATTCTGCTTGCTTGATGTCTGGATTATGGAGTTTTGCATGCTCAAAAATCTCAGAATCTGCAGCAAAGGTAGGTTCCAAGGACTCTTTCTCGCAATCTGCAATTTCGAGTATATCGTCTATCGGGTAATTCATCAACTGCTTCAATGTCAGGATTGCATTGTCGTATAACCCATGCTGGCGAGTTACCTCGTAGTCATCGGCAGCGTATGTGGCTTGCATCTGTGCCACATCGGCTTCTCCCTTCTGTCCGACTTCTGCCATAACTTTTGTCTGGTGGAGGAGCATCTCGCTCTCAGCGCGTTTTTGAGTAGAAATGTCTATACATCCTTTATAATATAGCGCGAGCACGTAAGTCTCCAGAACCTTCTGTGCCGTGGCATCTTTCTGTGCCATCAACTGACTCTTACCCATCAGTACATTCACCTTTGCGGCACGCAGATTGTTGTAGCGTTGGAATCCGTCAAAGACAGGTACACCTACACTCAGCCCATACGAATTGTAGAATGTGCTGACACTGGTGTAGGTGTTTGTTTCTGGGTCAATGGCTCGGCCAAAGTTGTACTGTCCTCCGATGTGTCCTTCTGCTGCAGGCAGGAATGAACCAATTACCCTTACCTTTTCTGCCTTGTAGTCATCAAATCTGATATTCTGTAGGCGCACCTCATGGTTATGCATGACAGCATACTGCATGCACTCATCGACTGTCCATGCGTTTTGGGCTTGTCCTGTGAGGCAGGTTAAAAATGATAATATGTACGCGATTTTTTTCATTTTGCTGATTTTTGTACTGCAAAATTACAATCAAGGTCATAAATGACAATGGATTTTAACCTCGCCAAAGTGAGATTGTATTAAAACAACACACTTCTCTGTATTAAAACAATACACTTTCACGTTACGGAGTGGGTATTTTCACAAAAAAGCATTACCTTTGCAACCAAGGAAAGTAGGCGACTATGCATACAAGCGTCCTGAGGATGGAGTGTTAGTTGTACCTATTGGATGCTTAAAAGATTAAGAAATATATGGCAAACTATGGAACAATACTCGTTGTAGATGACAACACGTCTATCTTTACAACACTTGAAATATGTCTGGATGGTGTGTTCGACCGCATACTGACCCTTACCAAACCAGAAAACATACTGACCACACTGGAGCAGGAGGCGGTTGACATCATTCTGCTTGATATGAATTTCTCTCTTGGCATTAATAATGGTCAGGAGGGATTACTGTGGGTACAGAGTGTTCACCGCAGACACCCTGATATTCCTATCGTATTGATGACTGCATACGCAGACGTGAAATTAGCTGTCAAAGGGTTGAAGAGTGGTGCAGTTGACTTTGTAACCAAGCCGTGGGATAACCATGAACTTGTCCGTGTGCTGAAGGATGCCATCGATGCCAATACCAATGTCGTACCATTGGAAAAGATGGAAGAAGAACATGTACGTAAAGTGGTTGACAAATGTCATGGCAACATCAGCAAGGCTGCGGAATTACTTGAGATTTCACGTCAAAGACTATATAGAAAGTTAGGTAAATGACAATGGTTGTAGTTTTCGTCATCATCTTTATCTTGTTTATCTTGGCTGGTACAATGTTCTTTTTTCACCACCAGAACAAACTGAAGTTACGCGCCCGACTGATGCGTGAAGCTGTGAGGAACCATGAATTTACGTTTCATCTACCGGTCAAAGGACTATTCTATGGAGAAAAGGCATTGCAAGAAGCTCTGAATGATCTGGGGCAGGACATCAACAAGTTGGTGGCACAAAAGGAAGTTGAATCTTGGCAAAAACTTACGCGTGTGCTTACCCATGAAATAATGAATGTGAGCACTCCTATCCAGAGTATTAGTCAGGCATACCTTGAACACCCAAAGGTTGTAGGTACATCGTTAGAAAAAGGAATCCATGCCATCAACGATGCTGCTGGTAATCTGGTGACATTTGTAGATAGCTATCGCAAACTGACTCAGCTCCAGGAACCTGTAATTGCTACTCTGCGACTGAAAGAGTTTGTTGAAGGCATCATGGTATTATATCCCGATATTACCTGGAAAATAGATATTCCAGCAGATACTGCCCTTGATACGGACGAATCACTCCTGCGCCAGGTCATCGTCAACATCATCAAAAACGCGGCCGAAGCTGATGCTAAGAACATAAAATGCAGATGGCACGAGTATGCGCTACGCATCAGCAATGATGGAATACCGATTCCGGCAGAGGTCAGGAGGGACATCTTCATCCCATTCTACACAACCAAAAGCACAGGTACAGGCATAGGTCTTGCCCTATCACGACAAATTATGACCATGCTTAGCGGTATTCTTGAACTTTCAGAAAAATCGGATGCTGGCTATCACACAACATTCATCTTAAAATTTGAACAATACCCTAATACGGGTAATTCAATCAGATGACTTGCCACGCAAGTCGCAAGGAGTATTGAACCAAATTCTTTCCAGCTTGTTTGCGAAGCTTCTCTAACTTGATTGTTTTGTGGTTAACTCACTTTTGACATCCAAGAAAATGGGTCACTTTTATTCAGATAGGGTTAATGACATGTTCGGATAGGGTTGACGAGTTGCTCGGATAATCCTTTAGGGGGGTAAGGGATTATCTGAACGAGTCGTACAGATAGGGGGAACAACTCGTTCAGCCTATCTCGATGAATCAAAGGTGACAGGCCTTGTTTGGTTCATGGTTTATGGTCAATCAATACAAATTGGTTTTCTTGTGGCAACTTCGGTAAAAAAATTAGCAGAGTTGTGACAATTGGGACAAAGGACAGTGCATTTTTTGCACAAAAGACAGATACAGTATACAGTATACAGTTTCTTCAGTTGACAGTTGACAGTTTGGTTTTTGAAAATCGGTTTTTGGAATCAGATATCAGATATCAGTTTCCAAAAATGAAAAATGAGGCCACAGCATTTGTTGTTATACATTATAGTATTATTATATTATTATTAATTATATACTATATTATCATATTATATAATATATATTATATATAATAGTATATATTAAATAGTAAGTAGTATGTGTACTTTAGTCAATCCATGTCTAAAAATCAAAAAAGGAAACTGATATCTGATATAACTGATATCTGAGTCGTTTTTGTGAAAAACAAACTGTATACTGTATACTGTATACATTTCCTGAAACAGAAACTGTCAACTGTCAACTGAAGAAACGTGCAAAATGGAAATATTTTGACAATCGGAAAGTCGGCAGAAATGGCATAATATGTTCTTTAGCATAAGAATTTTTGCCGCCTAACGTGGCGGCAAAAATTTCTTAGTTAGGCAGCAAGTTTTTCCTAACGTGGCGGCAAAATAGAATCGCAAAAGCCGTTTGGAAAATTATTTACATGATTAGAGGAGATTGTGTATAATGCTCTAAAGGCTGATGGCAATAATTTATAATTATTAATCCTGTTTTTTCCTTAACCCCGCCATCCAATAGCCTAACAGGTAGAGAACACCCACCGATACTACGGCAATGGCTCCTGCCTGACTTCCTACGGCATCACTGGCAGCACCCATGAGCATGGGGAAAACGGCGCCGCCGCAGATACCCATGATAAGGAGGCCGCTGACTTCGTTCTTCTTGTCGGGCACAGCAGCCAGCGCACGGGCAAAGATGATGCTGAAGGGATTTCCGTTGCCAAAACCCATCAGGGCCACAGCTCCGTAAATCTCCCACTGGGTGCTTCCTACATATAGGCCTATAAGGGCTATTATCATCATGGCCACGCTGACAAAGAGGAAAGTCCAGTCCTTCATGAACTTCATGATGAAACTGCCGCTGAAACTGCCGGCTGCCTTGGCTACAAAATAGACGGTGGCTATATAGGCGGCATCGTTCAGGTTCATACCCAAACGTTCCATCAGAACTTTAGGAGCCGTTACACTTATGCCTACATCGATTCCCACATGGCAGACAATCGCCAGAAAACACATAAATATAAAACCTCCCCTGAGCAATGCAAAACAACCGGCGAACTGCTGCCCCACAGTCTTCTCCCCCTCGGGGGAGTTAGAGGGGGCTTGCTCGTTGATTCTTGTACCAAACAGGAACAGGGTTGCCAACACACCCACTCCCAAATAGATGGGATAGAGTGCTCGCCAGCCAAAGCCGAACGCATTGGTGGTGGCGCCCCAAGAGGCAATGATGGGAGCCAGGAACGAGGCGATGCTCTTGATGAACTGACCGAAGGTAAGCGTACTGGCTGAGGCACCGCCCTTCATAACACTATCCACAAGGGGATTGAGTGATGTCTGCATGATGGCATTTCCGATTCCCAAAAGGGAGAAGGAAAGCAGCAGCATGGTAAAGTCGAGTGTAAAAATTGGAACAAGCAGCGAGGCAAGTGTCATAACAAGGCTAAGCAATACTGTGTTCTTACGGCCTATCCTGTTCATCAGCAGACTGGTGGGAATGCTGAAAATCAAGAACCACAGGAAAACGAGCGAAGGCAACGTGTTGGCCATTGAATCAGACAGATTCAGGTCGGCCTTCACATAATTGCTGGCTATGCCCACGAGGTCAACAAACCCCATGGCGAAGAAGCACAGCATAACGGGAAAAAGTTTCTTATTATTCATTTTATTTAAGTTTCAGAAGTTATAAAATGAAGTTAAATAAGAAGTTATGCGCTTTGCGCAGGAAGTTAAGCCAGCAGGGCTGGCTGGACGATAGCTTTAAAAGTTGGCAATCTGTTTTGGTATTGTCCATTTAACTTCCCTTTTAACTTCCCTTTTAACTTCCCTTTTAACTTCCCTTTTAACTTCCAAAAGTTGAATTACTTATAAGAGTCCACGGGCTCCTTACCCATTTTAATCTGCAGCTTACCGCCCTTCACTACATCAGCAAAGGGAATGTGCGGATCTGTCAGTTTCTTGCCGTTCAGACGATATTCCTGCACGTATATCTCATCGTCCTTGGGCATAGCCTTCAGGGATTCGTAGGTTTGGATTGCAAAATACTTTCCTGAATAGTATTTGGGGCTGAGATAGATGACGATTCTGTTGAAGAGCGGACTGCCCAGCGAGAAGGTGGGATTGGTGGCATTCAGACCCGTTACATCGAACAGGCCGATGCTGGAGATAACATACCACGCACCCAGCTGACCCTGGTCTTCATCCTGACCGTAACCATAGCCGTGAATACCATCCGTCCCGTAGAACTCGTCAAGGATGGCACGTACCCACTTCTGCGTCTTGGACGGACGGTTGGCCTCGTTGAAAAGCCACGAGATATGCAGGCAAGGCTGATTGCCTTGGTTGTAGAGGGTACGGAGTCCGGCAAAGGCTCCCACCTCTGTTCCGCCGCTGAAAATCTTGGGCTGAGAGAGCGTGAAGATGCTGTCCAGACGGGCATTGAACTCCTCCTCGCCTACCTTAGCCACCAACGACTTGGCATCGTGGGGAACATAGAAGGTATATTGCCAGGCGTTGCCCTCCTGGAATCCGCGCCACACCTCCATGGGATCGAAGTTGGGAATGAAGTTGCCTTCGGCATCCTTGGGGTGCATGAAGTTCTCCTTGTCGTCGTAGATGCGCTCCCATGCCTTAGAGAGGTTCATCAGCTGGTCGTATTCGGGCTTGCCCAGCGCCTTAGCCAACTGAGCGGTTGCCCAAGAGGTAAAGGCGTACTCCAGCGTATGTGAGGCTGAGAAACGGAACTTCTCGGCTGGCCCCTCAGCATTCTCTACGTGAGGTACATAGCCGTACTGCACAAACTCTTTGGTGTCTGACTTACCGGCTCCGAAGGGGCGGTTATCGCCATCCAACTCGTTCTTGCGGCAAGCCTCGTATGCCAGTTCCACATCGAAGTCACGGATACCGCACTGGTAAGCTGCATTGATGATGAGAGGCAGTTGGTTTGTTCCTACACCTGATACGTAGCGACTATTGGCCAATCCGTCGCCCATCCAACCCGCATCCTTGAAGACCTGCAGGTGGCTGCTGATATAATCCGAAGTATATTCGGGATAAGCCAGAATCCACAACTGACCCAGGTTCCACTGACCGCCCCAGAAGGCATCCGTATTATACATATTATGTATAGGCTTTCCGTCCTTCAGCTCCAGTTGTCCTATGCCGCCATCGTGACGGGGATAGGCTCCGTTGACATCGCTGCACAGACCGCGCCCTAAGATGGCGTGATAAAGTCCCGTGTAGAACTTCTTCATGTCCTCGTCCTTGGCAAACCGGACATCTATGCGGCCCAGCATCTCCTGCCAAGCTTCTTTGTTCAGTTTCCAAGCCTCATCGAAGGTCATATCCTTGGCCTCCGTCTCGCGGTTCAGGCGGGCATTCTCGACGGATGTATAGCTGATTCCCACAGCTACGGTCACCTTTTCACCCTCCTCGGTGGGGAAGGTTACATAGACACCGGCACCCGGGCCTGTAGCTTCCTTTTCGCCTTCACGAACATCTGCGCCGTTGAAGGCACCTGCACTGGCAATTTCCTTATCCAGTACGGCAGAGAAGTAGATGGGCACCTCGGCACCGGGCTGGTACTTCTTGACGTACTCAGGCAGGGTAATCACATAACCCTCTACGGTCTTACCATCCTCGCAAACTTCTACGTGAGCATCCTTAACAGCCCCGCTCTCACCTGAACGGTTTCCGATATCGAAGAGGATGCGACTCTCTTCCGACTTGGGGTAGGTGTAACGCTGGAAGGCCACACGCGGGGTAGCGGTCACCTCGGCCTTGATGCCGTAGTCCTGCAACATCACAGAATAGTAGCCGGCTGTGGCCTCCTCCTCATCGTGCGAGAACTTGGAGCGGTAGCCCTCGCCCTCGGAATCAACAGCTCCGGGAATGGTCTTCAACGCTCCACAGGTAGGCATCAGCACAATGCCGCCCACCTGAAACTCGTGGGTGCATGGAAAGCCCTCGATGGACTTATCACGATAATCATAACCTGTTGCCTCCCAACCGTCTTTGTTGCCCAAGTGCCCGTTGGTGCTGGGACCGGGCTTGGCCATTCCGAAGGGCATAGCGCCGGGGGCGAAGTGGAAGTAACGGCAATGAGCCGTTCCGATACGAGGTTCTACAAAGCGGGTATAACTCTGAGGAATGGTCTCAGGCGTGTCACAGCTTACCATAGCACCTATGGCACAGGCAAGTAACAAAAGCAACTTTCTAATTTTCATAAGATTATTTGTTTAATTGATTCAGGGCAAAATTGTAGGCACCTAAGTTGATGGCCTTGCTGGCTCCCAGTTCTGAGATGCAGACAGCGACCTTACGCTGAGCGCAGTAAAGAACTTTCTTGTCGGTGTGGGGAACATTGACATAGATGTCCTTATCTTCGAGGAAAGCAGCACGCTGCTCGGGGTCTTCGAAATTGTAAACCTCGCTCTGGAGTGTGGGGAGCAGATTGCCCGTGAAGGTTCCTGCGGGACGGGCAAATTCCTCCATCATGCCGGGCAGAATCCACTTGGAATTATGGGACAAACCGCCGCCGATAACAACGATCCCGTCCACGATGTTGAGCACATTCACCAGAGCGGCTGCGCAAACCTGCCCCAACTGGCGGAAGCTCTCCTGAGCAGCCTTCATGTTGCCTGGACGGGTTCCGTTGGCAATATCACCGATATCCTTGGGGGTAAGGTCGCCAACTGGCTCGTGCGACATCTCGGCATACACCCTGCGGACGGCACGGATGCTGACACTCTCCTCGGCAATCACAAAGGGATACATGCCATTGCGCATACACCATACATCACCGCCGCAACCGTTGTCACCTGTCAGCAATACCTTATCTAATACCACGCCGCAACCGAATCCGGTTCCCAAAGTTATACCTACCATATTCTTATAACGGCGCTTGCAGCCAGCCTCCTCTAAAGCCTTGTTTACTCGAGGAAGGGCTCCTGCCAGTGCTTCGCCGTAGGCAAACAGGTTGCCGTCGTTATTCACATAAACGGGAATTCCGAACACACTCTCCAAATACGGACCGAGTGCCACACCACCGCGGAAGGAAGGGAAGTTGGGCAGGTCGCCAATCACACCACGCTCATAATCGGCAGGACCGGGGAAGGCAAAACTGATGGCTACAGGCTCTACATCCAGTTTCTCCTTAACGGTAGTGAAACCCTGAACCAAGGTAGCCAGACAGCCCTCGGTATCGGTTGTTACAGCCTTCAGGCGTACGGGCTCAACAATCTCTTCATTGTCGCAAATGGCTGAGAACACAAAGTTCGTTCCGCCGGCATCCAGCGTCAGCACAATTTTTTTGTCGTTAGTCATAATTTCAGGTTTTATTAGTTGAAGATTATTTTCATCTATCTCATATTTATTTATAAATTATTCTGCAAAAAGAATAGTTTTCTTCGCAAAAGTATAAAAAAAACCGGTAGCAAGGAAAACTTCCGGGTTATTTTTTCAGCTAAGGTTTTTCCTTGCCGAAAAGAAAAAAGCTCAGGAACCGAAGATCCTGAGCATTTCTTTTATGAACAAATCCTTTATCTATTTGCAAGATATTGGGGATTAGCTGTTAAAATGTACTTCTTAATGGTTGTCATATATTCAGAAACCTGTGTGTCACCAGCCTTCAAATCAACATAACCGTAAAGCACATCATTGTTATATTTATCAACTACAGTCTGTACTTTCTGCTTAACTAAATCATCATTCGCTGTCTGATTAGTTAATGATTGCATGACCGCATTAAGATCATTATTAAACGCTTGGGCTTTTGCTTCATATCCTTTAACACAGTCTATATACCCTTCGCAACGATAGTAACGTTTGAGTTGAATATCATCATTTTTGCACGACTGTACGGCCATTCCCACGCATGCTACTAGCAAAGTGAGCAACACTGTTTGAATCTTTTTCATCTTTTTTCTGTTTAAAAGTTAAATAAAAGTATTTCTCGCGGTTCAAAGATAAATGTTTTTTTTGAAAACAGCAAAGAATCGACAAGTATTTCGTGATAATTTTATCTATTTTTATTTTCTCACATAAGCTTTTATGGTTTTACACTCTTCACCGTCCAAAGGCGTGATGGTGTAGCGACCGATGCAGGCGGGGATGATGAAGCTCTCGGCATAATGCACCGTGAAGGGTTCGAACTTGCCTTCCGGACTCTCCACCACAGCCTCGTAGCCATCTGCCAAGTTCAGTACGTTCACCCCGCCGTTGGTGTTGTGCTCTACTGTCCGTGTGAAGGTGTGCCGACGTGTCTCTATGAACTCGTTGGGATGCAGGCCTGTACGTTCCTCCATGATGCCGTCTTCATCGGAAAGTACTTCAAAGTGGTTGCGGATATTACGGTTCACCCACTCCGTTGTGCGGTTCCACTGGATAACATGCTTGCCACGCTCCACGTTGATGGGGCGGGGCTTGCCATCCAGTCCCAAGCGGTTCCAGTCCCACAGTTTGAAAGTGAAGATACTGGGTGTAGAACTAATCTCCAGTACCATGCTGTCGTGTCCGCTGCAATGGATGGTACCTGCGGGAATGAGGTAATGGTCATGCTTCTTGGCAGGGAACTTATTTACGTACTTCTCGGCATCGAAGCTGATCTCTCCCCTCTGAGCAGCCCTCAGGTCTTTTATCATCTGCCTCTCATCTATATCTTCCTTGAGCCCCAGATACACCACAGCATCCTCATCGGCATCCAGCAGATAGTAACTCTCGTCCTGCGTATAAGGCAGACCGAACTCGCGCTGCGCAAATTCGTTGGTGGGATGAACCTGAAGGCTCAGGTTGCCGCCGCCCATGGTATCGAGGAAATCGAAACGGATGGGGAAGCTCTTTCCGAAGCGTGCCCAAACCTGCTCGCCCAACAGTTCGCGACTGTGCGTCAGTACCACATCCTGCGAGGGGAACTCCACCAGCACACCGTCCAGATTCAGATAGAGGCTGTTCTCCTCGGGGACGCAGTCGAAGCACCATCCGTAGTTCTGCTCTTCGCGAGGTAAATCACAGACTTCCTTCATCCACTGGCCGCCCCAGGGAGCGGGGTCGAAGAAAGGTACCACGCGGAACGGCTTACGAGCTGTGCGCTCCATACCCTGACGGAACTGCTGGTCGGAAATCATCTTAGGTTCCAAGCGATTGTTGCTGTCTATCCAGTACTGAATGCGATGTGATTGCATCAGTTCGTCCTTGTATCGGTCCACAATGTTCCAGTCGTTAAAGTACCCGCGCTTGTACTGTCGCGAAGGCTCCTCCTGACTGTTGTCTATACCCAGTGCCTTCACCTCGTGTCGGCGGAACCGTTGCTGAATCTCCCATCGTGCCATATCGGCATAAGCCAAGGGGAGAGTTGAGAGTTTTTCTGCGATATATGCCGCCCCTGTTCCGATGATGATACAGGGCTCTTGGATTCTTGAACTCTTGAACTCTTGAACTCTTAAACTGTCGTAGTATTCCTCCAGCCTTACGTTCGACATATAGCCGAACAGCACATCGTCCGTAATAAAACGTTCTGTAAGTTGTCGGATTTCCTCCTCGGGCCTCATCAGCGAGCGTGTATTAATAATCTTTCGCCCAGTCTTGGCAAAGGCTGTAAGGAAATCTTCCTCGTAAGTGCCTGTGTAGAGGTCGATGGCCCATACCGGTTCATCGGCCCATTGCTCATTTAATGTGGATACAATCTTCTCCCAGCCCACAATAGCCATACCGTCGGTATGGGTGCTGGGGAACTTGTCGTAATTTGATTTTCGCATAAATTTGAATGTTGACTTCGCAAAGAAAGTGTGTGGAAGTATGTTTTGTCAGGTGCGCCTTGCCTTTACGTCTGCAAGAATAGACAGGGCTACGTACCATAAAATGATGGCTGCAAAACAGCTGGCACCCAAAAGGAAGCAAGGTATGCAGCCCAAAATGAAGATGAATTTAACCTTGTTCTTTTCCCAACTCAAGTTTTTGAATTTTAGAGCCAACATGGGAACCTCGCAAACCAGCAACATGCAGAAAAGCAACATGAAGAGGAAAAGGAACACCGCATTGAATTTGAGTGAAACCAAAAAAGCATGCTGCCCCAATACCAGTGAGCCCCAGAAGAGTGCATTAGCAGGGGTGGGAAGACCAATGAACTGGTTGCTCTGCCGCTCGTCTAAGTTGAACTTGGCCAACCGCAATGCAGAAAAGGCTGCCATAATAAAAGCGGTATAGGGGATAAAATCCTTGAAGGGGGCCAGGATTTCGGGGTAATGAACCTGATGGAAGAGGTAGAAGACAATTGCACTGGGGGCTACGCCAAACGTTACCACATCGGCCAGAGAATCCAGTTCCTTACCTATGGGGGAAGAAACACCAAGAAGGCGAGCTGTCATGCCGTCGAAGAAATCGAATACGGCACCCACTACAATCATCAGTACAGCCCATTGGTATTGCCCATAGAAGGCACATCCTGTAGCAATACAGCCACTAATCAGATTACAGCAGGTTATGGTGTTGGGAAGATTCTTTATCATAATTTGGCGATAATTGTTTCGTTGCCGACAGTCTTGTCGCCCAACTTTACACATATTTTTGTTCCCAAGGGCAGGAAAAGATCTACGCGAGATCCGAATTTGATGAATCCCAAATGCTCATCAATAAAGCATGAGTCGCCCTCGTGGGGGTAGGTGACAATACGGCGTGCCATTGCTCCGGCAATCTGACGAGCCAGAATATCTGTCCCATCGGGCGTGGTTATCACAATTGTGCTACGTTCATTCTCCTCGCTGGCCTTTGGCAGCCAAGCCTTATGGAAGTTGCCGTCGTAATGTCTGACCAATTTTATGGTACCGTCAACGGGAATCCAGTTGGCATGAACATTCCACAAACTCATAAAGATGCTAACCATGATGCGTTTGTCATGGAAATATTCGGTTTCTTCTACTTCCTCTACCACAACCACTTTCCCGTCGCAGGGGGCAATGACAATACCCTCTGTGTCGCCTTCATAACATCGGATGGGGCATTGGAAGAAATTGATAAGAATCAGGTATATGCTGATGCTAACTCCTGCAAACAGGTAGAATGGTATCTGATTGGAAAAAAAGAGGTGAAGGATGGCACTGACGGCCAGAAAAAGAATGGCGCTGACCACCAAGGTGGGAGTGCCTTCGTGGTGTAACCTTATCTTCTTTATTTTCTTTAGTTTCTTTAGTCTATTTCCCATGGGGATTGTTTACTTTGGACACAAAGATAGGGCAATTTTGTTATTTATCAAAAACTTTTGTGGTAATTTTGGCTTTTTCTACAACAAAAGGGGGAATAGCACTTTCCGTTTCAGGAAAAAACGCTATATTTGTACGATTATTGGTATTAAGCAGCAACAATGGAAGATTTTATACATTTACACGTTCACTCCCAGTATTCTTTGCTTGACGGTCAGGCTTCTATCCAGAAAATGGTGGAAAAGGCCATCGGCAACGAAATGCGTGGTATGGCACTTACCGACCACGGAAATATGTTTGGTGTAAAGGATTTCTTTGACTGCTGCAACTCTGTTAACAAAAAGAGGAAGAAAGAAGGGTTGGAACCCTTTAAGCCTATCTTTGGCTGCGAGGTGTATGTGGCCCGTCGCAAGAAGGAGCAGATGTCCGATCCCACCATCGACCGTAGCGGTAACCACCTGATTCTACTGGCCAAGAACCAAAACGGCTACAGAAACCTGATAAAGCTTGTTTCCCGTGCCTGGGTGGACGGTTTTTATTCCAAGCCCAGAACGGATCATGATGATCTGGTGCGTTTTCACAAGGATATCATCTGCTGCTCGGCTTGCATAGCGGGTGAAGTGCCGTCTAAAATCCTGAAAGGCGATTTGGAAGGGGCCCGTCAGTCGGCCCAATGGTTTAAGGATGTTTTTGGCGAAGACTATTATCTGGAACTGCAGCGTCACGAGGTGAAAGATCCTAATGTGGCGGCTAACAGGGAAACGTTCCCCTTGCAGCAGATTTCGAATGCCGAACTGATAAAAATAGCTCGTGAGCTGAATATCAAACTGATCTGTTCCAACGACAGTCATTTTGTAAATCAGGAAGATGCCGATGCGCATGAGCGTCTGCTCTGCTTGTCAACGGGCAAGAAAATATCGGAGCCGCACATGCTATATACCAAGCAGGAATGGTTCAAGACAAAGGAGGAAATGAATGAGCTCTTTGCCGACATTCCCGAGGCGCTCAGCAATACGGTGGAGATTCTGGATAAGGTGGAGACTTACAATCTGGAGTCTGATCCTATTATGCCTTTCTTCCCCATACCAGAAGACTTTGGAACAGAGGAGCAGTGGAGGCAGAAGTATTCAGAAGAAGATTTGTTCCGAGAGTTCACCAGCGATGAGAACGGCGAGAACCCGCTTCCAAAGGAAGAGGGCGAGAAAAAAATAAAGAAACTGGGCGGCTACGATAAGCTTTACAGAATAAAATTCGAGGCGGATTATCTGGCTAAACTGGCATACGAAGGTGCCAGGCGTATATACGGAGAACCATTGGAAAAGGAAGTGGATGATCGCATCCGATTCGAGTTGCATATCATGAAGACGATGGGTTTCCCTGGTTACTTCCTGATTGTGCAGGATTTCATCAATTCTGCCCGACAAGAGCTGGATGTATGGGTCGGACCGGGCCGTGGCTCTGCTGCCGGTAGCGTAGTGGCCTATTGTCTGGGTATTACCAAACTGGATCCCCTAAAGTATGACCTGCTTTTTGAACGTTTTCTGAATCCCGACCGTATCTCATTGCCCGATATTGACACAGACTTTGAGGATGACGGACGTGGTAAGGTGCTGCAATGGGTAATGGATAAGTACGGGCATGAGAATTGTGCGCACATCATCACCTATGGCACGATGGCTACCAAGAACAGCATTAAGGATGTGGCACGTGTGGAGGACTTGCCATTGGATACAAGTAATGCGCTTTGTAAAGCCATACCGGACCGACTGCCCGACGGCATGAAGATGAACCTGAAGAATGCCATCTCCTGTACGCCTGAGCTGCAGTTAGCTCAGTCGTCGCCTGACTATAGAGAAGCTGATACTATAAAATATGCCCAGCAACTGGAGGGGCAGATTCGGGGGACCGGTATTCACGCCTGCGGATTCATTATCTGCCGCGACCCGATTTCGGATCATGTACCTATCTCAACTGCTGACGATCCCGACTTTCCCGACCGAAAGACGGCTGTTACACAGTACGACGGACATGTTATAGAAAGTACGGGGCTTATCAAGATGGACTTTCTGGGACTGAAAACGCTCTCGGAGTTAAAGGAGGCTTGTCGTGTTATCAAGGAAGCCCACGGTGTGGATATCGACTTGGACCACATTCCCATTGACGATGAACTGACATATCAGTTGTATCAGAAGGGCTTGACGGTAGGAACCTTCCAGTTCGAGTCGGCTGGTATGCAGAAGTATCTGAAGGAGTTGAAACCAACCGTTTTCGAGGACCTTATAGCCATGAATGCCCTCTACCGTCCCGGACCAATGGATTATATCCCGTCTTTTATCAGACGTAAAAACGGTCTTGAGGAAATTACGTATGATATCCCTGTGATGGAGAAATACCTGAAAGATACTTACGGCATCACCGTTTACCAGGAGCAGGTGATGTTGCTGAGTCGTCTGCTGGCAGGCTTTACCAGAGGCCAGTCCGATGCGCTCCGTAAGGCTATGGGTAAGAAAAAGAAGGATATTGTAGATGAAATGAAGCCGCTCTTCATCAATGGCGGAAAGGAAAGAGGATATGACCCGGCTGTGCTGGATAAGATTTGGGGCGACTGGGAGAAGTTTGCTTCCTATGCATTCAACAAGTCGCATGCTGCCTGTTATTCTTGGGTGGCATATCAGACGGCTTACCTGAAAGCCCATTATCCTGCTGAGTTCATGGCAGCCCTGCTGACAAGAAGAAAGGATGATATTAAGGAAATAACCAAGTTGCTGGACGAGTGCAGGAATCTTAAGATAGAGGTGTTAGGCCCGGACGTTAACGAATCTCATGCTGATTTTGGCGTAAATGATAAACAGCAAATCCGTTTTGGGTTGAATGGTATCAAGGGACTGGGAGAGGCCGCAGCCGCGTCCATCATCTCGGAAAGAGAAAAGAACGGCAAATACAAGGATATCTACGACTTCGTAGAGCGTGTTTCCATTCCTTCCGTAAAGAAGAGCGGCATAGAATGTCTGGCCCTAAGTGGTGCCTTTGATACATTCTCTAACCAGATAAGCCGTGAACAGTTTATTGCCCCCAATACAAAAGGGGAACTTTTTGTTGAATCGCTGACCAAATATGGCACCCAGTACCAGCAAGCAAAAATGGAGGCGCAGTTCTCTCTCTTCGGGATGGAGGCAATAGACAGACATTTGCCCCCTATACCTGTGACGGAAAGGTGGAACGACCTGGAGCGCCTTAACAAAGAACGTGAATTGGTGGGAATTTACCTCTCGGCACATCCGTTAGACGAATACAGCGTTATCCTGAACGGTATCTGTAATCTGCACATGGAGCAGATGAACGACCTTGCCCCGTTTGAAAATCAGGAAGTAAGACTAGGCGGAATAGTGACCGGACTGAAACGCCAGGGTATAACCAAAACCAACCAACCCTACGGAATCGTTATGATAGAGGACTATACAGGTTCGGCCGAAATAGCTTTGTTTGGAACCGATTGGGCTCAATGGAAAGGGTACCTTACGCAGCAAGGCAATCTGGTGTATATAACAGGAAGGGTGCAAGGACGCCAATACAGACCAGAAGTCATGGAGTTAAAGATTGGAAAAATAGAGTTTCTGGCCGACGTAAAAGATCAACTGATACAGAGCATTACCATAACTGTTGATTCGAACAGACTGGAAAGCGATGATGTGGCTGAACTCAGCAAGCACATTCAAGAAATGCAGCGGGAGCCTGACGATAGCAGAAAGCCGGTTGCTTCGATAGACGTAAAATGGAATATCTACTGTGGCGGTAGTGCTCCTGTCCTTCACATGAAATCCAGAACTAAATGCTATCGGGTCAGCAAGAAACTGATGGACTACTTGAATGCGACAGAATATCTGACATATAAAATCAACTAACTTATTTTTCTTTCATTAATATTTATATAAGGTATGGCACAGATTATCAACAGTAACAATTTTGAAGCGCTGGTTGCAACCGGCAAACCCATTGTTTTGGACTTTTGGGCCACATGGTGCGGCCCTTGCAAGCGTGTTGGTCCTATTATCGAGGCTTTGGCACAGGATTACGAGGGTCAGGCTATCATAGGCAAGTGTGACGTAGAAGAAGACGAGGATATGGCTGTACGGTTTGGCGTACGCAATATTCCAACCGTATTCTTTATTAAAGGTGGAGAAGTGGTAGATAAGGTGGTTGGCGCTGCTGCACGCCCTGTTTACGAAGAGAAACTGAAAAGCTTATTGTAAGAAGACTATGGGAAATATTGAAGATGACTTCCTGGCTGATGCCGAGGACGACCGCTTGACGGTAGAATTTATCAAGAATTATTTGCCTCAGGATGTAAAGGAGAAGTTCACGGAGGACGACCTTTACTATTTTCTGGATGTGATAGGTGAGTATTATGTGGATTTGCTTGAGAAAACAGAGAGCGAAGACGAAGTGGACATCGATATTGATGCCGTAGCCGAATACATTGCCAAGAAAGCCAGGAAGGAGAAAATGGGTGACTTCGACCCTGAAGATCTCCGCTGGGTGGTTGACGGCGAACTGGAGTACGGCGAATCCTTAGAGAACTAATCGTCTTTCTCCGTTGGATAGCGCCTCGATAGTGACATTAACTGTTTCCTCGGGAAGCACTTCCTCTATCAGTTCCGGCCATTCAATGAAACAAGGATGGCCGCTATAGAAGTATTCTTCACATCCCATGTCGTATGCTTCGGACACTTTCTTTATACGATAGAAATCGAAATGATATATGGGGCGGCCACCAGCTGCCTCATATTCGTTTACAATGGCAAAGGTCGGTGATGTTACGGTATCAGCAACTCCCAACTCCTCGCAAACGGCTTTAATAAAGGTGGTTTTTCCTGCTCCCATCTTACCATAAAAGGCAAAGACGGTGTTCTCTCCCATCGTCTCTACAAACTGCTTGGCAGCCTGTTTGATATCTTCTTCTTTAAATATTATCTCCATAGTTTTTTTAATTAGCACTCCTCCAAAGGGGGAGCGGGGAGGGGCTTTTATCTCTTCTTTCCACGCAGGGTAATGAGCGGAATCAGCATTTCCTCCATGCTGATGCCTCCGTGCTGGAAGGTGTCTTTATAATATTGTACGTAGTAGTTATAGTTGTTTGGATAGGCAAAGAAGTCATCGCCTGTCGCAAAGATGTAGGTGGTGCTAAGATTGGGTCTGGGCAGTCCCACTTGATGAGGCTCCTTAATCTCAAATACTTCTTTCTGGTTGTAGCTGAGGTTCTTGCCTAATTTATAGCGTAAGTTTGTATTGGTGTTCTTGTCGCCTACTACCTTTATGGGGTTATAACAACGAATACTTCCGTGGTCTGTGGTCAGAACTATTGTGTAGTCGCTGGAAGCCAGATAGCGGAAAAGGTCTCCTACGGGCGAGTGTCGGAACCAACTTTGTGTAATGCTGCGGTAAGCAGCCTCGTTGCTCGCCAGTTCGCGTACCATTCTACTCTCGGTACGTGCGTGGCTGAGCATATCTATGAAGTTCATCACCACCACATTCAGGTCATACCTCTGCAACTGCGGCATCTGCTGCACCAGTTTCTCTGCTGCCTGAGAGTCGTTGATTTTGTGATAGCTGAATGTGTTCTTGCGCCTGTAACGGTCGAACTGCGTCTGCACCAACGGAGCCTCGTTAAGGTTCTTGCCCTCTTCGCTGTCTTCGTCAACCCATAAGTCAGGGAACATACGTTCTATAACATCGGGCATCAGACCGCTGAAGATGGCATTCCTGGCGTATTGGGTTGCCGTAGGAAGGATGCTACAATAAAGATTCTCTTCGATATTAAACAGGTCGGCAATCTCGTTGTATAGCATACGCCACTGGTCATAGCGGAAATTATCTATTACCACAAGGAAGACCTTTTCTTCGTTATTCAAATGGGGGAATATACTATGTTTAAAGATGTCCGGGCTCATCACAGGCCGATTATCCGGTTGGGACATCCATTTGGTATAGTTCTTTCGTATGAACTTGGTAAATTCCCTGTTAGCTTCAGAACGCTGCATATTCAGCATCTCCTTCATGGCACTGTCTGTTTCGGATAATTGCAACTCCCAATAGGTAAGACGTTTGTAAACTTCTATCCATTCCTCCAGTGAGAGAGAATCGTTGATTTGCATACCAATCTTCCCAAAATCTTGCTGATAGGCTGTTGTCTGCTGTTCCGTAACAATTTCCTTCTGATGAATGTTTTTCTTCAGTGTCAGCAGAATCTGGGTCGGGTTCACGGGTTTGATAAGGTAGTCGGCAATCTTGGCACCGATGGCTTGCTCCATGATGTTTTCCTCCTCGCTCTTGGTGACCATTACCACAGGTGTGCTGGGTGTCTGTTCCTTAATCCGGTTAAGGGTTTCCAAACCGCTCAAACCAGGCATGTTCTCGTCCAACAGGATAAGGTCGAAGGTTTCCTCTGCACAGCGATCCAACGCATCGTAGCCATTTGTAACAGTTTCCACCCCATATCCCTTTTTCTCCAGATACAGGATATGCGCCTTCAATAATTCTATCTCATCATCTACCCAAAGCAGTTTGTATGCAGCCATATTGTCAATTATGAATTATTAATTATCAGAATCCCCATGGAAAATCATCTTCCACCTCTTCCTCTTCTTCGCCTTCCTTCTTCTCTTCAGGTACGTAATCGTCGGGATCAATAATCTTCAGGTTAGTAGGTTCGTCTATCTGAAGGTCTTCAGGAATATCCATAGGTGCAAATGTTTCTTCGTAGAAGGCTTTGTAATCGTCGAAACTGAATTCCGTACCAATCAACTTCAGGTTGTCTTCTGATATCAGCAATGTTCTGATGCCTTCCAAGAGTGTATTCATGTGCTTGTCGGCATAGAGGGTTTGTGCATAAGAGTGTACCTCGTCATAAGAGAGAAAACCTTTCACGCACATCATAGTGATACCCTGCTTCTCCTGAATTTCAATATCAAAGTTTCTTACCATATAAGAGGTAAAGTTGTAACGGGCAACCTCAAAAAGCAACTGATTCTCGTCCAAGCTGTTGGTGGGGTATGCCAGTACGAAGACAAAGTTGCCGTAGCGGTCATCCTTCAGTTCTGGAACCACTTCTGTGCTGTCGCCCGAGGCCTGACGCGTTCTTCTGCTCCAGATACTGCTGGCATCATAGCGGTCGTCCATCAATAGTCGTCCTTCATTCAGACCCTTCACAATGGCATTGGCTAATTCTGTTACCTCCTCCTTGGGGTATTTCTGTATCACCTCTTTCAGGGTTACCAGGAAGCTGTCTCGTTCTCCTCCGTATAGTTGGCTCATGGCACGTATAAACATCATACGGGCACGGTTCTGTCCTTCGGGGAAGTTCTCGGTGCTGAACTGGTAGTTCTTTTCCACCTCGCTGTATTTATCTTCCTGATAAGCAGCATACGAGGCTGCATAAACAGAGTCCTCCACGTGTTTCCCGTCGCGTGCTATCATCTCGTAATTGGGGTTAGCCAAAAGAACTGCCAGTTTGGTTTCTGCAAACTGTTCCATCAACAGGGCCCTGTAATAATCCGCCTTCTCGGAATTTCCTAATCTGCCGTACAAAAGGAACAAGTGGTAGTATATGTTGTCTATTCCGTCACGTTCGGGGAAGTCGGAAAGTACACGCTGCATAGTTTCCTCTGCCAGGAGCCAGTTCTCTAATTTCTCCTGTTCCAGAATGCCCGCATTGTAAAGACCGTCGCTAAGGATTTGGTTAGAAGCCTCCATCTGTTCCTCTGTAAACGGAATCTGCTTTAGATAGTATTCCCTGTGATGAGGATCGTTTTCCAAAGAATCTTTCTTGGCTCGGTCAGCAGATAAAGTAGAGTCGGATTCTAAAGAACCGTATAAACTTTCATCATCACCTCCTTCCACTTGGCTGAATTCCATATCGTTATTTCCTGTAGCGGCAGCATACGAAGCTTTGTTGCTGATACGCCATAGGTCCTCGTTTTTACGCTGTCCCCATCTGCGTTGGAATTCTTCAATACCGCGCTTCATTGTTGTGGGATTGTAGAAATACCAGGGGCCCTGTTGCTGGTTCCCGCCTGTTCCTGTGTTAGCGGCTATAGATTTGTTGTTCTGTAGTTGCTGGCCGTTGGCTGCAGGTTTTTGCCCGTTTGCGTTGGTGCCGTTCTGAGCTGCTTTCTTCTCTGCTTCTTTCTCTTCTTTTTTCAGTTGCTCGATTACACGGTCTATGGCAGCCAGGTATTCTGCCTCGGGCATTTTTGCCAGGGCCTGCAGGCTGTCTTGCAGTTTTACTGCACTCAGATGAGGCTCAAGTTCGGTTAGAATCTTACTTCTACGCTCAGTTTCCTTGTATTCTTCGTGTTCTTTGTCCAAAATGCCAACACAGGCTTTATATGTACGGGCTGCATCAATGTACTTCTCCATTTCCCAGTACAGGTTACTCAGTTTCAGCAGCAGCATAGCTTTGTCCGGTCCATTCTTTGTTGCGTCCTTAACGCCTTTTTCCCAAGCATAGATACAGTGTGTAGTATCGTTTACTCCCATATATATATTGCCAAGAGCATAATAAACCTTGTCCAGGTAGTCCTTATTCTTATCGCTTTTTGCCATTCTTTTCAGCAACGATACCATTTGGTTGAATTTATCGCGAGGCATGACCTCCGTCTGTGCGATACGGGCGCTGAAGGCCATCTCGTATGGAGGGTTGGCACGCATTACCTTGGCATAGGCTTTGTAAGCCTCCTCATTTTGTCCTGTCTGTTGATATAGCTGTCCCAACAGGTAGTTCAGACGAGTTCTTTTCTGCTTCCGCTTAACATTTTTGATGGTGTTTTTCAGGTAGGGAATGGCTTCTTCGTACTGGCCGATTAGAATCTGATATGCAGCCATTGTGTTGGTCAGTTCTTGCTGACCTTCGCGTCCGATACTGTCGCGTTTCATCTTGTTAATTACATCTTCGGCATCGTATGCCCAGTCCAAGGCCACATAACATCTGGCCAATTTGGCTTTGGCGATGCTGGCAATATCGGGCTGTGCCTGATAAAGACGGATAATGTAGTTGTATGTGCTGGCCGCTTCGATGAATTCGCCTTTCTGGAATTGTGCTTCAGCCATCATCAGCCAAGCATGGTACATGTAGGGGTTAAATTCCTTGCGGGCTAAAAAAGCCTTCATTTTCTCGTCCTTCTTTTGACTTGGCTTCACCGTAGGACGTTTCTTCATGCTGTGCAGCTTGATGGCTTTCTCGCACTTGGTGATGGTTGTTTCGTAGTTACTCTTTCCTACACCTGCTGTTGTCTTATTTGTACTGATGTACATGGGAAGCATCCGGTTGTAATCATCTTGATGCGATTTCATCTGTGCTTCCTCACCGTCCAAATAAGCCACTTCTCCATTGTACAATGTGTTGAAGTGGGCTGTCATAGCGTGATAGAAACGGGTGGTAGGCGTATTTTTCTTTATGGAGCAAGCAGAAATGACACAAAGCAGCATGAGCATGAGTATCCCCATGCTTATGCTGTTTTGTGTGAATTGTCTCTTTTCCATGTATTTTTAATAACGTGCGCGCGATGCATTTTATTGTATTGAAGCTCTTATTTCAGGTCTGTTGGTCCGAATTTGTCCATGTCATTGTAGTCCAGATTCTCTCCGGCCATACCCCAAATGAAGATGTAGTTGCTGGTGCCGGCTCCTGCATGAATGCTCCATTCCGGCGAAATGACAGCTTGTTCGTTATGCAGCCAAATGGGACGTGTTTCCTTGGGCTCGCCCATAAAGTGACAGACTGCCTGTTTCTCAGGAACATTAAAGTAGAAATAAGCCTCCATTCTGCGCGAATGTGTGTGGGCTGGCATTGTGTTCCAGACACTACCGGGTTTCAGCTCGGTCATTCCCATTTGCAACTGGCAAATCTGGTTGTCCATACTCTTGGCTACAATCAACTGGTTGATAACGCGCGCATTGCTTTCCTCCATGGAGCCAGCCTCTATGTAGCAACCTTTCTTACGCAAGTCTTCCAAAGTAACTTTGCGGGCAGGGTAAGAGGTGTGAGCAGTTGCTGAGTTAAAGTAGAAGTGTGCAGGCTGACTGGGGTCGTTGGATGCGAAGTAAACCTCATGCTTCCCGCTGCCTACATACAGGGCCTCCTTGTATTTCAACTCGTATGTCTTTTCTTTACTGCCCTCTTTAACGGTAACAGTACCTGTTCCGCCTACATTGATGATTCCTATTTCTCTTCTTGACAGAAAGTTGGGAGCCTTCAGGTACTCAAAGGTCTCCAACTGTAGGGCTTTGTTGTTTACGGGCATAGCACCGCCAACGATAAAGCGGTCGTGCATGGTATAAACAATGTTTATCTCGTCAGCTGAGAATACTTTCTCAATAGCAAAAGCCTTCCTAAGGCGATTTGTGTCGTATGTGCGAACATCCTCGGGATGAGTGGGGTAACGCAATTCATAATTAGTATGATTCTGTGCCATAAGCATAGTGGATGTCAAAAGCAATCCTGTTATTAAAGTCTTTTTCATATTATTCATTCTTTTATTTTTCACTTTTCACTTTTCTTTCTATTCCAAACGAGTAGATATGCCATCAGCAACCCTGCGGCAAAAGCAAAGAACTTATTGCCCACAAATACATGATACCATACCCAGCACATAAGGCTGGAGGCAAAGTCGAGTGCTGCACCTGCGCTAAAACCTTCAGGAATGCGTACTGAGGCATCCTCTGGGTGTAAGGCAGCAACAGAATTGGCTGCCATTGTGAAGGCGTCGGCAATGTTGGTAACAAAGTACAGACCACATACCAGCGCTACCAGTCCTATAATGAAGGTTTTCACCACATTACCCTTTGTAATAGGCAGCACAACGGGAAACAGGTAGAACATACCGGCCAGGGATGCCAAGGGCAGGAACTTGTTGCCTGGCAGTACTACCGAAAGCAGCAGCACAACGGGAATGAGCAGCAGAGAAACAACCAGCGTAGTGGGATGACCAATCACCAAGGCCGGACTCATGCCTATGTGCAGCTTTACCTTGTCGCCAAACTTGCTGGAAATCATCTTCTTGGTAGCATCAGAGATGGGAATAAGGCCGTCGATAAACAGGCGGGTAATGCGAGGTATCAATTCCATTACGGCACCCATTTTCACACCCAGAACCAAGATGTCCTTCACATCGTATCTGGCCAGCAGACCTATGCCGCAACCCACTATCACACCTAAGAACAGCGGTTCGCCCAGAATGCCGAACTTCTTCTTCATTCCTTCTGCGTCAATGTCCAATTTGCTGAAGCCTGGAATGAAGTCGAGCAACTTGTTTACAACAACGGCAAACGGAACAAATCCCTGACAGAAAGGCTGGGGGATAGAGATTCCTTCCATCCCGTCGTAATACTTCTGAAAATCCTCTGCCGTACGGTCGGCCATAATCAGCGTCAGCATGTAGCAGAAGATGGCAGCACTGAATCCAAGGGCCAGATTGTCCGTAGTAAAATAGACAATGGAACCTAAGAAGGCAAAATGCCAGTAGTTCCACAGGTCGATGTTCACAGTACGTGTAGTACGAGTGAGCAGCATCAGCACATTAATGGCCAGACAGACGGGGATGATAAAGGCCCCTACTGCCGTGTTGTAGGCTACAGAAGCAGCTGCCGGCCAACCCATATCAAAGATGCCCAGTTGCAGGTCGTACACACCCACAACGGTCTCCAAGGCTGGACCCAGCGCGCTTGTCAGCAAGCCTGTCACTACGGAAAGGCCCACAAATCCTACGCCTACGTACAGACCCGATAGTAGCGCCTTTCCTGGCTTGATGCGCAGCAGCAGTCCCAGCAACGTAAAAATGATGGGCATCATAACGGCTGCGCCCAGACTTATGATGTATGAGAACCAGTTTTCCATATTACTTAGGTTGTTTTCCTATGTAGGCAAGGATGCCGCCATCCACGTACAGGATATGTCCGTTCACAAAGTTCGAAGCGTCAGAGGCAAGGAATACAACGGGGCCTTTCAGGTCTTCAGGTGTTCCCCAGCGGGCAGCGGGTGTCTTGGAAACAATGAATGAGTCAAACGGATGTCGGCTCCCATCGGGCTGTGGCTCACGCAATGGAGCGGTCTGCGATGTAGCCATATAGCCCGGTCCGATACCGTTGCATTGGATGTTGTATTCGCCGTATTCCGAGGCGATGTTGCGTGTCAGCATCTTCAGTCCGCCCTTGGCAGCAGCGTAGGCAGAAACGGTCTCGCGACCCAGCTCGCTCATCATGGAGCAGATGTTGATAATCTTGCCGTGTCCCTTTCTAATCATACCGGGAATCACCGCTTTTGATACAATGAAGGGAGCCGTAAGGTCTGTATCCACCACCAGTCGGAATTCTTCTAATTCCATCTCGTGCATGGGAATCCTGCGAATGATGCCGGCATTGTTTACCAGAATATCCACCGTTCCCACTTCCTTCTCTATCTTCTCAATCATTGCCTTTACCTGAGCCTCGTCGTTCACGTCGCATACAAAGCCGTGCGCCTCAATGCCTTTCTCCTTGAAGGCAGCCAACGCTTTATCCACATGCTCTTGGTTGCGACTGTTGAACACCACTTTGGCTCCTGCTTCTCCTAAGGCCTCAGCCATCGAGAAGCCTATTCCGTGCGCAGCACCTGTTACCAGCGCCACCTTACCAGTTAAAGAAAAATCAATCATGTTGTTATTTGTTAGTTATCAAGTTGTTTGTTTTTGTTTTCGTTTTCGTTTAAAAAAACCTTCTCTCTCCCACTATCAGGAACACCTCATCTTTTACATCGTCAGGCAGATTCACTTGCCTGAGTTGCAGACTGCGCACCCATCCTGCCACCTCTTCCGAGCGCATGGTGTACAGCACATTGCGGAATTCCTCTGTTTCCTCCTCAGTATATTCATCTCCACTGCGACCCTTAAAACGGTCCAGTTCCTCATCATCGTAGTATTCTATCTGTTTGCTGATGGCGGCCAAAAGGCTCTCCTTCTCGCACACCTCATGTTGGCCGCAACACTCCATATCGGCAGGGTTTACTATAGGCTCCTCCTTGGGAGCGTGCCTGTAATGCCACCAACTGACGATGCCGGCTATTAGGCCTAACACCGCGAGGGCGATTAACATGTAGAGTACTATCAGCATATCTTAAAACCAACTTTTTTCAGGTCTTCCCAGAAGGCAGGATAGCTTTTGCTTACCACCTCGGGGTTGTTGATGCGCAGGCTGCCCAACTTCATGGCGCAAGGGGCAAAGGCCATAGCCATACGGTGATCCTCGTAGGTATCAATGGATGGGTTTTCCTGAGCCTCGCAGCGTTCGCCGTTCCAGTAAAGGATGCTGTCGTCCTGTTCCTGAATGTCATAGCCTAATTTGCGCAGCTCCGTTCGTAAGGCACGGATGCGGTCTGTCTCTTTTATCTTCAGACTCTGCAAGCCCGTAAAGCGGAATGGAATCCCCAACATGACGCAGGTAACCACAAGGGTCTGAGCCAGATCGGGCTGGTTCACAAAGTCGTAATCCATGCTGCTGCAGGGAGTTCCGCTACGCGAGAGTCTTACGCGCTCCACACCTTCCGCATCTTTCTCGAAGGTGGTTTCTATGCCCAACGGGCGGAATATTTGGCTGATAGCCGAGTCCCCTTGCAGACTCTTGGCAAAGAGCGCAGGCAACACCATGCAGGGAGCCTTATCCTCCGTCAGCGCCATCATCTGGTACCAGTAGCTGCTGGCACTCCAGTCATTCTCTATAAGATAAGGTATAGTTTGATAGCCGCCAGGCATCACCTTCAGTTCGTGGTCCGATGTCCATACAGCTTTAGCGCCAAAGTCGCGCATAATGCTCAGCGTCATCTCTATGTAAGGCCTGCTTACCACATTCCCTGTTAGCGACAGCATGAGCCCCTCCCCCATTACGGGACCTATCATCAGCAGGGCGCTGATGTACTGACTGCTCACATTGCCAGGCAGTTCCAAACGCCCGCCTTTGTGCCTGTCCCCTGTGATGCGCAGGGGTGGGAAACCCTCCTCGCCGGCATATTCCACTTGGGCACCCAACTGTCTGAGGGCATCAACCAGAATCCCTATGGGACGGTGGCGCATACGCTCCGTTCCTGTAATGATGTGCGTGCCAGGTGTCACGCTCAGGTAAGCCGTCAGGAAGCGCATAGCCGTCCCAGCCGGCATAATGTCTATGGTATCAGGCATTTCACTAAGGTCGCGAACCATCACAAATGTGTCATCGCAGTCCGAGATGTTCCTAAGCACCGTTCCCAGTTGCTCTTTTCTTACTCTACCGCCACTTGCCAGCGCGTGTATGATAAGAGCCCTGTTGCTGATGCTTTTGCTGGCTGGAAGAATCACTTCGGCCTGCATTTTTTTGGGAGGGAAAAGGTTTATGGCCATCCTTTCTATTGCAATTTATATCTATTTTGAGTACAAAAGTACACAAAAATTTGCAAATAACAAAATAATGTCCTACCTTTGCACCCACAAAACGTAAGGAACGGGATGTAGCGCAGTTGGTAGCGCACACGTCTGGGGGGCGCGAGGTCGCAAGTTCGAGTCTTGTCATCCCGACCTGAAAAAGGAGCGAAGCACAAAAGCATCGCTCCTTTTTTTGTGTCATGAGGTTATGAGGTTGTGGGGGGGTGAGGTGATATTACCTTAAACCTATAAGCGAAGCGACCTTAAGACCTGACACCTGACGAAATTGGAGCTTGCGAAATTCGAATTATCTTAGCATTTTTTTTTCTTCGTGGTTCTGAAATTTGGTTTTTCAATCGGCTTTTGCTATCTTCGCACCCGAAATTATCCTAAAAACCAACCAATAATGAAAATTAAGACCTTTTTTCTTGTCTTTTTTATCGCCCTTTCTGCCTCTGCGCAGACGGCAAAAATGGTGAGGGCTCGTAACATCGAGGCTACACAAACCAATTACATTAATAATAAGGCTCCACTGCCTGCCAACCCGTTCCTGAAACTTCCCGTTAACGCTATCACCCCACGCGGTTGGGTGGGTGAGATTCTGCAACGCCAGAAAGACGGCCTGAGTGGAAACTTGGGCGAGATAAGCGACTGGCTGGACAAGAAAGGCAATGCCTGGCTGGAGAGCGGTGGCTCACACGGTTGGGAGGAGGTTCCTTACTGGCTGCGCGGCTACAGCAACTTAGCTTATATCTTAGGTGACAAGGTTATGCTGGACGAGACAAAGTTCTGGGTGGAGGCTATCATCAAGAGCGCTCAGCCCGACGGATACTTCGGCCCTGTGAACGAGGACAAGAACGGAAGGCGTGAGCTCTGGGCTAATATGCTTGCCCTGCAGATTCTGCAAGATTATTACGACTATAGCGGCGATGAGCGTGTGCTCCAAGTGATGAAGGGTTACTTCCAGTGGGAAATGCAATATCCCAAGGAGAAGTTCCTGCGCGACTACTGGGAGAACTCTCGTGGCGGCGATAACCTGCTGTCCGTCATCTGGCTCTACAACCGCACAGGCGAAAGCTGGCTGCTGGACCTCTGCCATAAGATTCACCAGTGTACCGCCAACTGGATGCAGGAGAGCGGTCTGCCCAACTGGCACAATGTGAATGTGGCAGAATGCTTCCGCGAGCCTGCAGAATACTTCCTTGTAACCAAAGACCCCGCCGCCCTTAAGGCTACCTATAATGATTATAGCCTCATCCGTCGCATTTACGGTCAGGTACCCGGCGGTATGTTCGGAAGCGATGAGAACTGTCGTCATGGCTATATCGACCCCCGCCAAGGCACTGAGACCTGCGGCTTTGTGGAGCAGATGCTCAGCGATGAAATTCTGATGGCGCAGACGGGCGACCTACTGTGGATGGAGAATCTGGAGGATGTGGCCTTTAACAGCTATCCTGCCAGCATGACCGAGGATATGCGTGCCCTGCGTTATCTGACTTGCCCTAATATGGTGCAGGCCGACTCGAACAACCATCATCCAGGTGTGGACAACGGTGGTCCCTTCTTCTGCATGAACCCTTTCAGCAGTCGTTGCTGCCAGCATAACCATGCGATGGGTTGGCCTTACTACAGCCAGAATTTAGTATTGGCAAGTGCCGATGGCGGGGCAGCCTGCCTGATCTATGCCGACTGCAAGGCTACACTGAAAGTGGCCGACGGTCAGACGGTAACCATCGATGAGCAGACGCACTATCCCTTCAGCGAGGACATTCTGCTCACCATCGGCGGACTGAAGAAAAACCAGACTGTAAGCTTTCCCCTCTACCTACGTATTCCCACTTGGACAAAGGGTGCCCACGTAACCGTGAATGGCAAGACGGTTGATTGTCAGGTACACAGTGGCCTTCTGCAGATAAAGAATGAGTGGAAGAACGGCGACGAGGTGAAACTGTTTCTGCCCATGCGACTCACCAAGCGCGTCTGGGCGCTGAACAAGAACAGCGTGAGCATCAACTACGGTCCTATCACCATGAGCCTCCTGATTAAGGAGCGCTACGAGCAGAAGGACAGTCGCAAGACGGCCATCGGTGACTCGCATTGGCAAGAAGGTGCCGATGCCAGCAAGTGGCCGACCTTTGAGATTTATGCCGACAGCCCTTGGAATTATGCCTTGGTGGAGAACCTTCACAGTATGAAATTAGAGAAGCGGCCTTGGCCTGAGAACAACTATCCCTTTAATCACGAGAACGCCCCCATCCGCATAAAAGCCCGTGGTGCCCGTGTGGAGGGCTGGGGCCAAGATGCAACTGGCCTCTGCCAGATTCTGCCCGATGCCCGTGCCCGTCGTGGCAAGGTGGAGGAGATTACCCTTATACCTATGGGAGCGGCGCGCTTGCGCATTAGCGCCTTCCCGCCGATGAGGTAGGCCCCTCTCCCCATCCCTCCCCCAAATGGGAGGGAGTAATTATGAATTATGAATTATGAATTAATAATAAAACCCAATGAGAAAAAAGATTTTAACCGCTTGCTTGTTTGCTGCGACAATGGCTTTCGCACAGACTGCAGAGTTTTTTAAGCCCTATGCCAGCACAGACTTGCGTCTGCCTTCTGTGCCTCTGGTAGTGAATGACCCCTATTTTTCTATCTGGTCGCCTTTTGATAAGCTGACCGATGGAACCACCCGTCACTGGACCAACGATGAGAAGCCCATCTTAGGCATCCTGCGTGTTGACGGTACCGCCTATCGCTTTATGGGTGCAGAGCAGACCTATGTGCTCTCTTCTATCGCGCCTATGTCTGACGAGGAGCGCTGGGAAGGTAAGGTAACTTATCAGACACCCGCCGACGGTTGGCAGAAGGAGAACTTCAGCGATTCTGAGTGGCGCACCGAGAAGGCTGCTTGGGGAACCGAGGGTGAAAATATCAGCAATCGTCGCTTTGGCCGCCAAGGTTCGGATATCTATATCCGTCGTGAGGTGGAGCTGACTGCTCAGCAGTTGCAGGAAGACCTGTATGTGAAATATTCGCACGACGATGTGTTTGAACTCTATATCAATGGTACAAAGGTGGCCGATACAGGCGAGACTTGGGTCAATAATGTGGTACTGCATCTGGATGGCGACCTGAAGAACCTCTTGCATGCCGGCAAGAACATCATCTCAGCTCACTGCCACAATACCACAGGCGGTGCATACGTCGACTTCGGTCTGTTCAAGAACATCAAGCCTAAGGGTGCCAACGTTCTGGTGGCAGAACAGAAGAGTGTAGACGTTTTGGCTACCAATACCTATTATACATTCGCGTGTGGGCCCGTAGAACTAGACATCGTCTTCACTGCTCCCATGCTGATTGACGACTACGACCTTATCTCTATGCCCATCAACTACATCTCTTATCAGGTCCGCGCTACTGATGGAAGGAAGCACGACGTGCAGGTGTACATCAGTGCCAACCCCTTGCAGGCAGTGAACACCAACACACAGCCCACCATTACCACTATGGGCAACGAGAAGGGCGTGCAGTACGTTCGTACAGGTACCATCGAGCAGCCCATTCTGGCTAAGTCGGGCGACGGCATCTGCATCGACTGGGGTTACTTCTATATTCCCGCTATCAACGGTCGTGTGATGATGGGTGATGCCTCCGAGATTCAGAACAACTTTGTGGAGACAGGAGTGGCCCCCCTCCGTCTCCCCCAAAGGGGAGTGAATGAAAGTCGCCCCTCGGGGAGATTTAGAAGGGGTCCCATCATTGCCCGCAAGCCTGCCGAGATGCCCGTTTTGGCTTATACCCACGACTTTGGCAGCGTAGAAACCGCCAGCAGCTTTATGATGATGGGTTACGATGAAATAGAGGACATCGAATACTTCTACAACCGCTACAAAGGCTACTGGGCTCATGGTGGCAGCGTGACTATCTTTGATGCCTTCAAGAATATGCAGAACGGCTACGCCAGCATTATGCAGCGTTGTCGTGCCTTCGATAAGATGATTTACGACGATGGTTTCAAGTCTGGTGGTCAGGAATATGCCGAAATCCTCTCTGGTTCTTACCGTCACGTGATGGCTGCCCACAAACTCTTCCAGGATAAGGATGGCAATCTGCTGTGGTTCTCTAAGGAGAATAACTCCAATGGTTGTGTGAACACCGTCGACCTCACTTACCCCGAGGCTCCGCTGGTTCTTTG
The DNA here is from genome assembly GCA_902801485.1 of uncultured Bacteroidales bacterium. Taxonomy (GTDB): domain Bacteria; phylum Bacteroidota; class Bacteroidia; order Bacteroidales; family Bacteroidaceae; genus Physcousia. The sequence continues at coordinate 130,218 of CADCIP010000001.1, read as the reverse complement.
CTACAACCCCAATCTGCAGAAGGCCATGATGACCTCTATCTTCGATTATAGCAAGAGCGGTCGTTGGACAAAGCCCTTCGCAGCTCACGACCTGGGTCAGTATCCATTAGCCAACAAGCAGGTGTATGGTGGCGACATGCCTCTGGAGGAGTCTGGTAATATGCTTACCTTGGCAGCCGAAATATGCAAGTTGGACGGCAACACTGCCTACGCAGATCCTTACTGGGATATGATGACCATCTGGGTGGATTACTTGGTAGAGAACGGCTTGCATCCTGCCAACCAACTCTGTACTGATGACTTCGCTGGCCATTGGGCAGGCAACTGTAACTTGGCACTGAAGGCTATCATGGGTATTGCTGGTTATGCCGAGATGGCAAAGATGAAGGGCTTGGACGATGTTTATCAGAAGTACAACGCTAAGGCCAAGGAGATGGCAGCTGCTTGGGAAAAGGAAACCAAGGTAGGCGACCACTATGAGTTGGCATATGGCGCAGGCAAGGACACTTGGAGCCAGAAATATAATATGGTATGGGATAAGTTGTGGAACACAGGCATCATCCCCAACGATGCTATGCAGACGGAAATCAAGTACTATCTGACCAAGCAGAACAAGTATGGTCTGCCTCTCGATTGTCGCAAGGATTACACCAAGAGCGACTGGATTATGTGGACCGCTGCTATGGCTCCCGATGCTGATACATTCAAGAAGTTTGTCAGCCCCGTCTATAAGTACATCAATGAGACCCAGAGCCGTGTGCCCATCTCAGACTGGAGCGACACTAAGACTGGTAATATGGTGGGCTTCAAGGCTCGTTCCGTAATCGGTGGCTACTGGTTCCGCGTTCTTATGGATAAGGTAAACCCCGCTCCAGAGGCACCTGCTAAGACCAAGAAAATAAAGAAATAAGGACACCTGACCTCTATAACAGATTCCCTCTTTAGAAAAAAGGAAGAGGGAATCTTCTTTTGAAAACCGATACCCATATTCAGAACTAATATATTTATTTTTATGTCTTTGAAACATAAATGGCTGTTGCCTTTGTTTCTCGTCATCACTACATCCAAGGCTGCCGAACAGGTTACAGAGTACATCCTGGACACCGTGGATAGTGGAGAGGGTTCTTGGCCCTGCCTCTTCTACGAACTGAATTATAATTCGGACATTTCCCAGGCAGAAAAGGCCAAGTGGTATGCCCTGGACGAGGACGAGAGCTACTGGCGAGAAGGCGTCGGTCCGTTCAGTATCGATGCGAACAAGTTCCTTGTCACACAATGGCAGAGTACCGTTCATCCCATTCTTATTCGCCGCCACTTCACCCTAACGGCCGAGGATTTGGCAAAGATACAGATCGGTGCTGTAACATTAACATATAGCTACGACGAGAACCCCAAGTTCTGGCTGAACGGTAAACAACTTGTTTCTGCCTCCGGGTGGAACGATAACAACTATGCCACCCTCCTTTTTAACAGCACCCGAAAGAAATACTTCGTCGAAGGTGACAACGTATTATGTGTCTCGTTGCAACAAGGGGGTGGAGGCGGACATATCGATTATGGCCTGAGCGTAAGGTATAACCCCATGCACGATGGCCTCTCCGCTCCTGATTCAGACTCAGAAGACAATGCAGAAATCTATAACCTGACAGGTCAGCGGATATCCTATCCTGCTGGTTATCGGGGCATTATCATTACCAAAGGAAAAAAGATTATTCAGAAATATTGATACCGTTTTTAACCTATGAATAAAATCCAGACAACATTATTAACTCTTCTGCTAACGATTCCTTTTGCCGGCATCAGGGCAGACGAAACCATTACCATTGTTGACAGCCCCAATCGCGAGGCAACGAATGCCAACTATACCAACTTCCGCGCACCCCTACAACAGGCTCCGTTATTGAAGCTGCCCGTTGGAAAGGTACAGCCAAAGGGATGGCTCCGTAAATACTTGGAGCTGCAACGCGACGGACTAAACGGACAGTTGGGCACCGTAAGTGCCTGGCTTGATAAGAATAATAACCAGTGGCTCTCTAACCAAGGCGATCACGGATGGGAGGAAGTACCTTACTGGATAAGAGGCTATAGCAGTCTGGCCTACATCCTGAATGATGAGGCCATGAAAAAAGAAGTAGAGATATGGATTCAGGCAGTCCTGAACAACCAGACCTCCAACGGCCGCCTCGGTCCTGACGGGTATGATGGCGACAGCCCTGATATCTGGGCCAAGATGCCCATGCTGTGGGCGCTGCAGACCTACTACGAGGCTACCGGCTCGCAGCGTGTGCTGACAGCCATGAACCGCTACTTCAAGTGGGAAATGTCCATCCCTGACAATAAATTCCTGAAGGGACTCTGGCAGGAGAAGCGCGGCGGAGACAACTTGTGGAGCGTGCTGTGGCTCTACAACCGGAACGGCGACAAGACCATCCTTCCGCTGATAGACAAGCTGCACAAAGCTACCTCCGACTGGACCATGAAGGGTGACCTTCCTAACTATCATGGCGTAAATGTTGCACAGGGCTTCCGCGAACCCGCAACCTATTATATATATACGGGCGACAAGGAGATGTTGCAAGCAACCTACAATGCGCACAACGAGATGCGCCGTCGTTACGGGCAAATGCCTGGCGGTATGTACGCAGCCGACGAGAATGCCCGTGCCGGTTACTATGACCCGCGAAACGGTGCCGAGACTTGTGCTTTGGTAGAGCAGATGGCAAGTGATGAGATACTTATGGGCATCACCGGCGATGTTTTCTGGGCCGACCACTGCGAGAATGTCGCCTTCAATTCATTCCCCGCAGCCCTCACTCCCGATATGCGGGCTTTGCGTTATATCACTTCAGCTAATATGGCTATCAGCGACGAGAAGAATCACGCCCCCAGCATCGACAACAGCCTGCGTGGTATGCTCTCCATGAGCCCCTTCAGCTCTCGTTGCTGCCAGCACAATCACGGCATGGGATGGCCATATTTTGCCGAGCATCTGGTAATGGCAACAGCCGACAACGGACTTGCCACTATGCTCTATGCTGCCAACGAGACAACGGCTATGGTAGCAGACAGTGTATCTCTGAGGATGGAGGAGATTACCCATTATCCGTTCGACGAGACTATCACCCTTATTCTTCACCCCGAACGTGAAGTGGAATTCCCTCTTTACCTGCGTATTCCCGCCTGGGCTAAAGGCGCCGAGGTAAACATTAACGGCGAGAGTCAGCCAACAGAAGGAGATGCTGCAGGCCGTTATATTCGTATCTCACGTCAATGGAAAGAGGGTGATACCGTTGCGCTTCGTTTGCCCATGAGCCTGTGTTCTACGGTATGGCAGCAGAACAAATCCAGCGTCAGTGTTGACTATGGCCCTCTGACCCTCTCCCTGAAGATTGATGAGGAATTCGAGGCTCATGACAGTCGTGACAAGGAGTTTGTTCAGGATGATTCTCATTGGCAGGAGGGTGTGGATGCTTCACTCTGGCCTTGTTATGTACTGCGTGCCAAGAGCGATTGGAACTACGGGCTGGTAGTTGATGAGCTGAACTTGCCTGTAAATTTCAGCGTAATACGCAAGCCCTATCCCGAGAACGAACAGCCCTTCACGCTCGAGAACGTACCTCTTGAGTTTACTGCTGTCGGAAGGCAGATACCCTCGTGGGGCTTCGATTCAACGGGCATGACCGATTTTCTTCCTACCAAATATGCGGCCCGTGCAACAGAGACAACGCCCATCATCCTTGTGCCAATGGGTGCAGCCCGGCTTCGTATTTCGGCTTTCCCCAGAGAGAAAGAGTAGGTTCCTTGTGGAACGGTAAGAACATAGAATTGCTTACACGCTGTATTATTTTTCTTTCAGCATATAGATAATTCTGTATGTGCCGCTCTGGAGTTGAATGGGCTCGGTGGCAGGGAACTTCTCGTTCTCAGGAGCATCTATGCGGTCGCGCTGATTCTCGTTGTAGATAAGGCCGTAACGCATAAGGCCAGAGGGCGGCATCTCTGCAACCTTAGCCTTAAGCGATGCTGGGCATTCAAGGGTGGCCGTCGTGCCTGGGGGAATGGTTAAGCGAACATCGAAGGTGGCCTTTGAGAGGTTCCACTCAACTTTGATATCACCATAAGGAGTGGGCTTCAGGGCACGGACAAAGTTGATGCCGTCTGCCATCTGAGGACGAATGAAGAAATGGCGGTAAGCCGCATTGTCCTCGTCTGGCACAATGCCGGCCAGTGCCTGATAAAACCAAGAGCCTATGCCGTTGTAGCAGTTGTGGATTCGGCTCCTTCGGGCATTCCAATGCTCCCACGTGGTGGTGGCGCCGTTCTCTATCATATACAGGTAGCCTGGGAAGCTGCGCTGCTTGAGCATATCGTACATCACCTGCGCCTCGCCCGCCTTGGTGAGCCATTGGGTAACAATAGGCACACCCACAAGGCCTGTGAACAGATGACCTTCCCAACGACCATAGATGTCTTTTTTGAGTTGGCCATTTACCTTATTTGTAAGGTTCTCTGGCGTTGCGCCCACAAAGAGGGGAAAGGCGGCATCTAACTGCAAGCCGCTGGCATAGGTTGCATCCTTCTTATTATAGAATTTCTGATGAATCTTGCTGTTGATGTCCTGCTGCTTCTGCTGGTAAAGGGCAGCATCATCGGTCTTACCCAAAACAGCAGCAACTCGCGCCATAATGCCATACACCCAGCTCATGGAACAACTGTTCACATCGTCGATACTTTCTGTATGATGCTGATGCTCCTCGTTGGGCAGCGCCCAGTCGCCAAGGAACCAATGCTTGCGGAATGAGGTGGGCCAACGATGCTCCAGACTCAGCAACCCATCGGGCATATACTTCTCGGTGTACTGCAAGTAGCGCTGCATATTGGGATAGTAACGCTCCAGCATCCGCTTGTCGCCATACTGCAGATAGGTCTGCCAAGGAGCATTGGCTATGAAGGCACACCAGAAGGGGCCTCCACCACAAGTCCAGATGGCTGGAGCCACATGAGGCACTTCACCGTCCTCGCCCTGCGCATCGCCGTAAGCCTGCAGCCAGTTCTTGTAGAGTGGATACATATCATACATGGTCTGTGCAGCTAGGATAGAAGCATTACCGTCACCTCCGTAACCTTGGCGCTCATGATGGGGGCAATCCACCATATATCCGCTCTGGGTAAGACACTTAAAGGTATAATGCACCATGTTGTGAATAGCTTTGATGTCGTCGTCGTTGCAGACGAAGGCCGACTCTTTCTCATAGCCCGTATAAATGCTCAGGCCCTCAATGTCCGAGAGTGCAGGCTGGTGTCCCAAGCCTTGAATCTTGATGTAACGGTAAGCGTGATAGCTGAATTTGTTGCAGAACGACTCCTCGCCCTCGCCGCTGGCAATGTAGCGGTCGGTATACACGCCGTGCTCGAAGTCGCCATCCAATCCCAACATATCTCCGTAGCTGATAATTATCTGCTGTCCCTTATTCAGTTTGCCAAAGTTGAAGCGTGCCCAACCGACGATGCTCCGACCCATATCCACCATCCATTTGTCGTCTTGGAAGCGGGTAATCTTCTGTGCCTGAACAGCCTGCTGAACCTTGTTGGGTTCGCACATCATTGGGGAAGGCCCCCTCCCTGCTCCCCCTTTGGGTGAGGGCTCATCTGAAAATTGTGAATTAACAACGGCCAATTGCCATTCGGCGGCTTCAAGGGTGGAATGGGTGAGGTCGGAGAGGAGTTCTTCGGCTTTTACCAAGTCGCCGCCAAAGCCGTAGGGCTTCATGGAGCCATCGAAATAATAGCCGCTTGAGCGAGCCTTCCACGTTTCATCGGTCTTAACGATGCTATTCCAATTGTTGTTCTCCAGCAGGTCTATCTGCGCCATCACATACGGACCGCCTTCCTTCACACCAGGCAGACCAGCATCGTACCAACCCGTTCCTAACCAGATAACCAAGTCGTTCTGACCTTCCTGTAACAGATTGGTCACATTGTACGTCATAGCCAAACTGCGCTTGGGGAATTCCACCATAGCAGGCACCAGCACATCGTCGGACACCTTCTGGCCGTTCAGATAGACCTCGTGATAGCCAAGCGTATTGATGTGTAGAAAAGCAGGCTTCCCCTTGCCGCTAAAACTGAATGTCTTCCAGAACATGGGCTGCACCTTGGGATTCTCACGCTTCATGCCAATGTACTGACCCTTCCATAGACTATTATCCAGAATACCTACGCTAAAGTGAGCACCCTTGGCCCAACCGCCAACCTTATCATTCTGGTCCCAAGCACGAACCTGCCAATAGACCACGCTACGCGAGGTCAGCGCCTTTCCTGCATACGGTATCCACAGACTTTCTGTACTCTTTACCTTGCCCGTATTCCACAGGTCGGCTTTCTCTTCCGTAAGTAATTCAGGACTGGAGGCAGCCAGAATCTGATAAGCCGTCTGGCAAAGACCATTCTCTCCAGGCGTTATCTTCCAACTCAGCGCAGGAGTGGTGTTATCTACACCCCAAGGCTGATGCAGGAGTTCACACCTTAAGTCGTACAGCCCAATGGCAAGCAACTGCAAAGGCAGCAGACATGCAAGTAAGGAGAGCGTTCTTTTCATGTATATTAGCATTTTACCTTATTATTACCTTTCTTCAGTTTCACTGTTTTTACCTGTCCGTTTACCTTGAGTGCCACCTTGCAGGGATGCTGAGCGGTAAGGGTGAGGGCAGTAACCTTGCTGTCCTTCCAAGTCATATCGACGGAAATTCCACCACGGGCACGAATGCCGCTAACTGCCCCATCCTTCCAGTTCTCGGGCAAAGCAGGAAGTAATTCTATGCTTAGTTGACAGTTGACAGTTGAGAGTTGATAATTATCTTTTTTCGCTTGGTTATCGTTATCGTTAACGTTAACGTTATAATGGCTTTGCATAAGCATCTCTATCACGCCGGCACAACCGCCAAAGTTGCCGTCTATCTGGAAGGGTGAATGAGCATCCAGCAGGTTGGGATAGGTTCCACCACCCCTGCGTGCATCAGGGCCACGATAGCCATCAGGACTTACATAAGAGAGCAACTTGCGGTAGATGTGATAAGCGTTCTTGGCATCGTGCAGACGAGCATAGAGGTTTACACGCCAACCCGTACTCCAACCAGTAGTACGATCGCCGCGGATTTCCAGTGACTTGAGGGCAGCGCGGTTGATATCCTCCTGACTGTTGACGCCATCGGGTAGGTTATGTCCAGGATAGATGCCAAAGAGGTGACTCTGATGACGGTGGTGCGGGTCTTCATCATCCCAGTCGTAGAACCACTCCTGGAGATTACCTTTCTTACCTATCTTATATGGTTGAAGGCGAGCAAGCGCCTCATCGGCCTGAGCAACGAAATCCTTGTCCAAGCCCAACACACATGCTGCATTACGGGCATCTGTCAGACACTCGCGAATCATAGACAAGTCGGCCGAACCGCCATAGCAGGTACGTCCGTGATAACCTTGAGGTGTAACATATGCATTCTCGGGCGAGGTACACGGACCGGTGACTAGATAGTTTAGAGTTGAGAGTTGAGAGTTGAGAGTAGAAGGTTGGGAGTTTAGAGTTGAGGGCTGAGGGTTGAAGGTTGAGAGGGGAACCAGCCAACCTAAGCAGAATTCAGCAGCACCTTTCAGTACGGGATAGTACTCCTGCAGGAATTCCTTATCCAGTGAGAAGGTGTAATGTTCCCATATGTGCGTGCTTACCCAGGTACCACCCATGTTCCAGTTGGCCCATTGGGGGTCACCCGTATGAAGACCGACTGGGCAGGTCATAGCCCAGATGTCGGTATTATGAGCCAGGCACCAACCCTTATCCACGCCATAGTAGGCCTTGGCGGTAAGTTCACCTGACCCTTGCAATTCTTTCATGTAGGTAAGCAGAGAAAGGTGCATTTCAGGCAATGCAGCTGTCTCGGCGGGCCAGTAGTTCTCCTGCAGGTTGATGTTGGTGGTGTAATTGCACGACCAGGGAGGCAGGATGCTCTCGTTCCACAGGCCTTGCAGGTTGGCTGGCACATTAGGTGTTCGGGAGCAGGAGATAAGCAGGTAGCGGCCATACTGGAAGTAAAGGGCTTCCAGGTCGGGATTGAAGATACTCTCGTCAACATACTCCTTCAGGACTTCCTCGGTAGAGCGAGTATCTGACTTGCTTTCCCCCAGAGAGAGCTTCACTCGGTCGAAGATATTCTTATAGTCGGTTACGTGGCGGTCCTTCAGCGCTTCGTAGGACAAAGCCGTCAGGTGTTTCATCCTGGCATCGGCCAATTGCCGATAGGGGCGGCCCTCCTTAACTGGGTCTTTATCGTAGCCGTTGAAAGAGGTGGCATTTACCAGATAGATGACAACCTCGCTGGACCCGTTTACGACAACCGCATCGCCCTCGGCCTTTACATTCTCTCCCTCCACCTGGACCTTGGTGCAGAAATGAATGCCGCGAGAGGGGTCATAAGAGAAGCGCTCCTGAGCATTGTAATAGCTGGGTAAAGAGGTATAGGCAGCATAGCCGTCGTTCACCAGCACCTTTCCTTCCTCTGTACGAAGCTGGCTCTTGAGTTGACAGCTCAGTCCTATGCGGGCACAGATTCCCTTGGGATTATCAGTATTAATGCGGATAACGATTCCCGAATCAGGATGTGTGGCAAAATATTCTGTAGTATATCGGTAGGCACCCCTTTGATAGGCTGTATGAGCTGTAGCGTTGCCTATATCCAACCAACGGCGATAGCCTGAGGCAGGTGTTTCCGTATCCAGATAATCTATGGTAAGCTGTCCCAACGGCTGATAGTTCTGCGAGAAATGTCCCTGAACATCGTGCTGCAACGAGTCGGCTTTCTGATAATCACCCTGACGTAAGGCTTCACGGATGGCAGGAATGCTTTTGTGCGCATCTGGCGAATAAATCTTCATGTTGCAGGGTTCGCCCGTCCAAAGCGTAATATCATTCAAGGAGATTTTATCCTGCTCCGTTCCGCCATAGATGATACCACCCATAGTGCCGTTACCGATTACCAAAGCCTCCTCGAAGAATACTGCAGGTTTGTCGTAATGCAGCGTCTGGGCACATACCTTTCCTGTTACAACCAGGCATAATGCCGCTACTGTTATCAGCCGTTTCTGAAACCTTCCCATTTTGTTTACTCCACTTCGTTGCAATAAACAAGGCCTATTTTGTCGTAGAGCTTTTTCAGCTGCGGCAGACGTTTCTTCCAATCCTCGAAATCCTTCTGCTCGGGATTGCACCACTGCACCTCGCTCATGCTGGCCAGTCGGGGCAGCAACTGATAAAGGGCGTGCTCAGGATAAGCCACATGCTCCGTCCACAAGTTGGCTTGAACGCCAAGGATGCACTCGCCCTCCTCCTTGGTCAGCTCTTCTGGAACAAGGGGTTCGAAGGAGTACATCTTAGAGCAGGAAACAACGTAACTGTCTGTTGTGCGAGGTGACTTGCTGAGGTCCTTCAACTGAGGATGGTCGATGTAAGAAAAGACGTTGGGGCTCATGATGACACGATGCTTCTGCTTGGCAGCTGCAACACCACCCTTGGTGCCACGCCAGGACATCACGATGGCATCCTCCGTCAGTCCTCCGGCCAGAATCTCGTCCCAACCAATCAGGCTGCGACCCTTTGATGCCAGGAACTGCTCAATCTCATGGTTGATATAGGACTGAAGTTTGTTCTCAGCGCTGCGTCCGTCCTGACTTCCTCTGCCACCGTCACCCTCAACCTTAACATTTTCGGTGGTCAAGCCCAGTTCCTTAATCTTTGCCTGACACTTCGGGCACTTCTGCCAACGCTCCTTCGGGCACTCGTCACCACCGATGTGGATGTAGGGAGAAGGGAACACGTCGCAAAGCTCGCCAAAGACCGTCTTCAGGAAGTCCAGTGTCTGAGGGTTACCGCCACAAAGCACTTCGCGCATCACACCCCAATGCGGAGCAACGGGGTACGGGCCGCCCGTGCAACCCAAGTTGGGGAATACGTGCAGGGCACTCTGCATGTGTCCGGGCATATCTATCTCGGGTACCACATTGATGTAACGCTCAGCAGCGTAGCGAACGATTTCGCGACACTCTTCCTGCGTATAGTAGCCACCATAAGGAATATTGTCGTAGAGGCGCACTTTACTTGGGGCAATGATGCTCTTCTCGCGCACACTACCCTTCTTGGCCAGGTCGGGCAGAGCCTTCACCTCGAAGCGCCATCCCTGATCCTCTGTCAGATGCCAGTGGAACTGGTTGCATCCGTGCAGGGCCATAGCATCCAGGAACTGCTTGATAAATTCAACGCTGAAGAAATGACGACCGCAATCCAACAGCACACCACGATAAGAGAAGCGGGGCTGGTCGGTAATCTGCACGTAGGGGAGTTCTACGCTTTGGCCCTTGGCTATTGGCAAGCTCTTGCGAAGCGTCTGGGCAGCACGGAAAAGACCTGCAGGTTCGTAGGCACTGATGAGGATGCCCTCCTTGCCCACAGCCAGTGTATAGCTTTCCTTCTGTTGTTCTGTAAGTTCTACGGGCTGTTTACTTTTCTTGCTCTTCTTGGCAGGAGCAATGAGAGACAAGCGGATGGGTGCGTTCTTGTCGGCAGGTGTCATCTGTAAGTCGATGCCTGTAGCCTCCTTCACCCATTCCTGCAGAAACTGGGCAACACGTGTGTTTTCTGCGTTGCCCTCATCGTAGGCAATTCCCATGCCGCCCTTCAGGGTAAAGAACTGGGTAGTATCCGCTTTTACCTCCTTGGGCAGAGGGATGATGTTGTAACTGGCACGCTGCGCATAAGCAGAGACGGCAGCGATGCATGCTAAAATAAATAATCCAATTTGTTTCATAAGGTTATAAAGGTTTTTTGTTGTTATTATTTCTTGTTTTTCTTTTTCTTCTGATTATCGAACATGCTTCTTACGCCATTCCTGCATCAAATACGTATCATACCATAGGATAATAGACTCCCCACCGTTACCCGTATTCAGCGTCATGCGGTCATAGCGACGTTCAACAAATTCCTGCTTTGAAAGAACGAGACCCATCATCTCACGGAAGACAGCATACTCATCCGAGATGTATATCACCTTCACCGCATCCTCTTTACTATAACCCGTTCCGCTAGCCATAAGAGCAGATAAAAGTTTCATGGTTCTTTGAACATACTTCTGACGGCTAGGAGCTTTTAGCTCATGGACTAAGAAGCTTGCCTTTTCAAGAAGAGCTAAAGACACAGGCGCCTTCCTCAATTCTTTTTCACAAACATCAAGTGCTCCCTGCAATTCGCCAGACAACATCAGCCTAGTCGGCTTTGTTAATGCATCCACACGATTAGGATTATAGCCATTGGTGAAAGGATATCCGTAATAGAGTTTAACAACTTCTTCTACCGAAAGAGAAAGAGGATTGTCCAAAAATCTCTTCATAAGATCCTTGTACCCCTTTGGGTTCTTCTTCACAAATTCCTCTATTTTCTTATAGTCAACATCAATCTTCTCCATGTTGCTGAAGCTCTCTAATATAATGTTGGTATCCTTTGCTTTTTCTCTCTTCAAAGAGTCTGGCACTTGTGAAACGGGATCAAGTATTTGGATAGAGGAGTCTGTCATTATAACGTCAGGTTCCTCCGTTTTCTGCGCGTTTACCATAAGGGGCAGCATCAGAAACAGAATAGTGTACAAAGTTAAAGAAAAACAACGCATAATTCTTTTAAATACATAATTTGCTGCGCAAAGATAGTGAAAAATAAAGATAATCAACTAACATAATAAAATATTTAACTTAATTTTTGTCCAAAAACAAGTAGACTGTTGTCAGCAAATAAGCTAACAAAAGAGCACAACAGGCACAAGGTACTGAACTATCTCATTTACGGAAGGCAGAACGCACGTTTATCCCGATTTGATGCAAAAAAAAAGCTATAATTCCACAAAAAGAATTGTCATATCACATAATACATATATATTTGCAAAGTGAAATAAAAAAACTAATATCATTACGAACCATTTTATTTTAGGAAAAGCTATGAAACAACTTTCTGTATTCGTGTTATGCTAGCATTCTGTCTAACAGGTAATGCAGGTAATTTAATGCCAGTAAAAGGTGGTGTAGACTGTCTGAAGAATGCCGACAAAGTTATGATTGAACTGGACTGCTCCAAAGCAACCTATCTAGGTGATAATAGCTTCTCTGATTTTCTGAACCTTGCCCGCAGGGCCAAGGACTGGGAAGAAAGATCTCTGGATTACTTTTTTGAGTGGTTCAACGACGAGACGAAGAAGATAACAGCCGTACCCGTGAACAACAGCGATCAGTTTAAACTAGTCATTGTTGTAAAGGACGTACAGAAATCAGGCAGAATAACTGCCGAAATAAAACTGATTGATACAAAAGCCAATACAACCGAGGCATTGTTCTTCCTAAAGGGATCTGACGGGGATAACAACGACATAATTACCCTGCGCGATCCAATGAAAGATGCAGGAGAAACAATAGGTAAGTACCTAAGAAAAAATATTGAGAAGAAGAAATAAAGAAGCCCGCTTGGGGATGAATTCTTCGACCCTTTTCCCTTCCACGGGAAGCTTAACATTAAAAGTGTTGTGCTCTACCAACTGAAGTTGTATCCACCTTCACCTCCTTGGGCAGAGGGATGATGTTGTAACTGGCACGCTGCGCATAAGCAGAGACGGCAGCAATGCATGCAATGAATAGCAATTTAATTCTTCTCATAGATTAAATAGGTTTTAAATGTCTGTTTTGTGATGGCAAAGTTACGAAAGGTCGAGAGCAGAACAAAAGATTTTAATCTTTTTTATGCCGAGACGGAGTAACTTCGATATTATAGATGTCAAAGTTACGAAAAAACGAGAGAAGAGCGAAAGAAAAGTTTATTTTTCTTTCCTTTTCCGAGTGCCAGTAACTTCGACGGTAACAAATCGCCTCGGGAATCTGCACGTGCGATGCCCGGGAGTCTGCAAGTGTAGGCTCGGGGAGGTTGCAAACATAGGCTCGCTTGCCTGACAAACCCCTGCACATTGCCTTCACAAGATGCGCCAACTGAGACTTGCCAATATCATAAAAAACCGATCAAACATCCCATTTTGCCACATAATTCATAGTATTTGTTGTCAGAATATAAAAATTCCGCATCACTCAGGTGAGTTGAAAATGCAGGAAAATCATCGGAACAAGGGGTTCGCGCATCTCTTCTGATGCCTTTGAGAGGATAAATTTACAGCATTTTGAGACTGTTGTTAGCCACATCAACTCTCAATTCTCAATCCCCCTTGCGTCTTTGCTGAACCAGATAAGTATCGAACCAGAGGATGATGGATTCTCCCTTGTTGCCCGTCTCCAATGTCATACGGTCGTAACGCGAATCGATAAAATCCTGCTGTGAAAGGACAAAACGCATACCGTCACGGAAGATGGCATATTCGTCGGAGATGAATATAACCTTTATGGCCTTATCCTGACTGTAACCCGTTCCGCTTGACATAATAGCAGTCATAATCTTAGCTACCTTCTGACTGTATTTCTGAGCATCGGGATGTTTCAGCATACCAGCCGCCAGAGCAGCCCTCAAGAGAAGAGATAGCGATACAGGGGCCTTCTGCAATTCTTTCTGGCATACATCAAAGGCTTCCTGCAGTTTGCCTTCCTTAATGAGTTGTGTCGGTGCAACTATCAGATCTACATGGTCGGGGTCGTAATCCTTGGTAAAGGCAAAACCATAATAAAGCATGGCTGCTTCTTCGTTCGAAAGAGACAAAGGGTCTTCGTGGAACTTTTCCATCAGCTCTTTATATCCTTGGGCATTCTGTTTTACGAAAGTCTCAACTTCCTGAAAGTCTATCTGCAGTTTGCCGTTCGATGCAAAGAATTCGAGCATAGCCATTCCGGATGGAGGGTTCTTTATTTCTGTGGCCACCTCTGGGGTCTGACTTTCGGGTTCCACCAGGATGTTCTTTTCCCAACGGCCCTTAGAAATATTTCCGTGGGCATCGGTATAGGTTCCCTGACCTGTTCGCCAACCGTCGTTCCATTCGCCTTCGTAGCGTTCGCCAGCCCATTGGGTGGAGTCGCCCCATACGATTGTGCCATAGCCCTGGCGCTTGCCGTTTACAAAGTCTCCCTCATAGACGGTTCCGTCGGAAAAGTAATATTTTCCTTTCCCCTCGATAAGCGTTTGTCCGTTCTTGTAGAGTGATACTTCTCCCTCGTAATACACCTTTCCGTCCTTACGTAAGGTCCTTTGAACGTTTTTCTTGGCTATGGATGATGCAGCCCTGGCTCTCTCGTCGTCTATGGGATTAACGGTTCTGTTGGCAGCCAGCAGTTTTTCGTCGTAGGTGTTACGGTTCAGGGAGCTGACCTGTGCCTCGCTCATAGGGAAGAACTTGCGGTCTTTGTAATAGTGGCCTTTCAGGGTTAATGTGCCATCGGATTCCAACCGCATCTTGTATTTAAAGCTGTTGGGGTGAAAAGTCTTTGTGTAGCGCCACGTCTGATATTTACCGCTCTTCCATGGTGCTTCTGGCTCCTTGTATTTAATCTCTACAGGCTGGGCATACACCATTTTAGCCTGAGGGAAGAACTCTAAGTTGTACTCGTTCTCGCTCACCTTGTCTTGGGGGAGGATGGGGTGCTCCAGCACATAAAAACCGGGCAGGAATCTTACACGTGTTTTATTGTCCTCGTCGGTAGTGCAATAAATGCGTACCTTGTACAGGCTGTTATCCTGCTTGTATTCCAAAGCCAAAATAACGTCCTCTGGGTGGGGCGTACCTTCTTTCTTCTCCCAATGGTAGAAATACCGTGTAGTATATGTTTCTTTGGCTATTACCGTAACGGGGAGCATCAGCAGCAACGCAATCTGAAGGAAATGAATAAAACGGCGCATAATTACTTCTCTGCTTAAAAATTACTTGGCAAATTTACAAAATTTCCGAATATTAAAGCCTGTCATTGTTATTATTTAAAGAATTTGTTGTAGATTTGTACTCGGAAATACACAAACAGGTATAAAAAATATGAAAATGAAGATTTTTCCTTGCATCCTTCTTGCACTGCTGAGTAGTGTCACAGTGTTTGCAGAAGACACTATTCGCTTTCATGGTCGTGCCGACCTTATCGACAAACAGGAAATACCCACAGATACCGCCTTCAGGACTGGAGTGCTGGACAACGGACTGACGTATTACGTGGCTGAGAGCAAAAACCCAGAGAAGCGTGCTTACTTCCGTCTGTTGGTAAAAGGCGGTTCGCTGGTAGAAGAGGAAAACGAACGCGGTATTGCCCACTATGTGGAACACATGATGTTCAAGGGTACCAAGCATTTCCCAGGCATTGATGGTGTATATGGTTTCCTGCGAAGGAACGGTATGCCAGTGGGACACGATAGCAACGCATTTACATTTCATGACATTGTATGTTATGTGTTTGATGCTGTGCCTACGGACAAAGCGGAGTTGCTGGATTCCTGTCTGCTCTTCTTTCAGGATATAGCCAACCAAGATGCCGCTATCAGCGACGAGGCCGTAAAAGGCGAACACAATGTAATTGCCGAGGAATGGCGAATGAGAAATCCCAAAGCTTTCCAAATCAGCTTAAGAAAAGACATCTTTAACCATCCCCAATACAATAACCGGATGCCCCTTGGCGAGATGGATATCATACAGAACTGTACACCAGAACTGGTTCGCAACTTCTACAAGCGCTGGTACCAACCTCAGAACATGGCTGTAGTGGCGGTGGGTGACTTTGATGCCGATCAGATGGAGGAGAAAATAAACCGTATGTTCGGTAATATAAAAAAAGGAGAGTCTGTGGTTCCTCCCTTACCCACCTTCCAAAACACAGAAGGGCCTCTGTTCCGTTCCTATAAAGAGGATAATTTATCACTTGATGCCATATTTGTGGATATCAGAATACCCCAACAGGTTTATCAAGATAAGATGACGGTAGGTGACGTTAAGGCTGAATGGATAAAAGAAAAGCTGACCGATATCCTAAAGAACAGAGTTAAGAAACTTGTGGAGAACTCTGATTTGGTAGGCGGAACAACCGTTCTGCTTTCACACCAGACATTCACTTCTGCCGTCAGTACGCTTGAAATGGCGCTCTCTGTCAATCCAGGAAGCGGTAAGGCTGCCCTTGAAATGCTTTTTAAAGAGATAGAGTCTGTTCGCAGGAATGGATTCACAAAGGACGAGTTCGAAAACTTAGACCGTGTGAAAGATATCTATAACGCGGACACTACAGCTATTGATTTTTCATGTAAAATGAGTACAAGTTCCTTCGTTCCGCCTTTTAATAGTTCAAAAAGGATTGACAGGTTGACATCCCGTTTCATGGAAAACAAGGATGCTATTTCAGAGAACTCAGAAGCATTGGTGTACGATCATGTCAAGTTTTCCATCCCAAGAGAAGAACTCCAGAAAGCATTTTGCCGACTGACTGACGGGCAGAACATGATTATATCTGGTGTCTTCCCCAGCAAAACGGAAGGCCTCTCGGTGGAAGAATTGCAGGAGATATATAATAAGGTAAAAAATATGCCAGACGAGGAACTGGCACAGAAAGAAAAAGAAGAAGAGAAATTTGAAAAACTCGACATAGATTCCGTAAACATAGACCCCACCCCAGGAACGGTAAAGGAACTGAAAGCACGCAGACACGGTATCCGCGAGGCAGTTCTCTCAAACGGTGTAAAGGTGGTATTCTGGAAACATAAGACATCAGACAAGAAAATCAACATGAAGTGGTTGCGTCCTGGAGGCTACTCCCTCCTTGACAATGAGGACCGTTTTTATGGAAATCTGATTGATTTCTGTAAAAGAGAATATAAAAATAAAGACGGTTACTCTGTGGGCGGAATGATTCAGGACTATGAGGATTACTTAAATTGTTGGATAGATAGCAGCGGTAATACCAATAATTTCTTCAAGCAATTATATGCCGAACTGACCCCAACAGGAGATATAAACACCACAAAGTTTAAGGAACGGCTAAAGAACCTGCAAATGATTGCCCAGAATAGTACAAACCCGGTAAGTCAGGCAGCAGCAAGAGTAAACTCCATATACAGCGCTCACCCTGAGCGTATGTTACCCATTACACCGGAATTGGCCGCAACATATAACGTGTCGCGCTTTAAGGAGGTAATAAAGGAATTCTATTCTAACTGCAATGGAGCCGTATTAGGCATTCAGGGAGATTTCGAAATAGACAGCATCATGCCCCATGTGCTTAAGTATGTGGCATCGCTGCCCTCAAAGCCTGAACCGGTAAGGTGCAAAGAGTGGCCCTCAGCCCACTTCCGTACAACCGACACCACCATCGTAGAAAAGATACAGAATAATACCCCTATTTGTCAAACAGTTCTAGTGTATACATGGGACAAAGGCTATAAATACTCAGCCAAGACACATGCCCATAACAACGCGCTATGGAGTGTGCTAAATTCTTTGCTGTTTGAGAATCTCAGAGTCAAACACAGTGATGTTTATACCCCATCCTGTGGAGTTCGGTACTTCATACATCCGTTTTACCAGATGTTATGCAGCATTAACTATTCCTGCAACCCCAAAGAACGTGAACGTATTGCCAAGGATGTAGATCAACTGATGCACGAAATGGCTGAAGGTGACCTTATCACGAAGGAGCTGATAGATGGTTACATTAAGCAGCGTGAGAAAGGTGTAAAACCATTAGACGACTTTGACAAGTTAGGCCTCCTCGTACAACGTGAACTTTATGGCATTGCTATTGATAACAACGACTTGTCGTACCTGCGCAAGGTTACGCCGAAATCTTTGAAGGCACACCTAAAGCGTATGCTTGAGAATGGTAATTTACATATAGGATACCTGACGACGGAAAGCAATGAGGAGGGGCAATAGGGATCTGCCCGCTTGGGGTTGAATTCATCGACCCCGGCCCTTCCACGGGAAGCTTAACATCAAAAAAAGAGAGCCTCAACTTCCGAAAGTAAAACTTTCTGCTGTTGGTCTCTCTCTTTTTGCTGTAGCCCGCTTGGGGTTCGAACCCAAGACCCCAACATTAAAAGTGTTGTGCTCTACCAACTGAGCTAGCGGACCAACCTAATTACCAATGCATTTCTGCAATTGCGGGTGCAAAGGTATATATTTTAATTCATAATTCAAAATTCATAATTCAAAATTATTCATTTTCCTCACTTTTTTGTGCGTCCTCCTCTGTTTTTTGCTCTGTTTCAGCTTCTGCGGCGACTTCTTTGAGTATAAATCTGCGGTAATAGGACAGCAACAGCGTGGTGAGCGGAAGGGCTATAATTAAGCCGATAATACCCATCAAGCTACCCCAAATGGAAAGGCTGAGCAGAATAATGGCGGGGTTCAGTCCCATAACATGCCCCATGATCCGAGGCGTAAGGTACATATCCTGTATGAGTTGCACCACAGCAAAGACGGCCAAAGCACAAAGCATTATGAACCAGAAACTCTCGCCTGTCTCGGTTGCCTTAAGAATAGCCAGCAGTATGGTGGGAATAAAGCCAAATAGCTGCATATAAGGCACTAAATTAAGGAACCCTATAAACAAACCCAATCCAATTGCCAAAGGGAAATCTATAATAAGGAAACCGATACTGAACAGGATGCCTACGATAAGGGCTATCAGGGATTGGCCGCGGAAATAAGCATTCATGCCGTTCTTGACATCCTGTACCACCATAGAGGCAAAGTTTCTCTTGCCGGCAGGAATAAGATTCACCCAACCCTGACATATCTTTTCGTAATCTACCAATATAAAGAACATATAGAGTAGCACGACAAACACGCCAAGCACACTCAAGGCCACATTTACCGTGCTGGAAACCACATTCCAGGTTTGAAGCATAACGGTCTGCATGGCATCGATAAACGAACTTTGCTGAACCAGATTGACAAGGGTGTTCTTATTGCTGAGATAATCAACAACATTCTGTATGTATTTCGACATGTTGGTCTGAGTCATCACATCATGGAAATACAGCGTAGTCAATTCGGCAATGTGTATGGTCTCTTTTATAATCGGGGGAACAATCAGGGCAATAAAGCCTGCCAACAAAGCAAACACAAACAACAGGGCTACTACGATGCTGAGAATACGGTTGCGCAAACGTAACCTGTGCTGGATAAATCGCACAAGAGGATATAGCAGATAGGCAAGAAGCCATGCTATAAAGAAAGGTAACAATACGCTGGAAAGGGTGTTGAGCAACCATACGGCTCCTACAGAAAGACAGAGGACTGTAATACTGCGGATAAAACTGTCGAAAGTTATCTTTTGTTCAAACATATTTTTGAGTTGACAAGTTGACGTGTAGAGTTAGGCTCTTTAATCGCTAATCGATTTCATGGACGCAAAAATATACATTCTATTTGAATTAGCCCCATGGGGGGTTTAAAAAATTTGAAATAATCTAAATATTTTGACTTGTTTATCCGCAAAATCGTTTTTTATGTTTATTTTTGTCCCCAAATTGGCATTTCGGAAATGGGGACATTGTACTTGGTACCTACACCGGTAGGAAATTTGGAAGATATCACATTCAGAGCCTTGAAGGTGCTGAAGGAGGCTGACCTGATTCTGGCCGAGGACACTCGGACCAGCGGCATACTGCTGAAGCACTTCGAGATTAAGAATGCTATGCTTTCGTACCATAAGTTCAATGAGCACCAGACCGTTGACCGTGTGGTGGAACGACTGAAGGGCGGCGAGACTGTGGCTGTGGTAAGCGATGCCGGCACACCAGGTATCAGCGACCCTGGCTTTCTGGTGGCCCGCGAAGCCATAAAAGCAGGCGTAGAGGTAATTACTCTGCCAGGCGCAACAGCTTTTGTGCCTGCCTTGGTAAGCAGCGGACTGCCTTGCGACAAGTTCTGCTTCGAGGGTTTTCTGCCCCAAAAGAAGGGACGCCAGACCCGACTCAACGCGCTTGCCGAGGAATCCCGAACGATGATTTTCTATGAATCTCCTCATCGCATTGTAAAGACTTTGGAGCAGTTCAAGGAAGTCTTCGGATTCGACAGACCCGTTAGCGTATGCCGTGAGATTAGTAAAATCCATGAGGAGAGCGTTCGCGGCACCGTGGAAGAGGTCTTGGAACACTTTAAAAAGAATGAACCCAGAGGTGAATTCGTAATCGTTTTGGGCGGAGCCTTATAAGAGAGTTTAGAGTTTAGAGTTGAGAGTTTAGAGAGGATATTGAGAATTCAAAATAATATTGATATGAAAAAGTTCGGATTTATTTCAGTAGTAACTTTGCTGTTGGTTTCTTGCGGCCAGAGTCAGCAAGTTAGTGAGGCTGCCATTGAGCAGGAACGTGATTCGCTACAGCGGATTATAAACGAAAAGGATATAGAGTTGAATGATATCATGAGTACTTTCGATGAAGTACAGGAAGGAATCAGACGTATAAATGAAGCCGAGGGACGGGTAACCGTTGCCGACGGCAATCCCGAAAGTGCCAGCAACAAGGAGGTAATCCTGGAGAATATGCAGTTTATTCGTGATGCTATGCAGCAGAACCGCGATATGATTGCCCAGCTGAAAGAAAAACTGCGCAAAAGTTCCTTCAATGCAGAAAAGCTGAAGAAGACAGTTGAGAACCTGCAGGCTCAGATAGATACACAAACAGCCCGTATTCAGGAGTTGGAGGCAAAACTTGCCGAGAAGGATGTTCAACTGGCCGAACAGGGTGAACAGATTAATACCCTGAACGAGAGTGTGAACACGCTGACTGAGGAAAACAAACAGAAGGCGGCTACTGTTGCCACACAGGAGAAGCAACTGAATGCAGCATGGTTTGTCTTCGGTACTAAAGCAGAGCTGAAGGAGGAGAAGATACTGCAGAATGGCGATGTGCTGCGTGACGGGAACTTCAACAAGGATTACTTTACCCAAATTGATATCCGTTACGATAAGGTTATTAAGTTCTACAGTAAGAGTGCCACCATGCTTACCAATCATCCCTCTGGCAGTTACCAGATGGTAAAGGATAGCAAGGGACTGTATGAGTTGCATATCTCCGACCCTGTTAAGTTCTGGAGCACAGGAAAGTATCTGGTGGTGCAGGTGAAGTAAAGAATGGTTAGCGTGGAGCGGTTAGCGGTTAGCGGAACGACCAAAACAGTAAACCGTAAACGGTAAACAGTAAACTGGCTTAATATTGAAGACAAGTAGAAGTAAACATTATAATTCCAGCAGGTCGTCTTTGCCCTTTGAAGACGGTATGTCAGACGTGAAGTTCCACAATGTGGTGGAAACACGTCCCGAGAAAGCCATTCTGGTGGGCCTGATTACGCCCGACCAGAACGAGCGGAAGACAAAGGAGTATCTGGACGAACTGGAGTTTCTGGCAGAAACGGCTGGAGCCGAAACCGTAAAGCGTTTTACACAGCGCATGAACGGCCCCAGTAGCGTAACCTACTTAGGTATAGGTAAACTGCAAGAGATAAGGGCCTATATCGAGGCTGAGGAGGACGCGGAGCGTGAGGTGGATCTGGTCATCTTTGATGATGAACTCTCTGCTAAGCAGTTGCGCAACATCGAAAATGAACTGAAAGTAAAGGTGCTGGACCGTACGAGTCTGATTCTAGACATCTTTGCCATGCGTGCCCAAACCGCCAATGCCAAGACGCAGGTGGAATTGGCTCAGTATCGCTATATGCTGCCCCGTCTGCAACGCTTGTGGACGCACCTTGAACGTCAGGGCGGTGGTTCAGGAAGCGGAGGCGGAAAAGGTTCGGTAGGTCTGCGCGGACCGGGTGAAACGCAGTTGGAGATGGACCGCCGTATCATCCTGAACCGCATGAGCTTGCTCAAGCAGCGTTTGGCCGACATCGACCGTCAAAAGACTACCCAGCGTGGTAACAGAGGACGTATGATACGCGTGGCTTTAGTGGGTTATACCAACGTGGGAAAGAGTACCTTGATGAACCTGCTCTCCAAGAGCGAGGTGTTTGCCGAGAACAAGCTTTTTGCCACCCTTGATACTACGGTACGCAAGGTGATTGTCGATAACCTGCCTTTCCTGCTATCTGATACCGTCGGTTTTATTCGCAAACTGCCTACCGACCTGGTTGATTCCTTCAAGAGCACACTGGACGAGGTACGCGAGGCGGACTTCCTACTGCATGTGGTGGACATCAGTCATCCCGACTTCGAAGACCAGATAAAAGTAGTAGAAAAGACACTCTCGGATCTGGGTTGTGCCGACAAGCCCTCGATGGTTATCTTCAACAAGATAGATGCCTATACATGGGAGGAGAAGGATGCCGACGATTTGACTCCAGCTACCGCCAAGAACGTCTCGTTAGATGAACTGACACATACCTGGATGTCGCGCTTGAACGGTGACTGTCTCTTCATCTCTGCCCAGGAGAAAACCAACCTGGACACCATGAAGCAGGTATTATATAATAAGGTAAGGGAACTGCACGTGCAGAAATACCCGTATAACGATTTTCTCTTCCAGCATTACGACAGCCCCCTACCCACCTCCCCCGAGGAGGAGGAAATTCAAAACTCAAAATAATAAGATTCAAAATATACAATAATATAAACTGCCCAAGACCCTGCGAAGCAGTTCCCTCGCCTTTAAGGGAGAGGGTTAGGGAGAGGGTCTCCTATATGGCTGATTTCAAGTATGCCCCAATGTTCCAGATGGGCGAGGACAAAACAGAATACCGCCTCCTGACAAAGGAGGGAGTAAGCGTAGGTGAATTCGAGGGTCACAAGATCTTGAAGGTTAGCAAGGAAGCCTTGACCCTGTTGGCACAGCAGTGCTTCCACGATGTGGAGTTCATGTTGCGCCGCGAGCACAACCTGCAGGTCGCCAAGGTGCTTTCCGACCCTGAGGCAAGCGAGAACGACAAGTATGTGGCTCTGCAGTTCCTGCGTAATGCTGATGTGGCAGCCAAGGGTGTGCTGCCCTTCTGCCAGGATACAGGAACCGCCATCATTCATGGCGAGAAGGGACAGCAGGTGTGGACAGGATTCGAGGACGAGGAAGCTCTCTCGCGCGGTGTCTTCAACACTTTCACACAGGACAACCTGCGTTATTCCCAGAATGCGCCCCTGAATATGTACGACGAGGTGAACACCAAGTGCAACCTTCCTGCCCAGATTGACATCGAGGCTGTAGAAGGTGCTGAGTACCGTTTCGTCTGCGTTGCCAAGGGTGGCGGCTCTGCCAACAAAACTTATTTCTACCCCATGACCAAGGCGCTCATCCAGAACGAGAAGACCTTGCTGCCCTGGTTGGTAGAGGAGATGAAGCATCTGGGCACAGCTGCCTGCCCTCCTTATCACATCTGCTTCGTAATCGGCGGTACCAGTGCCGAGAAGAACCTGCTGACTGTTAAGTTAGGCTCTATCAAGTACTACGACAGTCTGCCTACTACAGGCGATGAGACGGGTCGTGCCTTTCGCGATATCGACCTGGAAGAGAAACTGCTGAAGGAGGCACAGAAGATTGGTCTGGGTGCTCAGTTCGGAGGTAAGTACCTGGCTCATGACATCCGTGTGATTCGTCTGCCACGTCACGGCGCTTCCCTGCCCGTAGGTATGGGTGTAAGCTGTTCTGCTGACCGTAACATCAAGGCTAAGATCAATGAGGACGGTATCTGGATCGAAAAGATGGATAGCAACCCCACAGAGCTGATTCCCGAAGAACTGCGTAACCCGGGTGAAGGTCCCAAAGGTATCGAGATAGACCTGAACAAGGGAATCGATGCCGTTCGTGCCGAGCTGACCAAGTATCCCGTCAGCACCCGTGTCAACCTGAAGGGTACCATCATCGTAGCCCGTGATATTGCCCATGCCAAGCTGAAGGCCCGTCTGGATGCCGGCGAGGGTATGCCTCAGTACTTCAAGGATTATCCTGTGCTGTATGCCGGTCCTGCCAAGACCCCCGAAGGTTATCCCTGCGGCTCTATGGGCCCCACAACAGCCAATCGTATGGATCCCTACGTAGATGAGTTCCAGGCCAACGGTGCATCTCTGGTAATGATTGCCAAGGGTAACCGCACCCAGCAGGTAACTGATGCCTGCAAGAAGCATGGCGGTTTCTATCTGGGTACCATCGGCGGCGTAGCTGCCGTACTGAGCCAGAGCAGTATCAAGAGCATAGAGTGCGTAGAGTATCCCGAATTGGGTATGGAGGCCATCTGGAAGATTGATGTGGAAGACTTCCCCGCCTTCATCTTGGTAGATGACAAGGGCAACGACTTCTTCCAGCAGCTCAAACCCTGGTGCCCCAGTTGTAAGTGAAAAGACCCCCTAACCCCCTTTAGGGGGAATGAAAAAGAGGCAGGATGTTTAGTCCTGCCTCTCTTCGGTTTTAAAAACCATCAGCAAACATCTTTTTACCGTTAACAATATATATTCCCTTCCGTTTTAATTGAGAATTGAGGAATGTGTAGGTTATACCACGGTCGGCCTCTATAATCTCTCCATTTACAAACACCTTGAAGGTAAGATGCTCCCCCCGGCTCTTTGACTGAAGGATTATGGCTGATCCATGTCATGTTTGGGTCATTGAAGTGGGTGTCAGCCTGTGCACTCCCTGCAAATGTGCAGAGGAGGGCGATGAGGAGAAGTAGTCTATGTTTCATGTTTTCTTGAAATAAGAATTAAACTCTTTATAGTTCCTTCCTCAGCTTCTTCGGAAGGGCGTTGCGGTTGAGGAAGATGTAGGTAGTGTTCAGCGCCATGTAGTCGCGCGACATGTACCAGATGCCGGCATAGTTTCCCATCAGTCCCCAAGTGTTTTTGACCATGTAGAAGGGACGCCCCGCCTGGTCGGTAGCCTTGCCGTAGATGAGCATCACATGGTCGTAGGTGAAACGCCAGTCATCCCATTGTTCCTGACGGAGCTGCTGCGTGGGCTGCACGCCGTTGGGCAACTCTGCCAAGCCTGTGCGGGTGAAGTCACCTGATACGTCGCCGCCCCATGCCACGGTGTAGCCCGCATCGATGGCTGCGTCGATGACCTGCATCAGTTCCTCGATGGGGATGTTATAACTGGGCTTGAGGCGCCACTTGTAGGGAGCCTCAATGACGAACCACTTACGGAAGGGGTGGTGCGTATAGCTGGTGAGGCTTATATAGTCGGCGGGGTTCAGTCCTAAGCTTTGGGCAAATGTCTGCGGGGTGTAAGTCTTGCCCTCGTAGGTGAAGGACTGGGGGCAGCGGCCCAGGTTGCGGTCGAGGACTTCCTGCACACTTTCCTGCCAGAAGGCTCGGGGTGTGGCACCGTGGGTAGTAGCGGCTGCCTGGGCTTTGGCGAGGTCGGCGGCCACAGAGTCGTCGGGGACGATAGTGCGGCGGACGGTGGCCTCGAACTCAGGGAAGAACTTGGTGAAGTTGGCCAGTGAGTCGCCCACTAAGGAGCCGGGGGCCGGCATGGCTTCTTCGGGGCAGATGCCGTAGCGGCGGATGACGTCCACCACGTCATCGCACGAGCCGCCCTGGGAGATTTGGCTGAAGCCGTGCATACGGACGAAATGCGTGGCGTTCTCCATGTAGTCCTTATTTACCACGAACATCTCGCAGAGGTCGTACGTGCGACCCCTCTGCCTGAGTATCTCGCTCTCGATGTATCCCAGCGTTCCGTAAGCCCAGCATGTACCGCTGCGCCACTGGTTCTTGATGCTGGTGATGGGCAGTTCCTTCACGGTGGTGAATGTCTTCTGTTCCTGCGAGGCTTGTGCCTGGCGTTGCAAGTTCTCCTGTGCCGTCGCAGTCATTGGAGAAGCGCAGCATAGGGCAACTGCCATTGTTGTAAAATAATTTTTCATAATCGGTATGTTATTGCTTATGATTTTTTGTTTTTTGGTTACAAAATACGGAAATTATCACGAAAGAAGGTGTATAAAAACAAGTATTAGGTGTGAAAAAACCGTGTTTTTTTTACATTTTACTTCCTACGGGAGCGGAGAAATGCGGATATTTTGTATCTTAGCGGCATGATTTCCTTTGGAGAGATGCAAATAAGCAGTGAACTGACAAAGTTGATGCTGTCGGTAATGCTAATGTTGTGCGTTCCTCATCGTTCCTTCCGCGAATACACAGGTATGACACCCGCTAAGTTCCAACGGACTTAGAAGGTTTGGTGATTAGGCTGGCTCATACGGTTTCTACGTGATAGAGTATCATGCCAGCCTACCTCCGTTCTTTTGGCAAATGATGAGCAGGTCGTCAATTGTTTCGTCCATCGACTGCAGGTGTTCCACATCATAGAATTCGATCAGGAAAGCCAGCCCCTTGTGCTCGTGTAGGTAGCGGAAGGCTGCCTGGCGCGTCATAGAGAAACGTCGCCCAAAGGACTGTATACATGCCGTAAGGAATGGTATCTCGTACTTACTCATATTTATTATTGTTCTTGTTTCCGTTTGCAAATTTACTAACATTTCCGGATAATCCCTTCTGCTTTCGGCAGAAAAAGTGAAAAGAAAAGCTTATTATTTCCCAAACCTTTGTTCCATACCGTTGCTTTGTTAGTACAAAAAACGGATAGTGTTACCTATCCGCTATATGCTTTTACTTTTTATTATTATGTTCGTGTTTTGGGTGTACCTCAAGAACAAATCACTTGGGCCTTAATTAAATATAATAAGGGAATTACTTATCGCTATAATGGCCCTCGGTATCGATTACTAACACTACCAGCGTATTGTCGTAAATATCGTAGATAATATGGTCATGAGCCGTGATATGACGGGAATAAGTTACGTCATTTCCGCCCTTGAGTGCTTCTGGATGCCCAATACCTGTACGTGGATGATCTGCTAACTCGTGAAAAATCTTTTGGTACTTCTTAAAGAGCTGTGGGTTTGATTTCTTCCACTTCTTGATTACTTTCTCTGCTTCTGGTAAAACCTTAACCTCGTACATATCACAGCGATTCGAAATACTTGTCAATATCTTCGTGGGTCTTCAGGGACACACCTTTCCCCTCCCGATATTCCTTTCTGGCTTTCTCTATCTTAGCTGCCATAGCGGGGGTTATTGTCAGGTCGTCATCATCAACAGGGATGATGGCATACATTTTCTTGCTCCCTCTGTTAATGAACACATGCTCACCAGCGTCCACGAGGTCGAACGAACTGGCCATGTTCTTTCTGAAATCTGTGAAAGTAAGTGCTGTCATACTTCAATAATATTTGTTGTTCTGCTGCAAAGATACGACATTATATTAAATCTCCCAAAGAAAACACGTACATTTTTATGTACATTTCGAAAGCAACAGTTTAACCCGCCCATCTCAAATCAGAACTCCCGCAGCACCTGAAGGTCAATCCTATTTCTCCCGAATCGCTGTTCCATCTAATTGTTCTGTTACGCCCTTCGTTTCGGAACATAGAGATGCAAATGCAGGTGTCAAGCAAATATTGTTCCATAGAAATTTACCAAGTTTCAACAGTTCTTGTATTTTCAACGTTCTCGTTGCGAAGCATGTCAGCGTATTCCTCTGTGTTCATATCACCACCCCAATCGCTGGAGAAACGGGGCATAAGGGTTACTGCCAGTTGTTAGTAAAAATGGGTTATTCAAGTTCCAGTGGATCGTATGGGTAGCGTTTTGTCTTGGGGTGGAAGTTGAAGTCAAGCACTCCGGCGAGCTCATTGTGGCGTTTGTTCCACTCGCTCTGCATTTTCCATACTTTCTGGCGAGTACTCTTCTTATACATATGTTCATCAGGTTGGTAGATGGGAAAGGAGCCCTTCTCTACGGCCACAGCCTCCCATAGATAAAGGCGTCTGCTATCATATACCTTCATAATAAGGCCTGGTAATCCCCCAAATTTCCAAGGCCCCGACTTTATAGGTATCTTTGGCGTGAACCATGCCGCAAAGTCTCGGCCACGCCAATGGCATGTGGCTTTCTGACATTGATAGCCACAGATGGTCTGCTGTTCATCACTCAGTTCCCATTTCATAGAGGGCCATGGTTCACTATAGCGATAGTGTGTAATTTCAGGAAAGGGCATAATAGCCCACTCGGTCAGTTCATTTTCACGAACATAGAAATAGCCATACTGATACTCCGTCCAGAAAGCATAGTCTCGCCCATGAAGGCACAATCTATTGGGATAGTAACTCTTCTTGGGATTGGCTTTCAGCCATGCGCGCAGAGCCGAATCATTTTGCGCCACAAAATAACTCGTATAGAGCGTCAGCCCGTCGCCGACAAGCAACTGTCCACAATCAATCCACGTTTCCGGGTCGTGTATGTCCTTTGGCTGGAAAGCATACTTAATCCTTATTTTACTTCGGCCAATCATGGTTGGCTTCTTCATCCCATAGTCAGCAGGCAATGGTCTATGTACCCTCCCCTGTTTCTGTTGTGCACTTGCCCCATTGCATATGGCAGCAAAGGCCAAAATGATAATATAAAATCTTCTGTTCATAATTTATTGGTTTAAAAAAGTTTGAATCTTACGGTAAGGATTGCATTACGGGGACGCAGTTGCGAGGTCTGTGTGTAGATGTCCAGACTGCTGTACGTTACGCGGGTATATTGGCGCTGGTCAAAGATATTGTTGAGTTGGAGCTCTAAGTCAAAGCGCTTCAGCTTGAGCTTGGCCGAGACATCACCGAACCAGGCATGGCGGTTCTCTTCCGTCAGATTATTGTAGTTGTCTTCGGCAGCCAGTGTCAACGTAAGTGTTTTGGTAGGATATAGGCTCATGGACAAGCGCTGTGTGCTGCTGCGTACGGTAGCCCCATTCCAACCTGGTGTAAGTGATGTGCTCTTGGTCTTACTTCTACTGAGGTTGAAACCGCTACTGCAGACGATGCCCATCCATTCTACGGGACAGAACGAGAGACTGCCGCCGAAGCTGATGTCCTGAGCATGATATTGGTATAGGTTTTGGGAGATAAGACGCTCACTCTCAGAGAGGCGGTACCCGCCAAAGATGCGAATGTTAGAGTGCAAGAAATCAAAGCCTTTGCTGACATCGCCGCTAATGCTGTATGTCTGGGCAACGGTGGGTTGGTTGATAGCTTGCACCACGCTGGTGGCACCTTCGTAGCTGTAACCATAAATCTGATTGTCATGAGTACGGCGGTAATTAAAGCCTACATTGGCAAAGATGGCGCGAATGGCACTACGGTATCGCAGGCCTGCGTTGGCACTGTAGTTCTTGGTCTCGGAGAGTTGGTCTACGTAGCTGCGTTGGAAAGCGCGGTAGTTAGACATAATGTAGCCGCTATAGATGCCGCCCGGATCACCCACGGTCTTGCTGTAGTTGCCACCTGCAGAGAACCAGAGGTTACGGGTGATGACCCAATTGAGCGAGAGCGAAGGGAAAAAGAGCAGATGGGTGTAGCTGTTCTTGTCCTTGCGGATGCGGTCGTCCAGCGTTTGTGTATAGAGCTCTAACGGCAAAGCCAGGGTGATGTCTAAGTCGTGAGTATTGTATTTGTAGCTTTGCCAAAGGGCTATGTTGTAGGTGTTGTACCAGAGGTCATTGGTTAGTTGAGAGTTGAAAGTTGAGAGTTGAAAGTTGGTTGCGCCATCAAGGTCGGTAACGATGCCATGCAGATTGGCCGATGCGTTGATGCCGTAGTTGAAGCGGAAATGATCGCCCAAGCGGAACTCGTAGCTGGTGTTGAAGCAAGCGGCAATATGGTGGGAGTTAATGTCCTGCTGATATGATTGCGAGTTGTGGATTATGGATTGTGAATCCAATGAGTCAATTGCTACGTTGAGGGTATTGGGACGGTGTGCATAGCCGGCTGAGAAATGAAGGTCAAAGGTGTTCTTGCCTATGTTACGTATGGTATTAAAGGTGTTCGAGATGGAGAGTTCCGGACGGCGGAAGTGCTGGCGGACACGCTCGTTGCCATAGTTCACAGGTACGAATCCCATCTGTTCTGACGCCATCAGACCATCCACATGGTCGCTGTTCCAATTGGTATCAAACTTCAGCACATTAGCCATGAAACCGTTTTCTGCATTCCAGTTGTAACGCGCCTGCACATTCAGGTTGTTTATCTTCGTTT
This sequence comes from uncultured Bacteroidales bacterium, assembly GCA_902801485.1. Classification (GTDB taxonomy): domain Bacteria; phylum Bacteroidota; class Bacteroidia; order Bacteroidales; family Bacteroidaceae; genus Physcousia. The sequence goes on along the minus strand of CADCIP010000001.1, from coordinate 100,174 downwards.
CACTGGTCAGAATCTCTCGGGTTAGCAATCTGCTGTCATCATTTATAAAGATGTCGCTCAGACTATTTCCTTCCCTGCGTATGCAGTCGTTATGATAGGCAATGTTAATGCCTGTCTCCGTATCTTTGTTCAGTTTCTCCAAATGGTTGAGCGTAACGATGTGGCTGTGGTTGTTAAAAGTACGCTTCTGCGGAAGACCAGAGCCGCTGGGCTGTATAACATTCGTTGGGCAGAAGGGGTAAAGGCCTACACTATTGATACTGGAATAGTGCTGTGTAAGTTCTTTTGATATATCTTCGCCTGTATTATTACCTTTATATAATGTCATGTTTTGACGGCGTTTGGCAAAGTACATGCCTACCGCCTCGGCTGTCCATAAGGGATTGCTGCCTAAGGTCTGCGCCTGTTGTGCACCGCCTCCCAGCATAGTGTTGATGGCTATCGTTCCTTTGGCTGAGTTCTTCAGCTTCAGGTTGATGGCAACATCATCTGTAAGGGTCTTGCCTTGTAACATCTTTACGGGCTGGTGGTTCTCAAGCACCTGCACGGTGGCAACGTCCTGTGCATTGATGTTGTTGGTTGCTATGCCATAACGACCCTGTAGCAGGTCCATTTCCTCCACGTAGAACTTTTTGATGGCCTTGCCGTTGTACTTGATGCCCCCGTTCTCAGACACCTCGATGCCAGGCATACGTTTCAGTACGTCACCTATGACGCGATCGCCCTGCTGCTGGTAGGTACCGACGAAGTAATTGATGGTGTCGCCGTTCTGCCGTATCTTATCAGCCTTGACTGACACTTCCCTGAGTTCAATCTCTTTATGGTGAACCATAATATCCAATCGTTGGGATTTATTACCTACGATACGCGACACATTGCCAATACCCATTCCCGCAGCCGTTACCACTACGGAGTCCGTTTCACTTTTGAACTGAAGCTTATAGTAGCCTTTTTCTTCAGTATCAGCAAAACCGATGATATTGCCTGTGCCTTTGGGCGATATAGTAATGAAAGCATCCACAGCTCGTCCGAGAGAGTCCGTTACTGTCCCCTCGATAATGGTTTGACTCTGTGCCTTACCAACTGTGCCGAGAATGGTAATGATGAGCATAAAGCGGTGAAAGAAACTATTGTTTGACATAGTGTATTCGTTTTGTTCCTGTTTCTATCCTTTAAATGTATTTCTGCCCAAATCTTTACTCATAAAAGATGTTAAACCGAAAAAAGCCCCACTTCTCAGTGAGGCTTGTGACTTTAGGACTATTTTCTCTTTACTTTAATCTGAAATTGATTGGCAAACTGAACCGGCTACGGACAGATTTCTTTTTATTCTGTGCAGGATGCCAAGGTGCAGTCAGACTAATAACACGGATGGCCTCTGCGCTGAGACGCTCATCAGGCGAATTCAAAGTCTCAAAATGAGTAAGGCTACCATCCTTCTCGACTACAAAGCTGACAATAACATGCCCTTCTACGCCCTCATCAGCAGCTGATTCCGGATAATGCAGTTCTGAAATGATAAATCTGTAGAACTTTTCTAAATCCATATTGCTGCTTGGTAATACTTCTGGACTATCATATATTGTTGTATCTTCCGGTATGAATAACAGTTTTTCCATAATACCGCGCACGCGGCCCTGCGGATTGACGAAGGCTGCCACAGCGATGCCTGTAATCAGGGCGACGAAGATTAAGATAAGCAGATGGCGTAATCCGAAGAAATGACGGCGTATGTCTTTGCGCAAACGGCTTCGGACATTTGAGATAGTCTTACGGACGGTAGCAACGCTGATACTGCGTACTTCGGCAATTTCTTCTACTGTCAAGCCATCATCATAGAACAGTTGCCATACTTCACGTTCGTTCTTGGGCATACGTTGCAGGCGCGACAATAGCCATTCAGAGTTCTCCTTCTCCTCTACCTCTTCCTCTGGTGTAATCTCTGTTACGGCTGTGCCGTCATCGGCTGCCAATTCTATTTGAGCCCGCTGTCCGCGCCACATCGAGACGCAGCAGTTGCGGGCAATGCGCATGACGTAGGCATCGGTGAGCATCACTTTGTCGCGCACGTTCCATGCCCTGAGCCATGTTTCCTGTACTACTTCCTCGGCCTCGGTGTCGGAACCGAAGAACTCGCGTCCCATCTGCATCAGTCGGGGGCGCATCCGTTCAACCATTTCCTTGAACGCTTGTTCTGTTATAAAGTCAGTTCCCATTGTGTCCGTTGTTTAGAGTTTCTACTCGTTTAACGCAAAATACTCCGAAAGTTTACCCATAAAAGATGTTAAAACATTACGGAGACTTGTTTGCTCATGTTCCACTCCGTTGTATTGTTAGTGAAGAAAAGCGGATAGTGCTGTGAAATGTGCTGTCCGCCCGTTATCGTTGTCTTTATCGTTATCGTTAACTAAAGTCTAACGTCTCTATCTGTTCCTTTGGCCAGTTTACTAGAAAGACTTTTTCTGTGGCTCTTGTTAGAGCTGTGTAGAGCCAGCGGAAGTAATCTGGGGAGAGCATATCTTCGGTAATGTAACCTTGGTCGATATACACGTGCTGCCATTGTCCACCCTGCGCCTTGTGGCAAGTTACAGCGTAGGCATATTTAATCTGAAGGGCGTTGTAATAGGGGTCTTGGCGTAGGCGTTTCATACGTTCGCGTTTGTCACGAATCTCGGGATAATCCTCCCACACGGCATTGAAGAGTTGTTCCTGTTGCTGACGGGTGAGGGCAGGGGCCTCGCTTTGTAGCGTATCTAACAAGACCGTTACATCCATCTCCAGATTATCATAGTCGGGGAACCGCAAGGTGGCATCAGCAAAACGGAAACCGTAAAGCTCACGCTCGTTCCGGAAACGCCGTACTACAGCCACATCGCCGTTGGCGATGAAAAAGCCCCCTTCCAAACCTTCCCCCGAGGAGGAAGGCTTTCTTGATTTCCCCTCTCCTGAGAGAGGGCGGGGGGTGAGGCTTGTCCAGTAATAGTTGTTCTTTGCTACCATCACTAAGTCGTTACTGGAGAGTTCCTCCTCATAATCCAGGATTCTTGCCCTTATACCATTATTAAATATATTAGCTCGTTTGTTGCTACGGGTCACCACAATGGTTTGGTCGGTTCCACATTGGTGGTAGCTGTCCTCTAAAGCCTCTATCAGTTCATCGCCCGGCATGACGCATACATCTGGGAAGTTGGTTCGCAGACGGGGGAACTCGTAATACATCTCCTCCTGCATCAGTTGCCTCAGATGAGTGGCGTTCCAAAGGATGCCCGATTCCTGCTCTTGCCTTACTACCTCAGTGAGATGCACCTCCATGACATCCAGATTATAGCCTTCCAGAACAATTCTACTCAGGGCAGGGCTCTCCTCTTCTCCCACGGGAGGAAGCTGAGCCGTATCACCTACCAGTATCAGTCGGCAACCTTCGCACGAATATACAAACTGCATCAGGTCGTCCAACAGCCGTCCTGTTCCGAACATAGAGCCGGAAAGCCCTTCGTTAGCAATCATCGAGGCCTCGTCCACAATAAAGAGCGTGTGCTTGTGCAGATTGACGCTTGTCCGGAAGCTGTCCATCTCTGTGATGGATTTCTGACGATATATTCTTTTGTGAATGGTGTAAGCGGGAGCATTTGCATAAGAGGAGAGTACCTTGGCCGCCCTGCCGGTAGGAGCCAGCAGCATTACCGGCTGTTTCAGCTGTAACAGAGTCTTTACCAAGGCTGCCACAAGCGAGGTCTTTCCCGTTCCGGCATACCCCTTCAGCAGAAAAAGTGTATTGGCATTTCTGCTGAGTAGGAAATTCTCCCACTCGCATACCACCAAATTCTGCTCTTTTGTGGGTTCATGAGCGAAATTCCCTCTTAATAGAGCCCCTAATTCATCACTTATCATCATTCTTTTTGAAAAAAAAGCACGAAATCTCGTTTATGTAAATTAAAATTTTTATTTTTGCGATGCGAATATACAAAATAAAATACAAATAACAACATGAACAAGAAGCTTATTAATGTTTTTTTGGGTCTTTGTGTAGTTGGATTGCTCTTCATCACTTGGAGAAGCATTCGAGACACAGAAGATTTTGGTGCCGAAGTAACCGCTCGCGAGAACGTCGTTAAGTCACGTTTGATGGAAATCCGTAGTGCCGAGGAAGCTTACAAGGCTCAATTTGGCGAGTATTGTGCTGACTGGTCAGTACTCATCAATTTTGTCAAGACCGGACGTCTTCCTGTTGTGATGAAACAGGGTGTGCTTAGCGACAAGCAGATGGATTCTGGACTTACAGAGTCTAAGGCTGCGGAAATTGTAAACAGTGGAGACCAGGCAGCAATCATTGCCAATGGTTTGCAGGATTTCCGTCGTGACACCGTATGGGTTTCTCTTATTGACTCTCTGTATAACTATGAAGGTTTTGTGGCCGACTCTCTGCGTTTCATTCCTTTTGCAGAGGGTGACACCTTCGAGATTTTTGCATGTCCTAACACTACACGCTCAGGTAGCATTATTCAGGTTATGGAGTGCAATGCTCCCGACAGTTGTTTCCTGAAGGGTATGGGTAAGCAGGGCGACCGCCTTATCTATAACCGTGCGGAAGAGGCTGATGCTAAGGGTGCTTATCCCGGTCTGAAGATCGGTGATGCCGGTAACAACTGGAATAACAATGCAGGTAACTGGGAGTAATCTGCATAACACATATAGATTATCCATCCGACTGTTCTCGGATGGATTTTCTTTGTCTATCCTTTACGCTGCCGATAATTCGCTGGTACAAAAGGAGGATGTAACGGCTGATGGCCGTACCCCATTGTGCCAGTTGCTCGAGAAGGCACTCAGACGTCCCCATTTTTCAGAATACACCTTCCAAAGTGTTGAACTTCTTGTTCTTTCGCCCAGCACATGTGTTCCCTTGGAGTATTTCCGACGCGAGGAGGTCTTTCCACTCTACAACCTTACTTTTCCCTCGTTAAAGGTGGGAAAGAACGAGGTGTATTATCAGATTCTTCCCTCCTTGGAGGTCGTGGAACTTTTCTCTGCAAACCAGCAGGTGATTCTGGCCGTTCAATCTATCTATCCCGATGTGGAAGTCCTCAGTCTGGAAGGACGGGCCATAGAGACTATCGCCAATGCCGACCGAAAGAATCAGGACCACAGCATACATTTTTATGCTATGATTGCTTCCAAGAATATGCTTGTATGCTGTTTTAAGGACCAGCGGTTGCATTTTGCTTCTACTTATAGTGTTGATAATGATGCCGACCGCCTCTATTATATTATGGGTGCATGGAAGAGTTTGCAAATGGACGAGAAATCCCAGCCCGTGTACCTTAACAATGCCAGTGCCGAATTGCATCAGCAGCTACAACGCTTTATTCCCAAAACTACCGTATGCGAGTTATAACAGGCAAATACAAGGGGCGTCACTTTGATGTGCCTCGTACCTTCAAGGCGCGTCCCACCACAGATTTCGCCAAGGAGAATCTGTTTAATGTCCTACAAGGGTATATTGATTTTTATGAAGAGCCAACAGCCCTTGACCTCTTCTCCGGCACAGGAAGTATTACGCTGGAGTTGCTCAGTCGCGGTTGCAGCCGTGTGGTTTCTGTCGAGGCAGATGCTTTGCACTATAGCTTCATTTGCGGTTTCGTGGAGAAATTACAGGATCTGAATGCCTATCCCATTCGTGCCGATGTGTTCCGCTTCCTGAGCAAGTGTCACGAGCAGTTCGACTTCATCTTTGCCGACCCTCCCTATGCACTTCCTCAGTTAGAGCAATTGCCAGACATCGTGCTCTCACGCCAATTGTTGCGCGAGGGCGGACTCTTTGTCCTTGAACACGGAAAAACACAGGATTTCTCGCAGCATCCACGCATCGTAGACCATCGTGCCTACGGAAGCGTGAACTTCTCTTTCTTTAAGTAGGGTAGCAGCGGTTAGAATCTTCCGCCGCCGCCCCAGCCGCCTCCGCCGCCGAAGCCTCCACGACCGCCGCCTCCCCAGCCGCCTCTGTCACCGCCGAATCCTCCATTGGCACGTGCCTGCTTGTTTCCCAACAGGTTCAGACGGTAGATAAAGTGTACCATTACATAGCTGTTAATGGCATTTGTCCATGTATTGGTACGCATAGTTGCAGAGACGTTTCGACTGACGTTGCTGCGCTCACGGAGAATATCATACCACTGTACGCTGACTGTTGCTGCTCTTCCCTTTAGGAAACTCTGGCTAAGCTGAGCATTCCAAATCAGTTCGTTGGTATTCATGTTGGCATCCTCATAGCCGCGACGACACTGTTCGCTGATATCCGTACTGAGGGCCATTCCCCAGGGGAAATTCAGGATAATGTTTCCACCATAGTTGAAAGTCCATGTGTCCAGATTGGCATTTCGCTGGATTGAGTTCCTGTCGTGCCTGTAAGCACCGCTACCGTTAACACCAACTTCATAGCTTCCTGTGCTGCCTATCTCGCCGCGGACATTAAACCTAAGTGCCTCGCGCACATTTAAGGTCTTGGTGGTGGATTGTTGCAGCAGATTATTATCATAGGCATAGCCGAACAGGGCATTCATATCAACGCCACCGTCGGGAGCGCTTGTCAGGAACTTGCGGGCCGTGTCGTCTATGTTACTGCTGATATATCCTACATTATGGTTGTAGTCTATGTTGGTATTGGTAGAGAAGTTCCACATCTTCTGTTTATCTATGGCAGTATTGAACATCAGCCAAGTGCCAATGTTCCAGTCACCGTCAATGTTCATGGGTCGGGTGTAGCGGGCACCAGTCTGCTCATCATAAATGGTGCTGGATTCTATGGTTCTTCTGCTGATGTTACCATTCAGGTTGGCTGACCATCCACGCTGTGCGTCTGTGTTGTAACCGTTATAAAAAAGGTTGAAGTTATCTGTCCACGAACTTTTCAGTCCTGCATTACCCGTGCTGATATTCAGCGGGTCGCTGCTGTCCACGGTTTCTATCAGGTCGGTCATGGACGGTTGGGTCATACGGCCATTGTAACGTAAACGAAGTTGGCTGGTGTTGCTGATTTTCCAACGTATATCAATACGTGGAGCCCAGTTCTGGGTGGTTCTGACAATAGTGGTATCGATATAACCTTTCTGGTAGTCCATGTGGGTGTTCTGGGGCTGATAGCTTACACCGGCATTGAAACGCAGCTCCTGGTCGTTTTCGAACTTAGCCGTATAGCGGTACATCAGGTTGGCATTGTGGTTCCACTCTTTATATGTTGCATACTGGCTGTTAACCTTGTCGAGAGTAAGGTTTGTAAGGTCTATACCATATTCACTAAGGTCGTGAATGGTTCCATCCTTTAATTCCACCTGGCCGGTATATAGGTTGTAGGCTGTTATGGTGGTCAGTTCTCCATAGTTTGAGAGAGCTTTCTGAATATCCTCGGCCAAGGTGCTTTGCGTCATCATGGTACGGTCGCGGTCTTGGAACCGGCGCTGCAACTGGTAGCTTATCTGCAGGTTACCGCCGGTCAGCAAGGGTTCGCTATAGCTCAGTCTTCCCTGATACCTGTAAGTGGTAGAGGGGGCAAAGGTATTCTGGTAGGTCGCCGTCAGGGGCTGTGTAGCTGTCTTTTGGAAATACCTGACCATAGACCGGCTGTATGAATTGCTCTCGCTGGTCTGATATTCTCCACCCAAGTTCAGTGTAATGTTACGTCCGGGCTTAAACAACTGGCGGTTCAATTGCAACTCACCTTCCACATTGGTGTTCTTTGAGTTCCCGAAATTATAACGTTCGTTGTGGTTTACCAAAATGTCTGATGTGCCCGTTTCTTTATCAACCAGTTTCTCGAATTCTTCCAAGGGATCAACCAGTCCGGCCTTGTAGGGACTGCTGTTAAATGTCGCACTAAGGCTATTCCCGAAATTGTCGCTCTTGGAGTAAGAGAAATTTGGACGGAACAGAATGTTGGTCAGCGAGTCTGGCATCCACTCGAAGCGGAAGTTGGCATTCACATTATAGTTGTTGTTCTCGCTGTGGTTCTTGCTATTACTGAAGGTACTCTTTGTCTCTGAGAGGAATGTCTCGCTGTTGGATTGTGAATCGGACAGACTGTTACGTTGTGTGTAGCGTACATTACCACCCAGTTTGATAAGACCTGCCGAATAATCAGGCTTTCCGTTTTCCCATGCAAAGTTTATACCTGCCATTGTGCTGGTGGTGATGCCTCCGCCTCCGCCCCAGCCGCCCCAGCCGCGTCCGCCGCCAGGAAAACCGGCATCGTTAATGTTGTTACGGCTGAAAATGACAGAAAACTGCGAATGGTCCAGGAATCGGTTCACGTTCAGCCTTATCGAGTAGAGGTCTGAAGGAATAGAACTGGTAAGGGGATTATCTTCTTCTTTCTTGCCCGTTGGTGTTCCGTAGGAAAGGTCCACATTGGTAACCCATCCTTCTTTCATTCCCTTCTGAACGGTAAGGTCCAAAACCGTTTCTTCTTCGCCATCGTCGATACCCGTTATGCGGCTGTAGTCACTCTTGCGCTCGTAGGCTTTCAGCTTCTTAATCATCTTGCTGGGAAGGTTCTTCATAGCCATCTTGGTATCATTCTGGAAGAACTCCTTACCCTCCACCATAATTTTGCTGATGCTCTTGCCGTTTATCTTTATGTTTCCTTCATCGTCCACCTCGGCACCAGGCAGTTTCTTCACCAGTTCCTCTAAGGCAGAGCCTTCGGGCAGTCGGTAAGCATCGGCATTATAGACAAAGGTGTCTTCCTTCATCTCCACCTGTGCCAGCCTGGCCACTACCTCGGCCTCATTTAGCATCTTACTGTTCTCCTGTAGGGTGAAGGTACCCACATTTATGTCTTTGTTGGCTTTGGTAAGAGTCAGATTCTTATATTGAGTCAGATAGCCCACGTATGAGATGCGCATGATGTAGTTTCCTGCTTTTACCGACGGAAGTTTAAACTTTCCGTCTTCACCAGATAGTGCTCCTGAAGCCTGTGTGCTGTCTTTAGGCTGCAGCAGTACTATGGTAGCACCCGGCATTGTCTCGTTGGTCGAGCCGTCCATAATCAATCCACTCACTGTTACCTTCTGCGCCACCATCATCAATGGGCAGAAAAACGATACCATTAAATATAATAAGGTGCGTTTCATTAATGAAAAATCAAAATTTATAAATTCAAAATATGGCTACATTTGTTATTTCGACACATTTGCGACCAAAACAATTTTAAGACAACCTTATGTGCCTATGGTTTAATCAATGTGGCCGCAAAGTTAACACTTTTTTTTACTTTTTTGAAACAATTCTCAATTCTCAGTTCTCAATTCTCAATTATATGTATTAATTTTGTCTCAAAATTCCACCATGTATCGATGAAACAAGACGTTGTTATCAGCCAAAACCTGCAAGAAGATTTGCTGCAAGCCATTAATCGTTGCTCCCACGATAAACTTTTTGTCCTTACCGACAACACCACTTTACGACTTTGTTGGCCCGTGATAAAGGATTATCCTTATTTGCAAGGAGCCCAGATGATAACCATTGGTGCTACCGATGAGAACAAGAACCTGCAGACACTCGCTTCCGTTTGGGAAGCCCTGCAGCGGGGAGGCGCCACACGCCACAGCCTGCTCATCTGTCTGGGAGGCGGAATGGTAACAGACCTTGGAGGCTTTGCTGCCAGTACCTTTAAACGAGGCATTCAGTATATTAATATCCCCACAACCTTATTAAGTATGGTAGATGCAAGTGTGGGAGGAAAGACGGGCATTAACTTTGGCGGCTTGAAGAACGAGATTGGTGTCTTCAACTGCGCCAGTACCGTTATCTTGTGTGCCGAGTTCCTTCGCACTTTGGACGATTACAACATCCGTTCCGGCTATGCCGAGATGCTCAAGCACGGAATCATCAGCAATACGGAGAATTGGGCAGAGCTTATCACCTTCGACTTGGATAACATCGACTATGCCCACCTTCAGCAGCTGGTTGCCAAGAGTGTTGCCATCAAGGAACGCATTGTGGAGGAAGACCCTACGGAGAAGGGCATCCGTAAAGCCTTGAACTTAGGCCATACAGCTGGTCACGCCTTAGAGAGCTTAGCCTTGGCCGAGAACCGTACGGTCCTGCACGGTTATGCGGTTGCCTGGGGCTTGGTTTGCGAGTTGTACCTGAGTGCCAAGCGTCTCAATTTCCCAAAGGACAAACTCAGCCAGACCCTTCAGTTCATTAAGGAAACTTACGGGGTGTTTACCTTCAACTGCAAGCAGTACGACCGCCTGTATCAGTTTATGCAACACGACAAGAAGAACCAGTCAGGCATCATCAACTTCACTCTTATGGCCGATATTGGCGACATCCGCATCAACCAAACCGCTACGCAGGAAGAAATTCAGGATATGTTGGATTTCTATCGCGAAAGTATGGGTTGTTAACAAATCATAAAAATCCGCACCTTAAACATAACATACCATTTCTTTGTGCGTTGTAAGAGCAGATGACACAGATAGAATTTGAACATACGCTGCTTAAGACGCGCACAAAGATGCTGTGTGTTGCCAAAGACTTCTTCCGTAACGATGAGGATGCCGAGGATATAGTGCAGGAGGTATACGAGCGTATGCTCCGCCGGGGCTGGCAAGAGGGCGACGATCTGGAAGCTCTCCTTATCCGAGCCACAAAGAATCTGTGTGTGAGTTTGTGGCGACGCCAGAAGCTCCGAGCCACAGAACCATTGGCTTGTGTGCCTGAACCAGAAGAACGGCATTCTGCCGATGCCTCTCTCATAGAGCGTGAAACGAGCAAAAAACTTGAAAGTGCTATCCGGCAATTACCTCCCTCAGAGCAAAGGCTCATCCGACTGAAAAGCGACGAACTGAGCATAGAGGAGATTTCACAACAGACAGGCATTCCCAAACGTACCGCCAGCGCTATGCTCAGCACAGCAAAAAGGCGATTATTAAACATCTTAAAGACGAAAGCAAATGATTGACAAAGAACTGATACACCAAGCCGCAGAGGATATTGATATCTTTCAGGCCGACCTGACAGAGGAGTACGACCGTCTGATGGAAGCAAGAAAGAAGCCCCGTCGCCGCCTTCGCCTCTGGCCACTTGCCGCAGCCGCTTGTGTGGCAGGCATCATCGCCATTTTCCTTGCTCCACCCAGAACGTCAGAGGAACAACCGCCCCTCGCTATGGAAGAGCCAAGAGTCGAGAGTCAAGAGCCAATAACCGAGAGTCAAGAGCCAAGAGTCGAGAGTCAAGAGCCAATAACCGAGAGTCAACAGCCAAGAGTCGAGAGCCAAAAGATAACTGTCACCTCTCGAAGGCCAAAAGCTAAAAGCCAACGGCCAAAAGCCAAGAGCCAACAGCCAATAGCGGAGCCTATGTTAACAGAGGCGGAGATTGAGAGAGGGGCTCATCCTGAAATGGAGGACCCACTCCTTGCTGTGGCGGCTCAGATTCAAGACATTCGTTCGCGAGGGGAACGTTTAGGACGAGAGATAGGACGAGAGATAGCACAATTAACGGATAATCAAATAAAATATCAATAACATGAAACGAATATTAGCAATCATTTTCTTGGCAGCATTTGCCGTTGTAGCGTTCTGCCAGGAACCCAATAAACAACTTCGCCAATTGGAGAAATACCTGAACGAGCAGGGGTACGAGGTAAAACACAGTCAGAGTAACGCAGGAGGGAAAATCGCGCATGTTTGGACTTCGTGGCAAAGCTTTGGCTATCTTACCCTTCCCGAAAAGTATTCAGTTGGTGACGAGGGGGAGCGTGTCATAATTCTTGGCGCTCATCGTGTAAAACAGGAAAAGATGATAGAGATGCTTGATACTGCCAGGTTTGCTTTTTCCACATTGAGCAAGGAGGCCTCTGAAAGCTACTGCTATGAATATCACAAGAGCGGAACAGATACTATCAAATATGCTATGGCAATTTGTAATGATGTGGATACGCTTTCTTATTATTCGCACGATGGAACTAAGTATTTCTTTAATGCACGGGAAACTGCTAACTTTGATTACACAAGCAAAACATCTGAAAATGTACTCGTTAACAAGGAGACCGGCAAGACCGAAACTGACCACGTACTCGATGCAGGCGGTTTATACCAGCATTACTACTCAATCCCCAGCAACTTCGGTTGGGATGATATGCAGCCTTTTGACACTACAGCCTTCAAGGCGCTTATTAAGCCCGTTCTGAAGAAAGTGTTGAAACTGAAGGGCGCGAAGTCCAGTTCCGTATATTGGCGGCACGATGAGGGATGTAAGGCTGATGACATTTGGCGTCAGTCTTTTGTAGTACCAGCTGGCCTGATTACGGGCACGATGTACTATATTCCTGCGGAGCATGCGGCTGAGGTCGATTTGCTATGTCGTGAGTTGGATTCGTTGGCATACCATTATGTGAACAGTCATCCCGAGCAACCCTACGTATACACGTATTACGACAGACCATTTTGTCAGCCCGAAGAAGGTAACCATGGTACGTTTTCATTTGATATAGTTAAAGGAGGATCCTATAAAGGAGGTAATGAATATTACCTAATGTGTGGAACTGATGCCAGTGGCTTCTATATCCTATCCCTTATAAGCAGGGGTGCGATTTGGATTCCAAACGACTGGCTAAGGCTAAAGAGTTGGATTAACGGCGAAAAGGTTTACCTGAAAGGGAGGGAGCCGAAGGAGGATAAAAATGAAAAAATGAATGAATGAAAGAATGAAGGCTGCGATTGAGTGAGAGGAGAGCTAAGCTTGCTTAGGCTATCCCGAGCGTGAGCAGGCTCGACCGCAGGTCAAAAGTAATAATAAAGTTAAAAATATTGGCGCCTAATAAGCTCCTGCGTTGCGAAACGTGGGAGCTTTTGTTCTCACAGCACATAGCATTGTTTTGCTACAGCAGCGACATCCATTTGTTGAGCCATCCTGCCAAAGGAGCCGGACTGCTCAGTAGACCGCCATTATACTGAAGATTCAACATGGAGAAGCGCATTCGGTAATGAGGAAGATATTTCTTGGTATAAACAGAAAGGCTACTGCCACTGATGTTGTCTTCGGCCTTAACCTCAATGGGAATAATCTCGTCGTCCCACTGGATGACAAATTCCACCTCAGCTGTTCCTGGTGATGTCCAATAATAGGGTATTTGCTCATCCATCAGGGGCATGATAGATTGCAGGACAGCATTCTCTGCCATTGCTCCCTTGAATTCCGTATAGTTGGCGATGGGGTCTGTCACTACTGTTGCAGGCAGATGGGCCAACCTGCGTAGTAAACCACAATCACAAGCATAGACCTTAAAGGCATCTGTCTCTTCGTATGCCGACAGTGGCATATTAGGTTTACTAATACTGAAAATGCGATAAATCATTCCGGCATCCTCTAACCACATAAGGGCATCTTCGTAGTCCTTGGAACGGGCACCGCTCTTGATGACCTTCCATACAAATTTCCTGTTCTCCTTAGACAACTGGGCAGGAAGAGAGTGCCAGATAGCATGAATACGCGGAATCTCACGTGGTTCGGCATATTTGGCAAAATCCAATTCATAAAGGTCAAGAATACCTTGCAAAGTGGACTCAACTTCTCCCACACCTTTGTCCTCAAGCAAAGCCACTACTGCTTCTGGCATACCACCAGATACTTGATAGCGCCTATATTCTGTGCGCAACTTGTTCATGATGATTTCAGGCAGATGATGAATATCTTCTAATGTATCTATGTGTTCAAAGGTACGCTCGTCACTTGCACGCAGAAATTCTTTGAAGGTTATAGGGAACATATTGATAATCTTCAACTTTCCCACGGGTACCGTCATTCTGCGCTTCTTCACCGCAACGCCCAACAGAGATCCTGCAGCGATGATATGGTATTGGGGAGCCTCGTCGCGAAAGTATTTGAGGCTATTAAGCGCTTCTTCGCACTCTTGTATCTCATCGAATATCATCAGCGTTTCGCCAGCCAGAATGGGTTGGTCGCAATAGAGGGTCAATTCCTTGATAAGTCGCTGAGGGTCTTTCGAAATCTTAAATACAGACTTCAGTTCCGGTTGGCGGTCGAAATCAAACTTAACACAATATTTGAAACATTCTTTGCCAAATGTTTCCATCGCCCAAGTCTTTCCTGTTTGGCGGGCACCTTTAAGCAGGATTGGCTTTCTGTCAGGAGCCTCTTTCCATGCTTTAAACTGATTGATAATATCTCTTTCTATCCTCATATTTTACGCCGTAAAGTTCGTTTTTGTGTATATACTCTACACTTTTTCTAACTTTCTGATGCAAACTTATATAAAAAAGCTGAATTATACACCAATAGGGCATAGAATTTAGTCACTTTAGAGAAAAAAATTGATTCTGCGAGGGATAAAAGACAGAAAAATGCAAAAAAGTTGGGCTCCGTTGCAATAATTTTCCGTTTTCCGTGTATATATAGGTAGAGAACAGTAAAAAATGGAGAAGGAAACAAACACGTTGATTCAAGACTTGCAGCACCAGAAGCCTGCTGCCTGCCAGAAGCTACTTACGGAGTACGGTCCGGCTGTCTTCCGAATGGTGCAGCGCATCATCACCCAGCGTGAGGATGCCGAGGAGGTTTATCAGGATGTGTTTGTTAAGGCACTACGGGGCATCCAGAACTATAACCCCAAGCAAGCGTCGCTCGGTACTTGGCTCAGCAGGATTGCTTATAACGAGTCGCTCAACTTCCTGCGCAGCCGAAAGCCTAACATTATATATATAGACGACCGCGAGCTGGGCTCCGATTCCTTTGAAGTTCCTGATGATGCACCACAAGACGAGCACACCATAGCACTTCTGGAGCAGGCCTTATCCTTACTGCCGCCTCATGAACAGGCCATTATAAGCATGTTCTACTACGAAGAAAAGAGCCTTGCCGATATTGCCTATATCACAGGCTCCATTCCCTCTACCGTCGGCTCCCAGTTGAGTCGCATACGCAAGAAACTATACAGAATCATTAAAACTCTCTGAGCTATGAACGATATTAAGAACGACATCAACCTTAAGGAAGCTGTCAGCAGGCGTGAGCAACAACTGCCACCCATGCCTGAAGGGTTGAATGAAAAGGTAATGGGAAGCCTCGAAGAGTACGATTGTCTTAAGAAGAAAACTCCCCTCCATAGAGGGAGGGGATGGAGGTGGGTCTTTTTAGCTGCCGCTTGTGTCGCAGGCTTCGTTGTCATTTTCTTGGCACCGCCAAAATCGGCAGAGAAGCAACCGCCCCTCGCTTTAGAAAAGCCAAGAGTTGAGAGTCAAGAGCCAATAGCAGACTCTCAATTCAGCACTCCCCTAAAGGGGCGACTGGGGTCTTTAGAGTTGCCACTGAATGTGGCTACGGCCCCACAAAGGGGAGCGAATCCCCATTCGCGACGGAGGGCAAGGATGGAGGGGGCCTCTCAACAGCCTGCTATTGTAAAGCCTAAAAGGACTCCTAAGCGAAAGCGAGTCGTTCCCCAAGAACCTCAGGAAGAGCCTTTGCTGGCAGAAGCAGAAACCGTTGAAGAGTTTCCTACAGAAGCAGCTTGTCAAGAGTTTCTTGATAAAATGAGGAAACCTTCTCCTTCTTCTTATGCTACCCAAGCACAGGAAATTCGTCAGCGAGGTGAGCAGGTGACACAATATGTGGCAATGCTTAATCAGCAAATTAGAGCAGAACAACAATATGTAGAATACTAAACAAAAGAAAACATGAAACGTTTTATCATTATATCGTTACTGACCGTCAATTTGATGAATGTATCTGCCCAGAATACAGGAATACTTGATGACATGTTCAGAAATCTGGAAGCCGTCATGCCTAATCAAATCACAAAGGTTCGGGCGAATCGTGGTAAGCATCAAACAGAAATCATGATATACGCAAACGCGGAAACTAACGAGTTCTGTTCCAAAAGGGTTTGCGACCATGATGACGATTATGCTGATGCTTTATGGAACGAATACTCTGCCGTTCCAGAGGCGGTGGGTGGAATGTTGAGTTATGAGAATAAAGAACGGCTGCTGTATTGTGTCCATCACGCTCTCGATTCCATCTCAACCATGCCCAGTACAGTAGAGAGTTATCATTTCGAGAAGCATCAGCTGGGCATAGATACTGTCCGCTATTCCATCTGCCTGAATCGTGGACCAGAACATCGTATTACGTATGACAGCCTTAAGGCTTGCCAAGTTTATAGCCGTGAACTCGGCCCAGAGACCATTACATTCAATTATGGAACTTGGCGAAAGCCTTGTGGTAAGCACTTTTTCGGAGAAGCCCATATTGAATATTCAAAGGTAGAGCCTCTGCCCGCATCTCTGGTGCCAGCAACTGCGGAGAAGTATGAGTTCGTGTGTTTCGACTGGGAGTTATACCTGCAAAGCATCATGCCCATTCTTAGTCAGAAGGGAATCAGTCAGCGAAAGTTTAAATGGTCACAGGATGAGGACTTTGTAAAGAAGCTAAAAGATCCAAATGTAGATTTTTCCTTTTGTTACTGGAGTAGAATGAGTGATGGCTCATCCTCTGGAGTAGGCGAGACTAATGGTACTCTTTACATTATTCCTTCTGACCAAAAGGGTTTTGCAGAACAAGTACTTAAGGATATTGACGCTACTACCCTGAAATATATTCTCCTTCATCCCGAGCAGACGTATGAATATAAGTATAACACTTTTTTCAACTCCATAAACTATATGCCTCGTTGGGGTCAGGAAATGCTCAGGACCACTACATTGAACAAGGATGGGATTCAGAACTTCGTTTACATAGGAGCGGATGCAAAGGGGTATTACTTCCTTCTTCTTGACACCAAGGGCAGCCTGTGGTTCCCCAAGGAATTCTCTTCCCTCAAGTCTTTCATTAATGGTGAAAAGACCTACTTCAAAGGTATGGAGCCCAAGACGGAAAAGAAATAAAGGGTTTTAGGTTAATATTTAAGTGTATAAAGCCCCTGCGTCAGGAAACGTAGGGGCTTTTGCATATAAAAGGCGACGGTAGGGCAGAAAAAACATCCGGAGCCCACAGAAAAAATATCCTAATACGTTGTTTAAAATTATTTTCAAGCCTTGAAAATTTATAACCAAGGCATGAAAATAAATAACCAAGCTTTGAAAATATATTTTCAAGCCTTGAAAATTGTTTTGTTCCCTTATATTTTGTATTTTTGTACCTGCATTCAGAAAGTTTTACCTCGAATAAAAGATAATTTTATGGCACAGTACATTAAAAAAGAGATGCCAGACCTGAACGGTACGGGCGAGAAGAAAGCGTATTACAAGCTGAAGACCTGGCGCAAGCTGGACGCTGACGAGTTTATTAAACGCTGCAGTTCCATCAACAGAGCATACGGCGAGAGTGTTATCAAGGGTGTTGTGTCCGCTGTTTGCGAACATCTGGCCTATGAGATTGCCAACGGCTACAGCGTGAAGATTGACGGTTTGGGAACCTTTACGGCCAAGTTGGGCGTTCGCGAGGACAAGGAGATGGACAGCTTTGAGGAAGGTGCTGCCAGGCTAAATGCCGCGAGCATAAAGGTGACAGGTGTTACGTACAGAGCTGACAAGAATCTGGTTCGTGAGATTGACCAGAACTGCGATCTGGAACGTGGAGGTGAGGAACGCTTGCGAAAACCCAAGCTGTCTGAGAAAGCGCGTATTGATCGGGCCCGTAAGTTTATCGGGGAAAACGGTTACATGCGTGTGGATGAGTATGCCTCGCTAACGGGCTTGTCCTATTCAACAGCTTCCCGCGAGCTGCGTAAGATTGCCTCCGACCCTGAATCAGGCATTATCAGCCAGGGCCGTAAGAGTGGCAAACTTTACCTGCTGGGAAAGAAGGCGTAAGATAGGGAAATAGTTGTTTTTTCAAGAGATAATTACAGGAAGTGTTGTTTTGTCTTGAAAAAATAACTATTTTTGTGCCCGAAACTAATTGCGTATAAGCCATGAATGAATTGGGCGTGTTTAAGAATATACCTGTGCAGACCTCTGCCATTGCCTCGCTTTACCCAAATATAACTTCCGCAAACAGGAAGGTTGCAAATCTGGAAAAGGAAGGCAGAATTATCCGGCTGAAGCGAGGAATGTATGTTGTGAATCCCAATGAGAGCGGTAAGCTTTTATCTTTGGGACTGATAGGTAATCTGTTATATGGCCCGTCGTACGTATCCATGCTGACTGCTCTCAGAGAATACGGGCTGATTCCTGAGCGGGTGGAGGTGATAGAGTCAATGACAACTCACCTGACCGTTTCGTTTGAGAATCCTGTAGGTACATTTGAGTATCATCATTGTGCTAGGGACTATTACTCCATCGGTATTACCCAGAGGGAAGAAGAGGAAGTCACCTATTTGATTGCAACTCCGGAGAAAGCTTTGTGTGACTATATTGTCTGTACCCCAAGGCTTCCTCTTCGTTTTATCAAAGACACCTACATATTCCTGGAGGAAGACTTGCGCTTGGATATGGATGCGTTTATGAAGATGAATGTTGATATCTTCAGACAATGTGCTGCTGTAAGCAAGAAGCAGCAGGCCATTAACAACCTAATAAAAATATTGGAAAGATGAACGAGTTTTTTGAAAGGGCGCTCATGCGCTATAATATTAAGGATGTCAAGGATAAGCAGAATGCCATTTATGAGATAATGCAGCAGGTAGTACTTGCCGGATTGCACCGGGGAGGCTTTTTTGACCGTGCAGCTTTCTATGGCGGCACTTGTTTGAGGCTTTTTCATCAGTTGCCTCGCTTCTCAGAGGATATGGATTTTTCTTTATTGGCTCCTGATGAACATTTCCTGTTCGAGAACTATTTTCAGCCTATTATTGACGAGTTTGACAGTTTAGGCCGCAAGGTTGAAATCAAGAAGAAGGACAAGAAGACATTTGGGCGAGTTGATTCTGCTTTCCTGAAGGATAATACGGATGTTTATAATGTGGCGTTTCAGACCGAAAAAACAGTTAAGGTAAAGATTGAGGTTGATACGCAGCCTCCATTAAAGTTCCGGACAGAACAGAAAGCCCTGACGCTGCCTTATACCTTTATGGTACGGTGCTTCCAACTATCTGACTTGTTTGCCGGAAAAATGCATGCGCTGGCTTTCCGTAATTGGAAAACCAGGGTAAAGGGGCGTGACTGGTATGATTTTGAGTGGTATGTACGTTGGCGTGTGCCCCTTGATTTTGAACATTTACAAGAACGTACCCGTGAATTTAATGGGATAGAAATGACCCGTGAGGACTTTATGGCTATTCTGAAGGAACGGCTGTCCACAACAAATATAGAAGATGTAAAACGGGATGTCCGCAGGTTTATGATTAACCCTCACGAACTGGATATATGGTCTAATGACTACTTTCTGCAATTAGCAGACATGATTGTGTTTAAGTGAATGTTAATAGAAGAGTGGCAAACTTTACCTGCTGGGAAAGAAAAATAGTGAAAAATAGCCTTTTTCTTGAACGATTTGCCGACTTGTGTGTATGCAGTCAAAACAAAAAGCAGCCTCACCCCTAACCCCTAACCCCTCTCCGAGGCGAGGGGAACTTGGGGACGAGAGGCAAAGAAACAAAAAAACGAGAACAATATGAAAAGAACAGTTTTGACTATGCTGGCATTCTTCGTGATACTGATGGGAGCCAGCGCACAGGGAAAGGCGAAATTAGTGCAGACTTCGGCTTCCGGCACAAAGAGTAATGGAAAGTTTAAACTTCGGGGGGCGGATCAAGATGTGCGTATGATGGACTCCGTGACGTTAGACAGCGTGTATAGGTATTGGAATAACTTCGTTACCGAACACCCCAAGGATGAGAAAGCCTGGCATAAACTTTGCGATGCAGCAGAACAGAAAGTGTATAACGCATATTGGCGTGGGACAAGAGACTGGAACGTGGCAAGGCAACTACGCAAGGAGTTGAACGTAATGCCGCGTATGCAGCAGGCTATCCCCGGCACCTATACCTATTACTATAGTGTTTACGTTTGTAGCGAAACCCGTGCAAGGGAATATGCCGATTCTGCCATTGCCGTGCTGAATAATAATGTTCCAGCCGAGGATTTCGACCGGTTGGCGACGTATGTAAGAGGTAAAAATGATACACTGCAACTTACCAAGTTGCTAACCCACTATTACGAGAGCGGACAATACCCCGCTTCTGCCCTGCAATACCACTATAACGAGTTGCAAGGCATGGAGAAGGGCGGCGTATATCTGGGTGATACTCAGGATGATGTCATTGGCAAACTGATGGTACAGCTTGTCTTAGGTAAACATAAAGATAAGATTCTTTTTTCACAGGCTAACGTTAAGGAACGCGTGAAATGGATGTTTGAGTGCATCGATATTCCCTTTAGCGATGAGATATTCAGTCGGTTTAAGTCCCAGCCACAAGATGAGCAACTGATAGCCATCATGCGCTATATCTTTGAACACAGCAAGCGCCCCGTCTATCTGTCGGCCCGTAATCTGAGCTCGATGTTTCGAAAAGGTATTCCCGATGACCTGAAAGCTTGCCTCTACAACGAGGGGCTGACCATGCGCTACTCGGCAAAGCCATACAATAATCTGGCTGTGAAGCGTCGCAATGTGGAGCAACGTTACCTGATGGATAATCTAATAATGCAGTTTCACCCAGAAGTAAATAACGTGACAGCCCCATCCGCGAGAAATGTAAGATCGCTGGCTCTCAACTATCTGGTTTTACTGAATGACCTGTTGCCGTATTATAAGAAGCATAATGCTGTAGAATATGCGCGACTGAATCGCATCTTTAGTGACATCATGGATAAGGATGCTGGGGCTTGGGCCATCCCCAATAGTGATAAATACTACTCCGTCGAGTATATAAAAGATGGCACTCCTCACTACGAGTTCGTAGAAAGAGTTTCTTACAAACCAGACCCGAATGATGATAAGGAGACTACTAAGCGGAAGCGCAAGGAGTTCTTTGAGAAAAACAAACGAGTACTAATTATAGGTGACCCAATAGAAGAATGAGCATCTTTTATCTTAAACCCCTGCGCCACCAGACTGATGAGCAGCTGATGGCGAGGGCTGCGGCAGGCAGCGATACAGCTTTCGAGGAGTTGTATCGCCGCTACGCCCGTAGGTTGAAGGGCTTCTTCTTTATGCAATTAGGTGGCGATGAGGAACTGGCAGCCGATTCTACGCACGATGTCTTCCTGCGTGCCTATGAGGCCCGTAGCCGTTATCAGGAGGGCAGCAACGTCAGTACGTGGATTTTTACCATTGCCTACAACATCTGCCGAAACCATTACAGGGACAATGCCTACGAAGCCCAACTGCTGGCCAATCTGGATGCCGAACCCATATCTGAGGGGCAGATTGAAGTGGAAATGGATGCTGCTACGCTGGATAAGGTGCTTGAGCAAGTGCTCTCGGAACTGCCTGCGCCGCTGCACCAGATCTTTTCCCTGCATTATCAGGAGGAACTGACCATTCCGCAAGTTGCTGAAATAGTAGGTATTCCAGCCGGAACGGTTAAGTCCCGTCTGCACAAAACAATGAACATCATCCGTAAAAAACTAAAGCAATATGAAAATAAGTAACGAAGATATTATCCAGTCGGCCCGTCGGGGACGCCAGAAGGTAGATGGCCAAATGCATGTTGAGCCTTGGCAAGGACGGCAAATGGTAAATAGTAAATGGTTAAATGGTAAATCCATTGCTGTTGCTGCCAGTCTGATAGGTTTCCTTGCAGGTTTCTCGCTTCATGCTAATATGGCAATAGACAACGGACCACAGCCAACAGCCAATAGCCTACAGCCAATAGCCAATAGCATTGAGATACGGCATGACACCATCATGCAGGTTCAGATTGTGCGCGATACCGTATATCAGACACGTACCGTCACCAAGTACGAGAAGCCTATGCTGGCAAAAGCTGACGACGATACTCCGGCAGAGCAGAAAGCCTGTTCGATGCTCTGCGACGAAATACCATACGAACTGTTGGCATCCGGAAGGTAAGGGACAGAAGGGAAGAATTTGGCTTCATTTTCTTGTCTGTATCATCAAAATAATGTAATTTTGCAGTTGATATTGACAAAAAGACAGACTGAGATTACCCACATTCGCAGCATATAACCTATTGAAATTTATAAAAATGAAGCAAAACATGAGAATTCTGGCTGTTTTGGCCATTCTGATGCTGACTGCCACAGCATTCGGTAAAAAGAAGGCAGACGAGACGGTAATAGTGGCATACGTGACTTCGTGGACTAACGAGGTCCCTGACCCCTTAACGATGACTCATATAAATTATGCTTTCGGGCATGTGAACGATACCTTCAACGGTGTGCGCATCGATAACCCCGACCGCCTGCGTATGATAGTGGGTCTGAAGGCCAAGAATCCAGCCCTGAAGGTAATGCTCAGTGTGGGCGGATGGGGTAGCGGTAGGTTCAGCGAGATGGCTGCTACCACAGAAAACCGGATGGCTTTTGCCAAAGACTGCAAGAGAGTGGTGGAAGAGTTCGGGCTGGATGGCATAGACATCGACTGGGAATATCCTACGCAGAGTCAGGCCAAAATCTCTTCATCGCCCCAAGATACAGAGAATTTCACATTACTTATGCGTGACCTGAGGAAGGTCTTGGGCAAACAGAAACTGCTTACTGCTGCCACGGTGAGTACAGCAGACTACATCGATTTTCGTTCTTGTGTGTCCTATATGGACTTCGTAAATGTAATGGCTTACGATATGGGAGGCCAGAGAGGACATCATGCCTCACTCTTCCCCTCAGTACATGCAGGATATTGCACTTCTTCTAAGGCTGTAGAGGCTCACTTGAAGGCTGGTGTGCCACGCGAGAAACTTGTCATGGGTGTGCCTTTCTACGGCAAGGGAAGAAATGATGATGAAGGTGTGAGGATGTTCCGCCGTACAGGTCGTTTGCCCGAGGGCTATCAGCACCTATGGGACGAAGAAGGTCGCTTCCCATACATATCAGATAAAGAGGGTAAATTTGTCTGGGGCTACGAGAATGCCCGTTCTCTCAGCGAGAAGTGTCAGTTCATCCTTGACAACCATCTGCGTGGCGGTATGTATTGGGACTATGCCAGTGATACGCCGCAGGGCGACGAAAGGCGTACGCTCTACCTGAGTCTTCTAAAAAACAAGAAAGGAACGGAAGCACCTCGTCGTGTGTTGGTTTTGGCTGAACGGGGCGGACTGCATGAAGGCTTTACCTCAACTGGTCTGAAGTGGCTGGAAGACAACAGGGAACGTTTCAATATGGAACTGACGGTGTTGAATTCAGCCAAGGAAATTAAGAAAGATGAGATTCAGACCTATCACCTTATTTTGCAACTTAACTATCCGCCATACGCATGGAGCAGCGAGGCCCAAGACGATATGCAGCAGTATATAGACCGAAGTCAGGGCGGCTACATTGGTTTCCATCATGCCAGCCTTTTGGGTGAGTTCGACGGTTACCCCATGTGGGCGTGGTTCTCGGATTTCCTGGGTAAGATTCGCTACAAGAATTATATTGCTGAGAAGTGCGACGGCACTGTGCAGGTCGAGGACTGCCAGCATCCCGTTATGAAGGGCGTAAAGGGCACCTTCGTTATTCAGGATGACGAGTGGTACACCTACGAGCAGAATCCTCGCCCCAATGTGCATGTACTGGCCCATGTGGATGAGGCCAGTTATACCACCAAGACCGACATCAAAATGGGTGACCATCCTGTGGTGTGGGTTAATCCTGCGAAGCCGACTCGCAATGTGTATTTCCAGTTTGGACACAGCAAGTTGCTCTTCCAAAGTCCGGATTTCATTACCATGCTTGAGAACTCAATACGATGGACGTTGAGGGATGACTTGATTCGCTAAAATCGCCTGAAAAGGATGTTTTTACGCCTATACTATGTCGTTTAAAGAAGAAAAAGTTGTATCTTTGCGGCCATAATATGATAAGGTATAAAGTTTTGGGAGTATTTGCTATGAGAAAGAAGGTATTGTCAGCCCTGATGATTGCAATGCTGGGAGTTTTGCCAAGTTTTGGCCGTTCGTTAGTTGTAAATCTGACAGACGGCACAGAAATAGTTTGTAGCCTTGCCAAGGAACCGCAGATGCTGTTTGGCGAGAAGACCATTACGCTGACTTCCCTTGCAGGCGAAGTAGGGCAGTGGAGTTTTTCCAGTGTTGAGTCGTGGAAATTCTCAGACCAACCGGATCAGGACGAAATAGATGATATAGACAAGGTAAAGTCAGAGAAGCCTCGGATTATGATTGAGGAAGGGCGGATTACCGTTGTAGGAAAAAATGTCAAGGATGCAGCTGTTTATGACACGAATGGCCGCCTGATGTTCAATGTTCAATGTTCAACGCCGAAGGGGTCGCAAGCTGAAAGCGCGAGCGAAGTGGCAATGTTCAGCGTTAACAAGCTAGCCAAGGGAACTTATCTGCTAAAGGTAGGTGATAGTTGTGTTAAGTTTAGTGTAGGACGATAGCTTTTGGCGGTAGAAATGAAAAGGCACTTATATACCTTCCTAGCCTTGATAATGTTCATTGTTCATTGTTCAATGTTCAATGAAATCAAGGCGCAGCCGAACGTCTATATCAATGAGTCAGGCAGGACACGCATTATCAATAACGTTGACAAGATAGAATACGGAACAGACTCTATGATGGTCTGGAGCGGGAATAACGTTCAATGTGCAACGTTCAATGTGCAAAGTACAGGCCTGATGAGTTTCAAAGAGAAAGACTTTTGGCGTGCCAAAGTGATGCCGGAAAGATATCTGGCCGACTTTGACTACGATATAGCTTTTGAGGAAGCAGATAAGGAACGTGTTACAGCCGAGTCAGAGATTACAGATGTGAAGAGTAAGTTCTATGATGATTTTCTGGAACACAGCACTTGGAGTAAAACGGTGTATATTATTTATGAAGGTACGGATGTAAACGTAACGGGCGATACGGACTCCATCGGCATAAAGAAAGAAGGAGCGCATCTGACAATAGAAACCTCTGCCGCAGAAGTGAAATATGTTATCTCTGGTGGCAGTAACGATGCATGTTTCAAATTGTACAGCGAGAGGAAGGCTTGCGTAGTGCTTAATGGGGTGGAACTGACTAACCCGCAAGGGTCTGTCATCAACAGTCAGTTGAAGAAGCGTCTGTTTATCGACCTTGCTCCCAACACCGTGAATATTCTTACCGATGGCACTTCGTACACCAAGGTAAGCGGCGAGGACCAGCGAGGCTGTATCTTTGCCGAGGGTAAGATATGTATCTCGGGTGAGGGACAATTATTCGTAAACGGCAATAAGAAATGTGGTATTGCCTCGGATGACTATATACATCAGTTGGGTGGTTTTGTTCATGTTAATGCACACGCCCAAAAGGGAAAGGCGGTTTATGGAAAGGACAATATTATTATAGGTGGTGGCGTACTGCGAACATTTGTAGATGGCGATGCAGGGAAGGGGCTTTCTTCCGACTCGTTGCTAACCGTAACAGGCGGTGTGATTAAGGCTATTACTACGGGCAATGCCATCTGGGATGACGGTGAGCAGGACTATAGCTCCTGTTGCGCCGTGAAGAGTAACTGGGATATGAATATCTCAGGAGGAGAAATCTGCTGCCTCTCAACCGGCGACGGTGGTAAAGGCATCAGTGCAGGCAATCTGGAGATAGTCAATAACAAGAATAAATTTAACGGCACACTTACCGTTGCCAATGCAGACATTTATGTACGCACTGGTGGAAAACGTGTTCCGGAGGTAAAGCATGAGGATGCTCATGGAGAAAAAGCAGAGGCTGCTGCTTCGCCTAAGGGTATGAAATCTGTAGGCAAAATGACTATTAACTCAGGCAGTATATATATAAGATGTTCTGGCGGAGCTGCTGCCGAGGGTATAGAATCCAAGAAGACTATCGACATCAATGGTGGAAAGGTTCGTACCTATTGCGTGGATGATGGCATGAATGCAGAGGGCTGTAACATCAACGGCGGTGATATTCTGATTTGCAGTACAGAAAACGATGGTTTCGACGTAAGCTTTCTGTTCCTGAACGATGGTTTGCTATATACCATAGGTGGGGACGTTGCTCAGATGGGAATGGACACTGACGGAAAGACATTTAAGGTGATGGGTGGCGAGATTGTAGCGCTGGGCGCCCGTAACTGTCAGCCATTTTCGTCGAGTGCTTTGGCCAATGTGTTGTGCTATGTGAAGAAGCATGTGAGCGGCTTGGCTTTAGCCGATGCCGAGGGCAACATCATTAGGGCAATTCCCACGCCGGATATTTACAATATTATTTGTGTTCTCTTCTCCAACGGCGACATTACTGTGGGGAACCGTTACAAGATATTGAGTTACGAAAAATCATTCGACGATACTCCTGTAGTAGAGTATGACTTCACGGCAGAAGGGATATCAACTACATTGGGGAGTTTTAAGTGAAGAATGAAGAATGAAGCGTGAAGAATGAAAAGTGAAAATATGAAAAGACTTATATATTTCCTCTTAGTCCTGATAGTGTTCAATGTTCAATGCTCAATGTTCAATGAACTCAAGGCACAACGCAGTTGCGGACTTTGGTTGAATGAAGTACCCTTAGTAGCTGACACAGCTGCCAATAGTATTTTTGCTACCATTGAGCCTCGTTTTGATTGTTCCCTAAAGGGTACATTGCGCTGGGATGAGAGTCTGTATAGCAGCGTCAGCCTTAACGATACCCCATTGGAAAATGGCAAGCGTGGCAATCTGGAACTTGCTGACTGGACAGCTAACGCTACTAATACACTGGCCATTACAGATGGCGAGAGCAAACAATGGAAACTCGTAGTAAGTACCTTGCCTTTTGTGGTGTTAGACTGTCCGCTGGATGAGATGTCGGCCAACTACTCCATAACAAAAGGTGACGAAAACCACACTAAGAAGTACGCTGGTTATATGAGTGTCATAGATGCCCGATGCAGAACAAAGCAGAAAGATCTGGATATGGTGGGGATGGCTTGTTTCAATTCGGAAATACGAACACGACTCAGAGGTGCCACATCGGGTAGTAAGGCCAAGAAGAGCTTTAACCTGGAACTGGTGAAAGATGGCGAGAGTCAGGATATTCATCTATTGGGCTACAGAAAAGATGATGATTGGATCTTAGCTGCAGAATACACCGATTATAGCCGTATGCGTAACCGCGTGATGATGGATCTGTGGACTAGCGTGGATGACCTGCCATACGACAAGGATAATAAATATCAGGGTAACGGAACGCAGGGCGAGTTTGTGGAGGTCTTCGTAAATGGAGCGTATTATGGCCTGATGTGCTTCACGGACAAGATAGACCGCAAGAAGCTGAACCTGAAAAAAACAAAAGAAGCTACAGAGACAGAACCTGAGGTGAAGAGGGGACTGTTGTGGAAAGCCAACTGGGAAAGCAGCGAGACATATCTTTCGAAATATACAGAACGACCGACCAACGACTCTTTCCTATGGCCTTATATAGAATCGAAGAAGGCCTTCGCCTGGGAGCAGAAGTATCCTGATGACGATATCAGACAGGCATTCTTTGATCCTATTTGCGATATTATCGACTTCCTGAATGTAGGCCAGAAAGAATTCAGTGCCAGTTACACAAGCAAGATGTATGACCAGAATGTCATTGACTTCATTCTTTTTATTCAAGCTTTCCAGCTCCTGGACAACCAGAAGAAGAACTACTATCTGAGTGTGAGGAATTGGGATAAGGAGGCAAAATTCCTGTTTACCCTTTGGGACTTGGATGGTTCTATTGGTCGATATGCCGGAGGTGACGAAACGGGTGATGATCCTAAGCAGATGGCTTGGGGCGAGAAACTGGGATACCATAATCTGATACACCGGTTTAAGTCGAAAACGCTGCGACCAGATGACTTTGCCACGAAGATGAACAATCGTTGGCAATACCTCTCAACCCACCAGCTGTCGTTGGATAACATCAGGGCTATCATGGAGAAGTATGCCAATCTGTTTAGCACATCAGGTGCGTGGGAACGTGAGAAAGCCCGTTGGCTGTCGACTTACAAGAATAGCAAGAAAATTGCTAATACACCTCAGGAGGAAGTTGAGTACATGATGACCTTCCTGAAGAATAACTATGATGTCTTTAACAAGGAAATGGCTTCGGCATCCTGGACTCATGACGAGTATAATGAAGCTCAGTATGAGAAGGATATTACCCCAGATGCCCTTTATGTGATAGGAAACGATGTGATATCTACTCACGAGGATAATACCGTCACCTTGCCTGGTAATGTTCTGCAGGAAAAAGCCGACGACATTATCAATATCAACTATAATGACAGCGTGATGACTATAGTTCGCGAGGATGAAGAACGACAGCATCACATTGCTGATATAAAAGAGGTTAAGGCAAAGCATAAGGATATTTATACTTCCCCTGCCTTTATTCCAGACAGTCTGAAGCACTACTTTGATTTCGACACCCGCTATGTACCCGTGAATGTTCAATGTCCATCATTCAATGTTCATCGTTCACTGTTCAATGTTAATCGTACCATCCAGGTAACTTTCGATGGGCAGGAAGTTTATGTAAACGGAAACTTGGAAGGTATTGCGGCAACGGTTGACAGTACCGCTGTTTGCTTTACAACAGAACTGGAGGGTGTGGAGATTCTTGTGAGTGGTCGTTCCGAGAAAGGCCATATCAACATAGACAGTAAGAATCCCTGTAAGATAGCTGCTACTGAGGGAGGTGCCATGCTTTGCAGTATTACGGCCAATTGCGACTTAATCATCAATACGCCATACGCGCTGAATTTTTATAATGATGAGTTTGACGGGAAGTGTATCTGTACATCCGGAGATGTGACCATAGAGGACGGTGCCCTATACTTCATGATGACGGGAAGCGGAACGCTTACCGATGCAAGCTTCGTTACCGATCCGGAATTGGGCGCACGTGCAGTAATGGCTCAGAACATCACGATTAATGGAGGAAAGATGTTCATAAAGACTATTGGTCATCATGGTGCTGTTGGTCTGGCTGGTGTAAAGAAGATAATTATCAATGACGGAAACATTTATATTGCAACTTACGACGACCCTATCAAGACTGGCTCTTCGGTAACTGTAAACGGCGGTTTCACTTTTACGACGAGCCTTACTAACGATGGTTTGGACTCGAAGGGCGACTTGCATGTTTATGGCGGCACCATTAGTTCTTACAGCCCAGAAGGAGCAGAGGCGGCTTATGATGTAAACCACTTCTATTGCGATGGGGGAACGGTTATTGGCGTAGGCTATAAGAGCGAACGACCGATGGAAAGCAAGTCGAATCAGGCTTCGTTCCGTCTTAACAAGAGCAAGGGCGTGAAGAGGTATGTGAAGATTGCTGATGCCGAGGGTAATGAGTTGGCAGTAATAGAGACACCAGCCTATCCTACGCTGACGATGGTCTATTCTTCTCCTCTTCTTCAGAAGGGCAGTACATACACGCTCCTTACTGGTGATACGCTGGATAGCTTGCAGGAACTAACAACTATCGTAGCGGAATAGCGAGGCTCCGGGATAATAGTGCTGAAGGATTTCTTGGTACGAATAACCCTGATGCCCCATAACGGCAGCTCCTATTTGACACATACCTACTCCGTGTCCCCAACCTTTTCCGTTTAGGATGATGGTTTGGGGCACATTGTTCTGTATATCTTCCAAACTGACGGTGAAGGCGCTGCTGAGCAGGTGCGAGGTGCTGAGCGTCTTACGGATCTGCAGTTCCTTACCTATTATATATGTTCGTTCGGAACCTACGATGCGGAGACGGCTAATATGTCCGGCGGGACCGGCTTCCAAAGGTTCCAGGCGTAGGATATCACCGAACTTCATCCCCAGGTTGCGTTCTATCAGTTCTCTGAGTCTGTCTTGCGTAAAACGTACTTGCCAACGGTAGAAGTTCTGTGTTTCCTGGTCGTAGTCGTTCAGTACCTGCGAGAGTACCTCGCGGTCGGAGGTGTTGCAGAAGGGATCGGTAACGCTGCTGAGGTAGGACTTTCGGATGTTCTGCCAGCAGTACTGGAACTCGTTGGTCTGACCGCCACAACACTTGCCAAAGCGGGCATCGCAAATCTCACCGTCAGCCATCAGCACTTGTCCGCACGTCTCGTTAACGGCCTGTCGGACATTGGGATTGCAGGCCACAGTGATTCCCTGATAGCGCTGGCAATGGTCGTCGGCACAGACATCAAAGAGGTCGTGGTCCTCGCGATCCCACCAACGGATAAGTTCCTCGTCGGTTTGCAGGCATGAGGGTGCTTTGCCCTTCTTCTGTTTGAGTTGCGCCAATAGCCAACTGCGACTGATTACTGCTGAAGCTTTCAGGAACTCCAGCGAGCAGGTGTTTTTCATCTCGCTGCTGATAACGCTGATTAGGTAATCTTCGAGAGGCAGCTCGTTGATGACCACAATCTGTCCCTCATGCCAGATAAGACGCAGCGAACCGGTAAAGACCTGTACCTGTTGCCGTTCCCAATGAAACTGTTTGCCTATGGTAACATTGTAAAGGCGGAAAGCCCCCTCCCCGCTCCCCCTTTTGGGGAGTGCTGTTATTTCATTGGATAGTTGCCCTTGCCACAGAATGCCATTCTCTTGGGCAACGGCAATCTGTTCGCCTTCTGCAGATGTACCATTAATATAATAAGGCGTATCCAGGCAGAACCGCACCTCTGGTGCAGAAAGAATTCCTACGGTAATTGTTGTCATGAGTGAGAAATGTAAGTTACAACCAACTTGTCAACCCTAAACTCTAAACCCTAAACTCTCAACTCTCAAAGATACTTCCCTCAGAATATCTGCGGCCATTTCGTAGGTAATCTTGCGGAAATCCTGTTCCCTGGGCGTAATGAGAAGCCCGCACATATCCAGCGCACCCGGACTGATGAGCAGCTGCTTTTCGCCCTGAGCGGTATAGCAGGCAGGTCTGTGCTTGGCGCGAGGGAAGACGAGGGTTACAACTTTTCCGGCTTGTTTCCAACAGACGATGTTCATACGAGGTTCGTTTTCGCCTTCATGCAAGGGTAGGGAGTCGTAGATGCGCTCAAAACGTTCTTTAGCTTCTGCCGCATCTGTTGTGCGAATGACCAGAACAGGGCAAGCATAGTCTTTCAGTATGGAGATGCTCTCTGCATAAGGTTTTAGCTTTGGCTCGTAGACACTAGTCCAATCGCGCTCTAGGGGAGCAATACCACGACTGCCTGCCTGTAGATGCATGTGGTCGGGACAAGAGGCTCCGCACATGGGGCCATTGTAGAAAATCATATAGTCGGGCATCTGCTGGGCTATCTTAAACAAATCCTGGAAGTGGCCCTTTATTGTCTGAGGTGTATGCTCGCGGGCAGGAATGGTGAAGTGCTTGGGCAGGATGGGGAAGGGGTTCACCAGCAGTTGGTATCGCTGCATGACGGGCAGAGCGTGCTGCTCGGCGGGTCGGTTGCTATCACAAAGAAAGCAAGGTCTTTTCTGCAACGCCTGTTTGCTGACATCGGCTCCTGTGCTGACCATACGGGCAGGATTCCATTGGGCAGCCCCACTCCAGCCCTCCCACCGAGGAGGGAGGCTATCTTTGCATAATGTTCTCCCCTCCTCCTCGGGGGATGGGTTGATGGAGGGGGCTAATGCCTTTGTCTGAACTTCGCTTAGGGCTTCGTAGCGGTTGGCGGCTTCAGGCCAGTTTTTTTTTTCGCTCTGGAAGAATTCTTCTACTTCTTCCGGCTGTGGAACTTGATTCTTGCTTTTGTTCAGTTGCTGTCGTGCCAGAATCTCCAAGGTACGCAGGTGATCCTTATAGGTATTGTTCTTGTTGATTTTGTCCTGACTCAATGCGGCATCGCTGTTGCCCTCCCAGCGGCGACACAGGTAGACTTCGTGGTACAGGCGTCCTATATGGTAACGCCTACTTATCATCAGTCCAAGGGCATAGTCTTCGCCATAACTGGTGTTGGGAATCTGCAATTTCCTGAGCACAGGCGTATAGAATGCACGCGGGGCACCTAAGCCATTGATACGCAAGGCATTGTTTCGTCCGTTATCGGGTGTCCATTCCTTATGGTCGATGAGGCCGGGCGGTAAGGTGTTCAGTTGGAAGTCGCACATGCGATAGGAACCGATAACCATGGCTGCCTGTTGTTCGCGGAAGGCATCCACCATCTGCTGCAACGTCTGGGGCGAACTATAGAGGTCGTCGCTATCCAACTGAACGACAAACCGTCCTACCTGTGGATGATGAACGGCCGTGTTCCAGCAACCTCCGATACCCAAGTCGTTGCGTTCAGGGATGATGTGGATAAGCCTCCCACCAAACCTCCCCGAGGGGAGGCCTTCTGTTTCACCCTGAGCTATTTTGTTTATCTTTTCGGTTGTGCCATCGGTGGAGTGGTTATCGATGACGATGACATTAAAAGGAAACGATGTCTCTTGCGTGAGGGCTGAACGTATGGAATCTTCTATGGTGCGTTCGCGGTTGCGCACGGGGATGATGACAGAAGCCTCGACGGCAAACTCGCCTTCCGAGAAATCAATATTCTGAAAGGCTTCGGGTGCCAGATAAGCTCCAATGGCTTTCAGATGGGCGGTACAAGCCTGCTCCATCTCTATCTGACGTTCGCGGTTGCGGGGATCCACATAGTCAAACTGCTTCTGTCCGCTCAGTCGGGTGTCTTGCTCCACCTCGGTGTATAGGAACTCATCGACGTGAACAGGCAGCATAGTCCGACTGACAAACAGGCGGAAGTCGTACAAGGCGGCAAAACGGTAGGTTATATCCTTTGCCTGTGCCACATATTCCTTTAGGGCTGAAGTGCGTATCAGTAGCAGGGAGCCAAACTGAAAATCATCACGTACCGAACCCAACTGACAGTCAATTAAAGCCCCCTCCCTGCTTCCCCCTTGGGGGAGTGTTATGTGGTGATCAGCATACAGCATCAGGGCGTTGCTGTCCTCGGCAATGGTCAGCATACGTGTCAGGGCGAAGTAGCCCAGTTGTAGCTTGTCGTACTTTGTGTATAATAGCAGGTAGGGCGCAGAGGTCTTCTCCGCTATCCAACGCAGGGTTTCTATGTTGCCAGGACCTTCTTCGCGCAGGAAGTAAACGTCCTTTACTTGCTCATCGGCTTTTAACTGTTGCAGGGTGGCGGCAACCTGCTCGTCGCTCTGCCAAGGAATAAAACAATCAATCATAATGCGCAAAATTAGAGATTTTTTTTTGCTCTGCAAAATAAAAAGAAAAATAATAAGCATATCTTTGCATTATGAAAGTGTATATTTTTAATCCCGAGAACGATATGGCCCTTGCCGATGGTAATCCAGGCTACACACCGCCAGCTATCATCAGGCGGATGAGAGACGAGTTGTATTGGCTTCCCAATTGGTGGGCCGAGGACAGTGATTTGGTGTGGAACGGTGAAGATAAACTACAGTTGAAACCAGGTGATGAGATTATCCCATGGGGTTGGAGTCCTGCTCTTATCCACCAGTTGCGACAGGCAGGTGTGACGGATGGGTTCCTGCCGTCGGATGAGGAGATGGAGCGACTTCGTTGGCTCTCGCACCGACAGACAGCAGTCGAGGCGTTGGCAGCCTGCAAGCATGACGGCTTGATTGGTGAAGCGTTGATGGGCGAATCGTGGCTTTGCAAGACAGAGGAAGACGTCGGGAAAATCATTACCTCGGCAAAAGAGGGCGAGTCCTTCCTGCTGAAAGCCCCTTGGAGCAGTAGTGGCAGAGGTTTGATGTTGTGTGGCAGTCCCAATGCTCAGGGGTGGATTAAGAATACCCTTCGGGCCCAGGGTTCTGTGGTAGTAGAACGTATGTTACAGAAGGTAGCTGATTTTGCTCTCGAGTTCTGGTGCGACGGAAAGGGTGGGGTAGAATATCGTGGCCTCAGTCTTTTCTATACCAACGAGGGTGGTGCCTACTTAGGTAACTGGGTGGCTCCCGAAGGTGAGAAATTACAATGGCTTATGCAGTATGCCGACCCGCAGATGCTGGTAGATATAAGACATTGGTGGGAAGCATACCTAAAGAAATTCCAGTACTGCGGTCCTGTAGGCATTGATATGATGCTCTGCCAGGACGGTATCTGCCCTTGTATCGAGATTAACTGGCGCATGACAATGGGTTATATCTCAACCCTTCTTCCTGCCCAAGGCAAGTATGGCCGCATGGTAGTAGAGTATATCTATGGCCATTATTCGGCAGAAGTAGAAGCTTTCAGCTGACATTGGGATTGAACAAAAAAAGAGCGTCACAGTGTGATGCTCTTTTTTTTGTGGTTGGGCTACCCGGACTCCTTTTAGGGTTATCACGGGAAATTGACGTTTATCCAAGTTTTTGAAAATATACTGATTTCCAGCGATTTACAAGGATTTTGCGACAGCTTCTGTCACCTTAAATAATGTTAAATCCACCTTATCACGGGAAAAACACGGGAAAAATATGCTTATTCCCGTGGCTTTTTTATTACCTTTGTCAGCGGATTTCGTTGTGTCAATAATTTAAAGTTCGCTTTTAATATTTGGTGCAAAGATACATAATTTTATTGAGAATCACAAAAAATAATGGCACAAATTGAGCTTCGCATATCAAGCAAGATCCAGAAAGTGACAGGGATGAGCGAGATTATGGTACGCTTTTTCCAAGGCACATCATTTGATCTCTACGCCCCGAGCGAGATTTTCATCAGTCCTGAATATTTTGAGTACTACATCAACAGGGAAAAGACAGAAAAGGCAGGCGTGAAGATTCCTGGCAATATCATCACCGCTTCGAAGGATAAAGCCGAGAAGAGCGGCTTCGCGCTGCGCAAAAGTGGTACAATCGTCTTTAAACAGCGTCTGGCAACTCCAGAGGTTAAATACCACCGCGAGCAAGCGGAATGCTTGGAGAAACTGAAGAAGCATATCCTTGACAGTTTCGGGGCTGCAGACAAAGCAGAACTGTCAAGCGAATGGCTGAAAGAGGTGATAGATAAGTTTCATCATCCGGAGAAATATAATATCATAAGGAGGAATAACAAATCATTCTTTGACCTCGTTGAACTTTACATCAGCCGTCGCCAGTTGGCTTATTCCCACGCAAGGGTGTTCCGTGTGCTTTCTCGCGTAATTGCCCGATATGAAGGGTTCATCAGGGCCACAGAGGTAACAAGGAAAAACTTCACCTTTTCAATAGATACCGTCACCCGTGAGGACATAGAAGAGTTTACAGATTACATGCGTCATGAAAAAGCTCTCTCAGAACAACACCCAAATCTTTTTGCCAAGCTCATTGAGAATTACCCGGCATCGGTAAAGAAGGGACACAACACCATTGAGGCCAGAGGCGAGAACACCATCATCAAGATGCGCACCAGGCTAAAGTCACTTTTTTTGTTTTTTGCCGAAGAGGGTATTACGACCAATCGTCCCTTCGATGGTGTAAAGATTGGTACCGCCAAGGTAGGTACACCTATTTATATTACGATAGAGGAACGAAACAAGATTGCGGACTACGACCTTGAAAAGAAGTGGAAAAAGATGGACGACCAGTTTAGAAAAGACTGCAAGATGCCTATTAAGACCATTGTCGTGTGTCGTGACATCTTCATCTTCCAGTGTTTTATTGGCTGTCGTGTAAGCGATCTGGTTAAGCTTACACCCCAGCACATCGAGGACGGCATCCTGGTATACACACCTCACAAGACAAAGGACGGTGAAGATGCGCTGCAGGCCCGCGTTCCTCTCCATCCCAAAGCTCTGAAGCTCATAAAAAAATATAAAGGCCAAGATGGGAAAGGCCGTTTATTTCCCTTCTTAACACCTCAGAAATATAATGATGCTATAAAGGCCATTTTCACCATGGCTGAAATAACCAGGAATGTTGAGGTGCGTAATCCGCTTACCGGTGAGAACGAGATACGTCCCATCAACGAGATAGCGTCAAGCCATCTGGCACGTAGAACCTTCGTCGGTAACGCATATTTCAAAGTTAGCGATCCCAATCTGATTGGCAAGATGTCTGGCCACGTAGAAGGTTCCAAGGCTTTCAAGCGTTATCGGAAGATTGAGGATGAAACGCTGAAAAATGTGATAGATCTTATTGGTTAGTTTTCTCAGCGAGAAGGGGTGACAAAGAAAAGGCCATTCCTTCTTGAACTCTTCAACTATTATCACTCATACTTAGCCAATTTTTGTTTGAGCATAGTATTTTCTTGTTGTAATAGTTCGACTGTCTTCTCCAAATCATTTATCTTATTTTGCAAGAAAAGCTTTTCATCTCCCATATTAGAGAGTATATTCATATAGAAATCTGAAAAGAAATCGTGTTCCAAATAATTAGATATTATCACAAGCCTCCCAGAATCAATTGATGTTTTTCTTAGCATTTTACTTATGACTGGATGCTGTACGCCAAGATGAGCAGCCAGTTGATTCTGCGTAATCTTCTTTTCTCTTAGATGCATTTCAATTCTGTGGCCAATATGAATGAAAGATGGCGTGGTCATAAGATAATCCATCTCCGTTTCAGCATCTATAATATATTGCTGTCCCCAGAAAGCCGCAAAAAAATTATAATCCAAACAATGAGAAATATCCAATAATTTATTTGTATCTATAGAAGATTTGGCGAAGATTCTGTCAATATTGGACTTTGGCAGTTTCATCTTGTCAGCAAGCTTTTGGCGTGTAAGATTATTCTTCTTGCACCATAAACGCAGGGCTTCTCCTACATGAACTTGTTTCAAAATATCACCTTCAATCATTAAAAAACGTTAAAAACAGAACATAAAATGCCTCGATATTATTACATTTGCCCTAAAATGATTACCTTTGCATCGTAAATGTTACTTTGTTCCGACTCTGAGGCAGAATTTATTGGGCCTTTATTGGTGCAAAGGTACAAAAAAAAGATAATAACAAGATAAATATAAACAAAAATTAAGAAAAAGATGGAAGATAGTCATTACAATCACACAGAGTCTCCCAGTGTTCCATTGCTGGATACGAGAATGGAAGAAAGACTCCTGGCAAGCGGCTTGGTTTCTGAAATAAGGAAGAGCCCTGGTCATTATTCGTTTACTATGTCCGACAATGGAATGATGGCTCTTGCTAAAGCCATGCATTCAGTTGTCTTTGAAGAGTCATTATCTAATAATCAGCCCCCCCTACAAAGAATGTTCCCCGACAGAAGTGATGACATGATAACCAAGAAGGATGTGATGGACGGCTTCGGCATTACCCACACAACCCTCTGGAAATGGGAGAAAAAGGGATACTTAACCCCAGTTAGGGTAGGAAGGAAAGTATACTATAAGCGAGAGGACATCCAAAAACTCACCAAATAAAAAGAAAGAACCCGGGCAATCGCCCGGGGGTAAATCTTCACAGATTCCGTGTTCTTTCCTTCATCCGGTGCAAAGATACAATTTTTCTGTGAATTTACCAAATTTAAATGAAGAAAAACATTTAAACAGAAAAATATGGCCAGGCCTTTAAAGAATGGACTTGATTATTTTCCTCTGGATACAAACTTCCTTCAGGATGTCAAAATAAAAAAATTGCTTTTGAACTTCGAAGGAGGCAAGGGCGTTTCCGTATATATATATCTTTTAGCAAGAATCTATAGTGAATGGTATTTCATAACATGGGACAAGAACTGGCGTTTTAACATTTCTTATGATCTCAAGTTTACCGAGGAGTTTGTTCAGAAATGCGTCGACTTTATGGTAGAAATTGGACTCTTTGATAAACGCCTGTATACAACCAAGAATATCCTTACATCGCACGGGATCCAAAAGCAATATTTTCTAATTTTTCGTTTGAACAAGAGGAAAACCCCTTCTTCATTCCCTTATTTATTGATAGAATTTCCGCAGGAAGAAACTCCGAACAGCTGTAAAAAACAACAAAAATCATTTCCGCAGGAGGAAACCCAATTTCCGCAGGAGGAAAGTACACAAAGTAAAGTAAAGAAAAGAAAAGATAATCTCCCTTCGGTCGATTATCAGCGCCTGCGCACGCGAAAGACAGTAGAAATTTCTGTTTCCCAATCAGACGAAAAAGTCTTTAGTGGCGTGGATGAAGAGGTCTCGGAGTTGCTGAATCAGAATGCTTGGAAAAATGCGGTCTTTGAGCGTTTCGGGTTTCTCCAAGGAAACGAAGAGTTTCTGGAAGGTTTTCTTTTGCGATGGGCTCAGGAGGTGAAAATTTCATCAAAACAACACATCAACCTTGGTGATGCAAAGAATCATTTCGCAAAGTGGATGATTATTCAGGAAGAAAAATTTATTAAAACCAAAAACAATGGAAAAGAAAACAACAACGGCTACCGGACTGACGAAGACATCATCCGCGGCGCAATCAACATTTACAAAGAGCTTCGAGCAGAAAATCCAGAACCTTCGAAAACATTACCCGTCGCTTGAAGCCTTTAATCAGGAGTTCAGTCCGGCAGCCCAGGCAGCAATGGCCCGCGATGAGCGACATGCCATCATGGCAGACTACTCAACGCTTGAAACGCTTAATTTTGCCTTTGGAACCAACGCCGCTGCGGGTTGGTTAAATTTTCATATTGCCGACCTTAATAGGTTTGCTGGCACAAAGAACCTTTCTGACCAACAAACAAAGGAACTTGCCCAAATCGTTGCCCAAGAGTATAAAGGAACGAAGTTCTCTGTTCTTATGTTGTTTTTCTACAGATTCAAGCTTGGCGATTTCGGAAAGTTCTACGGCAAGATTGACCCTATGGTCATAACCTGTTCCTTGAAGGATTTTATTGCCTCCTGTAGGGAAAAGATGTTTCAGTACCAGGAGGAAGAGTTTCTTGCTCGTCAACGGGAAGAAACCCGCATTCGGGATGAAATTTCCCTCAAATGGTTTGAGTTCCATCAGTCCCTTTGCCAACGGAGCCAGAACGAGGAACAGCGTAAAGCCTTTGAAAGTATCTACCTTTACCACGTTGATATTGCCAAGCGTTCTTTGCTGCTGGCCGTCACCAAAGAAGTGTCGGATCTGATAGCAAGCAAGTATCTGGACTTCCTTACTCCTCTATGGAGAACCGCCTTCCCGAATTTCTCCCTTGACTACATGTTTATTGGATCGCAGTACCAGCGCCAGAAGCAGAATACCGTAATTAATTAAAATAATCATTATGACAGACATTAAAATTTCAGATTCGACACCGGTTGCCATGTTGACCGTAGGACAGCTCAAGGAGCTGTTTCAAGATTGTGTTAAAGACCTTCTCGGTGCAGCTAA
Organism: uncultured Bacteroidales bacterium; assembly: GCA_902801485.1. Lineage (GTDB taxonomy): Bacteria > Bacteroidota > Bacteroidia > Bacteroidales > Bacteroidaceae > Physcousia. Next base: position 60,926 of record CADCIP010000001.1, on the reverse strand, counting down.
TGTTGCCGCCCCCAGCGAGGAATCTAACAAGCGATACGTTTACGGCATCGCCGGAATAGCGAGCTTGTTCAACGTCTCATACGTTACGGCCTGCAAGCTGAAAGACGGCATTCTCCAGCCTGCCATCCTGCAGCAAGGGCGAAAGATAATGTGTGACGCAGAACTGGCTATTGAACTTTTCAGAAATAAGACCGGAAAGAAGTAATTGTTAATAGTGGAAATAACACTATTCTTGTTAAGTTAGCTAATTTAGTTACAACCACAAAAATAACAAATATAGTATGAAAAATATGATTATTCTATTTGCTGGCTTAAAGGGCGGGACGGGAAAGTCAACCCTTTGCAACCTTTTCGCCACTTATGCCGTTGAGCAAGGCTTCCCTGTCGCCGTCATGGACGCTGACACCCAGCTCTCCCTCTACAAGAACTTCTTTGAGGATTTAGCGACGTTAGGGGTGAGAAATGTTTCCACACCCTGGCGCATCTGGTCTTTACGTGCTGACGACACTGTCAAGGACAAAATGAGCAAAATTAAAAAAGTACCTGGCCTTGTGATAATTGATTGCCCAGGATCGGTAGATAATGAAAACCTGAAGTACATTTACAATTCTGCAGATATCATCGTCATGCCATTCCGCTTTGATCGGATGAACGTCCGCGAGACAGTTACCTTTGCCGAACTGTTAAAGAAGATAAGCAAGGCAAGGCAGTTATATTTGCCGAACATGGTGACTCAGTACGACGAAAAGCGGGAAGAGCTGCGGAAGGCCATGGAGCGAGCCAACAGCGACCTCGGGAAATATGGCCGCGTTCTGCCAGGTATTCCGGAATGCTTGGCGGTGAGAGACTCTAATACACTGGGCATGAACTACAAGCAAAGATGGGCCGTCAGGGAAGCCTATAATGTTATTATTGAAGAAATCAACACCTTAATAAACAAGTAATATGGCTAAGAAATTCAAAAATTCACTGGACGGATTTGATATGTCCGCTACAGTTTTCGGGGCCACTAAGAGCGAGACCCCCAAGAAGAAAGTCGAGAAGACAAAGAAAGAGAAATCAGTACAGAGTAGCAAAACGCAGAAAACTAAGACCAGCGAGAGAGCGACAATAGGCGCGGCTCGCGGCTGCAAGCCAGGCTACACACGTCACACCTATGTCCTGCCCCAGCAGATGATAGACCAGGTGAAGGCTGTGGCCCAGTTCTTCTGTTGCTCCGAGGTGTCAGCAGCCGAGCAGCTGCTTCAGAAGGGGCTTGATGACATCCGGAAACAACATGGCAAGAAAGCACTAACATTACAAAAGACGCAAAATTTGTTTGCTTAATGTAAAACGCTAAACAAACAAAGAACGTAAACATAGTAAAGATAGTAAAGTTAGTTAAGTTAAATATAAAAGTAAAGAAATTATGAAAGCTACATTTGATGTGTCGATTATCATTGACGGAAACAAGGTTGAGACTCCGATTGGGATGCAAAAAGGTGCCGAGGACATTTCTATGGACAAAATGGAAAAGGTTTTTGCTGCAGTAGCACATCTGCAGAGACACCTTCAGAACACGCTTAATGCCGATTGAATTATGAAAAATCTGTTCAAATTCAGTTCTGGAAAAACTCAGAATCAATGGCTCCTTCCAACAATGGAGGGAACCATTGATGCGACCGTCACCATTCGTGGTGAAAAGATCGATGTGGTTTACCGCTTAAGACCTGGTGCAAAGAACTTGAATGATAAGATGCTTGAGGATCTGGCTGATTTTGGAGTTAAATTCATTTCTTCCGGATTTTCGTTCAAGAAATACGGAATCATTCAGGCCGCTTTGTTATTAGCGCAAAAATTCAAATTCACCGTTAGAAACACCTCAAGATGGATGTTTCGGTCTTGAAAAAACATTTTTAAGACTTTTAATGTCTTAAAAATGTTAATTCAAGAGATATTACCTCATTTTTTTGGATGGAGGCTGCAAGTTGAGTTATTTTGCACCAAAAAAGTACAACATTAAAGATTTATAGTTATGGATATAATTTTGAGCGACAAACAAATAGAGGCAATTGCCAGCAAGACTGCAGAAATTCTATTTCGAAAATTACGCGAAGAAGAGGAACAACCTTCGGAAATGGTTAGTGTGAAAGAGGCTGCGCACATACTTGGGATCACCCAAAATCATATGCGCAGGATAAAAGACAAATTTCCCCATATAAAAAATGGGCCAAATAGCCAGGGGCGATTGTTATTCAAACGTGATTCTCTCCTGGCCGAATATGCAAAGTAATAATATTAAATAATGTAAGATTATGGGAAAGTACCCTTACGCATCTTCAAACGACCATACCAAGCTGCAATGGTTGAAGGACGGCTACGTCATCAAGCGTGGCCGGAAAGGTGTTTAGAAATACACAAGCAGATCTTCTCAGTACACAGCCATCTACTACTGTGAGAGCGACGTAAGAAAGGAATTGTTTCAGTTTAAATATGTAACAATAAATAAATAAGATTATGATAAATCTTAGTAAATTCTCATCGGGCCGGCTGTGCGGCCTTATCGTGAGGGTTAAACCACTCATGAAGTCACGAGATAAGGAGTGACATGCAGCTTTTTCTATGAATATGTATATGCTATATAACCTCCATACCGAATGGTGACAAGGCGAGTCTTGCCAGGCGAAAGTGCATCTTTCCCCATGGGATGCCGATGATGGTGATACAGAGCAGCAGGCCGTAGAAGATGTGGGTGAGACTAATCCAGATGCCACCCACAAAGAACCACAGCACATTCATGAATATGCTCAGACAACCCGGCTGAGACGCCTTCCACTTCACCTTCGAGCCGAACGGCCAGATGGTCAGTATGCCCAACTTCATGCTCTGCAAGCCGAACGGGATGCCGATGATGGTTATCATCAGAACCAGTCCTGCGACGAAATACTCAATGGCAATATGAAGCCCGCCAAAGATTAGCCAAATGATGTTTCCTAATATCTTCATTGTTTTGTGATTTAGACTGACAACGCTTTAGTTGGACAGGCCTTCGTACACTTTTGGCAAAGGATGCACTCTGTAGCATTCTTGCGCATGCGAGCGCTTTTGTTCACCTTGACTTCCATCGGACACACCTTCAGGCATTTCCCACAACTGATGCACTTTTCCTCATCGCACTTGATGCGAATCAGGGAGTAATAGCTCATGGGCTTCAGGAAAACAGTTATCGGGCAGATGTACTTGCAGAAGGCGCGATTGTCCTTCAGCAGGATGGCGAGGGTGATGCCGACTGCATAATAGAAAATATTGCCTGCGACGAAGAGCATGAACATCGTATAGGCAGTGGTCTTTCCAAGCCAGAACAGAAGCAGGACGATGGTCAACGAAAGGCCGAACATGATGTATCGGATGAAGCCCCAGCTTTTCCTTGGTACTTTTGGCTGTTTGTAAGGCAGTAAGTCGAGAATCATAGCCGTCCAGCATGCATATCCGCACCATCCTCTGCCGAACAACAGTGGGCCAAAAATCTTGGCAATGGCATAGTGGAGCGTACCAGCTCCCCATACACCACTTAGCAGATAGTACCAAAATCCCTCTATCTGTATATTTTCACGGCATATCAGCCCGAGGAACACAAGCATATATGTACCTACGCAGAATTGGGTGAACTCCCTGGCGTACTTCCAACCCGCGGCGAACAAAATACCTCCGAGACCAATGCAGGTGCCGATATATGAGAAGTTCAGCAGGAAGAACAAGTTGCCTGTTGCCTGCCACAACCAAATGGCAATGGCCTCGAATAGCAGCCAAAGGATAATGGGAGAGCGGTATTTTTTCATTTTCAGATTAAAACTGCCGTACCGCTGGTGGCTACCATGAGCATCGAGCCGTTGGCACCGACGGTTTCATAGTCGATGTCGATGCCTACGATGGCATTGGCTCCAAGAGCCTGAGCACGCTGCATCATCTCCAGCATGGAAGTTTCCTTGGCTTCGGAAAGCACTTTCTCATAAGCGCCTGCTCGACCACCTACGATGTCGCGGATGCCAGCAAACAGATCCTTGAACATGTTAGCACCTATTATGGTTTCACCTGTCACAATACCTTTGTACTCGCGGATAGCGTGACCTTCAATTTGTGGAGTTGTTGAGAGTATCATATTCGTTTTCTTTTTTATAAGTTTCTATCTGTTAGACGTAAGAACGATGCAAAAAGTTACACTATACACCCAGATAAAACTATGGTTTCGAGGAACATGATGTACAGATGCTCCAGCGCCACCAATATTGCAAAAATAGTTATGAGTGTACTCATACTATATGCCTTCTTAAACTTCTTTTCTTAATTCTTCTTGCAAATATAGTGGTTTTAACAGAGATATCGAGAATTATGCGTAAATTTGTGCCTGAAATTGAGAATTATTAGGATTTATGGGCAATATCAAAATAATAAAAGGTGTATTTGGTACGAGTTTGGAATTAGAACACGCGGAGGTCATGGCAGGATTTCCTGATATTACGATAGACTATTCGCACGAGACGCTGGATTTCAACCGAGACTACATCAAGCATCCTGAAGCATCATTCTATGGTGATGTTGAGGGCGATTCTATGGTGGGCGCAGGCATCTTCGACGGCGACCGTGTAATCATCGACAGAGCCGTTGAACCGCATGATGGTTCAATTGTCGTAGCTTGGTGGGGAGGAGAGGGCTTTACAATGAAGTACCTCGACCTGACCCATAGGAAGGATGGATATATCGAACTACGACCTGCCAATGACGAATATCCGGTTTTCAAGATTGACCAGCCTGAGTATTTCGAGGTCTGGGGTGTGGTGATTCATGTTATTAGAACATTAGAGAAGGTTTAATCCACGGTCTGTGACACATATTATATTTTAGTTAGGATGAGTATGGAAAGTAGATTTGAGACTGCAAAGTTATATCTAATAGACCTTCTTCGGATTTATGGCAATCAACTAATTATTGTCAAAATTAAGCAGAACGGTGAGGAGGTGGTAGTAATGGCGAGAACCTTCGTTAAACGCCAACTGACTGCGGCAGGCATCGAATTTCCTTGGAATGAGATAAACAAAAGGAGTGCGAAAATAAAAAACTCTGAACTTGACGATGATGAACTGAGTATATTGTTCCATCAGGCTGTATTTGAACTGGAGTCTGCATACGTTGAACAGTTCTGTCAAGGAAAGCCTGAGGCAGAAGCATACATTCATTCAATTTATTCCTGGATTAACAGTAAACAGGCATGGCTTAACTATACTTTCTTTTCTTATCCGAACAAAGAGATCGTACCTTTCTTAGAAGAGAGTCCAAAAGAAAAACTTGAAATGGGAGAGTTGTCTGAAGGATTAGATGTCACAGAGGATGATGTTAAGGAACTAAAGAAGATGGGCTTTAAGCAAATTTCCAGTGTCCAGGCTATGATGCAGGTGTTCTGGAGTTTCGCGTCACATAGGAAACCAATTAGGTATGCCATGAAGAATGCCATCCTATCCATCACCGTCGATGAAGAAGCTGGGGACTATCTCGAAGCATACATTCATTTCTATAATAGTTTCATACAGGCAAAGATCGAGAGAGATGCCTTCCCTGTGGAAGAGGATAGAGTCAAAAAGCATGAGAACCAAATTAAGGAGTTGAATAGGAGACATCATGCCGAATTGGATGAACAAAAAAAGAAACGGAAAGAAGAGATTGCCAAACTCAATAAAAAGTTCCAACAAGAGCTGCATGATATTAATGTCAAAACGAAAGAGTACAAAAAAATCATTGATAAATTCCGAAAAAAGGTAAAAAATCCTTATGGAAGAGTCTTCCAGTCTTATGATTTTACGGATGAGAATGAGATAAAAGATTTCATCTCTTGGTTCAAGGTGCTTCATAAGAAAGTCAAGAATCAAACAGTCAAGCAAATCTTGACGAAGCGGTTTGAAGATAATCCTGTTGATGCGGAACTCTTCATGAAGATGGTGGAGGAATATAACTCTGCCTTTGTGACTGCTGCTGATGACGACAAAGAAGTTGTAGAGGAATGAAGTATTACGGCATCATCGACTGCGACAACTGCTACGTGAGCTGCGAGCGTGTTTTCCGTCCAGACTTGAACGGGAAGCCTGTCGTAGTGTTGTCAAATAATGATGGTTGCGTAGTAGCCCGCAGCAATGAGGCTAAAGCAATGGGCATTAAAGCCGGAGTACCGTATTATCAGCTTGCTCAACAGTTTCCTGACAACAAGATTGCCGTCTTTTCCTCAAACTATGAACTTTATGGGGAACTGACTGGCAGAGTCGTAAGCATCATCAAGCAGGAGGTTCCAGCATACTTTCGCTATTCGATTGATGAGTGTTTTGTCTATCTTGACGGTATGGAGAATCTCAATCTAAAGGAATGGGGAGAAAACCTGCACAAAAAGATTAAGCGCTATATGGACATGCCCGTCAGTATCGGACTGGCTCCGAATAAGACCCTTGCAAAGATGGCCTCACACTTTGCGAAAAAGTACCAGGGCTATCACCATTGCTGCATGATAGATTCAGACGAGAAGCGCACCAAGGCCCTAAAGCTTTTCCCGATAGATGATGTATGGGGCATTGGCAGACGCTATGCTGCGAAACTCGAGACTCTTGGTGTGAAGACAGCCTACGACTTTGCTCAGCACCATAAGGATTGGGTACGTCTGACTTTTAACAATATCAACATTGTCCGCACTTGGCAGGAACTGAACGGCGAGGATGTCGTACCGAACGAGGAACTGGCGAAGAAAAAAAGCATCTGCACCAGTCGTTCTTTCAATGGCATGATTAGCGACTACGAAACCCTCAGGACCCATGTATCGAACTATGCCGCCCGTTGTGCCGAGAAATTGAGGATGCAGAAAACTGTGGCCTCCATCGTGGGTGTATTCCTAAATACGAATGCTTTCCGCGAGGACTTGCCTCAGTACTGGAATTTCATGGAGCAGCGGCTCATTACTCCAACCAGTTCCAGTATCACCATCATCCAGACAGCCAACGAGGTGCTGCGGCAAATCTACCGTCAGGGCTACCAGTACAAGAAGGCCGGAGTGATAGTGATGGGCATCGGTGCTGATTCTCCAATTCAGCAAGACCTCTTCGATATTACTGCCGAGCAGTTCCAGAAAATGAAACGACTCGACAAGGTTGTAGATAGGATTAACCGAATGCATGGAAGCGAGACTATCGTACTCGGTTCCCAGCAATATACTAAGAAAGATGGCAAGGGCAAGGCTGATGTTTTTGCAAATGCCATCAAGCATGATTTCAAGAGTCCCAATCCTACCACCCGTTGGGGCGATGTAATTAAACTCAACGCAAATATCAAGAAAAAGGTGTAAAGCTATGTCTTACATGAATAAATATCTGTCAGATGACTATCGGCGCGATGAGCTAATACGCATCATTGAGCATAGTGTGGAGAAACTGACTCTGGCCCAGTTGGAAGCTTTGTACTATGACATGACAACGATGTCGTACATTAACGATTGACTTTTCTATAGTCATTATACGCCTGCCAAGACTCCTTTACACTTTCAACTTCAAAATCATCCTCAAAGAAAGTCACCTGACAATCATCTTTGAATGGTGACCAGTTGCCGCAGATGGTTCCGTCGTAGGCGATAACGGGCAGGAAGATACCACTGTTGTTGTGGGCATGCAGCCGGTGTTCAGGTGGGAGAACTATGTCGCGAGACTTGTAGCTGATAAGGTATTCGTCATAGGGAGGAATCAGGAGGAACTTGCCCTTGCGGAAGCCTCGTGTGCGGCAGTCATCCGTCAGATAGAAGGCTCTGCCTTTCCAACGTACTATATGAACCGTATTGCCTAAGAGTTCTATGCCTCGCCTGCAGTCGCTTACGTTTAAGCCTGACCACCAGACGAAATCCTCCAACGTGGCGGGTTGACGGCTTTGGAAGTACTTTCGGGTGAAGTGCATCAACGCTTCCTCTCTGTCCATCTTTTCCGATGCCCTCACTTTATTGGCAGTAAGTGCGTAGGTGGCTTTCATCGGCAACAGTTCTCCACTGCAGAGGGTTCCTGACATCTCGGCCATGCGGATATGGTACGACAGCCGATGGACGTCCATCTTTATGTCTTTCTCAGCCAAAGCTCGCACTAAATCCTCTTTTGTCGCACTCCCCAAGTCGGCAACGGTTTGGGCGAGGATGTCGCGGATACACATCATTTCCTCGTCGGGAATACTGATTTTGTTGCTGCTCATCCAGCCCTTCGTCACAGCGATAGCCTTAGGCGCACAGAGGTCAATCATCATCCAATAGTCTTCTGCGGCCACCAATTGCCACGTGCCTCGCATCAGGTGCAGACGGATAATCCTGCCTTCGTCAAAGGCTTTCTTGAATGCTTTGTGTGACGGTCTGCGCGTCCGCAACTCCACTGCCCACCGCATCATGCGGTACTCCTGTGCCTGCATGGCAACCATGTAGCTGACCACCTCGCCAGGGTCACAGAACTGAGGGGCAACCAGCTGTTGGTTGAGAAGTCGGGCGGTTATTGGATTCATACAATTCATACTGTTATCTCAATCTGAATCCCTTCTGGGCCAAGGATGCTATGTGTTCGATTCTCATAACTTGTCTTCTGAAATATCACTTAATTGGGTCTGAACAATATTCCCTGCGGCCACAGTCCTTGCAGAACTTGCCTATCCAAACGTTATCGAACTGTTCAATGGCTGCATCAAGCTATTCTTAGCTTTGTCTTAGCATCTTCTTGCTTCTCCCTTGTACTACACCTACAATAGCTGAAGAAGCATTGCGCATTATGCACATATGCATACGCATGCTTGCGTTACGGCTACAAATATACAAAGAAATGAGAAAAGTGAGGTAAATAAATGGGAAAAAATTGCTTCGGAAAGGCAAAAAAATGGGGTTGTATGTCTATAACAACAACGTGATGTACGTCTTGGTACAAGTGAAGAGTTAAGAGTGAAAAATTATTGAACTTAAATGATAACGATAACAAAAATTATCTATCTTTGTACTCAAAATCATAATAATATGGCTAACATAAAGATTATAAAGGGGGAGTTTGAGAAGTAAATGATGAGGATTCTCACAACAAATATGTGCTCGCACTTGTTTGCTAACAATATGACAGAAGCAATACTGTATTATCTAACAGTCATCAACATCTTGACCTTTGTGGTCTATGGCATTGATAAATGGAAAGCAAAGCAAGGAAGCTGGCGCATCCCAGAAGCGACTCTGTTGGGAATGGCAATCATAGGCGGCAGCATCGGAGCTTTGCTTGGAATGAAGATATGGCATCACAAAACGATGCACAAGAAGTTCAAGTATGGCATTCCGCTGATTCTGATTGTACAAATAGCCCTTGTGCTATTGACCTCTTGCAAGTCAAGTGATACGCTCCAGATCAAGAACAGAAACATCACGCTGCGCCAAGACCTCACACGCGGCGGAGCCATCTGCTTCATTGGACGGGGTGGGCAAGGACGTAATTATATTAATATACACGACGAGGGCAGATACGTCCAGCAATCCTATTATGCTGGACAGAGCGTAAACCGACAAGCAGAAGGACAGAGCGACTTCTGGTCGCCTTGGCCTTGGAATCCCATACAGGTTGGCGACTACAAACGCAACCGCGCCCGGATTCTGGAGAACTGGCAACGGGGTAAGTGTACTTACGTGAGGTGCGTTCCCATGCTTTGGGACATGGACAATTGTCCTGCAGAAGCCGAAATGGAGCAGTGGACTGAGTTGAAGGATAACGTTGTTCACGTCCGCTGCCGCCTCACATGCCACAGAACGGACACCGTTTATGGCGACGTTCCCGTGAACCAGCAGGAGATACCAGCCGTATATCCTATCTCTTCGCTGAACCACCTCTACGCTTATCGCGGAGAGCATCCATTCATTTCAGAGCCAGTAGACAGCATTGATGTAGAAGAACTGCGATTCGGACAGAACGGGCACGGATGGGGCAACTACGACGACATTAGCGAGCAGTGGATGGCATTTGTGGGTGATGATGGCTGGGGGATGGGTGTCTATAGTCCCAGCGCCACTCAGTTTTTGGCCGGACGCTTCCAGTCATCTCGTTCAGGCGAAGCAGACGAGGATGCCACATCCTATATCGCACCCATTCGAAAGCAACACATGCCGAAGCAATGCACTGTGGAGTATGAATATTACCTCCTATTCGGCACCATCGACGAAATCCGTTACGCTGTTTATGAACTTAAAACGGGAAAATTTAAACAGAAATGACGATAAATAATTCTATTTTTTCTTCTTCGTTTGTTTGAAAATAACTTTTCCGGATCTCCCGTTTTACCGTATGCTACAATTGTTATGGTCTGTCACCATACAGGAAGTGATAATGCTCTCTTCTTCTCTTTTCCCATTCCCTGTAGGAATCGGACTTGCGTGCCTTCTTACCCTTCTTGGGGTCTTTCTTGAACAGGCACATGGCTACTAAGCCTAAAAGTAGAACCTCCATAATTGATGTTAGCTAAAGTTAGTTGTATATTTATTTACTCTCCAATTACTCTCCAACTACTTGACAGAGAATGTTCCTACCGGAATTGTGGTGGCAGCAGCTACCGACAGGAAGAAGATGCCATACTCGCCCGCTTCCAATTCAGAGGCCGGAATGGTCAGTAAGTAAGACCGCTCACCGTACTTATGTCCGCTGAAATTGATATATCCGCCTTTCTTGGCATCCTCACCTCCCATCATAGAGGACTCGAACTCCATCCACTGTACTCTCCGGTCTTTTTTTGAGGCATTGAAGCGCACGATGCGATACGTGTCCAGCGGGTCGGAGTCATTCTTCTCACTTCTTACCAGTAACCTTATATCTTTTCCGCTTTCAACGGTATAGGACGACTGCCCGCCGTTGAAGATTATATCCATCCCAGCATATCCGGCAAGTCCACTTACTGCTCCCGCCGCACTGCTTACGCTGTTAGCCGCAGACATTACCTTGATTCCTGTTGCCAGCCCGCTCCCAGCTCCGGTAGCAAGACCTACCCCCAATGCGCCAGCACCCGCGACATCGGCCACATTTCCGAGCATCTTCGACCATTTTTTGGTCTTGTTCTCATGCTTGCCGATGGTACCAGTCTCTTTTGGGAGCTTGTCATAAGTGGAATCACTTGTTAGGATGCAATAACTGTTAATAAACTCTGGCTCTGGAGCCGTTACTTCTTGTGCAAATGCGCTGGAAAATGCATTTAAAATCAGCGCGAGAAAAACATACTTTCTCATTGTTTGGCGTTTTTAGGTTGCTCCTATGCCCTAAAGGAGCGGATTATAAATACAGGAAGCGGGCTGTCGCTGCGCAACCTGAGGGAATTTCGTCGCCAAACTATAAACCCATAATCCACACAGCGAGCAGCCCGCTTTTGCGAGTCGCTTCAAACTGTACCTCCGGATTATGACGCTGGCGACGTTTTTCTTCAGATTGGGAAGCACTTCCATCGTTATTTGTCTGCAAAGATACATATTTTATTTCATTTTTTTATCTGTTTCTTGAAAAAATGGCAGTTGGCACCTTGGAAAAGTTCGTCGGCGACTCTTTTTTCAGGTTCAGATGCCGCCTGCCATCTAACTGCTGACATGAGTGGTATGTTCACTCTGTCAGCTCGTTTTGAAAAACTGCCACCGTCGGACTGTAGAACACTTAACTTAATAGCACAGCCAACAGCAGCAGCTTAGATAATCCTGGCACAGCAACGCTCATGGGATGGTCTCATGACAGGTCGTAACCTATCCCCGCACTCCCAAGGCTCATGGGCCGGACAACATGAGGCCGCCGTAACCGCCTCCCGCAACTCCCAATCCACTGCCGTGCCAGGTAATCGTCTTCACTGGGTGCAGATGCTCGTTATGAACGCCCCCTGCATATCACGTCTCAACCTGTAGATGTTGCTTATGAAACCAATGTTCCAGAAGTTGCACATACAAGAACCGTTATCCAGTCTTTCGACAATTAAAAAGATACTTTGGTGATGGCACGAACCCACCACTGGCCATCAGGCTGACCAAGGACTATACAAGCAGCCGGACTTTTTGCCTGATCCGCTGTCAGGGGCGCGTATGTCCTCAAAGTATTGTTGCCAGCCGCTCGTCTACACACTCCGAAGAGCGCAGGCCGATGCTGGCAACATTTGAATATCCTGGCACCGTCGTACCGCGAGAAAACTCTCGTTTCAAAGCAACTGCCGTGCCAGGCTGAGTTTCTTGCTTCTCCGATGACAGCGGGAGTTACCCCGTCAGTCAACATTGGCCAGAATGTTTCTGACACGAAGGAGTCCACAAGAACCTCAATTTATCCTGGCACAGCTAAGCTCATGGGATGGACTATATGAACGCGTCATTAAACCCGTTCCCGCAATTCCCAAGGCTCAAGTGCCGCATGCCAAGAAGAGAAATTGAGAAACAAAGGGATTCATAGGCTCGAAATGCCCTTTCGGGCGACACCGGAAACCGGCAGGAGCAGCCTTTGTTCTCTATTCCTGTATGATTCAAAAACTCAAAGAGCATTTTTCCGCAGAGCTATTGTAGCTCATTCTGTCGGCAAAGGTAAAAATGAAATTTGAGTTTACAAAATAACCTCGCGCGCGCGAGTTATTATTATACATAATACATTTCCGCCCCCAAAAAAATGTCCGGAAATAATTAAATTGTACATAGTTAAAGTATGTTAAATAGCAGAAATCGATAGTCGTAGGGGTTTAATTTGAGTATTTCCATGAATAAACACACCTCTTCTTCTGGAAGCATTAACTCAGATGAGCATCGCTTAGAGTCACAGCAGCAGTTTTCAAAAAAGTGTTTAAAATACCATTTCTTGGCTAATCGGTACTGCTCATTTCGATTCTCGCTCCACTTCGTCGCTTCCCACCATTTGATTACCGTAGTTCTTGAAATTTTCATATCTTTCGCACATCCATACATGGTAGGTTTTTTTTGCACCTCGTAGCATAGTAATTGGTACAACGCCACTTTTACGGCTGGCTTGCTTCGCCACAGGGGCGTGATGCTGTTGTTTGGTCTTCCTGCGGTCATAGTTAAATCTTTCCGAGGTTCAACAGCAGTGTATTGCAAATCTCAATGACCCGCTTGCAGGACTCACCCTTGAACATACCGATGTGGGTGTATTTCGAAGGTATCTCCATTTTCTTGGACAGGAACTTGTAACATGTGGTCCTGTCCATGACTTTTGTTTTCCCTTTCCAAAGCTTGTCGAAGGCCGCATGCGCCTGATTCTTCCAGTACCGCAATTCAGCATTTGCCAGCCTTCCCAATGCCTTGGTGGTTCCTTTATGGCATCCAACATAGGCATCACAAGGCCTGCAGATATATATCGGGCCGTAGGATCGGCCATGATAGACCTCTGCACTGTCTGTCAGCATTGAAGGTCTGCCACAGTAAGGACAGATCTTGCCGGTGAGAATCTTCTTAACCCTGTTATTGAGTTTCATAAACTGCTCATGTTTTAAATAATCTGCATCACTGACCACTTGCCGAATAAACTGTCTATCCTGTAGGGGCCCGGAAGAGTGCAGAAATCATCCCTTTTCTGGATGGAATTGACAAGGAAAAGACGTATGGATTATGTCAAAAATTCCATTCGTTTTTATATTTTCGTTTGAGCCATTCCTCAAGATATTTTTTTATACATGGCCAAGACGTATTATCAAGAGCGTACCATCCTGCGGTAAGATATGGCATAATAGCCGGCATCGGTACATGTCCCTCAATATTCCACTTGTGGTATATTCTTATAGCTTTATCGTAAGGATTCTGCCCGATACCTTCACCATCGGGAGCAGCGTAATAATAATCATCTTGATTAGACATTTTACCGATGCCGTAAACAAAACCCTTCATGCTGCCATAAAATCTTTCAATATTCGACTGTTCGCGTTCATGAGCGAACAACCCATCATATCCTTTACTTTCAAGATAGCCGGAAATATGATATCTACAGGACTTGTCTGTGATGGTTGACAACAACTCAAATATACTCAGGTTGTCCTTTCCTGGGAATCTTTCTTCTATCCGGCTTATAACATCTGCAAACTCCTTAACAAGCTTGTCTTTTTTCTCATCCTTTACCGATGCCGAAGTAAGGTATGTTGCAAAGGGGGGGACGTCGAATGCCGCGACAGGATATCTAAGGTTCCTGAAATCATCATACTTCTTTATTAGTTCTTCATAATGGTCTGGTACCAGGAATATATCAGTGTCTTCAATACAGACTATATTCTTACCGATACTGATGATGATAACACTGGCATTTTTCTTTCCTGTAACTTCAAGGAGCATACTGCCCATATCGTTACACAAGGAGGTCTCGTCTGCGAAGGACATCTTGTTTTCCGTGTCAATAACCAAGGTGCCGTGATGCCAGACTCCATCCTGTCCGTCTTTGCCCTTCAGGTAGAAGTTGACACCTATGTTTATTTCGTCTTCATGCTCACCAATGGTCGAACACTGGCGATTCAATATATCGTCGGTGATAATCATCTCCCAAAACAAGGTTTTTATCTCTGGTGGGAGTTTTGCCTTATCCCAATTATCTTTTCTATACGTTCTTACCGACGCCTTCAACGTCTCAAAGGCCAGGTGTTGGAAATGATTATTAGAATAGGCATCGTTTTCCTTCCTATGGGTCTTATAATACTTCTCGTTGTGCACAAGTTGTATGCTGTAGGCTGCTTTGCCATTCACGACCGTCATTTCTTTCATGGTAAACCATGTTTTCAGATACGACATCAGCTCTGCTGACTCAACATTACCGATGTCGTCTATAAGTTTAACCGTTTTGCCCTTTAAATAGAAATTATCTTCAAGAATCTCAGTTTTAATCTTTGGCAAGACATTCTTGTCCTTGCTATCGGTAAGTTTTTCTATCTTCATAAACTCGGCAACGGTAAATAAGCGACCGGGGAATGGGAAATCTATCATCCCCTTATAATACTCGTTGAATTTTTTCCCTATGAAATATAGGACATACAACTTTGTACTCTTGAACTTGTCATCGAACAATAATTTGTGGAAAGGCAGAGTGTTCTTTTTCTTGTCACTATAATCGTGCCTATTGGGAAGGTAACATAATCTTTCTTTTTTTATGTTATCATCGCTTGTGACCTTATTGACACAGAATCCTGATACATAGTATTTATACTTGTCATCAAGTGCCTTTTCCTTCTTTTTTCTGAAGGTAACGATGGTAGGCAAATTAATCATCAGGAATCCTTCATAAATGCCAAAGGTCAACTTTAAGGATTTTACCTCCGTCTCTCTGTTTTCGACTACATAGTAACAGGAGCCTGCAGCATTGTTGTCTGCAGTCAATGTTGCACCCAACAACAACTGATATTGTTGAGCGATGTTCATCTTACCATGGTCAAATATGGATGTTGACAAGTTAATATCATTATGCTTCTGTCTATAGGATAAATTGAGAATGTTAATTTTGGAAGCATCGGCTTTATGAAACATGAACACAAATTCGCATCTGCCTTCTGCTTTTAAATTGAGACATGACAGAAGTTTTGCACCATTAGTCTTCTCTGAAAATAAATCCGATGGGAATTTATCTTTGACTTTATCAAAGGCAATCTTATAGAAAATAAACTCGCTTTGCAGATACCTGTTCTGCAACGATGTTAACTGATGAATATTGCTTATATTAATCATGACTATTCTATTACCTTACTGTAATGTTCAACTGCTTTTTTAAGTCTCAGGAAGGCTTCTTTGTTCCAGAAATTGCCTTCTTGAGTGATGTTGGCAAGACATGAGAATGAGAAAATATCCTTGTCTTTACCACAAATTCGTTTGGCATCAAAAATATCTTCTCCTAACACTGGGAATAGATTAAGCAGTATAAGTGCCTTAAACCCGGCATTGGCAAGGTCGTCGAACTTTCTTCGGATATGCTCTTTCATCCCAGGCTCGTTAATGTCCCATCGCCAGTTCTTGACATCAACGGCCAACCTACCACTAATGCTGTAGTCTGCTAACTCAAAGATATTGTCAGGAAGTAACTCTGCAACTATACCATGTTGCTTGCAGAACTCTTCAAAGGCAATCTCCCCAAGAAGGCCTTCCCACTTCATGAATGCCTCTGGATTGAGAATATAGGTTTTCGTGTCCTGATTATCTTGCGGCATCGGTAAAACTGTCTGCCAGCCCTGCTTTTCGAATCTGGCACGTAGACCTGGAAGTCGAAGGACGGCCTCCAGTTTTTCAGACATAGACCTCAGACTACAACAAAATAAAGCTCGATCCTTACCGATGCAGGCAGGTGTGTCGTAAATATCAAAGCGTTCTACACGCCGGTGCTCGTTATGCCAGCTTTTTGCAAAATAGTACTCTCGCAATCCATCAGGCAGCTCCATTAAGGTAAGCTGGGCGTTTGGATCTGAAACCATGGCATCGGTAAAAGTACCAGTAATATGCGAAAGAATGTATTCATTGAGTTCTAACAAACGATTTTTGTGCTCTTCGGCGCGGGAGGCCTCAGAACGGATTACATAATTTATTCTCCTGTATTCACTGCTTAATTTCATTGCATTTCGTTGAGCCGTCGCATAGGAGTGTGGCAAGGTGGCCTTGATGGGTGAATATGCCTCCAATGCATCTTTGATTACCCGAAGTTCAGGTATTACCCAGTTGCCTTTGTCAATATACTCAAAATCCGTCTTAGTCCATTCATCATCCAATATGATGTAAGTCTGTTTGGCACGAAGGGGAGTACGTGTGATACGTCCTACAATTTGGGCCAGATAAATATAGAGTGCTTTTGCGTAGGATGATGAATTGCTTACGCACCTTTTATAATAGATATTATAGGTTCCCTTCCTGATATCACCCATTGAAGTGCCGAGCTTTAAGGAACAACGCAGATAGGCTTCTGCCTCCTTGAAGGTTATCTCGCTACCATCGCGATGGTCAAACATCGTTGCAATACCATAAGCAAAGGACAGAAACGACTTCTGTGTCTTTGCTGGGGTCTCTGCCTGGTCGTACTGAGGCCCTACATAGGTCTTATGTTCGATATACAGGTAATCAAAACACGTTTTCCAATTACTGTCATCGGTAAGGTCGTATTCATTCAAATGATCTATCAGCACAGTCCTGCCAAGGTGGTCTTGGGTAACCGTATAGGTCAGGTTCACACCACGAGCCACTGCCTCTATGTTTGACATGACTATCGTTCGTATTCCTTTGTTTAACCTATTTTCTCTGATGGAGGAAAAGCTTTCTTCAAAGTTGTCGGTGAAAAGGAATTCTACGCATACCTTATCGGTAATACCCAAATGGTCTTTCATTCGCCCGACAATATTCCTAATAATTTCCTTCTTGTTATCATCGTTGAAGTGCTTGCGGTTCGTCAATGCAAGCATGGCAAAACCGCCATTTAACAAGTAACGATGAATGGCAGTTATAAACCGGTGCCACTGTCGCATGAGATATTCATCACCGTCTGCCATAATGAAGTTATTAATATATGGATCTGCTATGTCGGCCTCGGTAAGAATTCCTTCATATGCCTTCTTTAATGCCTCTTGCTTTAGGAAATATTCATTCTCAACACCTTCAAAGGATTTACTGAGAATATCAACAGTAATATTCACCAGCCCATTGTCATTGTAGTCGAAGCGTTTATCAAACTCCTTTTCCAGGGCCGTGATAACGTTAAATGAAATGTCACGCAAGATTCCTTTGTCCCTGAAGAAACCTAAGTCATAATTGATGAAAACAGAATCTTCCCTACTTGTGGCTGACAGCCCAAGAACCATATTCTTATAGGCCAGTGCCACTATCCAACTTTCCGGTGAATAACTGACATTGTAATCCCTGATAACGGTAATTTCCTTGTTATCGGGATTATTCTCGAAAATACGGTAAGACATGGCAGGAAAAGAGTCGTAGATGCTATCCAGCCCTTTATCTTTACCGATGCCGAGTTCACGCTTCAAGTCGATAATCTTATTCTGCATCAACAGATAAGACATACACTCTTCATCGAACCCGAAGGTGTTATAAAGTGACTTCAAATCATCATAATATGCCGTTAGCTCATTCTGAGCAACTTCGTGATAGTCTGGCAAGAAATCGTACTGTATCGTTTTGGCAAAGTCGTGTATGGCACTCGAAACCTCATATACAAGACTGGCAACGGTATCTTCCGTGCCCTGGTCTTTATATACGATATAGTTCCTGTCTTTCTCGTACTTCAGGAAAGACACCTGACTCTCCAGCTGGATTGACTGGTTGGAAAAGATGACATTGCTAAACTCCTTCTCTTTCTGGTCGTCTATTGATTTGAGGTTCTTCTGTAACTGGAACTCATTATATATCTTGTTAAATCGGTCTTTTATGTCTTTCAAGATTTTAGCCTTTTCCGTACCCCTATGGGAAGGAACACCGGCATAAATGCTTTCAGGTTGTGTCCTCGTAACCAAATTGTGCCGGATGTTGACAAAACTCTTAACGACATCATATCCGTTTTTCAATGATATGTCTATGGAGTAGTCAAGAAAATCATTCTTACTCGTCTCAAACTCATCCATCATGATTATGTCATCATTGCACAGTTCCCAAAGGTACTGGCTTCCTATGGGGAAACTCTTCTGTGCCTTGATAAACTTCTTATATGTACAGATGATGACCTTTGACTCATCTATCTTGCAGTCTGGAAACATATCAATGCTCCAAGGAATCTCAGCCTTTAAGGTTTCAAGGATTTTTGCGCGAGACCAAAGCTTCCGCTTGATGTTAGTACTAATAATAGCACCAAGTTTCTTCTTAACGGCCATAAGGTTCTTACTGACGACCTCTTCACGGATATATTGATTGAAGTCCTTGGAATTTGTTTGTGCAAACTGGTCAACCCCTTCTTTCATATTGGAAAGGAGGTCTATAAGATAGGGGCCGTTCTCACGATCTGCCAAACAACGGCACGAACGAATATCACCCACATAGTCGGGATGAATCTTGAAGAAATCCTGCACGGTGCTTACCTGGTCCTTCAGGCGCAAGGCTCCAAGTGGTACCAGTTCATTCACAAAATCCTCCAGGTTCTTGTTTTGGTTAGATATGAGCCACAACTTACCGCTAAAAGGATATTCCCCCTGAAGGTGCTTTTTCGCAACGGCAATACAAGCCCAGGACTTGCCACTTCCAGTTGGCATATCCAATAGGTAAAGGCCACGCTCCAATGGCTGGTCTTTACCGATGCCGGTTAGTTTCTCATACACCGATGGAATAATACTGTGTCCTTGCCTTGAACTATTCATGGCTCAAAAATTTAAATTTCTCTTCCAATATTCCCGGCACCATTTGTGATAAGGAACGACATATATCGTCATTCCGTTCTTTTCTATGGTGCCATCCTGATCCCAGGTAATGATTAGCAAATCGTTACATTTAAGCTCACCGGCACATTCGGTGATGCTGTCAGTTTCACGTTTCTCAGTCTTCTTGCCGCTCATGTCATAGCATACTTGGATAAGCTGCTTGACATGGAATTTCTCGCGGACAACGAAGTCCGTCTCGCGGTTATTCCGTGAACGGTAGTAGAAGATGTTGTCACCAATCTTGTTCTTCCTTCTCAGCAGTTCCAAGAAAACAAGGTTTTCCAAAAGCCTGCCTTTGTTTTCCGATGTCTGGAAAGCGCTCGATGCAAGGAAGCCGTTATCAACCACATACACCTTTTGGGGTGCTTTCTGCATCAGCTTCAGCTTATTGTTGTATCGTGGTAAATAGAAAAACAGATAGGTCTGCTGGAGATATTCACAGAATTTTTGTAGTGTTGACTTGCTGGAGAAATTCAGGTCTTCCTTCAAAGACGTATAGGTAAACTCATTACAGAACATGCTGACAAGATAGGTGGCCAGCTGATACAGCTCCGTGGTCTTGCGGATTTTGTATCGCTTGGCTATGTCCTTCAGGACGATGGAGTCAAAGAGGGAGCTGAGGTAACTCTCTGTGATTTCCCTGCTGTTGATGATTTCCGGATAACCCCCATAGTGCATATAGTCTTCGACCTGAAGCATTAGCCTTGCCCTATCGTCTGGCAGCTCTGCTGTCCAGCTCTGCTGCTTGAATCTAAAACACTCAGTTAACGAGAAGGGGAGCACTTCTAATTCCAGATAGCGGCCGGTGAGGACAGTTCCCATCTCACTTGACAGCAGTTTAGCATTTGAACCGGTTATCAGGAGGTTAATACCGCGCCGGTAAAGTTTGGAAACCCATAAGTCCCAATTCTCCAGATTTTGGATCTCATCGAGCAACAGGTAATCGAAGCCGGGGTAGACCTCAGCAAGCGCCTGCATTACAGCATCCTCATTGAACTTCTCAAGCAGCTGCTCATCGTCGAAGTTCAAATAAGCAAAGTTCTTGTCCTTTAAGAGCAGAAGGGTAAGGACCGACTTACCCGCCCTTCGTGGGCCGGTAATCAGTTTGATGAGCGGTGAGGCAAGGAATTTCTCTGCCTCTGTCTGGAAGTCACGAAGGAGATAGGCTTTTTCTAAAAGTCCGTTACGCTCTTTGCGTTGGGAAAGTACGATTGACCTCATTTTTGGGTAATAATTATTTTAAACTGGACAAAATTAAGGAAATTTGTCCAATATGGCAAAGAAAATAGGCAAAAACTTTGTTTTTTCCGCAAATTACCTTCATTTTCCTCAATGCAACTCCTAAAAATGATAATTCAAGGGAAATTAACCGAATATGTGGATAGTATCTTAAAATATTTCTCGCACTCGTACTGACATTCATACCTTATTGGTATGCTTACTATGTGCGACCAAAAAAAACAGACGGGTGTCTGGCGAAACAGTTTCACTTTGATTGGATCCAAGCTTCCGACAATACAAAGAGTATTTTCCTGTATCGGTATTTTTTTCAGAAAACTACACCAGGGAATGAAGAAAAGCACAAGCTGTAGAAGGTTCTACATCCTCATGTTCCTGATGGTGGTGATTACTTATCAGTATGTTGATTTTCATGCTGCTAATAATGCGCTAACATTTACAAAAAATATTATTCATAAAAACGTGGAAAAACCAATTTCGGCAACGGTACAATACCATGCCGAAACAGTTCGGTTTTCACCTTTTCTCACACACCCATTTGCTACGATTCTCGTTGCTTGCATGGGGTTGATTTTCTTTTTCTATAAGCCTGCGGACAAACTACTAAATCTGCTTCATAAAAGCAGAGGAATCTACTCGTGTATAGGTCTTGTTTGCATCTTTATTTTACTAAGCACAGCGAACCATTTTATAGTTGCTGAAACACTTTTCATCTTCCTTCTTGCAGCCTATTTCTATAAACCAAAAATAACTGACAATTTTCCTGATGGAAGAAAAGCCATGCCCGAAGGAGAAAATGAACAGAAATCAATCAAATTGGCAGCATAGTTTTGTCTATGAACCTACAAACTTTTCAGCTGACTTTCCAAGTCGTTTTAAAATACTTTTAAACAATAAAACTGTCAAAAAAAAATAAAGGAGAAAACAAACACTTTAACTCGGCAACAACTTGCACTATTACAAGCTGAGCCGCATATAACAATCCAGACGGATTTCTTCCTTTGGAACTTTCTCTTCCAAGGGTATGCGAACCAAGGCCCGCACAGATTCACGAAGGCCGAAGCTTACTTCGATCTTCTCAACCGCGAGCGCCTGGCGGCTCTTACCAAGGATGACGAATTTCTGAACTCCAGCATCCAGACACTTTCCAACGTCTGGTCTTGGGAGCGTGCTTCGGTCAAGAAACTCATCGGCACGCTCTGCTCCATCGGAGCCGCGTCCGTAAAGTCTGACGGCTATAAATACACCGTCCGACTGGCCAACATTTACGGTCTCTCACCACAAGGTAGTGAAGACCATAAAAATAGCACTGCCGATGGCATGCCTCTGACCGTTTCTCACCTTGTAGGTGAACAGTCAGAAGACAAAGGGCCATAGGCCCATTTAAGGACGTTCTGCGAACGCCCCAAAAGGCGCTTGCGCCGCCTGATTGTTCCACAATCACCAAGCCTAATACGCAGTTTGTAAAAACAAACAGCCAAAAACCCCTTCCTGACGGGGAGCAAGCTCGGGTTTTTGTTAGGCTCAGGGACGACCCCGAGACCCCGTAAAAACATTGTTTAATCCGTAAAACTCAAAAACATGGCAAAGCAAGTTTTCGACCTACGGCCAGGCGTAGGAATGTCTGCCGGACAAAGCAGAGAACACCTTCGGAATTACTCTGTCCTGAACCCCGACGTAAAGAAGTACGGCTACTACGACCCAACAAGGGTAAACCTGAACTTTGAGGTGGGTCGAGGCGGGGTTATCATGCCCGTCAACATGGCATACTCGATTACACAACGTTTCACTGACAATCTTCGCAACCGAGGTATAGAGGACCCAAACAAAAAGAAAAAGAAAATGGGTTTGGTTCTTAACAGAAGAACGGTTGCAAAATCATCCTGGGAGGGCCACGCTCACAGATGCACAGGTTTGCCTACGACAACCAGAAAATGAACGTGACCCGAAATGCTGACAACTGCCACATCACACGCTATGAAGATATAGAAAATTGGCAAAGGATATGTATGATTTTATCGGCAGACAATTCGGTCAAGAAAGCAACATTGTTTTCGCAGTTCATTTCGACGATAAATAATCACATGTTCACTGTACAGTTATGCCGGTAAATGAGAAGCAAAAAAATCTCTTTCGACGATGTGTGTAGGAGCAACATATAGAATGCGAAAAAAAATATACAAAATGCATCATGATGCTGCCGCAGGAGTGAATAAGAAATTGGGGCTTGAACGGGGCGATAATATCAACCTGACCGGTGCCAGAAATCGAACATCTGAGAAGTACTGGCAATGGCTCCGCGAATCATGCAATAAGCTGGAGAATAAGATGGTTGAAAACATGGAAAGCCTGGACTATCTGAACAGTGAAATAATACCTGCTCAACCCCGCGTGTTATGACTTTCCAAAATGGTGGAAAACCTGAGAACAAACAGGGGTGATATCCTTGCTGAAATAGAGATGCTTAGGGAAGCCAAGACAACACTGGACTTCCACCTTCAGGGCTATGCTGTTGATATGGAAAATTTTCCATATTCAAGATGTTTTTTTTTGTTGTTTCCACCAGTCTCTAACATGACTCGCGGCTTGATGTAGTCGAGAGAGTTGCGGAAGAGGCTTGGGTATTCGATGAAGATTTTTCGCGGCTCCGGGTATGTGGCATCACCTTCTCCGTCAGGCTCGGCAGTGGCTGAAAGTTCCGTAAGTCCATGCTGGCGGAATACCTCTTGCAACTCACCGAGGAAGGTGTCACGCACGAATGTGGAGGACTGTTTCCTCAATTTCTTCAGTTGCCTCTTGGTCAAATCTCCCTCCAAGCCGAAGTTGGTACAGTCGATGGCAAGGTCGAAGTCTTCAGAAAACCGCTCGATTTTACCAAATACCTTTCTCTGTGATGTACCGCCCTTGAAAACCAGACTGTCGGCAAAGGGCATGGAAAAGACGGGCACCATTTATAAGATGCCGTCCCACAGGCAGGAGGTTCCCCCAGAAAACCGCATTGCCCCTCTCTATAGCATGCAGTGCAGGAAAAACTCATTCTGCAGCCGAGCAATTGTTTCAGAAGAGGCTTGGTGACATCCCGGAAAAAACATAACAGGAAAGCGCTAACTTTACAAAAGACACAAAATTTGTTTGGTTAGTGTGGTTAGCGCAAAACGCTAAGCATACAATAAACACAAACATAGTAAAGTTAGTAAAGTTAAAACAAGACACAAAAACTGCCTTTAGTACAAAGTTTGCATGCTATGACGGTTCTTCCAAATCTCATCAAGAGAGCCCTCTATGAACCTCTTCATGCTCATTTCGTGCTTCTTTGCTATGGTATTCAAACTGTAAAACGTGCTTGGCTTTAAGTTGATGGCCAGACGGCGAATCGATTTTTGTTTCGAATATAATTTTCTTTTCATAGCAGTACATTTAAAAAAAACTGCCACCGAACGGCAGCAGATAATGACATATTAGGGTTCGCTGTATATCACTCTTAAGCAACTTCGCGAGTGGTCAAGCCCTCACGATAAGGCCGTGCAGCCGGCCCGATTAAAACCCGCGTCAGGCTTACAACAACAACGGGCATCGCATATCATTTCAAAAAGTTCAGTCCGCATCCGAAAGCGCAGATCGAGAGGCCAGTCTCTCTAAACGATGCGAGTGGGCTTACTTATACTGACAGTCAGTCCACCAAGCTCGGTATCCATTCGCCTGAACTTCAAGTAAGAGAGCCTCCAGTCAGCATCACGCGTTCCTGTTAAGGAACCGACCCCCCCACCCGAAAGTGGTAACAAGGAGGCTACTCTTATAGGATCCTGGCACCGCTAAGCTCATGGGATGGACTATATGAACGCGTCTTAGACCCGTTCCCGCAATTCCCAAGGCTCCAATGCCGCATGCCAGGAAGAGAATTGAAAACCCGATAACGTTCTAATACTGGTCATAACCAGCCGCTCGGCAAATCTATTTCTGCTGCAAAGTTACAAAGAAAAGTCGGAATAATGCAAATCTGGAAGAAAATTTCTATTTTTTGAATTATGTTCTCAAATATACATTATATATAATGATAATAAGGGGTCAAAACGCCCCGCTGACCCATCTTTACGAATCTTATCACGGGAAAAACACGGGAAAAACAGGAAAGAAATATCGCTAAGTTGTTGAAAATCAACGACTTAGCGATATAAGGGGTTGGGCTACCCGGACTCGAACCAGGAAAGGCAGGACCAGAATCTGCAGTGTTACCATTACACCATAGCCCAATAAATAACGGGTTGGATTCGTTTTGCGGTGCAAAGGTAGAGACTTTTTCCGAACTGACAAAACTTTATGCCAAAAAAATATAAAAAACTTGCATTTTCCCCTAACTCTCTGTACCTTTGCAACCAGTTAAAATGATAAATAAGTTGAAAAAAGAAAAGAATCCCCTGGTAGAAGCTATAGTTCAGGGAATGCAAGATAAGAAAGGTAAGAATATTGTTGTGGTGGACCTCACAGAGATTCCAGACACCATTTGTGGATATTTTGTGATTGCTACAGGTGGTTCACCTACACAGATTCAGGCATTGGCTCGTAGCGTAGGTGACAAGGCACTGGAACTGGTACATCAAAAACCGTTGGCAGTAGATGGATTGCATTACTCCCAATGGGTGGCGATGGATTATGCTGAGGTTATTGTACACATCCTGTTGCCAGAGGAACGTGCTTTCTATGATATAGAGCACCTTTGGGCCGATGCCCGATTGACACAGTTGCCTGATTTGGATTAAAGTAATTGAAAGTATTTATGAGCAAACAGAAGAAACCCAAATATCCGCAGTTCAGCCTTACTTGGTTGTATTTGATTATTGCTGTTGTGCTTGGCTTCCTCATTCTTAATGGCGGAAACGGCTCGTTGTTGGATGGTGGTTCCAAGGAAGTGACCTACAGCCAATTTAAGGAATATGTGAAGAAGGGATATGCCAACAAGGTTGTGGTAAACAAGAAGGAAGGAACATTGGTGATGTATGTTAAGCCAGAACATCTGCGTGATGTGTTTCCTACTACAAAGATTAAGCCCGGTGCCGTAAGTGTTGTTCAGTCCCAATACCCGTCTGCCGACAAGTTGGAGGATTTTATGGAGCAGGAGCAGGAGTCAGGTCATTTCAGCGGTGATGTAAAATACGAAAACAGCAGCGATGCCATCTCCAATTTCCTATGGAGTTTTGGTCCCCTCATTCTTATTGCACTCTTCTGGATATTTATTATGCGCCGTATGGGTGGTGGAAGCGGAAGTAGCGGTGGTCCTATGGGTATTTTCAATGTTGGCAGAAGCCGTGCCCAATTGGTGGACAAGGAGGAAGCTGGAAAGGTGACCTTTAAGGATGTCGCCGGACAGGCAGGTGCCAAGCAAGAGGTGCAGGAGATTGTAGAGTTCCTGAAGAACCCTGAGAAATATACCGAATTAGGTGGAAAGATACCCAAGGGTGCCCTCTTGGTAGGCCCTCCGGGAACCGGTAAGACCCTTTTGGCTAAGGCTGTGGCAGGCGAAGCAGATGTACCCTTCTTCTCTATGTCGGGTAGCGACTTTGTTGAGATGTTCGTGGGTGTAGGAGCCAGTCGTGTTCGCGACCTCTTCCGTCAGGCTAAGGAGAAAGCTCCTTGTATTATTTTTATTGATGAGATAGATGCTGTGGGTCGTGCCCGTAGTAGAGGTCTTCAGATGGGTGCTAACGATGAGCGCGAGAGTACACTGAACCAGTTGCTTACCGAGATGGACGGCTTTGGAACCAATAGTGGCGTAATTATTTTAGCTGCTACCAACCGTGCTGACATTCTGGATAAGGCTCTGTTGCGTGCAGGTCGGTTCGACCGTCAGATACATGTGGACCTGCCCGATGTGAACGAACGTAAGGAAATCTTCCAGGTGCATCTGCGTCCTGTGAAGACAGACGACTCACTCGATATCGACTTCCTGGCTCGTCAGACTCCAGGCTTCAGTGGAGCGGATATCGCCAATGTCTGCAACGAGGCTGCTCTGATAGCTGCCCGTAACAACAAGAAAACTGTGGGCAAGGATGATTTTCTGGCTGCTGTGGACCGTATAATCGGCGGGTTGGAAAAGAAAACCAAGGTAATGACAACCGAGGAAAAGCGTACCATCGCCCTCCACGAGGCTGGTCATGCTACAATCAGTTGGTTGCTGCAGTACGCCAATCCTCTTGTTAAGGTAACCATTGTTCCCCGTGGCCGTGCGTTGGGCGCTGCCTGGTATCTGCCCGAGGAGCGACAGATAACTACGCGCGAGCAGATGCTCGATGAGATGTGTGCCACCCTTGGCGGTCGTGCTGCCGAGGAACTCTTTACAGGGCACATCAGCAGTGGAGCCATGAACGATTTGGAGCGTGTAACCAAACAGGCTTACAGCATGATTGCCTATATGGGAATGGCCGATGAGTTACCCAACATCTGCTATTATAATAATCAGGAGTATAACTTCCAGCGTCCCTATAGCGAGGCTACGGCTCAGCTCATAGATCAGGAGACGCAGAAAATGATTGCCCAACAGTACCAGCGAGCCAAGGATATCCTAAGCCAGCATACCGAAGGACATGCCCAGTTGGCTCAACTCCTTGTAGAGCGTGAGGTTATCTTTGCCGAGGATGTAGAGCGTATCTTCGGACCCCGTCCCTGGAGTAGCAGAACAGAGGAACTGCTGGCAGAAGAAAACAGCCTTACCCCTAACCCCTCACTCGAGGGTGAGGGGAACTCAGACTCCTCAGAGAACTCTTAATGTTCAATGTTCAATATTCAATGTTCAATGAAGAATCTCGTCACTCGTACGCTAACAGGTCTGATATATGTTTTGCTACTGGCAGGATGCACAATATGCAGTCCTGTCACCGCCTTTTTCTTTTTCGGTCTTGTAACTGCTGCCACTCTTTTTGAGTTTGGTACTGTGATGAATAATCATGGAGGTGCCAATATGCCCCGTGCTATTAACGCATTGGCTGGTTTTATTCTGGTTGCAGCTGTCTGGCTGTTCTGCATTGGCAGCGATACAGCCCCCCGTATGACAGCTATCTGGGCTTTTCTTCTATTATATATAATGGTAAGTGAACTGTATCGTGGCAGTCAGGACTCTATTCGCAACTGGAGTCTTTCCTTGGCCTCACAATTGTATGTGGCATTGCCCTTTTCCCTACTTCCTTTGCTCAGTATCAATATAGATCCGGATGCCGATCGTATGGCTTATACCTGGATTTATCCGCTCGCTCTCTTCGTTTTTCTTTGGGTGAACGATACGTTTGCCTATCTCTCGGGGCTAACCCTGCACGGAATCTTTCCCCAGAAGCTTTTTCCCAGTGTTTCGCCCAAGAAAACATGGGTTGGCAGTATAGGTGGTTGTGTCTTTACCCTTTTGGCAGCTGTGGCCGTCTGGTACATACAGCCAGGAACACTAAGCCTGTTGCAATGGTTGGGTTTTGCTGTTGTGGTTGTGATAAGTGGAACATTCGGAGATTTGGTTGAGAGCCACCTGAAACGTCAGTTAGGCATTAAGGACAGCAGTCATATCCTGCCTGGGCATGGAGGCTTGTTGGACCGTTTCGACAGCAGCTTGTTGGCTATTCCTGCAGTGACAGTTTATTTTATCATAATATAAGAAAATGCGTATAATCCTTTGTTTGCTCTTCCTGACATTAATTAATCCTTTTTCATATTGCGCCGAGACAAATGTGCTTCCTGTGCTGAAGGTATATTTCGATGGGATAATTGTGAGAGATATGGAATACACGAATGGTTCCATGCAGCTTATTGATACGGACGGAACGGTTATAGATCTTCCGGCTAAGTTCAAGACACGAGGTGCTACAGCCAGTATGTATTTAATGAAACCATCGCTTAACATGAAGTTGCGTACAGAAGACTATGCAGAAGAGGCAGACTCTTCTCTGTTGGGTATGCGTTCCTGTTCATCGTGGATTCTTGATGCTATGGCCATCGATAGAATCTGCATGCGCAACCGTGTGGCTTTCGATATCTGGAACGAGTTCTCCCGTCTCCCATACGCTACTGATTTTGATGGACGCAATGGAACAGAGGGACGCTTCATAGAACTTTTTATCAACGACAAGTATTATGGCATCTATCACCTTATGGATCGCATTAACCGCAAGCTTCTTGACCTGAAGAAAGTTCAGGAAAAAGAGGATGGCAGTGTTCTTGTGCGCGGTGTTCTTTATAAAAGCGGCACTCAGGATATTCTAAACCAGAATGAGCCCTGTTATAGCGAGGATTCTTCTGCCTGTGTTATAGAATGGCATAATGCCTGGGAGCTCACTTATCCGGATGAATATGCAGGAAAGGCAGCATGGGCTCCGCTTCAGGATGCTATTTTAAAAGGAAAGAACAAGAATTACGTCAAACAATATTTCTATCTTCAAAATTTAGCCGATTATCAGATTCTGGTAATGGCACTTTGTATCAGCGATAACTGGGGAAACAAAAACCGATTCTTCAGTATCCGTAACATTAATAAGAATATTTCCGACCCCGACCAAACAGAGGCAGACCGTAGGCGTTTCGTTGTCACCCCTTGGGATTTAGATACCAGTCTCGGTGGACATTATGAGGGAGCGTGCTATGATGGCAATTATACAGACTGGCCCCTACAAAGCATTCCAAATAACTCTCCATATCCCTACTGGCTCATCCTTAGCGATAACGAGTTTCTGACCATTCTCAGGCAACGCTGGGTAGAGGGCCGTCAGGGTGCGTTCTCCATCCCTTCTGTCTTTAGCAAACTGGATAAATACTGCACACTTTTTATCGAGAGCGGAGCTTGGAAACGTATGACGGAACACTTCGATGGGCAGAAATCACGCCCTATGTATGTTCATGACCTTGCTCGCGAAATAAACTTCATAAAGCAGTGGTATGTGAACCGCTTCCTTGAGATGGATGACTTTTTTGGCATTCCCAGAACGCAGGAATTGGAGGACGGGATTTATGAACTCCATACAGACAATAAGACCTATGAGACCTATGACCTTAGCGGCCGTAAGGTTAATTCTCCATCAAAGAAGGGCTTTTACTTAGCCAATGGCAAGAAGGTGCTATATTAATCCTTAAAGGTAAAAATAAATAGGCTTTGGATTTGTACTCCAAAGCCTATTTTTAGTATCATAGTTCTAACGTCTTACGTTTAATTTGTGAGTATCTCAATCAGCTTCTCTACAGCTGCGTGAATGCCGTTAACATCCTTGCCACCTGCCGTAGCGAAGTGAGGCTGACCGCCGCCGCCGCCCTGAATGAGTTTGGCTGCTTCACGGATATTCTTACCAATGTTTACGCCAGTTGCAACTACACTGTCTGATGCAGCAGCGGTAAGCAGGGGCTTGCCTTCTGCTACGGAGCCGATAACAACCAGGCTGTTTTCAACTTCGGCACGGAGTTGGAAGGCGATGTCCTTGACAAACTCTGCGCTGAGGGTGGTGTAGGCCTTGAGGATTGTGATGCCGTTGACCTGTGTCTGCTTGGCAATCATGTCCTTCTTCAGGTCTGCTGCTTTCTCGCGCATTGTGTCTTCAACCTGCTTCTTCAGCTCTGCATTATCGCTGATGGCCTTGCGGATGGTAGCCATCAAGTCGGGAGCATTATTGAAGAGACTCTTGAGTCCAATCAACAGATCCTGTTGCTTGTCCATTACCTCTTCCACAGCCTTACCCGTGATGGCCTCGATACGACGAACACCGGCGGCAATGCTGCTCTCGGAGATGATGCGAACCATACCGATGCAACCTGTGCTCTTGGCATGGCAGCCTCCACAGAACTCTATGCTGCTGCCGAACTGAACGACACGTACCTTGTCGCCGTATTTCTCGCCAAAGAGAGCAACGGCCCCCAGTTTCTTGGCTTCTTCTATTGGAGTGTCGCGATATTCCTGCAAGGGCAGGTTCTCACGGATACGCTCGTTGACCAGGTGCTCTACCTCGCGGATTTGCTCGGGTGTCACCTTCTCGAAGTGCGAAAAGTCGAAGCGCAGATAGTCGGGAGTTACCAACGAGCCTTTCTGCTCAACATGGTTACCCAGCACTTCCTTCAATGCCTCATCCAACAAGTGAGTACAAGAGTGGTTGGCCTCGATGGCACGACGACGGTCAACATCGACGCAAGCCATGAACTCTGCTTCAGGATTGGTGGGGATGCGATCCAGAAGATGTATGCTTACACCATTCTCCTTCTTGGTATCTATAACCTTGATGGTCTCTGTCTCATTTACCAGCACGCCGGTATCGCCGACCTCACCACCCATCTCGCCATAGAAGGGAGTCTGGTCAAGGATAGCTTCATACACAACGCCTTTCTTCTGTTTAACCTCGCGATACTTTACAATGTGGCAGCTATACTCGGTATAATCGTATCCTACGAAGGTAGAGATCTCACCGTTCTCGCTCTGGCTCTCAGAGACGATGTGCCAGTCGCCCATCTCAACCTGAGCGGCATTACGGGCACGGGCTTTCTGCTTCTCCATCTCTACGTTGAAACCAGCCTCGTCAACGGTCAGACCGTTCTCGCGACAGATAAGCTCGGTAAGGTCGAGGGGGAATCCGTAGGTATCAAAGAGGGTGAAGGCTTTCTCGCCGGCAATTTCTGTTTTGCCTGCAGCCTTTGTCTCCTTCATTACGCCGTCAAGCAGTTTTATACCTGTATCCAAAGTGCGCAGGAAGCTGTCTTCCTCTTCCTTCATCACCTTGGTAATCAGCTCACGCTGAGCCTCCAGCTCGGGATAAGTAGTACCCATCTCCTGAATGAGAACAGGAAGCAGGCGATACATGAAGGCCTCTTTCTGACCCAGGAATGTATAAGCGTAACGAACAGCACGACGTAAGATACGACGGATAACATAGCCGGCCTTGGCGTTGCCTGGCAACTGACCGTCAGCAATACTGAAAGCGATGGTACGCAAGTGGTCGGCAATTACACGCATGGCAACATCGGTCTCTTCCTTGTCGCCATACTTATAGCCGCTGAGGTCACCAATGGCCTTGATGATGGGCTGGAAAACATCTGTGTCGTAATTTGAATGCTTGCCTTGAATGGCGCGAACCAAACGCTCGAAGCCCATACCTGTATCAATGACGTTCATGCTCAGGGGCTCCAAGTGCCCGTCGGCCTTGCGCTCGTACTGCATGAATACGATGTTCCAGATTTCAATCACCTGTGGGTCGTCCTTGTTTACCAGTTCGCGGCCGGGCACCTTAGCCTTTTCTTCAGGGGTACGGCTGTCGAGGTGAATCTCTGAACAAGGACCGCATGGACCTGTATCGCCCATCTCCCAGAAGTTGTCGTGCTTGTTTCCGTTAATAATATGATCAGCAGGGACATGCTTCAGCCAGTAGCCTGCGGCTTCGTCGTCGCGAACAAGGTTTTCCTCGGGAGAGCCCTCAAAGACGGTTACATAAAGATCCTTGGGGTCAAGCTTGAGCACATCAACAAGGTATTCCCATGCCATATCGATAGCACCCTCCTTGAAGTAGTCGCCGAACGACCAGTTGCCCAGCATCTCGAACATGGTGTGATGGTAGGTGTCATGTCCCACTTCTTCCAAGTCGTTATGCTTACCGCTTACGCGCAGACATTTCTGGCTGTCGGCACGACGGCGTGGCTCTGGGTCGCGAGTTCCCAAAATGATGTCTTTCCACTGGTTCATACCAGCATTGGTAAACATCAGTGTCGGGTCGTCCTTTACTACCATAGGAGCAGAAGGCACAATCTGATGCCCCTTTGACTCGAAGAACTTCTTGAATGAGTCTCTAATTTCGTTAGCTGTCATCATGTTATTTACGATTTGTCTATTTACAATTTACAATTAACTATGTGATTATTTGGCTGTTTTACATGAGTAATTCACCAAAAATCTTGCAAAGGTAATTTATTTTACCTATTTTTGCAAAGAATTTGATTACAAAAGGAAGTAATATCTACAATTATGCCTTATAATCCGAATAAAGAGCTGAAGAAGTTTTATTCTATTAGTGAGGTAGCTGCACAATTCAATGTGGCTGAGTCTCTTTTGCGTTATTGGGAAAAAGAATTCCCTAATATTAAGCCTAAGAAGACCGTTGGTCGTGGAATACGAAAATACACAACTGAGGATATTGCAGAAATTCAACTTGTCTATAACCTGCTGAAGGTAAGAGGCATGAAGATCGGTGCTGCCAAGCAGGTACTGGCAAAGAACCATGATGGAGCGAATAACACAGCCGAAGTGTTGGGTTACTTGCAGTCTATCCGGGAGGAACTGATAGAAATCAGCAACGAACTGAAGGATTTGTAATCAGAAGCGTTTAACGTCCTTTATCTCCTTTATTTTCTTAAGATTCTTACAGATGGAGCGGATGTCGTTCACATCATGGACACCTAAGCGGATTTCTGCCTTGAAGATTCCGTCTTGGGAGTCGATGTCCAGTTTGTGGATATTCACATTCAGCTGCTGATATAAGATACCCGTTATCTGGTGTAATACGCCAATGTGGTCAATACCCTCGATATGGAGTGTAGCAGGGAATGATATCTGCTTGTGTGTATCCCATTTGGCGGCAAGGATGTGGTTGCCGTCGCTGGCCTTCAGTTTCGCTGCCAATTCGCATTGGCGTTTATGAATGGTGATAGTGCTGATGCCGTCAAAATATCCCAACACGTCATCTCCGGGGATTGGATGGCACGACTGGCAGATATCATAGTGAGCGATTGTCTCCTCGTTCAGAATCAGCGGTTTCTTCTTGTCAATCTTCAGCGGAGCAACATTGATTTCCTGTGTTGCATCCTCTTTGTCGTTGCCGTGCTTTTTAAAGAATGGGATGTAACGTCCCCATCCCTTCTTGTTTGGTAACTTGTTAAGGATTGTCGCTTCATCGTTATCGCCCAGATTGATGCGTTTTTCGCCTACAGCTATAAGGAGTTCTTCTCTTGACTGCATGTTGTGCAGTCGGCAAAGTTTGTCTATATTGATGCTGCTGGGTTCTTTCTCTATCTTTTGGAAGAAGGCGTTTAGGAGTTCCTCGCCCTCCTTTTGTCTTTCCCTGTCTTCGCGGCGCAGCAAAGCCTGGATCTTGCCCTTTGCTTTTGCGGTAGTGGCAAACTGCATCCATTCGCGCTTTACCTTCTGGCTTTTGGAGGTTAGAATTTCTATCTGGTCGCCACTTTGCAGTACGTGGCTAATGGGAACCAGATGATGATTAACCTTAGCTCCGATACAGTGGGTACCCAGGAAGGTGTGTATGTTGAAAGCAAAGTCAAGTACCGTACAGTTAGCAGGCATTGTCTTGAATTCGCCCTTCGGAGTAACGACAAAGATTTCGCTGGCAAAGAGATTCAGTTTGATGGTATCAAGGAAGTCAATAGCGTTGGGTTGGGGGTCGTCAAGGATTTCCTTGATGGTGAGCAGCCATTTGTCCAGTTCGCCCTCACTGTCCTCGCTTGTCTTGCCTCCCTCCTTGTATTTCCAGTGTGCAGCAAATCCCTGTTCGGCCTTATCGTCCATGCGTCGGCTTCGTATCTGCACTTCTACCCATTTGCCGTTTTTGCCCATGAGTGTAGTATGAAGCGCCTGATAGCCGTTTGCTTTGGGGTGTGACAGCCAGTCGCGCATACGTTCCGGATGAGGCTTATAGATACTGCTGGCAATAGCATAGATTTGGAAGCATTCTGCTATCTCTTTGCTGATATCGTCGCAGTCGAAGATAATGCGGACAGCCAGAATATCGTAGATTTCCTCAAAGGTGACATGCTTGTTCTGCATTTTGCTCCAAATGCTGTAGGGAGCCTTAATGCGAGCCTTTATCTCGTACTTTATGCCTGCTTTGTCGAATTCCTCCCTAAGTGGAGCCGTAAACTGGTCGAAGATGGTGTTAAGGTGCTCTTTCATACCGGCAAGCCGGTCTTTTATAGCGCGGTATTCTTCGGGGTGCTCATAACTGAAACTTAGGTCTTCCAGTTCTTCCTTTATCTTGTTCAGGCCAAGTCTGTTAGCCAAAGGTGCATAGATGTAAAGTGTCTCGCCGGCAATTTTATACTGTTTGTTGGGCAACTGGCTGCCTAACGTACGCATATTATGCAATCGGTCGGAGATTTTGATAAGAATAACGCGGATGTCATCGCTCATGGTCAGCAGCAGTTTCTTGAACGATTCTGCCTGTGCCGAAGCCTTATCGCCAAAGATTCCGCCGGAAATCTTTGTCAGTCCGTCAACAATCTGGGCGATTTTCTCACCAAAGATGTTGGCAATGTCCTCTGCTGTGTAATCTGTGTCCTCGACTACATCATGCAGCAATGCAGCACAGATGCTGGTACTTCCAAGCCCTATTTCTTCGCATGCAATTTGGGCTACGGCAATGGGATGCATAATGTAAGGCTCGCCCGAAAGACGGCGAACACCTTTGTGCGCCTCCTTGGCAAAGTTGAAAGCCTTGTCGATTATCTCAACGTGCTTACGGTGCTTGGAATTAAGATACGTCTCAACAAGATGCTGATAAGCCTGACTTACCATCTTCTCGTCTTCCAACTCTTTTACGGTTACATCTTCCATATCCAAATCCTTTTACATTATATATATACCCTTATGGCATTTTCAGTTTTTGTCCTGCCTTAATGTTTGTTCCCTTAAGACCATTCGCACGCTGTATTGCACCTATGGTGGTATGGTTGCGTTTGGCTATTGCTCCCAGGGTGTCGCCCTTCCTAACGGTAACAGAGCCCGACGAAGACCTTCCGCCTCTGGCTTTCCTGCCTTTTTTCTTGCTGCCACTATTATCGTCGAAGGCAATCTCCCTGATGTTGTAATTCTCTGTTTGCTTTACATATATAGAGTCACCTGCATCTATAAAGGCATTTATCTTATCAGAGGGCATACGCAGGATGCAGTCGTGCGAATCACCCGGGATGAGCGTTGTGCGATATTGGGGGTTGAGGGCGCGGAGCTCGTCTATGCTGATGTTGCATGTGGCAGCTATCTGCTCCATCCTTACGTTCTTCTTTAACAGAAGGGTGTCTGTAGCCTGTGGCAGCGTGGTGCCAACGGGACAGATATTGTGGTCGCAGTAATAGTTCATTACGTAGTTGGCTGCTATGAAGGCCGGCACATAGCCTCTGGTCTCGGCAGGCAGATACTGGTAAATGCCCCAGAAGTCCGTCTTGCCACCACCAGAACGGCGAATAGCTTTGCTCACATTGCCCGGGCCGCAATTGTAGGCAGCAACGGCGAGAGACCAGTCGCCAAAGATGTCGTAAAGGTCTTTCAGATAATGTGCAGCAGCATAGCTGGCCTTGACAGGGTCTTTACGCTCGTCTATGAGGCTGGTAACTTCCAGCCCGTATTTCTTGGCTGTGCCAATCATAAACTGCCAGAGTCCTACGGCTCCCGCCCTGCTGACAGCATTGGGGTGCAAGGCGCTCTCTATGATGGGAAGGTTACGCAGTTCAAGGGGAACCTGATAGCTTTCCAGCGCTTCCTCAAAGATGGGATTGTAGAAGTTGCAGGCAGCCAGCATAATGCTTACCGAGGGGCGCAGACGTTCGCAATAGCGGTCGATGTACTTGCGAACGATCTCGTTATAGGGCATTTCTATCACATTGGGAAGCCTGCTGAGACGCAGCGCGTAGGTCTCGTGGTCGAATTCAGGATTCACACCCGTTGACAGGCAGTTTTCCACATTGGTCAGATAGTTCTTGGTCATCCAGTCGTTCAGGAGGCTGTCCAGTTCGTACATCTGCAAACCTTCCGGCAGCAAAGATTCATCATTGTCCGTTGTCTCTTCTTCGTATTCTTGTGCATGAGTGGCGAAAGCCATCATAAACATACAACCGAATATGTAATATTTTATCTTCATAATCTTGTTTTGACTTTTCTAATAGGAAAGTGTAAATCTGATTCCCGGAACCGCTTCGCGCCCTAATGTCCTGGCCGATGTTGTCTGTATGACGGTAGGTTCCAGATGCAGACTCAGGTCGTGGCTGATGTCAAAGGTAGAGAGCTCGGCATCAACATAGGCATCAATCACGGCCAGGAGGTACACTCCGGCAAAGGCAAAGATACTCAGGTCGCGGTTTCGTCTGAAGAAGTTCTTCTTGTTTTTGAATGTATTCTTGAAACGTTCCTCTCTTCCTGTAATATCGTAACCTATGGGTAACATCTTCTCGTAGCTCTTAGTGTTGGGGTCTTTGTCCATGATGTCGAGGTAAGCCTGAGAGTAGTCGTGCAGCATCTGAGAGTTCCATGTCAGCGCATAGACACATCCCAGAAAACCTCCGTATATGATGGGCAGTTTCCAGTATTTGTGATTGTATATTTGCCCTCCTCCGGGAAAAACCAGCCCTAACCACATGGCACGGATGGGGTCGGGGACAAAGCGTTCCCGCTTCAGCGACGATTCTATCGAGGCTTGTAGCATACTGTCGGAAACTTCTACTATACGTGCAGAATCTGTCAGCACAATCCTGTCAAGAGTGTCGGGGAGCAACACATCCCGCTCTTGTGCATGAAGGGAAAATGCTCCGCCAAGCAATACCACTAAGCACAGGAGCATTCTGGTGGCGTATAACGGTTTCCGATTTCTCAACTTCTCAGTTTGTCAATAATGGCAATAATACGTTCCAGTTCTTCTTCGTTGGCAAAGGGGATGGTAATCTTTCCTTTTCCTGTCTCGGCACATGTGAGTTGGACTTTTGTCTGGAAGAATTTACTCAGGCTGGTGCGCAGGGCTCCGTATTCGCTGCTCAGGTTAGAACCTTTCTGCCGTATGCGTTTGCCCTCTTTGCTCTTTACGCTACCGCCTTGGCTCAGTTCCTTCACCATTTCCTCTATCTTGCGAACGCTGATTTTGTCTTTCTTAAACTCATCGAACACCTCCAGCTGGGCCTTCGGGTCGTTCAGGGCAAGCAGGGCACGTGCGTGTCCCATGTCTATCACCTTGTTCTTGAGTGCCATCTGGATGGGAGCAGGCAATTTCAGCAGTCGCAGGTAGTTGGCTACTGTAGCGCGGTTCTTGCCCACCTTGTCGCTCAGTTGCTCTTGTGTAAGGCCGTACTGCTCCATCAGGTGCTGATAGGCCAGTGCTATCTCTAATGCAGAAAGGTCCTGGCGCTGAATGTTCTCCACCAGTGCCATCTCCATCATG
Source organism: uncultured Bacteroidales bacterium (assembly GCA_902801485.1). Lineage (GTDB taxonomy): Bacteria > Bacteroidota > Bacteroidia > Bacteroidales > Bacteroidaceae > Physcousia. The sequence goes on along the minus strand of CADCIP010000001.1, from coordinate 23,160 downwards.
TTCTCGTCATCTACCGTCCTGATATAGGCGGGAATGTGGATAAGTCCTGCACGCTGACTGGCTCTCCAACGTCTTTCACCGGCAATAATGGTATAGGTGCCGTCACCCATATCACGTAGTGTAATGGGTTGGATGATGCCTATTTGCCGGATGCTGTTAGCCAGTTCCTGCAGACTGTCGTCATCAAAATCTCTTCGGGGCTGATTGGGATTGGGCTGAATCTTTTCGATGCTTACCTCGCAGATGTTAGACGATCCTGCCGTCTGAACCTCTGCATCTGTATTCAGCAAAGCGTCAAGGCCTCTGCCCAAAGCCTGTCCCTGATATTTCTTGCGTATAGCCATCTCTCAAATTATTTATTCATTTTACCATTTACCATTTACCCATTTACGATTTACCATTTGGCATTTGGTATTGTTCCTCATAATTTCGTAACCTCAAGCCTCATTCTTCTCAACAATTTCCTCAGCCAGTTTCAGGTGAACCTTTGCACCCACAGCATCTGCATCGTATAGGATGGCAGGCATACCGTGACTGGGTGCTTCGCTCAGCTTTACGTTGCGGGGGATAACGGTCTTGAATACCAGTTCGCGGAAATGGCGTTTCACCTCCTCGTATATCTGATTGGCCAGACGCAGGCGACTGTCGTACATGGTCAACAGGAAACCCTCTATTTCGAGGGCAGGATTCATTCTCGACTTTACAATCTTTATTGTGTTCAGCAGTTTACTGATTCCTTCCAATGCAAAATACTCGCATTGAACGGGTATGATAACACTGTCTGCAGCAGTCAGTGCATTTACTGTGATGAGGCCCAAACTGGGGCTGCAGTCAATAAGCAGATAGTCGTATTCGTCTGCTATGGATGCAAGCAGTTTTTTTAATACCTGCTCCTGACCCTTAACGTTCAGCAATTCAATTTCTGCCCCCACAAGGTTGATGTGCGAGGGAATAATGTCCAATCCGTTGATGTCTGTGGTATAGACGACATCCCGGATGTCCATTTCGCCCAGCAAAGCGTTGTAAATAGATCCGTCTATTTTGTTTACATCCACACCCAAGCCGCTGGAAGCGTTGGCCTGCGGGTCTGCATCGATTAGCAAAACTTTCTTTTCCAAGGCTGCCAGCGAGGCTGCCAGATTCATACTGGTAGTGGTTTTTCCAACACCGCCTTTTTGGTTTGCTATAGCAATGATTTTACTCATTTGTTCTTGTTTTCGTTTCTAAAGTAGGTGCGAAGATATGATTTTCTTTTGGAATATGGGCAGTTTTGACACTTTTTTATTACTTTTGCATAGCAAATGAACTGAAGATATGCAAAAACAGCCCTTGATATTAATAACAAATGACGACGGATTAGATGCACAAGGCATTAATGTGCTTGCCCAATGCATGTTGAATTTGGGGCAGGTTGTGGTGGTTGCACCTGACGGTGCACGGTCCGGTGCAGCCTGCGCTATAACACCTCTTGTACCAGTAACCCTGAAACTGGAAAGAGAGAAGCAGAATCTGCTCGTTTATTCATGTAGCGGAACGCCGGTCGATTGCGTAAAACTGGCATACGAGAAGGTTGTGCCACGCATACCCGATTTGTTGGTTTCCGGCATCAATCACGGAGATAATGCCAGCATCAGCCTTCATTACAGCGGAACAGTAGGAGCTGTAATAGAGGGTTGTATGAAGGGAATCCCTTCCATCGGGTACAGCCTGCGTACCAGAAGCCAGACGTGTGATTTCCGGCCTTATTCGGGTGTTGTGGAAGACGTTGCTTCCTATGTTCTTAAAAACGGACTTCCAGAGGGTGTTTTCCTGAATGTGAACTTTCCCGAAGTTCCTGTCCTGAAAGGCGTTTCTGTCTGCAGGATGGCAAGGGGAATCTGGCAGTCGGAATGGAAAGACACAGATACGCCTGGAACATACCTGTTAACGGGAAGTTTCACTAATTTGGAACCCGAAACCGAAGGTACCGACTATTGGGCTCTGGATCATGATATGGCATCCGTTACCCCTCTGACGCTAGATATGACAGATTATTCCTCTTTCGATATGCTGAAATCTTTACAGAAATGAAGTATTACCTTATAGCAGGAGAAGCCAGTGGCGACCTTCATGCCAGCCACCTGATGGCAGCATTGAAGGAAGAGGATGCGCAGGCCGAATTCCGTTTCTTCGGAGGCGACAGGATGCTGGCCGAGGGCGGCACCTTGGTCAGCCACTATAAGGACCTTGCCTATATGGGTTTCATAGACGTGGCTTTGCACTTGCGTACCATTCTAAAGGGCATGAAGCGTTGCAAGGAGGATATTGTAGCTTGGAACCCCGATGTGGTGATACTGGTGGATTATCCCGGTTTCAACCTGAAGATTGCCCGCTTCCTGCACGATAATACGCAGATTCCTGTCTTCTATTACATCTCGCCTAAGATATGGGCTTGGAAGGAAGGGCGCATCAGGGATATCCGCAGGAATGTGAACCAGATGTTCAGCATTCTCCCCTTCGAAGTGGATTTTTACGAGAAGAAGCATCATTATCCCATTCATTATGTGGGCAATCCTACAGTAGATGAGGTGGATGCTTTCCTGAAAGCCAATCCTATGGATGCCGGAGGATTCCGTCGGGCAGCCGGCTTGGACAGCCGACCCCTTATTGCCCTTCTTGCAGGGAGCAGAAAGCAGGAGATTCGCGATAATCTGCCTCGCATGATTCAGGCGGCACAGCCCCTCACCCCAGCGTATCAGCTGGTCTTGGCTGCGGCTCCCGGCATCACCGGCGAATACTATGCCCAGTGTCTGCAGGGTGCCGATGTAAAGGTGCTGTATGGCCAGACGTACCACATTCTCCGGTATGCTACAGCCGCCCTTGTTACCAGCGGCACAGCAACCCTCGAAACGGCTCTTTTCCGTGTTCCCCAGGTGGTTTGCTATTACATGAAGACGGGGCGTTTTGCTTCCCTTGTCCGTAAGTTCATGCTCAAGATTCCGTATATCTCGTTAGTGAATCTGGTAGCCGACAAAGAGGTGGTGCCCGAACTCGTGGCACACCAGATGACAGTGAAGAATACGCGCCAGCATCTGCTGTCCATTCTTCCAGGCAGAGAGGCCAGAGAAAACCAGTTGGTTGGCTACGAACTGATGGCGCAGCGATTAGGTGTCCCAGGTGCTCCCAAACGGGCAGCGCAACAGATGGTGCGCATACTTTTGCAAAAAAAGGTCATTTAATTTTGTTCCTCTCACACTTTTTTGTGTTTTTGCGGTGTTGAGATGGAATTCGTTGCCACCGTTGGCGGTGCAAAGGCTGGTGTCGGATTCAATTACAACCATACCAACGAGAACACCCATACCATCGGTGAAGAAACAGCAGTGGAAGGTACTGTTCCCGGTCTTCTTTCGGGTGTCAGTCTCAATCAGTATCAGTTCCGCTGGAACCTCGTCTGGTACTATGTGAAGGATGCCAACGGCGAAATCTACCCTGTAATAAACTACATCGTTACGCCGTAGATTAGTAGTTTAATAGCTTAATGGATTGACAGCTTAGTAGTTTAAGTGTTCAATATTTCAAAGAGCGCGAAGTTCAATAAAAGGTGAGTTGGCCAGCCGGTTGACTCACTTTTTTTGCTTGTTTTTTGTCTTGTCGTGTTTTTTCCCTGGCTTCATTTCTTCCCCGCCGGGAAGGCCAGGTTAGGGACTTTTTTTTCTCTAGTTAGAGATTTGTCTTTTCCTGAATACGGTCGACTCTCTTTAGGCCTTGTTCTTTAACATTTGTCTACCCGTACTGAAAAGGTTGACTGCCTCGTCTGAGTACAGCGGGAATAAAATAAATCTCATTTTATTTTGTATTCCGCTCACTTATTCGTACCTTTGTGGCACAAAACTAACAAACATAATAATCTAAAACATCTATTATGAACAAAATTTTACGCCTTTTCTTCGTCGCCTTTATGGCTTTGGTAGGCAGCACGGCTTTTGCTGATGACCAAGTCGATGAGTTGGTATGGGATGCTATGGGGCTTGATGGCACCAGCAATAACTATGTTGACTTCTCAGGAATTAAGTTCACTTCATCTGCAGTTTATGCCGGCAATGCAAGTACTGGTACTGGAAAGTACATTCAGCTTCGTTCAAAGAATAATAATTCAGGTGTAGTTACCACTTCGTCTGGCGGCAAACTGAAATCAGTAACTATTGCTTATAACGAAGCAACTACTGGCGACAGAACAGTGGACATCTATGGCTCCAATACGCCCTATCAGTCTGCGGCTGATTTGTACGGCGATGCTGCGGGTGAAAAAGTTGGTTCTATTGCCTTGGGAGCTGCAAACATGACCCTTAACGTAGAGGGTGAATATGCGTATGTAGGTCTTCGTTCAAACAGTGGAGCCGTATTCATTGACAAGATTACCATCGTATGGGACGGTGAAGGTGGTGAACCCAAAGCTACAACAGCTATTGAACTGGGTGACTATCTGACTCGCTTTACTCCTGGCAAGGATGGCGATGAGACTAATCTGCCCAATGTCATCGTTACATCAGGCGATGCCATAGTAGAGGGTGCCGAGGTTAAGTGGACCCTGAAGATGGGTAACAACTGGATAATGGGCGAAGAGGAACCCAGCATCGGTGGCGGCAAGATTTACATCCCTAACCATAGCTGCGGCGACCTGACTCTGACAGCTTCTTATGCAGGCGATGACAAGTACGAGGCAAGCAGCAAGAGCTATACCCTGAAGGTTTACAAGGGCTTTATGAATATCCAGTCAATAGTGGAGGAGTTCCCCGTAGTTGGCGGTGATACTTGGGCAGCCAAGGAAACCGAGTGGAACAAGGGCTATCAGGCTTCTTACTGGCAGGTGGATATGCCGGAAGGCGGTGAGCCTAAGAGCAAAGAGGCTCTGGTAACATACGCCAATGGCTCTTATACCTATGTTAAGGATGATTATGGCACAGTCCTGCTTTATGGCAATGGCTTGGGATTTAAGAAGGGCGATATGATTTCCGGCGACTTGGGCAATGGTCAGGGCTTTGGCGGTATCTATGGAACCCTGAAGGCTTACAACGGCTTGCTGGAGCTGGTTGTAAATAAGGAGGATGTGGAATTTACCGTTAAGTCCGGCGATAATCCCGTTGAGCCCAAGACCATCACGCTGGATGAGCTGAACCAAAGCAATATGAACGAGTTTGTGAGAATTGAGGATGCTGAGTTCGTAGAGGCTAACAACAAGAACCTGACTTTCAAGGTAGGTGATGAGACATTTGCCGTTTTCAACCAGTGGAATCTTAAGATAGCCGATGAAGAAGGAAACCCCATATTGGTACCAGGCACCAAGTACGACTTGGAGGGTATGGGCTCTGTTTATTGGAGGAACCAGACGGTCACCAACCAGCTGTACCTCATCAGCTTCGAGAAGGTTGACGAGACGGGCATTAAAAGCGTTAAGGTTAACGGGAACGATAACCCTGTTTATAACCTCGGCGGTCAGCCTGTAACAAGAACCTACAGAGGTGTGGTTATTCAGAACGCAAGAAAAGTACTCAGATAAAAGCCTTTCTCTTTGTCCCCCTCTGGGAGAGAGGGGCTTAGGTGGTTGAAGAGGAGCGAATGACAAATAATTTGTCGTTCCTCCTTACTTTTGTCCCTTCTGTAGAGATGCTGATACACCAACCTTTCTTGGCTGTATCTACAGGACCGTCATCGTTGCGGATTTCGTTGGCTGTCAGGCGCAGGCAGCCTGTGGTGGGGCCGGTAACCATAATCTCTTCGCCCTTGTTCAACTCGCAGGCCTCGATCTTGAACTCTGCCACACCTAACTTGCTGAAGTATCGTACCACCTTGCCGCAATACACCTTCTTCTCGGTTGCCAGGCTGCCATAGTTGGCGGTGTATTCCATAATGGTACTTCCCTGGTAGTATCCGTCCCAGAAACCGCGATTGAACACACGGCTCAGGCGTTCGTCCCATTGGGCTTTCTGCTCCTCTGTAAACTGTGGTGCTTCCTCCGGGTGGTTCTTGTCGTGCAAGACCGCCTCTATGGCCTCGTTATAGCATCGCACCACCGTGTCCACATATTCGGGACCACGGGCACGGCCCTCAATCTTCATTACGCGGACGCCGGAATCCATCAGTCGGTCCAGGAAGGAGATGGTTTTCAGGTCGCGCGGGCTCATGATGTATTTGTTCTCTATATCAAGCTCGGTATCAGTTTCTACGTCCCTGACCGTATAGCGCCTACGGCAAAGCTGCATGCACTCTCCGCGGTTGGCACTACGGCCCCAGTTGCTTTCGCTCAGGTAGCACTTGCCGCTGATGGCCATGCAGAGTGCACCGTGGCAAAACATTTCAATGCGAATCAGTTCTCCCTTAGGGCCACAAATCTGCTCTTCCTGAATCCGTCGGTATATTTCTGCCACCTGATCCATATTCAGCTCGCGAGCCAGCACCACCACATCTGCAAACTGGGCATAGAAACGCAAGGCCTCGATATTGGATATGTTCAGCTGAGTGCTCAAATGTACCTCCTGTCCAATCTGGTTGCAGTAGTTCATAACGGCAATATCGCTGGCTATCACGGCGCTGATGTTCGCCTCCTTGGCAGCATCCAGAATCTGCCGCATCAGAGGCAGGTCTTCGCCATAGATAATGGTATTGACGGTCAGGTAGCTTTTTACACCGCAAAGACGGCATTCCTCGGCAATTCGCTTTAGGTCGTCGATGCTGAACGTGCTGGCCGAATGCGCCCTCATGTTCAGGTTCTCAATACCGAAATAGATGCTGTCGGCTCCAGCTCTCAGGGCTGCTGCCAAACACTCTGGTGAGCCCACAGGGGCCATAATCTCGAAATCTTTTCTTTCCATACTGCCGGCAAAGATACTGCATTTTCCCGATTCGGCAAAAAACTTCCAGGCCTTTTATCTTAATTACTTGCGATACTTCTCGGCTTCCTTGTCCTCCAGCATAGAAAGATAGCTGGTGTACCGGCTCTGTGCTATGCGATGTTCTTCGAGTGCTTGGAGAACAGCACATCCAGGCTCGTTTGTATGTGTGCAATTGCCAAAACGGCACTCCTGGCCAATCCGGAATATTTCGCGGAAGTAATGTGATACTTCGGCCCGTTCCATATCAAAGGTTCCGAAACCCTTTATGCCGGGGGTGTCGATTATGTATGAGTTGAGAGTTGAGAGTTGAGAGTTTAGAGTGGGGGGGAGGGGAAACATCTCGGAGAAGGTTGTGGTGTGCATACCAGTATCATGGGCCGTACTGATTTCGGCTGTTTTTACCTTGGCATCAGGAATGAGTCGGTTCAGCAAGGTACTCTTTCCAACTCCACTGTTGCCGCTTAGCAAAGTGGTCTTGCCGGAAAAAGACTGCCGTATGGCCTCTATGCCATTGCCTGTTGAAGCACTGCAGCGGAAGCACGGGTAGCCCAAAGACTCATAGAGTGTAATGATGGCCTGCAGATAGTGCAATTCGTCTTCGGTATAAATATCTGTCTTATTGAAAATCAAAACCACAGGAACCCTGTATGCTTCGGCACTGGCCAGAAAACGGTCGATAAATGTGGTACTGGTTTCGGGGTGTGAGACAGTAACGATGAGTGCCGCCTGATCTATGTTGGCTGCAATGATGTGACTTTGTTTACTGAGGTTACTGGCCTTACGGATGATGTAGTTCTTCCGGTCCTCCAGGCTGTCGATAAGTGCCGTCTTCCCATCTGCCCCTGGCGTGATGCTCACCCTGTCGCCAACAGCCACGGGATTCGTGCTCCGGATGCCTTTCAGACGGAAGTTCCCCTTGACCTTACAATCAAAAAGCTGGCCGTCGTCTGTCCTGACAACGTACCAGCTTCCTGTGTTCTTAATGACTAAACCTGTCAATGTTCGCAAAAGACTAAAGCCTGGACTATACGGTCATAATTTCCTTCTCCTTGGCAGCCATCAGGGATTCGATTTGCTTGATGTACTTGTCGTGCATCTTCTGCAGCTTATCCTCGGCATCCTTCTCGGCATCCTCAGCCAAACCGTCCTTGATACCCTTCTTCAGTTTCTCCAGAATATCGCGACGGGCATTGCGAACACTAATCTTGGCCTGTTCTTCCTCTTTTCCGCACTGCTTAACCAACTGCTTACGTCGCTCCTCGGTCAATGGGGGAATGTTCAGTCGGATAATCTCGCCGTTATTGTCTGGCATGATGCCCACCTCGCTATTAATGATAGCTTTCTCGATAGCCTTGAACATGGTTTTATCCCAAGGCTTGATGGCAATGGTGCGTGCATCGGGAGTGTTGATTGCTGCCACATTGTTCAGGGGAACCATGCTTCCGTAACTGTCTACACGGATGCCATCCAATATTTTAATATTGGCCTTCCCTGCACGGATGTGTGCCAAAGAATCGTCCAAATACATTACGGCTTCTTCCATTTTCTCCTCGGCTAAAGCCAAAGTTTCCTTAACATCAATCATAATAGGTCTTATTTACTTTGGTTCTTAATTACTTTGCGACAATTATGAAGCAAAAGTAGGTTAATTATTTTAAAAAAACAAGATGCAAGCCACGGAAATGTATATTTTTTCCTATATTTGTGCCGTTTATTGCATAATATGGTAGAAATTGATGCCCGTATCAACGAATTATTGCAGCATTTAGAGCCAATAACACTGGAGCAAATGTCGAGTATCCGCCTGATGAACCGGACGGACACCAAATTTGTTACCAGTAAGGATAATCTGGTCCGTCTTCTTGAGATGGCGCAGGGTAAATACTATGCACAGTTCAACAACGACAGCCGTATAGCCAATTACATGACTACATACTGGGACACAGACAATCACCGTTTCTTTTTGGAGCATCATAACGGCAGGGCACCCCGTCAGAAAGTACGCGTAAGAACCTATATGGACAGTGATTTGACCTTTCTGGAGGTAAAAACCAAAAACAATCACGGCCGAACCAAGAAGAAACGTGTGGAGGTTCCTTCGCAGGAAATTGAAGTTCAGGGTACTAACGGGGAGTTCGTGGAGGCCCTTGTTCATCAGGGACTCAACGAGATGCATCCTACCGTCCGCAATCAGTTTCACCGCATCACGCTGGTGAATTACGGCAAGACGGAGCGTCTGACCATCGACTACGATGTACACTTCCACAATCTGGAAACAGGCAACAACGCAAATGTCGGGCCTCTGGTTATCATTGAGCTTAAGCGCGACGGCAACGTATATAGCCCCGTGCTTGATATCCTACGCGTCTTGCGCATTAAACCGTCGGGCTTCAGCAAGTACTGTATCGGGAGCGTCATGACCAACAGGAACCTGAAGAGAAATATCTTCAAGGAGAAAATGGTGGTCTTAAGTAAATTGGCTAATACAAAATTAAACTAAAATAACGGATAAAACAATATGGATTTCTTTAATGACATTAACTATCAACTGGGTAATCTTATTGGCTTAACGCTTTTCGATCCCCAGCACTTTATCTCTCTGGTGGTGCGCCTCATCATAAATCTGGTGGTGGTCAGCATTATTGCACGTTGTTTCTACTTCCCTCACAGCCGGCGTCGCGACTACATGTTCATCTTTATCCTGATGTCCATGAGCATTTTCCTGCTGGTAAGCCTAATGGAAGGCGACGGCATGAATCTGGGAGCTGCAATGGGTCTGTTTGCCATCTTCGGCATTATGCGCTTCCGTACCGAGGCAGTGCCTATCCGTGAGATGACTTACCTGTTTTTACTTATTGCTGTGAGTGTGGTAAACGCGTTGGGAAGGGCTGAGTATCACCCGAAAGCTGACTATTGGGACGGGTTCGGACTGGTGACGATTGTCTTTGTAAACCTGACTTTCCTGTGTATGGTGTGGCTCTTCGAGAGCAGTAGGTTGGTAAGTAACCTGTGCAGCAAGTACATCAAGTACGACAATATAGCTCTGGTGTCACCTGACAAGCGCGATGAGTTGAAGGCTGATCTGGAAAAGCGTACAGGCCTGCATATCCTCCGTATAGAAGTAGGCATGATAGACTTCCTGAAAGACAGCTGCCTCATCCGTATCTATTACGATGAGCCTAAGGATTGCGGAAGCAGTATTGAGCAAGTAATGAAAATGCCCCGTTAACAATATGAAAAGAATTCTCCTTATAGCCGTTCTACTCCTCCCCACCATGCTCAGAGCGCAATGGACCGATGAGTATGGCACTTGGGTTAGTTTGGGTGCCAAAAAGAACTTGGGCACCAAGTGGAGCCTCGGTTTGGAAGCGGAATACCGTGCTCAGGATAATTCCAGATGGGCCGTAGGACTGGATGCTGGCTACAAACTGAATAAGATGATTAAGTTTGGAGTCGGCTATACATTATTATATAATAGGAAAAAAGCCAAGCAGGAAGGCGACCCCACAGTAGATGACGAATACACTATTACACCTGCCCATGCTTATCCTCTCCGCCACAGGTTCATTGCAGAGGCAACAGCCGATAAAAGGTTCTGGAAGTGGTTGCGCATTTCTCTGCGCGAACGCTATCAGCTTACTTATCGTCCTTCCTATGAATATGGCAAGATAGTTTATACTTATACCAAACAGGTAGATTTCGATGAAGACATGAATGAAATTGTATCTTGGGATAAAACTATCGACACAAAGCCCATCCCCAAACCGGCCAAAACCAGCCAGGTGCTCCGTAGCCGTCTGAAATTCGAGGTCGATAAAAAGCATTGGAAGTTCTCACCCTTCGTATCAGCCGAAGCTATGAACAGCGTCTCTGTAGGCGACCACATGTGTATAGATAAGGTAAGAACCGCCGTAGGAACAGGTTATAAACTGGATAAACATAACGAGTTTACTTTGGCTTATGTGCTATCATTTGATTTTAATGAAGATGACGGGAAAGCTGACAACCGAATCCATGCAGTAAGCGTAGGCTATAATTATAAATTCTGATAACAATAAACTAACAAAGGTTATGAATATGAAGCATTTCCTGATGGCCATCCTCCTGATGGCAAGTACCACAATGTGGGCAGACAAGTACAACTATCTGACTGTATCTACTACGGGTGAGAATTTCATCTCACTTCCCACCATTCAGAAGATTACTTTTGCCGATGGTAATTGCGTTGTTACCACTACAACAGGCGATTACACTTATCCCCTAAGCGAAATCAAGAAAATGTATTTTTCTGTTGACGACCCCGATGCTATCAAGGCCCTGCCTCAGGAGGCAGAGAATCTGCAGTACAAGGATGGCAAATTGAAAGTTGAGGGTGACGGTATGCTGCGCATCTACAGTTCTAATGGTGCGCTGGTACAACTGGCCAACGTAAAGAAGGGTGCCAACATTAACCTTGCCGGTTTAAAGTCGGGCCTGTACATTGTTACAATGGGCGACAAAACCATCAAGTTAACCAAATAACCACTTAAGAAATTCAATCAGGTGAAGAAGTTCTTTTCGCTTCTTTTGCTCTTGGCCGTTTGCACTATGGTATCGGCTCAGGAGTATATGCGCATATGGCAGAACGGAGAAAACGTTAAGGTGCCTTTGTCTGAGGTTACCTATTCCGATAACGGAGCATCCTTCACGGCAGAAGGCCAGACGTACCAAACCAGCCAAGTGGACAGCATTACGTTCGTCCACATCATAACTGTAACTTGGGATGGTGCTCAGGCTAACGTGGAGAAAGGCAACGTGTTAGGCGTTGACTGCTCTGTAGAGGGTGCCGACGTAGTTATCACCAGCACCAATATCCACAACGAGTTGGAGTTTGTACTGCAAGGTGCCAGCACCAACGGCTCACTTACCTATAACGGAACCTATAAGTGCAAGTTCTACCTGAACGGACTTAGCCTTACCTCACAGAAAGGGGCTGCATTGGATATCCTGTGTGGAAAACGTATAGATTTAATCCTGAACGAAGGAACCGATAATGTCTTAGCTGATGCACCAAACGGTACACAGAAGGCAGCTTTCTATTGCAAGGGACACCTTGAGGTAGAAGGAGGAGGCAGCCTTACCGTTACTGGTAAAGCCCGTCACGGAATCTGTACAAAGGAATACTTGGAGATAAAGAAAAGTACAGGCAGCATCACCGTCAACGGAGCTGAAAGCGATGGTATTCATGTGGGTCAGTACTTCCTGATGAAGGGTGGCACAGTAACTGTCAGCGGTCAGAAGGGCGATGGTATTCAGACCGAGATTCTGACCCTCGACGACGATGTCACGCCTAATCCTGACAAAGAGTTTAACGGCCAGATATTCATCAGGGGCGGTAACATAAATGTTACAGTTGCCGCTGACGACAAGAAGGGAATAAAGTCGGCAGATAAGATGACCGTCAATGGCGGCACCTTCACCATCGTAGCTTCCGGTAAGGGAAGCAAGGGAATCTCTGTTGCCAGACACCTCCTTGTCAATGAAGACAATGAATCTACGGTAATGCAGATTCGCGCCACAGGCGGTGTCTATGAAGATGAGGAGACAGAGGAAGAATCGCGCTGTATGGGTATCAAGGTAACCCAGAATATGGCTGTAACAGCAGGAAAGATTATGGTTTCCAACACAGGTTCCAAGTCTCGCGGTATAAAGGTTGACGGATTGTATTATCAAACTTCCGGTGCTACGGTATCAGCCAACAAGAAGGTTACCACTACCAACACCATGCCGCCAATGGATTAAGAGAAAGAAAGACTTTTTGGAGAGAAAGCAATAAATAATGTTTAACTAATTAAATGACGAGAAGATGAAGAAATTGTTTTTTGTTATAATGGCCGTTGCCGCCATTTCATTTGCATCATGCTGTAACAAGTGTGACAAGAAGGAAGGATGTGCTTGCGACACATGCAAGTGTGACCCTTGTGAATGTGGACAGTGCAAGTGCGATCCCTGCGAGTGTGATCCTTGTGAGTGCGGTAAGGCTTGCGCTACCGAAGAGTGCGACAAGGCTTGCGAGAAGGAGTGCGACAAGGCTTGTGACAAGGCTTGCGAGAAGGCAGGAGAAGCTGTAGATGCTGCTGCTGAGGCTGCTACCGAAGAGGCAAAGAGCCTGGAGCAGACTGTAAAGGACGCTGCTAACGATGTTGCTAATGCTGCTAAGGCAAAGGCTAACGAGACAGTAGAGGCTGGCAAGGCTAAGGCTAACGAGGCTGTAGAGGCAGGCAAGACCGAAGCCAACAAAGCTATCGATAAGGGCGCAGCAGAAGCTAAGAAGCAACTGGGTCTGTAATCTCAATAAGTTTCTTACTATACGAAAGAGGGGGGAACGCCTGAAAAATCAGGTATTCCCCCTTTTATTAATATGTGGCAGTTAATGAAATCTCTTACTTGCCAAAGAGGTCATCCAGCAGGGTATAGAAGGCGGGATCTTCGCCAACGATGGACTTCACAATCTTACCGTCAGGGCCGATGATAATCTTTGTGGGATAGGACGTGATACCATAGTCAGACTCAACGGTTGCATCCTCAGGGCAGTAAACGTGCAACCAGGGCACCTCGTGCTTCTTGACGGCAGCCTTCCACTTCTCCTCCGTATCGTTGCAGTCGATACCCAGAATCTCGAACTTGCCTTCATACTTGGCATAGTACTCCTTCATCTTGGGGAAGCCCTTAATGCACCATCCGCACCACGAACCCCAGAAGTCCAGAATCACGTACTTGCCGCGTAAGGAAGAGAGTGAGAGCGGCTTCCCGTTAATATCAGTCAGCGTGAAGTCTGGAGCCTCCAAGCCAGGCTGCTGCTTCTTGGCAGCTTCGGCTTCCTTTCCTGCCTGAGCGGCACGCTCTTCAACCTTCTTTTGCCATCTATCGTAAAACACTTTCATACGACCCTCACGAACAGAGGCATCCATGCTCTCGAAGGCCTCCTTATACATTTCACCGTCGCCCACCATGCGGTCAAGGAAGGGAACAATAGCTTCCTGCTTGGGATGTTCCTTAGCATAATCTACCAAGGTCTGCCAGAAAGCCTGGTTAGCGGGTACAACTGTTTTCTCGAAGAATTCTTCTTTTTCCTTTTCGCTGATAGATTCATCCTCATCCATTTCTCTGTATTTCCTACTCACCTCCTGCATTTCCTTGCCTGCTTCCTCCACAAAGAGGTCTATCTGGTGATAATCGGCATAGAAACCTGTTCCGTCCACATCGTAGCGTTCGGGGACAGTTTGCCAAATACGCACTTCCTCACCGCCCACAAAGGGAACATGATAGAACATGATATCATCCATCTCACCACGGTCCAACTTGGGCTGATACAGCAGAGCCGTATACGGGGTATCCACCTGAACCTCGAAGTCGAACTTGCCGTCCTTGCCTACGAACTGCAGCTTTTCGGGGCCTCCGTAAACCATTACCGTGTCGCCAAAGCCCTTCACATCCATTTTAACTCTCAAGGTGTACTTGTCCCTGGGCGTACAACCACTTAATACCGAGGCTGCTATGAGCCCCATTGCCAGCGTTTTTTTCATGAAATTTTTATTCATTTCTCATCTTCGTTATATATTCGATAACCGATAACCATTGTACGATAACCGTTTTCGTGGGGGCAAAGATAAGCATTTTTTACATCTTTATATTTTTTTTCAGACAAAAATCTGCAATTTTAACTCCACTAAATGCTTGTTGTTTACTCTTAAAACTCCATTATGATTGTTTAACGAAGCAGGAAGCCTAACAGACACCTTAATGGGACGTGGGACGCTGGGACACTGGGACGGGTTCAGTTGTCACTCACCTCATCCCCTGCCGTAAGGTCGGCAATCTGGTCTAAGGCATCCTGATATTGGCGTTTGCGGTGAAAATAACCCCAGAGAAAGAGGGCGATTCCTAATGGCAGACCTATCACAATCATTCCGAAATGAACAGGTTGTGGCCCTACAATACACCATTTTTGATAGATTTCCCATACCAACCATATGGGGAAAACAATGTTCAGTATCAAATCATATCTAAACCCTTGGGTGAAATGATTCTTGGCCAGAATAAGATTCTTCTGAACCTCTACCAGATTACCATCAAACAGATTTTTCTGGCTTAGTTTGCTTCTATCTCTATGAACATATAACAATCTGAGCGGCAAATAAAGGGATGAAAATATCCAAAAAGGTATAGAAAAACCTAAACGATAAACAAAAAAGAAGTAAAACACGGGCACACTTAACAAGGCTGTAACCCAGTTGCTCCTGAACCCGCGGGTCAGTTGCCCCACCTTCTTCTCCAGCGCCTCCTTAGCCTTGCTGGTCATACGGTCGTTCAGTATCTCCTGCTGATGCAGTTTCTGTTTCAGAATCGCCATCTGCTGGCGCATCTCCTCCAATTCGAAATTATCGTTTGTCATAATGAACAAGGATTAATCGTTAGACATGTTTTTGAGTTGTTCACGGATTCTGAACAGACGAACGCTGACATTCTTGGCTGTGATGCCCACTATCTGCCCTATCTCGTCGTACGAAAGGTTTTCCAGCCACAGCAGGACGATGGCGCGGTCAAAGGGTTGCAACTTGGATATACGCCTATGCAGCATATCCACCTGGCGCGTGTCCTCGTCACGGTCCTCAAACAGGTTGATGTTCATGTTCAACCTTTCTGTGGCCGTGCGGCGTTTCTTTCTGTCGTAAGAGATACAGGTGTTCAGGGCAATACGGTAAACCCACGAGCGGATGTTACTACGGTTCTCAAAGCCCTCGAATCCGTTCCAAAGGTTTATCAGCACCTCCTGAAAGAGGTCGTTCACCTCGTCTTCGTCCTTCGAGAACATGTAGCACACCGTAAAGATAGTGTCTTTTTGTTCCTTCAGCGTTTCTTCAAACGTTCTTTCTAAATGGTCCATTGTAATGTCTGTTGTTGAATCCCACATCCATTAGACGCAGCAAAGGTACAAAAAACTACGCGAAAACCGAAAAATCTTCCAAAAACCTTTCCAAACACGTTTGGAGCAGAACTAAACAAAAAAGCCCCGCAAGATTTCTCCTGCTCGGGGCTTTCTTATTGTTAGCAAACCACCTTAATGGGACGTGGATTACTTTATTCCGTTTTCTGCCATTATCTGCTTTAGGCGAGCATTCTCTTGTCTGAGGGCATTGATTTCCGCAGTCAGACGCTCTATGGTCTGGCGTTGAGTCTCGCGTTGACCTAAGCGAGCAGCAGTCATTCGCTCACGTATACCGCCTTCTGTGGTGAATTCACGGTCTTTAAGTTCAATGTACTTAGCCAGGGCTTTATCCACTTGATGACAGAGACATATTGCCATGTTTGCCAATTCCTCATCGTTCATCTTAACCATCATAGGCTGATAATCCGCCCATTGGCTGTGGTAACGGCAGAATTGATGGAGGCGGTCAAAGCGGTCATTACGCCCGAACCATTCCGAAAGTCCTTTGCGTTTCAGATAGTCTTGGTAGTCCTCAAGGAGTTCCTGATTGCTACCACGGGCAATTCCCAACAGTTTCAGTTCTGTCTCTGTTGATGTCTGCCCGTCTGTACTACCTTCCGCAATGTTCTGCTTGGTGCTGCGAGCAGCCTGTACCATCTGGTCAACGGTGCGATCACCATAACGAGGCAGGAAGCGCTGACAGAACACTTGCGTCAGTTGGTAAAGCACATCACTGCGCTGATAGAATCTCAGCTCCGTGTAAACCACCGCTTTACGTAGAACGCTAGCGGTACCATCCTGGTAATGTTTTATAGTGGGGCGTTTGTTAGTGTCCATTGTTGTTGCTGTTTATATGGTTAATCTGGTATTTCCGGAATATCCGGAGTCTCCGGAATATCCGGAATTTCATGCAAAGGTACAAAATTATTTACTTACAATAATCTTATATCCTATTAAAAATAAACTGTGAATTGTGAAACTGTGAAACGAGAAATGGGAGTCGCAAGAATGCGTCTTGTCACTTCTTGAAGATTTTTACAAGTTTGTTTCTTATTTTATAAATAAACGAATTACGGGTGGTAGTATCAGGGGAGCACTTATCTGTCGATTCTTTACGCTTCTTACACCATTCCAGAATAGCATCGTAGCCATCTCCATTTGGGAATCTCATATAACATTTATGGTCTTTGTTTTTTGCCTCCATAATAATAGCTATTGCTTCTTCTTCGCGATTATTATGGAGTAAAGCCATGATATAATCTAATCTGTCGTTATTAAAGGCCATGACTTTGCTTTCGTCGGGAAAGAATGTGTTAGCATCTGGATTCTCCTTGAGGAATTGAAGAATGTCAGATGCGGCTTTTCTGAAAATCCTATCCCAGATTTCCTCTAAGTCCTCTGCGGTATAACTATTTGTATCATTTACTAAGGCATCATATGTGGCAATCTTCTGAGCGCTAATGGCAGCATATCCATTACCTCTCAGGCTCATGGGCGGTTTCTTTTCATTCCTAAATATGCCTGTTATCTCCCACCACAGGTCATCAAAATAAAGCGGTTTTACTTTTAACCACGCATCTTTGGGCTCACAATGAAGCAAAATGAAAATATAGCCTTCTTCTACTTTCCAGTCAAGATAAGAACTCTGACGCCATCCATATTTCTTGGCAACATTCCTACGCACAGCATCGTCTAATTTCTGAAAATCTTTATTTGTCATGATTTCATACGTATATCATTTAAGTCTGTACATACCGCAAAGGTACTACATTTGGTATTAACCGCAAAATAATTTGGGTTATTTCTTCAAAAAAAGGCCCGCAAGATTTCTCCTGCTGGGGGCTTTCTTATTGTTAGCAAACCACCTTAATGGGACGTGGGACGGTGGGACACTGGGATGTTTTACGGAATCATATCGAAAAATGTTGCGCGCAAACAACACTTTTTATGTAAAAATGTTGCGCGTAAACAACACTTTTATTATCTTTGCCGACGACTGGGATATGCCCGACGGAGCCAAACTGCCCCTCTGGATGCTGGGCTTCCTATATTAATCCCCGTCTGGCACAGAACAAAGCGCCCCGCAAGATTTCTCCTGCTCGGGGCCTTTCTCCCTCTATAAAGCCATCAGATATCTTGCCAGATAAAGGCTTGTGAAACGAGGAGGTAGAGATGCCGGTTGGAGAAAAATCATTACACGGCAAAATTCCCTAACTACCCCGTTTTTACTGCCTAGTTAGAGAAAATTTACTGCCACACGAGGGAATTTTTGCGGCCCTTAATAGTAGCAATTGCCAGCATTAATGGCGCCGAAAACACCTGTTTTACGGGCAATGTATACGTTGCGAGAATGTTTGACAATACGGCAGGACTTGGACAACGCGAACGTCCCAGCGTCCCGCGTCCCAACGTCCCATTAAGCACCTTATTAGTGTGCAAGGGTAGGGTAAGAGGGTATAAATATAATATAATTATTTAATAATACTAAACATAATCCTCCCCTCATCCCGTGTTCTGCATCCCCGAAGCACCTTAATGGGACGTGGGACGCTGGGACGCGGGACGTTTTTTTCTCTCCCTGATAGCAAAGATAATATCGCCTTCCGCTTGGATAGCTTGTTTTTTCTACGTACCTTTGTGCTTCAAAAAATTGTGTTGATAAAAGATGGCAAGCAAAGAAAGGGAATATATAAACAAGATGAGGCGGCAATACAGGTCGCCCATAGAATGGCTTAAGGATGTTGAAACCCGATATGGGGCTGACGCAGAGCAGAAACTGAGCTACAAGGAGGCTCAAGATATTTATTCTGAATCTATCGGTTGGGCCATTTGGAACGATATAGCCATGCAGGATTTTTGGGCAGAAGAGTGTGGATACGGCCACCAATGGAACGAGGATAACCCTAAGCCTATTATCCAAAAGGTGTTAGCCACCTTGAATACAATGGCCGACCATTTGCGTCGTGGGCGGGAGTTGGGCCTCAGCGAAATGGAGCAGCAAGTGGTTGATACCCTATGGGGTTGGGTGCCACACAACTATGAGGACAACTATGTGGCATGCGCTCGCGAGGTCAGTAAAGCGATTGTTCGGTTGTTACCTGCCGACACTGAAATAAGAAGTGAGGAAGGTTATGCCCTATATTATAATAAGGTATTAGGAGAGGTGAAGAAACTTGCAGAGAAGCATGATGTTGATTTTGATACTTCGGGTTACAATCTTTCCGTTGGTTATTTATATGAATGGTTGTCTAATGAGTATGGTTTGGTATCAGAAGATGCCTGTGATTGGGAGGAGTAAGTAGCAGATGATGTTTCAGGATAATAACACAAGGCATGACAGCGATATGTTCTCGCTGGCCATGCAGCGTCGTATGGATATGATGCTGCAAAACGCAAACAAACTATTCTCTTTGGGTTGGCTCCGTAAGCGGCTCTGGAAAGAGTTCGTTAATCTTATAGGCGAAACACCGGCAACAGAGTATGGCAACTATTCGCGTGTACTTCTGGGGGGCTATGAGAGACGCTTCATGTGGGAATACCTGTCAGTTTGCCAGAAATCAATTTCGGATTTGAAAAGAATATTGGAAAATGCCTATGATGACACAGACCCGCTGAAAGAACTCTTGGAGGAACGCGAAGAACTTATCCGTGAGTTTGCCCGTATGCCTCTGTCTAAGACTTGGGAATGCGTTAAAAACGACAATCATTCGTGGCGTAACTTTGCAAGACGCTTGCCCTTCGCAGATTTTAGCAGGAAGGAGGACATAACACGTTTCTTCCTAATTCTCGATCGCATTTCAGTCATCACAGACATTCTTTGCCGAAAAGCAAAGGAGTATGGGCTGGAGGTTGATTATAGTTCGTTAGACACATACGATGTGCAGGAGCAAAGAAAACAAATTTCAGACGAGGTTCTGATAGAAGCCATAAAGTCTGTTGGCAGCTTTCTTACTACCGATAGCACATGGACTGCAGTATATTGTGTGCTCCGCGACGATTACGGTATTCAGAATCAAAGTCAGTTTGAACGCGACGTGCAAAAGTTTGGCCTCAAAAAGTTGGCGAAGTGTCCGGATGGAACGGTATCAAGGACCATAGCCAATAACGTTTATTTGAGTCTCTCCATAGAGGACTGGCCTTCAGACAAGAAATTTACCAAACTTGCAGCGGCTTTAAGAGAAGCTATCAAGGCGGAATTAGCTAAATAGTTTCATTCCTACTTTCAGAACGGATTTTTTATTTCAGAAAAAGTTTCATAACTTTCAGAAATAGTTTCAGACCCGTCCCCAACTATTGGGAACGGGCTTTTTCTTGTTGTAATTTTGCATCATCAAAAACTGACTCGAGCGCGAGCCGGGCAAAAAAACATTATCAACAATTTAAAACCCGCCGCCACAGGACGGCGGATGCAGAAGTTGAAGCTTCTCGGAGAGTTTTCACGTGAAAGGTGGCCACCGAACTCAAGAGAACTTCTACGGAAGCAAACAACTGTATGCAAAATGAGTATATTTTTAATTAAAACAACTAATGGGAAAAAAACGATGACCCCAGTTCTCACAGCTGAGGAGTACAAGAACCTGCGTAACGGCGGAATGCAGAAGCAGCATGTTTTCAGCGTTCGCAAAGGCAATGAAGGCCTTAAGCACATGCTGGTACAGATGAACTACAGCTGTCTTCCTAACGAGGATGGAACGCTGGCAGGAACTACCCGTGTGAGCAATACCGTAGGTATGGACATTGACCATCTGACGGCAGAAGAGATGCAGACCATTAAGGAGCGCATCCTGCAGAAGAAGGACGAGCTGGGCTTGCTGATGCTGGAACAGAGCGCACGCGCTGCTGGCTATCATCTGGTATTCAAGCGTAAGCCTGAGTTCAGTCAGGAAGAGAACCTGCTATGGGCAAGCCAGCTCTTGGGCGTGAAGTTCGATGAGAATGCCAAGGACATCACTCGCGTGTTCTTTACTACTACTGCCGAGCCTGAGGACCTTATCTATCTGGATGATGAAATCTTTAAGGTAGAGGAATGTGAGCCCAAAATCGGACCGACATTGAACGAGAGCAAAATTACGCCCGTTGAGCAAGAGCCCAGAATTGAGCCCTTGCTGTTCAAAGGCATCCCTTACAGCACCATCATTGCTGAATGGTGGAACAGGAACGGAGGCGAGCCAGAGGAGGGCGAAAGGAACGTGAAGCTGCACAAGTTGGCCGTAAACCTGCGTGCTATCTGTGATAATAAGAAAGAGGTACTGATGAAGG
This sequence comes from uncultured Bacteroidales bacterium, assembly GCA_902801485.1. Classification (GTDB taxonomy): domain Bacteria; phylum Bacteroidota; class Bacteroidia; order Bacteroidales; family Bacteroidaceae; genus Physcousia. Next base: position 2,064 of record CADCIP010000001.1, on the reverse strand, counting down.
TTATGCCTCGCTACGGACTTACAGAGGTGGAGTTCAGAAGTATCATTGATTCGGCTTGCAAGGAAACTCCCAAGGGCATCAGCAAGATGATGAGCGACATCATCAAGGGTCTGGAACGTAGCGTGAAGAGTGAAGAATTGGATGGCGAGGGAACAAAGCAAATGGTTCTCCCCAAGAGGCTGAGAAATGCTCTTCCCGTCGGTCTGAAAGAAACCCTCGCTGGTATTCCGGTGAATATGCACTTACCTGTTCTGTGTTCCGTAATGCCCATCGCAGGAGCGTATGCCGATGAAGTAAGGGTGGTATATGTGGACGGCAATACGCACCGTCTGAACCTGATGACCATCGTCAGAGGCGAGCAGGCCAGCAACAAGAGTGTCTGCAAGAATGCTGTGGATGTGTGGAGGCGCCAGTTCGACGAGGAGGATGCCATTGCACGTCAGCGCGAGGAGGAATGGAAGGAACATAAGAAAGCTCGCAGAGCCAACGAGAAAGCCCCCGAAGACCCTCACGTAATGATCCGTGTGGTGCCTATAACCATTTCCTGCTCCACTCTGCTTAAGCGAATGAAGAACGCTGCAGGGCACACACTCTTTTCCTTCAGCGAGGAGATAGACACCTTGCGCAAGACCAACGGTGCAGGCAGCTGGAGCGCTAAGTACGATGTGTATCGCTATGGCTTCGATAACGGTGAATGGGGTCAGGACTATAATAGCGACCAAGCCGAGAGCGGTGTGGTAAACGTGGCCTACAACTGGACCATTCTGGGAACCAACGGAGCCGTAAGGAAGTGTTTCAAGGGTGATAACATCGAGAACGGACTCTCCAGCCGTGTCTTGGTGGCCGAAATGCCAGATGGTGCTTTTGCCAAACTGACCAAGTTCCGTAAGCGTACAGCAGATGAGGAGGCCAGAATCCAAGAGGCTGTAACCAAACTGAGAAACGCTAACGGAGAGGTGGAAGTGCCTCGTTTGCAGAAAGCTATAGAAAAATGGCTGGAAGAGAGGCGTATAGAAGCCGCTATGGACATAGACCGCGTTAAGGATACCTATCGCCGTCGTGCTGCCGTAATAGCTTTCCGCTGTGGAGTTATCTTCCATATATTGGAGGGAACGGAGAAGGAGAGTAAAGCTTGCATCGACTTTGCCTTACTGATGGCAGACTATTGTCTGGAGGGGCAGATGAAGCTCTTCGGTGAAGCCCTTAAGAATCAGTATGTATGTGCGCAGGATGAGTGTCAGCGTTACAGCACCAACCACAGCATCTTTGATCAGTTGGCTCCAACGTTCACTCGTGACGACCTTCGCGCCCTGAAGCAAGGTACTACGGATAGCGGGCTGAGAAACGTCATCATGCGTTGGAAGAACGATGGTTGGATTGAACCCGTTGACCGCCAGCATTTCCGTAAAACGTCCCAGTGTCCCACCGTCCCACGTCCCATTAAGGTGGTTTGCTAACAGAATGAAAGCCCCCGCAGGAGAAATCTTGCGGGGCTTTATTTTGAAGAAATAACCCAATTATTTTGCGGTTAATACCAAATGTAGTACCTTTGCGGTATGGACAGACTTAAATGATATACGTATGAAAGAGCTTGTTGAATTTCGTATAAATATGGAATATGCCCATCTTCTGTTCAGGGATGATGAAGGTACAAACCTTGGTGATACAGTCAAAGTCGTAAGAATAGAAAAAAATGACCCTCGATTTAATGTTATTGGAGAATTACAGAAGAAGGCGCGTGAAAAAAATGATCTATTCTTTTCTTGCTTCGAATATAAGAGAAGTTACACAGAAACTGAAATAAATAATGCAGAGTGGTTTCAGATGTTTCAGACTCGCCATTTTGAGCCATCAGGTGAAGAATGCGGAACCATATATGACGAAAGTTCCGCTTGTCCAATCTGCGGATCTGGAGCAAAGCAACTGTCGCCACTGAAACTGAAAAGAAGTTCTATTCCTAAAGCGGATATGGCAGAGTCTATTGCATGGGGAGATGAGACAATAGTTTCGGAAAGGTTCGTGAATATGGTTAAGGACAATAATCTTAAGGGAATGGACTTCGAA